>NZ_PYHR01000002.1:2400000-3000000 GCF_003121705.1 Serinibacter arcticus | reverse complement strand
CTCGGGGATCCGCTCGATCATGAGGACGCCGAGGAGGCTCCCGAACAGCCCGTTCGCCACTCCGACCACGAACGCGCCCGTGAGCACGATCCACACCGACCCGAGGGTGGCGATGATCGCGAACCCGGTCGCCGTCCCGATCAGCCCGCACAGGAACCATGCGCGGCGGCGCCCCCGGGCCCCGGCGGTCGCGTAGGCGGCGCCGCCGAGGAAGGTCCCGCCGCCGAGTGCGGTGAGCACCAACCCGAGCATCCCCGGCTGCTCCACGAGCGTGAACCAGACGGGCAGGATCAGGCCCTGCAGCGACGCGAGGACGAGCACCGAGACCAGGCTGAGCGTCGTCGTCGCGACCAGGAACGGGCTGCGGAACAGCACCCGCCAACCCTCCCGGAGGCGACTCCAGGTCCGGCCTCGGGTCGAGGCCGGGGGCGCCGCACCGTCGGAGGCGACGATCGCCCCCACCCGGTGCGGGATGAGCAGCGTGAGCAGCGCTGCCGCCAGGGACGTCCCCGCCGTGATCCACAGGACCGTGGACCCGTCGAAGGCGACCATGAGCACCCCTGCCGCCGCTGGGCCGACGATCAGGGCGACGGCGCCCAGTGCCTCACGCATCCCCATCAGTCGCTGAGCGCTGATCCGGCCGTGGCGCACGATCGCCGGCAGCAGGGTCTCGCGCGCCGTCATGCCCGGCACGTCGCCGAGGGAGCCGATGACGCCGAAGAGGATGAACCAGCCGAGGCTGAGGCCGGTGACGACGTCGATCAGGGGGAGCGCCGCGATCGCGGCGGCCGAGACGAGGTCGGTGACCACCGAGGAGGTGCGCCGGTTGATCCGGTCGATCACGACGCCCATGAACAAGCCGGCGAGGACGGCGGGGACGGCGGTCGCCGCAGCGACCGCACCGGTACCGAGCACGCTCCCGGTGGTCTGCAGCACGATCAGGGGAAGGGCGATGCCGGCGATCGAGGTGCCGAGCAGCGAGAGCACGTAGGACGCGAGATAGGCGGCGGGCACGAGGTTCATGCCCCTCAGTCATCACCCTGACGTAGGGGCGGGGTCAAGCCGCCCGCTCTCATCGCCAACGAGCATCATCGAGCGACGAGGGCTGTCGGGGCCTGGGCAGCCACGTCCGATGCCGGCCGGCACCGGGTTCGGCATGGACGGCCTGCCCGGACCCGGCCTACGCCACGACCTCGACGACGACGCTCCCGTCCACCCCGGTCATCATCACCGCGCGCTCCCCGATGACGACGGCGCCGCTCGCCGTCGTCGCCTCGCACTCGGACTCGTCGTCGGCGTGCCGGGCGACGAACCCACCGAACCGGCTGGTCGGCGCTCCACGGACCTCCCGGCCGTGCTCGCACACGGTCAGCAGCTCGCAGACCTCGCACACCGCCCGCGCGTAGGGACCGTCACCGAGCGCGGGGTAGCCGCAGACCGGGCACGGGTGAATCGGGAGGGTCGAGCGGCCGCGGTCGCGCAGCGCGCGCTCGACGGCGAGCACCGCCTCGGCCTGCGTCCTCGCGTTCGTGTGGAAGCGGAGGTAGGCGAGGTGGGCGTCCGCCACCCACGGGTCGACGCCGGCCTCGTCGTCCCTCAGTGCCCCCGCGTCCAGGTTCCGCACGCTCCGCACGCCCGCGACCAGGCCGGCGACGGCGACGCGCACCTCCGGCTCCAGCGCTGCCAGCCTTTTGCGCAGGCTGTGCCGCTGCGCGACCCGCCAGAAGGCGTCGATCGCGTCGCGCCGCGCGTCGTCGTCGCCGGGGTCGACGGTCCACGTCCGCCCGCCGCCCACGCCGCAGATCAGGAGCACCTCGTCGCGCAGGAAGGCGAAGCCGCCGCTGACGGGATCGGCGTTGAAGGCGTAGTGAATGACCTCGCGGACCGTCGTGGGGTCGGCGGCCTGTTCGCGGGCAAGCTCGCGGACGGACTCGCGAGTGACGGCGGTGCTCAACAGCCCTCGCTGTCGTAGACGCAGAGGCGCTCCCACGCCGTGGCGAGGAGCAGTCGGGTGCTCTGGCCGGCCGACTGGATCTGGCTCTCGCCGCCCTGGTAGCCGACGAGGGTGACGGCCGTGCCGCGGCGCGTCTCCGCGACGTAGTCGCCGATCGCGGTGGCGAGGTCGCCGGTGGCGGACGCGCCGTAGTAGTCGGTGGCGAGGCCGTTGCCCTGGGCGCCGATGTCGACCCCCTCGACGACGTAGCGCGTCGCCGCGCCCTCGGCCGCCGTGCAGCTCTGCATCGCGGCGATCAGCTCGTCAGCCGCGGCAGCCGCGGCGTCGGAGTCCGCGAACACCGCGACCTGCTGGACCCCGACGGCCTCCTCGAACTCACCCGAGCCCTGGGTGACGGTCCACATGTCGAGGGCGTCCGGCGTCGTCGGCTGGCAGTCCTCGGGGAGGCGCCAGGCGGTGAGGCCGACAGCCTCCTCGCGCGGTTGGTCGACGGTGCCGAGGGTCTCGGCGTCGAGGGTCGCCTCCGGCACCACCTGGACGGGGACCTCGACGGCGGGCTCCGACGGCGGTGGCTCGGTCTCCGTGGGGCTGGTGGCCGTCGGGCTGGGGCTCGTCTCCTCCTCGGTGGGGGACGCGCTCTCGCTGGTCGACGGCGTCGCGGACTCGTCCGGAGCGGCGTCATCGCCGTCGGACGAGGGCGAGCAGGCGACGAGCGAACCCGCGAGGAGCACGGCACTGAGGGTCAGAGCGGAGCATCTCATCCGTCCACCCTCCCCAGATGGGGGGACGGATGGCAAGGGGCGGGGTGCACCCGGGTCACCACTCCCCCGGTGCGACGGCGTCCCCTCCCTGGTCCTTCAGCACGACCACGGTCGCCGGCTTCGTGGGGGTGAAGGCGGGCTCGTCGAGCTCCAGCACATCGCCGACCGTCTTGACGGTGGCGAGGGTGTCGCTCGGGGCGAGGTCCTCGCCGTCGTCGTCGAAGTAGTCGAACCACGGCAGGTTGAGGTGGACGTACGTCTCGCGGTCGATGGGCGACGGCGGGGGCGCCTCCCCCGTGATCGCCGTCCACTGCTCGGCGGAGCACAGGTGAACGAACACGCGGGAGGAACGCTCGGCGTCGTAGTCGTCGAGAGGACGGGAGTCGCGGTAGATCTCCTGGCGCATCGTGCCGCCGGCGCCGACCCCCATGCCGAGCGGGGCGCCGGCCATCGCGTGAACGCCTGCCGCCCCACGGATCTGCGGGGACGCCACCTCCTGCGCCTTCCAGACCTCGAGCGCCTGGGCGGTGAGGCCCACAGCGCGCAGCTGGAAGCCGCCGACCGTCTCCTCTCCGGTGACCTGGCCCTCGACCGTGGCGCCGAGCCCGAGCCGGGTCGCGACGAACTGGCGCACGGACCCCTCGCCCGAGTTGATGCCGTCGAGCCAGGGCTGCCGCGGGAGGGACACGTAGTTCTGCGGGTTGGCGGTCAGCGTCGCGGACCAGATCGCGCCGCTGACGGCGCACACCTTGCCGAGAGCGACCTGCAGCGCCGCTGGCTCGGCGCCGCCGAGATCGAGCCACATCGCCTCGCGCTGACGGATCGGAAGCATGACGCCGCCGCGGGCGAGCCAGTCAGCGGGCACGGTGTCGGGGTAGTCCTGCACCCGACGGAGCGGGAACGATCCGAGGCTGGGTGGCAGGTGGTGAAGGCCCTTCTCGGGGATCCGCACGGTGCGCCGGAAGTGGACGTTCACGGGGCCGAGGTGGAGGGTGTCGTTGCGGACGACGACGGCGAGCGGTTCGGTCACGTTCTCTCCTCGGTTGGGGGGCGGTGCTCCTGGACGACGGAATCGCGGAGTGGGTCGCGAGCGGCAACAGTGCTGCTGCGTTCACGGTAGGCCTGAGGTACGACATTCAGGCCGGCGGATGGAACCGGGCGACCGCGGGGTCGCTCGTCTCCTCGCCCAGGTGGGTGACGGCGGCCTCGACCGCCGGGATCTGGCCCTTCACCAGGAGCGTGCGCGCGATCTGGGTCGAGACCCAGCCGACGCGGTCCAGCTCGGGAAACTCGCGCATGTTGCCCGACCGCGGCGGCCACTCCAGCTCGAAGGTGTTGCTGCGGAAGTCGGCGAGGTCCCAGGTGGTTGGGAGGTCGGGCTCCTCGACGCCGAGGAAGACCCGGACGGTCTTGCGGGACTGGGCGAACTCGCCGAGGTAGACCAGCTCGGCGTCGGGCGGGTAGACGTAGCCGGTCTCCTCGGCGAGCTCCCGGCGCGTAGCGGCCTCGGCCGGCTCGTCGTCGGCGTGCTCGCCCTTGGGGATGGACCACGCCCCGGCGTCCTTGCGCGCCCAGAACGGGCCGCCCATGTGACCGATGAGGAGGAGCGGACCGGCGTCGGGGTCGGGGTCGGGGTCGGGGTCGGGGTCGGGGCGAACCACGAGGAGGGCGGCGCTGCGGGCGACGGTCATGGGACCAGTCCAGCCCTGACGGCAGCGGAGCGCCAGGGCTGGGCGCGCGGCGGGTCAGGCGAGGGTGGCGTGGGTGATGCTAGAGAGGTCGCCCTGGACGCCAATCGAGCGGACCTCGATGTCGGTGATCCCGAAGGTTCCGAGGCGGGTTGAGTGCTTCTCGACGTACCGGGCGGCCTTCTCCTCGTCAGCGAACAGGTAGACGCCGCCCGCGCGAGCGCGCTCGGCGTCCTCGGTCCACACCTTCCAGATCAGGCCGTCCTCGTGCGCGATGTCGCCGGCGAGCTCGCTGTAGACGGGCGTCGCCTCGGGGCCGAACGGCCCGTCGGAGGGGAACTCGAAGCAGAGCAGGTGGGGCATAGGGACTCCTTCGTCTCGCAGCGTTTGATCGGTCACTCCTCATGCTGCCCGGACGATGGCGCGACCGCCCGGCGAACCGATTCGTCTCGGGTCCTGAGCGACCCCGCCAGGCCGCAGCTAAGCTCAACGAGCTGGTTCGGAGCCCTCCGGATGACGAGCAAACGGGAGGCCAGGTCGTGCGCAAGATTCGCGTCGTCGGAGCAGTCATTCTCCGAGACGGCTTGGTGATGTGCGCGCAGCGCGGCCCGGACGGATCGCTTCCGGGCCTTTGGGAGTTCCCGGGCGGGAAGATCGAGTCGGGCGAGACACCGAGAAGCGCGCTGGAGCGTGAGATCGACGAAGAGCTCGACTGCACCGTGCGCGTGGGCGACGAGGTGGAGACCACGACGCACGTGTACCCGTTTGGCGAGGTCACGCTGACCACCTTCTACTGCGACCTCGTATCGGGCTCACCGAAGCTGACCGAACACGCCGACCTGGCGTGGTTGAAGCCTGCCGACCTCGACACCCTTGAGTGGGCACCCGCCGACATCCCTGCCGTCCGGCGCATCATGGCCGATCTGGGCGCATGAACGATTCGGCCGACTGGTCAGAGCAGTTCAGTAGCGACCTCCACTACGGGTACCTCAACGTCGAGGTCGCGGCGCCGCTACACCACGTCCCCGGACTCGTCCTTAACGGCGACGGCACCACCGTTGAGCACACACTCCTCGAGGAGCTTCGTCGCTGCGAGCGCTTCATCTTCTCGGTGGCGTTCATCTCCCCAGGGGCGATCGCACAGCTCAAGCAGCACTTGATCGACTTCGATGGTCACGGCACCGTGATCACCTCGGACTACCTCGCCTTCAACAGCCCCCACGCTTTCGCAGAGCTGCTGGCCTTGAAGACACAGCTCGGATTCGACGTCCGGATCCACCACTCCCAAGCGTTCCACCCCAAGGGATACGTCTTCGAGAGCGGACCCAGCCTCACGGCGGTCATCGGAAGCTCGAACCTGACGAGTGCGGCGCTCTCGAGCAACCATGAGTGGAATCTCAAGGTCTCCGCTGCCCGCGGGAGTCACCTCGCGCAGCAGTTCGAGGAGCTTGTCGGACGGGAAGTCTCATCATCCACGCCGCTCACCGCCGAGTGGATCGCAGAGTACGCGAGCCGCTACGTGCCGCCTCCGCCTCGTGCTGCCGTCCGGACACCGCTCGGCGTAGGGGCTGAGCGCATCCAGCCGAACGCGATGCAGCAGGATGCACTCCTCGCGCTCTCGCTGGCGCGAGCTGAAGGTGCGGAGCGGGCGATCATCATCTCGGCGACAGGTACCGGCAAGACCATCCTGTCCGCCCTCGACGTGCGGGCCGCCGCGCCCGGTCGTTTGCTCTTTATCGTCCACCGAGAGCAGATCTTGGACCGGACCATCGCGTCCTATCAGCACGTGCTGGGCGGTTCCGATTCCGACTACGGCAAGCTCACCGGCCGATACAAGCAGGCAGATCGACGCTACGTCTTCGCGACGATCCAGACCCTCTCACAGCCACAGGTGCTTGACGGGATCGACCCCGACGCCTTCGACTACGTCATCGTCGACGAGGCGCATCGCGCCGGAGGGCCGACCTACCGGCGCGTGCTCGACACGCTGAAGCCGCGCTTCCTGCTGGGAATGACGGCGACGCCGGAGCGCACAGACGCGTTCAACGTCTTCGAGCTCTTCGACTACAACGTCCCCTACGAGATCCGTCTGCACGACGCCCTCGAGGCCGAGATGCTCAGTCCATTCCACTACTACGGGGTAGCCGATGTGGCCTTCGACGACGGCACCGTCCTCACGGCAGAGGCCGAACTGAACCGGCTCATCAACCCCGAGCGCATCGAACACCTCATCGCGAAGCTCGACCTGTATGGCCAGGCCGGCACGCAGCCTTGCGGACTGATCTTCTGCAGCCGAAAGGAGGAGGCACAGGCGCTCTCCGCGGCACTGAACGCCCGCTCCTTGAGAGGGAGAGCGCTCCGGACGGTGGCGTTGACCAGTGACGACAGCATCGAGCACCGCGAGCAACGCGTCGCTGAGCTCGAGCGAGGAGAGTTGGACTACCTCCTGACCGTCGACATCTTCAACGAGGGTGTCGACATTCCCTCTGTGAACCAAGTGGTGATGCTCCGCCAGACTCAATCGGCGATCGTCTTCGTCCAGCAACTCGGTCGGGGCCTGCGGCTCGCCACGGGCAAGGACTATCTCGTCGTCATCGACTTCATCGGCAACTACGCCAACAACTATCTGATCCCAATCGCGCTGTTTGGGGACCAGACCCTGAATAAGGAGTCCCTGCGCGAGAAGCTCAACGAGGCTGTTGACGGAGGCTCACTGCCCGGACTATCCAGCGTGAGCTTCGACGAGCTCTCCCGAGATCGCGTGCTGCGGTCGATCACGGAGAACAGACTCGACAGCATGAGCAACCTCAAGCTCGCGATGACAGCGATGCGGGACAGGGTGGGTCGCGTGCCGACCCTTGGCGACTTCCACCGATTCAAGTCTGTCGACCCCGTTCTCCTCGCTACCCGCGAAGAGCACTACCCCGAGCTGGCCCGCAGGCTCCTGCGAGTCGAGACAACTCTGTCGCCGCGAGCCAGCCGCTACCTCGCCCTGCTCTCCCATGAGGTCCTCGCAGCAAAGCGACTCCACGAGCTCGTCCTGCTCGAGCTCCTTCTCGACCGTGAGGTCGTCACGAGGTCCGAGCTGACGGCAGGGATTGCGACGCGTGGCATGCTCGGATCAGACACTCAAGTAGAGAGCGCGATCGACACGCTCGCCCTGCGTCGCTACCCACAAGCAGACCAGAAGCGCTACGTCGACGGCATCGCCGAGGTCGCAGGTTCGCGCGTACGCCTCACGCAAGAGTTTCTAACCGAGTGGGCCGACTCACCGGCGCTCGTCGCAGCCACCCACGACCTGGTAACCACGGGCTTCGCACTCATCGCCGAGCGCTACGCGCCCGACGAGCCATTCACTGCGGGGATGCAGTACTCGCGCCGCGATGCAGCACGCATCTTGGGATGGTCCCGTAGCACAGCCTCGACGATCTACGGGTATAAAGTCGACGAGGATCTCGGCGTTTGCGCAGCCTTCTCCACCTTGCATAAGGCGCACGACGTCGACGCGCGCACCGCATACGAGGACGAACTCCTTGATCCGCAAACGATGCGGTGGTTCTCAAAGAATAATCGGACACTCGAAAGCAAGGACGTACGGGCCTTAACATCAGGGGCAACCACGCTCCACGTCTTTGTCCAGCGCGACGGAGCGGAAGGGGCCGACCATTACTATCTGGGAAAGGCGGCGGTAAGCGAAGCGATCGATACCAGCATGCCGGACGACTCGGGAAAACGGCTTCCGGTGGTCAGGATGCACATACGGCTGGAACGCCCACTCAGCGAAGGACTGTTTGACTACCTCGCGTGATCCGGTCCCATAGGAGCGGGCATTTCGTTGAGCTTCTCAGAACCCGAGGGGTCGCCCACATTCTTCTTGGGTCGCTGCAAGCACGACCCCGATCCGGCAGTACTCATTTGGAAACGTTAGGCGACAGGATCCTCTCAAGCCAAGACGCAATTTCCAGAGCCGTGTCAGACCACACCAAAGCACTGGAAACGCGAACCTGCTCACCATCGCCATGCGCGATCTTCTTGCGAGCGTCAACCATAGCACCCAGGCGATCCCTTCGGGCGTTATCGTCCTCACTCATGTACGCCTCGAACTGCACTCTCCAGTCAGGGTCAAACGTCCCCAGGAAATCACCAAGCTGAGACGGTCGGACTCCTTGCCCTAGGCGGAGCCCGGCTACAATTCTACGGCGCAGCCGAGGATGGCCGACGATTAGACAGTGTTGATCCATCAGGTCATCACGAACAGCCTCGAGCAGCCCCGCCGAGCGCACCACTAAGTACCTACTTAGGTGCGAACTCACGGCAGTGTCTGCACCCCGCACCACGTCGGCCAGTTCCTTGAGTGCCAAGGACTTCTGGCGCACCGAAACTGGTGGCCAAGCAGCAGTAACGCCCTTCTCACCCACGGGCTACTGCTCGCGATCGGCAAGGATGGCTCGCGCACTCGCCAACCTTTGCCGTACGGCCTCGTTGTCAGCAGTGGCACGAGCCGTTGCGGATAGGAACTGCGAATCGGACTTCAAAGTTGCAACGCGCTCCTCGAGGTTCTCGGGCGCACTACCCGAGTCTCGGAGATGCTCCATCAAGGCAACAATGATCGCTTCCGCAAGGGCAGCGTTCACGGCGCCGCCTTCGTCCCGCCGCAATACGCCAGAGCCGACTTCGGACGAGAGGATCTCACATGCTTCGACAAACCACTGGCCGGAGTCGGTCGCAGCCGCGTCCACGTCACGGCGGTCCGCGGAGAACGAGTTCAAGAACGACTTGAGCGGTCTCCGATACTCAGAGCTCCGCTCGAAGAGAGCGATTGCGCGAAGGATCAACTCGTGATCTCGCGCCCTCTTGGACTTTGTTCCGTATATCCAGCGCCAGCCTTCTTCTTCATTTATGGCGGCGATCGAGTCCATCAACGGCCCAGCGAAGAGCGCCATGCGGATTTCATGAGGGGTTAGCTGGGTTCCGCCGGAGTTGAGCCGCTCGAAGATACTATAGACGGCCTCATTGACCTCAGCCGTCCCGTCAGCGGTTACGATGGTAGCCTGCATGAAGGAATTATCGAGCATGAGTTGTCGCTCGTCGCCGAGAGTTGCATACGTCAACCCCTGAAGCTCGGTCCCAACATTTGTCAACTTGAACGCACGATCTTCATAGATCCCCGAATAGAAGAGACGCAAGGTCTCCAGTCGCTGCTGACCGTCCAGCACAAGAAGTCGATTGTCGGCCGCCTGCTTCACCAAGAAAATCCCAGGGATTGGATACCCAAGCAGCAGAGACTCGATAAACTTGTCCATCTGTTTCTTCGTCCACACGAACCCCCTCTGGAACCCAGCTGTATGAATTCTGGCGTCCGCCGTTCCAAACTGCGGAACCAACATCGTTCCGCGCTCAAGGCGGGATACTAAGCCGTCGACAGGGTAGTCCTGAGTGGAGAAAGTGACTGGAACCGGCGACTCATCAGCGTCGCTTTGATCATCGAACTCCAGCTCGGTCAGAGTTCGATCTAGAAGTTTACTCAGGTTGGCGTCATCGGCAGTCTCAGGTTCCATTCGAAGACCCTAGCGCGCGCGTGCCCCTGAATGCCACCCCCAACGCGACTACTTGGCCCCCGAGCGGCGCGTTAGATCCGACGGGTCACCTGACCAGGGTCCACGCGCCTGGTTGGGTCCCAGAAAGCGGTGTAGCACGATGACCGCATCCGGCCCAGGCCGGGCACCGCGTTATACCACTATCAGGGTCTCAACTTGACCCCTACGTTCATCACGCCCACAGGAAGCGTCCGCCGGGCCAGCGGATCCCTGCGTCCAACTGGACTAGAGGCATGGCCGGCTACCCGCCCAGCGGGAACTGCACTAACAGGTATCAGCACGGCAAAGGCCCGAGCTGAGGAGAGCTCGGGCCTTTGCGAATGCTTTACAAAGAATGCGGAGACTATGGTGTCCAGGTTCAGGACATGGGCGACGGCTGTCTCGGGTCATCGGAGCCACGATGTCTCACGTCATCGGCATCACCCCGGCGCGGGCTCGGGGTGGGGCTGGATGCTCGGGCATGTCGACAGCCAGATTCGTCATCACCGGCGTGACTCTCCAGGGGGTCTCGGTTGCCGAGGTCGCCCGCCGCCATGGCGTGCACCGCTCCTGGATCTACAAGCTCCTGGCCCGCTACGCCGCTGAGGGTGAGGCCGCGTTCGAGCCCCGCTCGCGACGGCCGCGATCCTCCCCAAACCCGACTCCACCCCAGACCGTGATGGTCCTGCGTGAGCTACGCGCCCGGCTCGTCGCGGCGGGCCTGGACGCGGGCGCCGAGACGCTGGCCTGGCACTGAATCGCCCTGGGTCTGATGGAGGGTCGCGCTATTGGATTCCGACGACCTGGTGGTGGTCGGTCTGGTCAGCATAAAAGGCCCGCTCAAACTCAGCCGGTGGGACGTCGCCGAGGTAGCCGTGCAGCCGCAGGGTGTTGTGCCAGTGGACCCAGCCGAGGGTGGCGAGCTCGACGTCCTCGACGCTCTTCCAGGGCCGCTGGCGGGCGGGGCTTCGGATGAGTTCGGCCTTGTAGTAGCCGTTCACAGTCTCGGCCAGGGCGTTGTCGTAGCTGTCGCCAACGGTGCCGATCGAGGGCGTCGCACCGATCTCGGCGAGACGTTCCCCGTAGCGCAGCGAGGTGAATTGACTGCCCGCATCGCTGTGACATCGCGGCCCCGCAAGGTTCGCCCCGCGCGACCAGCGAGCCATCTCGATCGCGTCCAGCACGGTCTCGGTCCTCATCGTCGGCGCTGCCCGCCAGCCCACGACCATCCGGGAGTAGGCATCGATGATGAAGCAGACGTAGGCCACCCCGACCCACGTCGGGACGTAGGTCAAGTCCGTCACCCACAACTGGTTTGGAGCCGTCGCGGTGAAGTCCCGGCGCACCAG
This sequence comes from Serinibacter arcticus, assembly GCF_003121705.1. Lineage (NCBI taxonomy): Bacteria > Bacillati > Actinomycetota > Actinomycetes > Micrococcales > Beutenbergiaceae > Serinibacter > Serinibacter arcticus. The sequence continues at coordinate 2,988,672 of NZ_PYHR01000002.1, read as the reverse complement.
GTCCGGATGGCGGGCAGCCAGCGGGTCTGGCCGGGTCGTCCGTACCCGTTTCGTCCGGCGCACGCCCACAACTCCCGCGGCCCGCATCAGACGCGCGACTTGATCGCGTCCCACGTCGAGCCCGGCTCGGCCGGCCACTTTCCAGAGCTTGCGAGCTCCGTAGACGCAGTAGTTCGCCTCCCACAACGACAACAGCTCTGACCCAGTGACCGCGTCGCGGACCTGCCGGGCCGAGGGCGGGCGGGCCTTGCGGGCGTAGTAGGTGCTGGGGGCCACCTGCAGCACGCTGCACATGAGCTCGATCCCCAGCCGGCGGCCTTCGACGACGTCCGTGCGGTTGGCGTCGATGAACGCGGCTACTTGCTCTGGCGGTCGAGCTCCGCCCCGAAGAAATTCGCCGCTCGCCGCAATATCTCGTTCGCCCGCTTCAGCTCCCGGTTCTCCTGCTCCAGCGCCTTCACCCTGGCAGCCTCGTCGGTCGTCACCCCCGGCGTAACGCCGTCGTCGATGTCGGCCTGCTTGACCCAGATTCGGAGCGACTCGACTCCGTAGTCGAGCTGGGTCGCGACCCGATGGACCGTGCCGTGATCGGTCCCCAGCTCCGCTCGCAGCGATCGGACCATCCGGACTGCGGCGGCCTTCTCCTGATCGGAGTACCGCCTCGTGGTCGGCTTCCCCGCACTCTGCTCCTTCGGCATGAGTCCATCCTCGTTCCCAAACTCAGGCGACTCCACCAAACCCAGGGTGATTCGATAAGCCATCGATCAGGCAGCTTGGCCACTCCCTATTCTCGACAACCAAGACCCCTAGCCGCCACCCAGGCCAACGAAAATCGAACTCAACACCCGACCGGCGAGAAATCTGCCAGCGGCCGCCACCCGGCCGTTCGGAGTGCCCCTAGCTCAGTGGGCCACTCGTAGGCCTTGGACGCAGCGCGGCATGCGCATCTCAATGACTATCCCCTAAGGACGCCGTGCAGCATGCTTACCACGGTCGCGATTCCGGCCAAGCCGCTGATGAGCAAGATCGACTCATAGATGCGCCGCAATATCAACTGCCGAGACGGCTTGAGGGACGTCGGAAAGCTGTACGGTAAGCGATTCAGAAACGAATCGAAATCAGGCTGGGACCGAGCCATGCCGAGAACATTGATGGCCTCTCCATCTCGCGTTCGGCCATTCAGCATCTCTTGACGCTTGACCCAACGGTCGATTTGCGTCAGCCTAGGCGAGCGCGCTCCGAAAGTGACCGAGAAGAACTCCATATCATACTGGGTCAACGCCGACGTAGTCCGAGATACTTGAGCAGTCACTCCAGCACCGACGCGGCTGATCGTGAACTCTTCGCCCGAGACTACGTCCGGAATTTCCTCCTCGATCTCCCGTCGCATCGCCCGTTCTGTGTCGGTGTCAGAGTTGCGAACGTGGCCGCCGACTGGCTGAAAGCATCGTGCCTTCGCGTCCCACCTCACGAGGAATCGGTCACCGTAACCCAGGGCAAACCGGGCTTTAATTGCCGCCTGAACTATCCGGACCTCTCGAGTGGGGACGCTCTTCGACCCCGAGAAGCGCCTCTCCTCGATTTTGAGCGTGAGGTAAGGTCCGTTAAGCGCAACTCCCTCCACCGAACCGGCCGGGACCGCCCTGTCCCAGCCCTCATAGAGGGGAACACCTGAGTCAACATGTTCGGCAAGGGTTGCAATATAGGCGCGAGCCACGTCACTGACAATCTCGAAGCGCCCGTCGGTCTTTCGTTCAGACACAGCTCCTTGCGCTACTAAAAACGCAATCACAATCGGCCCACCATCACGAACAAGCGCTGTCTCCGGCACGACTCTTCCCGAATCGGCGCCCAACACCGCCCGAAGCCCCTCCAACAGAGAATCCGCGCCCCTACTAGGCGATTCCTGCCGCCGTTCCTCTGTCAAAGGATCCTCCACAATTCTGGCACGAGCCTAACGCGCCGAGTCCCAAGACTCACTCGCCTACCGTGCCGCCCTGCAGGTCATTAAGCCGCCGCGCGAACCATGCGCCGACACTCCTGCACTAGGTGGTCACGATGCAAGGCTAGGGACTACCCCGAGTAGCCGGCAAGCTCCGCCACCTCGCCGTCGGACGAGCCCAAACCGGAACCCACGTCAAAGTCCTCGTCCACGACCTCGAGGCCACCGTCATCCACGCCACTACAAGCGAGATCACCATCGACCTCACCCGCAACTACCAGCCCCAACACCCAAAATGAGCGATGGCCCGAACCCACATCCGTGGGTCCGAGCCATCCCGATGTCCTGAGACATCACACACGCGGAGACGGTGGGATTTGAACCCACGGAAGAGTTGCCCCTTCACGGCCTTAGCAGGGCCGCGCACTAGACCTGACTATGCGACGTCTCCAAGACCGGGCGGCTCCAGCGCGTCTGGCGGGACGCGGCTGGCGCCGATCGGCTCGAAGCAGGCTACCCTCCCGCAGCCAGTCCGACCAAACGCGGCTTGGCCTCGCGTCACCCACCACTCGATCCTGTGCAGCGCCGCACCCTCACAGCAACCACCCCACCCCCCGCACAGCCACCGCACAGCAACCCCCGGCTGACTGGGACTCCTCACCGAAGGAGTCCCCATGACGATCAGCACCACCCTCACCCTGCTGGCGGCCGACCTCGCCGCCATCGCCGTTCTCGTGTTCGGCCTCTACCACCCGCGCCACCACCGGCGCGATCTGGTCGTGGCCTACCTCGGGATCAACATCGGCGTCTTCACCGTCTCGGCGACGCTCGCCAGCTCGGCGGTCGGCGCCGGCCTCGGCCTGGGTCTCCTCGGCGTCCTGTCGATCATCCGTCTCCGCTCCGACGAGCTCAGCCAGCGCGAGGTCGCCTACTACTTCGCCTCGCTCGCGATCGGCCTCCTCGGCGGCCTCGCCCCCACCCCGCTGTGGCTCGCCGCGGCCGGCATGGGCCTCATCGTCGGGCTCATCTGGATCGCCGACCACCCCCGCCTCCTCCCCCACTCGCGCAGCCAGACGATCGTGCTCGACCGCGCTATCGCCGACGAGACCGAGCTCACCGACCACCTCGAGGCCATGCTTGGCGCCGACGTCCGCGCCGTCACCGTCACACGCCTCGACCTCGTCAACGACTCCACCTGGGTGGAGGTCCGCTACCGGCTCCGGCCGACCAGGATCACGACGGCGGAGCCCACCCTCCGCACCACGCTCACCCCCGCCGTCGCCACCCCCGCAACGAGCGCCACCACCCCCACCCCCACCTCCGCCGTCGACCACCTCACGGTGACCCGATGAGCACCCCGATCACCCTCGACGAGCTCGTCGCCACCGCGCCGCTGCTCACCCGCACGGACCGCAAGTACCTCCTCCCGACGTCGCAGCTCGCCCTCGTCGACGCCGCCGACCCGGACCTGCGGATCCTCACGATCGACGGCCTTACCACCCACGCCTACGCGTCCACCTATCTCGACACCGCCGACCTCGCCGCCTACCACCTGGCCGCCCGCGCCCGTCCGAGCCGCTTCAAGATTCGCCGCCGCACGTACTGCGACTCCGGCCTCAGCTTCCTCGAGGTGAAGACGCGCAGCGCGCGCGGCGAGACGGTCAAGGACCGGCTCGATCTCGCGCTCGCCACGCGCGGCGAGCACCAGCGCTTCGCGCCCCTCACGGTCCGGATGCGCACCGGACACGAGCTCGGCGCCCTGACCCCGGTCCTCGAGGTCACCTACGACCGCACCACCTACTACCTCCCCGCGAGCGGCAGCCGCGTGACCGTCGACACCCGCCTCACCTGGGCCGCCCTCGACGCAACCGGCGCCCCCACCGGTGACGTCCTCACCCTGCCGGGCCACGCCGTCGTCGAGACGAAGACGACGGGCCGCCCCTGCGAGCTCGACCGCCTCCTGTGGCGCGCGGGCCACCGCCCCACCCGTCTGTCGAAGTACACCTGCGGCCTCGCCCTCACCAGCGACCAGCCGCTCACCCACAACCGCTGGCACCGCATCGTGCGCGACCTGCACGAGCTCGCCACCCCCACCCCGACCCTCACCCCCAGGAGCCTCTGATGCGTCCCTCGACCACCGCCCGCCACCTCCGCCACACCGCCTTCGCGAAGGCCGGCGCAGGCGTCCTCGCCGCCTCGCTCGGCCTCGGCGTCCTGGCCGCCTGCAGCACCGACTCGGCGACGGCGTCCGGCACCTCCGAGGAGACCGGCACGTCGTCCGCGGACGACGCCACCACCGACACCCCGACCACCGACGGCGACGCGACCACCTCGACCGCCGCCGTCGCGACGACGGGCAGTACCACCGTCGCCGACGCCCTCGCCGCGAACCTCGCCTACGAGGAGGGGGACGCCGACTACGACGCGAGCTCCGCCGTCGCGATCACCCTCGAGGGCGACACGGCCTCGACGGACGGCGACGGCGTGACCGTCGACGGCCGCACCGTCACCATCACCGCGTCCGGCACCTACGTGCTGTCGGGGACGCTGACCGACGGCCAGGTCGTCGTGAACAGCACCGACGACGGCGTGGTGCGCCTCGTGCTCGACGGCGCCGACATCACCTCCTCCACCACCTCCCCGCTGCAGGTGACGGACGCCAAGAGCGTCGTCGTCGTGCTTGCGGACGGCTCCGAGAACGCGCTCACCGACGCCGCCACGTACGTCTACGCCGACGGCGTCGACGAGCCGAACGCCGCGCTGTTCTCGACGGCGGACCTCACCATCGCCGGCACCGGCGCCCTGAGCGTCACCGGCAGCGCCTACGACGGCATCACCTCCAAGGACGGCCTCGTCATCGCGGGCGGCGACATCACCGTCACCGCGGTCGACGACGGCGTGCGCGGCAAGGACTACCTCGTCGTCACCGGCGGGACCCTCACGGTCGAGGCCGGGGGCGACGGGCTGAAGTCCGACGACACCGAGGACGGCACCGCCGGCTACGTCGCGCTGCTGGGCGGCACCGCGACGGTGACGGCCGGGGACGACGGCGTGGCCGCGCAGACCGACGCCCTCGTGGCCGACGGCACGCTCGCGGTCGACGCGGTCGACGACGGCGTGAAGGGCGAGGCCGAGGTCGTGCTCGACGGCGGGGCCGTCACCGTGACGGCCTCCACCGAGGGCGTCGAGGGGGCGACGGTCGCGCTCGCCGGCGCCACCGTGGACGTCACGGCGTCCGACGACGGCATCAACGCCGCCTCCGACGTCGTGGCCGAGCCGTGGATCCTCGTCTCGGCCGGGTCGGTGCTCGTGAGCTGCGACGGCGACGGGATCGACGCGAACGGGGCGTTCACGGTGACCGGGGGCGACGTCGTCGTCAACGGTCCGACGAACGACGGCAACGGGGCGTTCGACGTCGACGGCACGTTCGACGTCTCGGGCGGCACGCTGCTGGCGGTCGGCTCGGCGGGGATGGCCGTGGCGCCGTCGACCGAGTCGTCGCAGGGCTGGCTGTCGGCGCAGGTGACCGCGGCGGCGGGATCGAGCGTCGTCGTCACCGACGCCTCCGGCGCGGAGATCGCGAGCTTCACGACGGCGAAGCAAGTCGCCTCGGTCGTCTACTCCTCAGCGGAGGTCACCGCCGGCGAGAGCTACACCGTCACGGTCGACGGCGGTGCGGGCGTCACCGTGACGGCCGGCGAGCACACGGGCGGGATGGGCGGCGGAGGCGGCATGCCCGGCGGCATGGGCGGCGCGGACGGCGAGCGCCCGCCGGGCGCCCCGGCCGGAGGCGACGCCCGCCCCTGACCCGACCCACCCCCGCCGAGCACGCGCCTGGCTGCTGTATCGCGCTGATACAGCAGCCGAGCGCATTCTGGCCGACCAGCCCCTCCGCCGAGCATGCGTGTGGCTGCTGTATCAGCGCGATACAGCAGCCGCAGACATGCTCGGCGGAGGGGGTGAGGGGTAGGCGAGAAGAGGGACCTCAGCCGATGACGGGGCCCCCGCCGGCGGCGGCGCCGTTCGTCGCGACGGCGAAGGGGTACGTCCAGTTGCGGGTCTCGTCGCCGTCGACCGTCACGCGCCACGCGTAGGCGGCCTCGGCCGGCAGCGGCAGGCCCTGCGCGAAGTCGACGACCAGGCGCGTGCGGCCGCGGAGCGCCTCGCGCGGGTAGCTGAGACCGGCGGTGCGCTGCGGGCGCTCGACGCTGGCGAGCTGCGCGATGCGCAGCGGCTGGCTCCCACCGGGCGAGACGAGGCCGCCGACGGCGTCGATCAGCGCGATCTCGATCGGGAAGTCCTGGGGCAGCAGGTCGTAGGGGACCTCGATCTCGACGACGACGCTGAAGCGGGTCGTGGACGTCTTGCCGGCGGTGTGGGTCAGCACCGAGATGCCGGACCCGACGATCGTGGCCTTGCCGCCCGGATCCGCCATGGCGAAGTCGGCGACCTGGATCGAGACGATGGCGTGCTCGGCGACAAGGCTCACAGGGGTTTTCCTTCGGCAAGGGATCGGTCATCCAACCGTAAGGCACGTGTGTGTCCGGGAGGTGACCACGGGCCGTCGCGTCGCCGGCTCGATCGTCGACCAGCATCGTGACCACATCGTTGCCGGCCTGGCAGGCGGCCGGCGGGGCTCGGCGCTAAGTTCGGCACCATGGCCACCTCCCGGCAACGCCGCCGTCCCGTTACCCCCGCGCTGCTCGCGGCCGCCTGCGCCGTCGCGATCACGCTCGCGGCGTGCGGGTCCGGCGAGGACGGCGCGGCGCCGGAGCCGGCGGAGACCAGCCCGTCCGCATCGACCGAGGCCGACGCCGTCACGCAGGAGAGCACGCCCTCGCCCGAGGACACCGAGGACGCCGAGAACACCGCCGAGCAGGCCTCCCCCGCCCCGGCGATCGGTGACGACACGGAGGCCTTCCTCGCCCACTTCACCCAGGGGCTCGACGCCGTGCAGACGGCGCAGTACGAGATGGAGCTCTGGGACGCCGGCTACCCCTCGATCATCGCCGGGGTCATCGACTACACCCGGAGCCCGATCGCGGCGTCCTTCACCATGCCCGCTCCCGACGACCCGGACGTGATGATGCACGCCATCTCGCTCGACGGGGTCATGTACATGTACATGGGTGAGCGGAGCCAGCACCTGTGGGTCGAGGCGACCGGCATGACCGAGGCGTACGACCCCATCGGCGACATGAGGGACTTCTCGCAGGCGATCACGAGCGTGGTGCGGGAGGGCTCGGTCCAGGAGAACGGCGTCCCGGCCGAGCGATACACGGTGATGGTCGACCCAACCAGGCTCCCCGCGGGTGAGCTCGACGCGGGAACGGTCGTGCCGGAGGAGCTCAAGTACAAGATCTACCTGGACGCCGAGGGACGACCGATCCGCTCCGAGGTCAGCATCGGCACGTCGTCCGTGACCATCCGCATGAGCGGCTTCAACGGCGCGGTGTCGATCGAGGCACCTCCCGCTGACGAGATCCTCTCGTTCGAGGAGTACCAGGGCAGCCTCGGCTGACGCCCTCTCGACCGCCCCGTTCGCACGCCCGGCCCGATCCCCGTGTCAACCCATGGCTAGGCCATGGTGACGTCATCATTGATCGCGATTGATCGGTCCGAAACATCGTTTGATCGTTACCAGTCCCCCGATTGACCGTCTGTGACCGTGCACATTAGCGTCCGGAATCTAGGCGTCTCATCGGTGAGGCGCCAGTTCAATGCAAGGAAGGATTGAGCCTCGATGAAGCGATCGAAATCGATCATCGGCGCCACCCTGGCAGCAGGCCTCCTCATCGGCACAGCCAGCAGTGCGTTCGCAGCACCCAGCTCGACCAGCTCCACCCCGTCCACCAGCTCCACCGCGGTCGCCGCCGCGGCCGTCCCCGAGGTGATCGAGGACTCCGGCGCCCGCACCATCGACTTCAACGAGGACTGGAAGTTCTTCCTCGCCACCCGGACCCCCACGGTCCTGAGCAACGCGACCCTCGAGCTCGAGGACGTCGGCGTCACCACCGCCGAGGCGATCGACCCGGCGTTCGACGACAGCGCCTGGCGCACGGTCCAGACGCCGCACGACTGGAGCATCGAGGGCGACAAGGTCTCCAGCTCCACCAACTCCCAGGCCTACCTCCAGGGCGGCCTCGGCTGGTACCGCAAGACGTTCTCCGTCCCGGAGTCCATGCAGGCCGAGCGCAAGCGGGTCACGATCGACTTCGAGGGCGTCTACCAGAACTCGGTCGTCTACCTCAACGGCGAGCTCGTCGGCACCACCCCCAGCGGCTACACGGGCTTCGCCTACGACCTCACCGACCGTCTCGTCTACGGCGACGACGCGGTGAACACCATCGTCGTGAAGGTGCAGAACCCCGCGCCGTCGGGCCGCTGGTACACGGGAAGCGGCATCACGCTCCCGGTGAACCTCGTCGTCACCGACCCGGTCCGCTTCGTGCGCCACGGCATCGACCTCACGACGCCGACGCTCGAGACCACCTACAACGCCGACGGCAGCGCGCAGCTGGAGCTCGAGGCCTCGGTCTTCTCCGACGCCACCAACGGCATCATCTACACGAAGACCTCGGTGATCGAGGCCGACGGCACCGTCGCGGCGACCGCCGTCGGCGACCCGGTCGAGACCAACCCGAGCACGCTCACCACGCTGAGCGACACGATCACGGTCCCCGCCGTCGACCTCTGGTACCCGTGGAACATCGGTGACCCGACGCTCTACACGGTCCGCACCGAGCTCTTCTACCTGGGCAACGGCACGGTCGAGACGCGGCTGGTCGACACCGTCGACACGAGCTTCGGCTTCCGCTGGTTCGAGGTGGCCGACGTCGACCTGACCGACCCCTCCTCGGGCGGTCTGTACGTCAACGACGTCTACACCAAGATCCAGGGCGTCGACCTGCACCACGACTCCGGCGCCCTCGGTGCCGCGGCCAACAAGGACGCGTTCGACCGTCAGTGGGACAAGCTCGTCAGCATGGGCGTCAACGCCTTCCGCACGGCGCACAACCCCGCCGCGAAGGACGCGATCGAGGTCGCGAGCGAGAAGGGCATCATCGTCGTCGAGGAGGCCTACGACGGCTGGGGCGCCACCAAGGCGACCTACGACTTCGGTCGCTTCTTCCTCCAGCCGGTCCCGCAGGACTGGGCCGGCCTCGGGCCGAACGGTCTGCTGAGCCCGCCCACGCCCGCCGTGAACTACGACGGCGCGCAGTACCTCTGGAGCGACTGGGTCATCCGCGAGATGGTCCAGCGCGACAAGAACGAGCCGTCCGTCTTCATGTGGTCCATCGGCAACGAGGTCCGCGGCGTCGGCAGCCGTCCGAGCTGGTACGACCCGAGCAAGTACGACCTCGCCGGCTTCGGTGGCGCGACCGCCATCAACGAGTACACCGAGGCCGTGCGTCTGACGCAGGGCATCAAGGCGATCGACCCCAACCGCCTCGTCACCATGGGCGGCGACCAGCAGCGCAACCCCCCGGCGATCGACTCCACGTGGGGTCGCGTCAACCGGTTCCTCGACGGCTACGGGCTCAACTACAACACCGCCATCTCGGTCGACCGCCTGACCGAGCGCTTCCCGGGCACGTTCTTCTTCGAGTCCGAGTCCTCCTCGCAGACGTCCTCGCGCGGTGTCTACCTCGACCCGACCATCCGCAACACCGGCATCAACCTGACGCCCGGTCGACGCGGCGGCTCGAACTACGACAACGACTTCGCCTCCTGGACGATGTCGAACGAGTACGGCCTGAAGAAGGACCGTGACCGCAAGGCGTTCCTGGGTCAGTTCATCTGGACCGGGTTCGACTACCTGGGCGAGCCGACGCCGTACTCCGTCTACCCGGTGGGGGTCTCCTCCTTCGGCGCGATCGACACGGCCGGCTTCCCCAAGGACTCCTACCACCTGTTCCGCAGCCAGTGGCTGGACCCGGCCGACGGCGCCCAGGTGCACGTGCTGCCCGGGAACTGGAACGAGTGGCGCGAGGGCGAGGAGGTCGAGGTCTGGGTCAACGCGAACGCCCCGACCGTCGAGCTCTTCCTCAACGGCGAGTCGCTCGGCCGCAAGTCCTTCGACGTGAAGGAGACCGCCTACGGCAAGCAGTACCTCGAGACGTCCGAGGCGGTCGCCGACGACAAGACCTGGCCCACCTCGAACGGCAACACCGGCGGCTACGCCAGCACCGGTGCCACGATCGTGGACGCCAGCGGTGACAGCGCCATCCCGGCCGGCACCAACTACGGCAAGCTCCACCTGACGTGGAAGGTCCCGTTCGCGGAGGGGGTGCTCGAGGCTCGCGCCTACGACTCCGCCGACGCCACGGAGCCGGTCGCGATCGACACGGTCGCCACGGCGTCCTCGCCGTACACGATCGAGCTGAGCACCAACAAGGAGGTCATCACGGCCGACGGCCGCAGCCTCGCCTACATCGAGGCCACGGTGGTCGACGAGGACGGCAACGAGGTCCCCGACGCCGACAACCTGGTGCAGTTCACCGTGGACAACGGCGCGATCGTCGGTGTCGACAACGGCCAGCAGGAGAGCACCGAGCCGTACAAGTGGGACGGTGAGCAGCGGAGCACCTACTCCCAGCGCAGCGCCTACGCCGGCAAGGTCCTGGCGATCGTCCAGTCCGACAAGGACGCGGTCGGCCAGATCACGCTGACCGCCCGCGCCGACGGGCTCCAGCCCGCCGTCGTGACCATCGCGGCCACCGAGGACGGCACCGGCACCGCGCCGGCGCAGCCCACCCTGGCCCCGACGCTCACCGGGATCGCCCCGGTGGCCTACGCGGCACCGGTCGGGAGCGTCCCGACGCTGCCCGTCGACGTCCAGGTCACCTACGCGGACGCGACCGTCGGTGCCTTCGGCGTCACGCGCGAGGTCACGTGGACGATGCCCCCGGCCTCGTCCTTTGCCACCCCGGGCGAGCTCGTGATCACGGGCACGGTCGAGGGTGTGGAGACGCCGGCCAAGGCCTACGTCTCCGTCGTGACGAGCACGGCCAGCGGCGACATCGCCGCGAACCCGACGCTCGGCGCGAACAACCAGGCGTGGAACTTCGCGGCTCTGCCCGCGGACTCCCCGCTGCGTGCCGGCGCCCTGGCGACGGCCACCTTCACGGGGGCCGCCACCACCTACCCGAACAACGCGCTCAACGGCGACACCGCGTCGGCGTGGAGCAACCAGTACTCCCGCGGCGCGAACGTGCTCCTCCCGGCCTACTCGGCCTCGCGGACGCACGAGTGGTTCGAGCTGTTCTGGGACGGCGAGCGGACCTTCGACCAGGTCCAGCTCTCCTTCACGGCGGAGGGCCCCAACGCCCGCCCGTCGGCCGTCACCGCGCAGTACTGGGACGGTCTGGCCTGGCAGGACGTGGAGGGCCTGGAGACGACGTTCGCCACGGCCTCGAACGCCCCGACCACGCTCGACTTCGACAGCGTGTTCACGCAGCGCATCCGCGTCGGGCTGACCAACGCCACGCCGTACTCCGCGACCGGGAACCTCCGGATCGTGTCGGCCGTCGTCAACGGTGAGTCCGTCGTCGGAGCCGTGGTGAAGTCCGGCCTGCAGGCCGCGTACGACGCCGCGCTCCTCCTCGAGGAGGACGACTTCAAGCCGGAGTCGTGGGTCGTCCTCGAGGCGGCGCTCGACCAGGCGGCGGCCGTGCTGGCCGACGCCGACGCCACCTCCCAGGAGGTCGCGGAGGCGACCGCGGCGCTGGCTGCCGCCGTCGCCGGGCTCACGCCCATCGACGCCGCCACGCTGGAGGCGCTCACGATCGTGACGCCGCCGTCGAAGACGGACTACGTGCTGGGCGAGAGCCTGGACCTGGCGGGGCTGGCGGTGACGGCCACGTTCTCGGACGAGACCGTCGCCGACGTCCCGCTCACCGCGCTCACGGTCACCGGGTTCGACGGCACCACCGTCGGCACCCAGACCATCACGCTCACCTACGAGGTCGAGGGTCGCCAGCAGACGGCGACGTTCGACGTCACGGTGCGCACGTTCTTCCTCGACGTGCCCCAGGGCCTGCAGTTCTACTCGGAGATCACCTGGCTCGCCGAGAAGGGCATCAGCACCGGGTGGGTCACTCCGCAGGGCCGGGAGTACCGACCGCTGGCCCCGATCGCGCGTGACGCGATGGCGGCGTTCCTCTACCGACTCGCCGAGTCGCCCGAGTTCACGGCGCCGACCGTCTCGCCGTTCGTCGACGTCAAGCCGACGGACCAGTTCTACAAGGAGATCACCTGGCTGGCGGAGACGAAGATCTCCACCGGTTGGGCCAACGCCGACGGGACGGCGAGCTTCCGCCCGCTCGACCCGATCGCGCGTGACGCGATGGCGGCGTTCCTGTTCCGCCTCGCGGCCGTCACGGACTACGACGCTCCGGCCACGTCCCCGTTCCTGGACGTGACCACGAGCAACCAGTTCTACGACGAGATCTCCTGGCTCGCGGAGAACAAGATCTCCACGGGTTGGGTCGGCAACGACGGCTCGGCGGACTACAAGCCGCTGCAGCCCGTCAACCGGGACGCGATGGCCGCGTTCCTGTCACGGTTCGACGCCCTGCCCTGATCGGGGGCTGAGCACGACGGCGGGCGTCCGGTTCCGGTGAGCACTCACCGGGTCGGGCGCCCGCCGTCGTGGGCCGGGGTTAGGGTCGAAAGAACGAGGGGCACGGCCGCCCCCCGCACGACGACACGAAGGAGCGTCCCGTGTTCACCGACGAACGACGCCAGGTCATCCTGTCGGTCCTGGCCGTCCACGGCTCGGTCTCCGTCGCGGATCTCGCGCGCACCGTCCGCGCCTCCGAGATCACCATCCGGCGGGACCTGCGCCTGCTCGAGGAGGCCGGTCTGCTGCAGCGCCGCCGCGGCGGCGCCAGCCTGCTGAAGTCCGCCATCGACGAGCCCACCTACGTCGAGAAGAGCGGCGTCGCGCTGTCGGAGAAGGAGGAGATCGCCGCCGCGGCGCTCGACCTGGTCGAGGACGGCGACGCCATCTTCATCGGTGCCGGCACGACGACGCAGGCGCTCGCCCGGCTGCTCACCCGCCGTCGGCTCATGGTCGCCACCACCTCGCTGCTGGTGGCCGGCGAGCTCGCCGACGCGCACGACGTCGACCTCTTCATGATCGGCGGGGTGCTGCGCGGCAACATCCGCGCCGTGGTCGGGGGCGACGCCGAGGCGGCGCTCGGCCGGCTGCGCGTGCGCACGACCTTCCTGTCCGGCAACGGGCTGACCGCTCGGCACGGGCTCAGCACCCCGAACATCCACGTCGCGAGCATCGACCGCGCGGCGATGGCCGCCGCCGACCGCGTCGTGGTGCTGGCCGACCACACCAAGGTGGGCGTCGACTCCACGGTCCAGACCGTGCCGGCCCACCGCATCGACATCCTCGTCACGGACACGCTCGCCTCACCGGTCGAGCTGGGTCACATCGGCGAGCTCGGGGTGGACGTGACGATCGCGCCGAGCAGCGTGCTCGGGGCCGTGCACCGGCGCGCGCGGTCCTGAGACCGGGGGCGAGGCGTGGGGCTGCGGAACGTCCTGGTCGAGGGCGTGTCGGGAACCGGCAAGACGGCCGTCTGCCACGAGCTCCGCCGTCGCGGTCATCACGCGATCAACGGGGACCGCGAGCTCGCCTACCAGGGCGATCCGGAGACCGGTGAGGCGCGCGACGACGTCACCGGCCTCGCGGTGCACGACCACCACCTGTGGCGCGCGGACGAGGTGCGGGCGATGGCCCTCGACCACAGCCACCCGGTGACGTTCTTCTGCGGCGGCTCGCGGAACGTCGCGGCCTTCGCGGACGTGTTCGACGCGATCGTCGTGCTCACGGTCGACGCCGCGACACTGGCGCGACGGCTCGACGAGCGGCCCGCGGACGAGTGGGGCGGGCATGGTCGGACGCGGGAGCGCGAGCTGATCGAGCGCCTGCACCGCACGCAGGAGGACGTCCCCGCGACGGGGGTGCGGATCGACGCGGGCGCGCCGCTCGCCGTCGTGGTCGACGAGATCCTGCGGGTGACGCTGGGGTGAGAGCCGCGCGGATGCCACGATGGAGGGGCACCCGGCCGCGCCTCGCGAGGGACCGTCCCGACGCCGAGCGGGCCAGAAGGAGCCGACGATGACGCAGACCCTGCTCGGTCAGGACGATGCCCAGCCGATCCTCGACCTCGCGTCGCAGCGTCTCGGTGAGGGCTGGTCGATCTTCACCTGCGCGGTGCCGGTGGAGAGCCGGATCACCGGCCTGCTGGGCAGCTCGACGGCGTTCGACATCGGGCCGCTGATCCAGTCGGTCGAGAACCTCGGCTGGCGCCTCGACCAGCTCGACCACGTCGCCGTCGACAAGTCGCCCGGCCACACCGAGGTGCGCGCGCAGCTGCTGTTCCGTCGGGTGGCCGACCGCGCGAGCTGAGCGCTCGCGAGACGTCACCGGAGAACGGACGAGGGCGGGGCACCGGTCGGCGCCCCGCCCTCGTCACGCCGCGGAGAGGAGGGGATTCGAACCCCTGGTTGCTTGCACAACAACGGTTTTCAAGACCGTCACATTCGGCCGCTCTGTCACCTCTCCCGGAGCAGGCGCGGCGGATGACCGCCGTCGAGCCCGGTCCATTGTGCCAGTCGCGGGCCGACCGCCGCCGGGCTCAGCCCTCGGTGCGCTCCAGCAGGAACACGGGGATCTCGCGCTCGGTCTTGACCTGGTAGTCGGCGTAGGGCGGGAAGGCGGCGACGGAACGCTCCCACCAGGTCGCCTTCTCCTCGCCGGTGATCTCGCGCGCGACGTAGTCGTGCTTGTCGGGCCCGTCCTGCAGCTCCACGCGCGGCTCGGCGACGATGTTGAAGTACCACTGCGGGTGCTTCGGCGCCCCGCCGAGGGAGGCGACGACGGCGTAGACGCCCTCGTGCTCGACCCGCATCAGGGCGGTCTTGCGGAGCTTCCCGGACTTGGCGCCGAGCGTGGTCAGCACGATGACCGGTCGGCCGTGCAGCTCGGTGCCCTGCGTGCCGCCCGAGCTCTCGATGAGCTCGGCCTGCTCACGGGCCCAGTCGGACGTGCTCGGTGCGTACTCGGCGTCTAGAGGCATGGTCCGAGCGTAGACCCGTGCGAACGCGCGAGCGGTGGCACCCTGGTCTCGGCCCATCCGACGGACGAGGCGACCCGCGATCGCCGAGAGGCAGGTGTGCGACATGACCTACAACCCTCCGCCGAGCTGGCCCACGCCCCGCCCAGGTGGACTCCCCCGCCCGGCTGGCAGCCCGATCCCGCCTGGGGCCCGCCGCCCGCCGGCTGGCAGCTGTGGGTGTCCGACGCCGCGGCCGGCGCCGACGTCGGGACGCAGGACGCGGCGCCGGGCGCCGACCTCGGGCCCAACCCCTACGCCCCGACCGGACCCCCGCGGCAGGGCGGGCTGCGCGACCCGTTCCGCGTGGGGCCGGTCCGGACGGGCGCGAACTCGCTCGGGAGGGTCGTCTTCCTCATCGTGTTCGTCGTCATCACGGTGATCGCCCTCGGGGTGTTCGTCTTCACGTTCGCGCTCGGGAGCTCGGTCCCGGACGGCGACGGCGCGGGCCCGCCCGCCGTCGCGTGGTCGTCCGTCGCCTCCGATCACGGCCCGTGACTCCACTGCCGACCGACCGTACGTTGGAAGGCATGACCACGATCGCGATCGTCCTCGGAAGCACCCGCCCCGGCCGCAACGGGGAGGCCGTCGCCCGCTGGGTGCTCGACCTCGCCTCCCGTCGCTCCGACGTCACGTACGAGCTCGTGGACCTGGCCGACCACCCCCTGCCGCACCTGGACGAGCCGGTGCCGCCGTCCATGGGCCAGTACACCCACGAGCACACGAAGGCCTGGGCCCGCGTCGTCGCGCGCTACGACGGCTACGTGTTCGTCACCCCCGAGTACAACCACTCGACCACCGGCGTGCTGAAGAACGCGCTCGACCTCGTCTACGCGGAGTGGAACAACAAGGCCGCGGCCTTCGTCAGCTACGGCAGCGCGGGCGGGGTCCGCGCCGTCGAGCACCTGCGCCTCATCGCCTCCGAGCTGCAGATCGCCACCGTGCGGGCGCAGATCGCGCTCCCGCTCGCCACGGAGTTCGAGGACTTCTCCACGTTCACCCCGAGCGACGAGCTCACGCCCCAGGTCGGCGAGATGCTCGACCAGCTCGAGGCGTGGACCCGGGCGCTCGAGCCGCTGCGCGCCGGCGACGACGCCTGAACCGGGCCCCGCGGTGACGCTGTGACCGACACGACGATCCTCGAGGTGCACGACGCCGCCCTGCGCGCCGCGACCGTGCCCACCCCGCAGCCCGGCCCCGGCGAGGTGCTCATCGCCGTCGCCGCGGCGGGGGTGAACCGCGCCGACCTGATGCAGGTCGCCGGCCACTACCCCTCCCCGCCCGGCGCGCCCGCGCATCCCGGGCTCGAGGTCGCGGGAACGATCGCGGCCGTCGGCGAGGGCGTGACCGCGTGGCACGACGGCGACCGCGTCGCCGCGCTCCTGGCCGGCGGCGGGTACGGGACGCACGTGGTGGCGCCGGTCGGGCAGCTGCTGCCGATCCCCGAGGGTCTGTCCGACGCCGAGGCCGCCGCGCTCCCCGAGGCGCTGGCCACCGTGTGGTCCAACCTCGTCGGCGTGGGCGACCGCCCGGTCGGCGGCCTGCGCGCCGGCGAGACCGTGCTCGTGCTCGGCGGCGCCGGCGGGATCGGCTCGATCGCCGTGCAGGTCGCCGCCGCGCTCGGTGCGCGCGTGATCGCCACCGCGAGCACCGCGAAGCTGGACGCGGTCCGCGACCTGGGCGCCGCCGTCGTGATCGACCACCGCGAGCGCACCCCCGGGGAGGTGACCGCGGACGTCCGCGAGGCGACCGACGGACGCGGCGTCGACGTCGTGCTCGACGTGCTCGGGGGCGGCGCTCTGGCGGAGAACGTCCACCGGCTCGCGTCCGGCGGGCGGCTCGTGGTCATCGGCACGCAGGCCGGACGGCGGGGCGAGCTCGACCTGCTCGAGCTGATGCAGCGGCGCGCGAGCGTCCACGGCACCACGCTGCGCGCGCGGCCGGCGGCCGAGAAGGCTGCGGTGGTGCACGACGTCGTCGCGCACCTCCTCCCCCACGTCGCCGCCGGGCGCATCCGCCCGCTCGTGCACGCGACGCTGCCGCTCGCGCGGGCCGAGGAGGCCCACCAGATGCTGCGCGACGGCGTCGCGACCGGGAGCGTGGTGCTGCTGCCGTAGGGCGGTCAGGAGGTGGCCGGCGAGAGCCGCTTCCTCAGCACCAGGACCGTCAGCAGGATGATCCCGAGGACGACCGCCGCGACGTTCGCCAGCGGCGACGGGTCCTCGGGATTCACCTGGGTGCTGAGCACGGAAAAGTCCCACAGGCCGTGCGCGGCCATGGCCATCACGAGGGCGCCCGTGCTGCGCAGCACGAGGTAGAAGACGAAACCGGTCGCCGTGGTCAGCACGACCTGGATCAGCACGCTGGGTCCCGCCGAGAAGATGTTGGTGCCGTGGGCGACGCCGAACAGCACGGTGGTCCACAGCCCCACCCTGAACTCGCTGAAGCCGCCATTGCGGAAGGCCTGGACGCCGACCCCGCGGAACAGGAGCTCCTCGCCGAACCCGACCATGAGCGTCGCGATCAGCAGGAGCAGAGCGAATGCCAGGCCCTTCTCGCCCAGCCCGGAGTAGTTCGTGATCGCCACGACCGTGACGAGCAGGGCGACGACGATCCACCCGACCCAGCGGCGCAGCGGCACGCGGTCGACGAAGATCTGCTGCCAGGTGCCGAGGTAGGCGACGACGCCGACGACGAGCACGATCCCCAGGCCGACCGGCACGACCAGCGCACGCACGACGTAGTCGATCGAGGTGGGCGCGGCGTACTCGAAGACCTGGCCCGCCATGAGGACGGCGCTCGTGCCCTGGACGAGGGCGAGGTAGGCGACGGTCAGGACGAGGAAGTGCCAGACCGCGAGACGGCGGGTGGGGGTGGCTGTCGGCGTTGACGTGGTGGCCTGACTCATCGTGCTCCTGCTCCCTGCGCTCCCGCGCTCCTCGATCGGCTCTAGCACGGCGTACTAGCACACTGTGCCAGGACAGTAGCAAGGCATGTCCCGTTAGTACAATGTGCTAGTCGTCACTGAGAGGACCACCGTGGACACCCGACGCGACCAGATCGTCGAGGCGGCCCGCCGCCTGCTCGCCGCCGACCCCGAGTCCAGCCCGACCGTGCGCGCCGTGGCGCTGGAGGCCGGGATCGGCGCCAGCACTCTCCGCCACTACTTCCCCACGCAGCGCGCGCTGCGCGAGGCGGTGCTGGACCGGGCGCTCGAGGAGCCGCCGTCCGAGCTCGCGATCCGCGACTCCAGCCGGCCGCCGGCCGAGCGGTTGACCGAGTGCCTGCTGCAGCTGCTGCCGCCGCAGGCGCTGGTCGAGGAGCTGCCGTTCAGCCGGTGGGCCGAGGCGCTCGCCGCCGTCTTCGGCCCCGACGCCACGGCCGAGAGCCGCTTGGCCTGGGCCGCCAACGGCGCCCAGCTCCGGCGTCGGGTCGCCGGCTGGTTGGCGGTGCTGGCGGAGGAGGGCGCCGTCGCCCCCGGCAGCGAGGAACGCTCGGCGCGGCTGCTCATGACGGTCGTGGACGGTCTGGCGACATCGCGGATCCTGCCCGTCGCGCGGCACGACGCCGCCGAGGAGCTCCAGGTGCTCGACGACGCCGTCGCGGCCGTCCTGCGCGGGCGGCGGTAGGCCGGGGTCGCGGCTCCGTCGCAGGCCCGCCACGTAGGAGGATGGCCCGATGAGGCGCGACCTGGTCATCTCCCCGTTCGGCGGCGACGCACGCGCGATCGTCGACCTGGCCGTCCGCGCCGAGGACGACGGCTACGACGGGGTCTGGGTCTTCGACCACATCACCTCGCTCGCGTCCCTCACCGCGCCCGGCGTCGGGGCCTCGCGCGACCCGTTCGCACTGCTGGGTGCCATCGCGGCGCGGACGTCGCGCGTACGGCTCGGCACGCTCGTGGCCAACCTCCACAACCGCCACCCGGCGCAGCTCGCGCTCGCGATGGACACGCTCGGCGACCTCGCCCCCGGGCGCGTGGTGTGCGGGCTCGGGTCGGGGTCGGCGCCGTCGTCGCCCTTCGCGCGCGAGGACGCGGCTCTCCGGCGCGCGCCGGCCCCGGCGCCCGAGCGGCGTGAGCGACTGGGCGAGTACGTCACGTCGCTGCGCGCGATCTGGAACGGGAGCGACGCCGTCGGGAGGTATGCGACTGACGGGCTCGCCGGCGTCGTGGCCGGGCAGGCGCCGCCGATCGTGCTGGGCGGCGGGTCGGACGCGATGGTGGAGCTCGCGGGCGCCGTCGCCGACGGGATCAACCTCAACACGGCCGTCGGGCCGCGGCAGGCGGCGCAGGTCGCGCGGGCGCGCTCGCTGGGCGACGCGCGGGTGCGGGCGGGCGAGCTGCCGGGCGGGTTCGAGGTCAGCCTGTTCGTGGCGCAGCCGGTGGGGGCGGGGGCGGATCTGGGCGTGGGCGAGGTCGAGGTGCCCGACGGCGTCGATCGCCTGGTCTTCCTCACGCGCCCCTGAGGGACCCTCTGGTCGCGAGACCGGGCGCTCGGAAAGTTGGGACCTTGGGCCCGAGATATCGGCGCGCGGGCGCGGGAGGGTGGAGTCATCGGGTCGCACACCGCGACCCTCGCCCCGAAAGGACCGAGAAGATGAGCGCGACCGCGCAACGCGCAACCACGTCGACCACCACGACTCTCACCGCCGAGAGCCAGGCGTCGATCGTCACCAGCCCGCTGGCCCGCAAGGTGCTGGCGTTCTCCCGGATCGTGATCGGGTTCTTCTTCCTCTGGCCCTTCCTCGACAAGACCTTCGGCCTCGGCTTCTCGACGCCGGCCGAGCGCGCCTGGATCAACGGCGGCACCCCCGCCCAGGGCTTCCTCAAGGGCATGACCGGCCCCGACGGCACCTCGCCGTTCAAGGGCTTCTTCGAGCTCTTCATCAACCCGTTCGGCGACGTCCTGTTCATGGCGGGGCTGCTCGGGATCGGCGTCGCGATGCTCGCCGGCGCCGGGCTCCGGATCGCCGCCGTCAGCGGCACGCTGCTGATGATCTTCATGTACCTCGCCGAGTGGCCCGTGTTCGTGGCCGGGAGCACCAACCCCATCCTCGACTCGCACTGGGTGGAGGCGTGCCTCCTCCTGATCGCCGCCGCGACGCTCGCCGGTGACACCTGGGGCCTGGGCAAGTGGTGGGGCGGCCTGGACCTGGTCAAGAAGAACCGGTGGCTCCGCTGATCTGAGCCACTGATCTGAACCACGACCCGGAGGGGCCGGTCACCGCACGGTGGCCGGCCCCTCCGGCGTCGTCCGCGAGAACGCCCCACCTCGCGCCTCAGCCCCCCTATCCGCGAGCCAGCTCGTTCTCGCGGGCACCGGCGCTCGCGAGAACGAGCCAGCTCGCGGCTCCGGCCGCCGAGCCGCGAGCTGGGGCGTTCTCGCGGGGCTCGACTGTCCCCACAGACGTCGACCGATCCGTGGCCCGTCTGCCTGGGGACGGCCGACCACGCCCCGACCTCCCGGCTGCCACTGTCCCGGGATGTCACGGTTCCCTCCCCTCCCCGCCGAGCTGCTGCACGTCGCCGCCCGGCGCAGCGGCTACGTCACCGCCCACGACTGCACCCGCCTCGGCGTCCTGTCCGACTCGCGACGACGTCGGGTCGAGGCGGGCCTGTGGGACCGGCCCGCCCCCGGCGTCCTCGACACCGACCCCCACGCCGCGCGGACTCCGTCCGAGCAGCGGGTGCGCGCCGCCCATCTCGCTCTCGTCCGGTGCGGGGACGACGCCGTCGCGACCGGCGTCGCCGCCCTGGCGCTCCACGGCAACCGCGGTCTGCCCCTGCGGATCCGCGCCACGGCTGCGCGGGCCGACCACCAGGACCGCCCGGGTCAACTCGTGAGTCAGCACCGTCGGTTCGAGGTCGTGACGCTCGCCGGCGGCACGCGCGCGGCGACGGTGCCGTGGGCGCTCACGCAGTCCGCGACCCAGCTCGGTCGGCTCCACCTCACCGCCGCCGTCGACTCCGCCCTCGCGTCGGGGACCCTCAGCTCGATCGACGCCGTGCGGGAGCTCACGGCCGGTCGACGCGGGGCTCGCCACCTCCGGTGCTGCCTCGACCTCGCGGACGGTCGGGCGGAGTCGTTCCTCGAGACCTGGGCGCGCCTGGAGTGCGTGGACGCCGGGATCCCGCCGGACGCGGTGCAGCTACCGATCCAGCTGCCCGACGGTCGGGTCCTGCGGGGCGATCTCGCCTGGCGACTCCCCGGCGGCCGGTGGCTCGTCGTCGAGATCGACGGCCGCGAGGTGCACGAGCACCCCGAGGCCGCCTACGCGGACCGCGCGCGCCAGAACGCGTTGGTCGCCGCGGGGCGGATCGTCGTCCTGCGCTTCACCGTCCAGGACCTGCGCCGGCCGGGCTACGTGCCGGCCCAGATCCGGAAAGCCCTGGGACGGTAACGGGATCCGACCCATCGAGAACGGCCCAGCTCGCGGCTACCAGCCTCCAGCCGCGAGCTGGACCGTTCTCGGCGGGCGCCGCCGCCTCGGCCGACGGCCCTCAGCTGTCGAGCAGCCCCGCCTTCACCGCGCTCGCGAGCGCCGGCCACAGCGGCAGCCGCGGGATGAGGCTCGCCTGGATGGCGTGGTAGATGTCGGGCTTGCCCGGCCAGACCGAGTCGGCCGGGTGATTGTCGACGTCGAGCTGGTGCACCCAGGACCCGGAACCGTCGAGCATCGTCAGCTGCGCGTAGTCCCACCAGGTCGCGTACCAGGTGGCGTAGCCGGTCTCCCCCGTCGCGCGCCACAGCGCCGCGGCCGCCGCGATCGCCTCCGTCACCACCCAGTGCATCCGGTCGCGCACGACGGGTGCGCCGTCGAAGTCCACGGTGTAGACGAAGCCGTCCGCGCCGTCGACCGCCCAGCCCTCGCGCACCCCCGCCTCGAAGAGGGCGACGGCGGAGTCCAGCAGGTAGGCCGTCTCGCCCTCGCTGCCCCCGTGGGCCAGGACCGCGGCACGGGCGTGCAGCGCGAGCCGCGCCCACTCGAACCAGTGCCCCACGGTCGCGCCGTACGGGCGGAACGGGTGCGCCCGCTCGTCGGTGTTGTAGTCGGGCAGCGGCTCCCACGAGGTGGTGAAGTGCTCCGGGATGCGCCAGGAGAAGTCCTTCGCGTAGCCGAGCACGCGCTCCAGGATCCGCAGCGCGCGCTCGCGCCAGACGTCCTCGCCGGTCGCGTCGGCCACCGCGAGGTAGGCCTCGACCGTGTGCATGTTCGCGTTGACGCCGCGGTAGTCCTCGCACTCGGTGAAGTCGGCGTTCCACGACTCCACCGCCATGCCCTCGTCCTCGTTCCAGAACCGGCTGAGGTGCACCTGCTTGGCCCGCTCGAGCAGGATGTCGGCGCCGTCGCGGCCGGCGAGCAGCGCGGAGGAGGTCGCGAGCAGCACGAACGCGTGCGCGTACGCCTCCTTGACGTCCGCCGTCGGGCCCTCCGGGGCGACCTTGGAGAACCACCCACCGCTCGCGTGGTCGGCGAACGTCTGCTCGAGCGTCGCGAGGCCGTGGTCGACCAGGACGGCGCAGCCCGGGCGGCCGAGCAGCACGCCGAGGCTGTAGGAGTGGATCATCCGGCAGGTGATCCAGAGCTCAGCCTCGCCGTCGACGGCGTCGTCACCGCCGCGGAGCTCGCCGTCGCCGAGCAGGTAGCCGAAGCCGGCGTCGATCGCGCTGCCCGAGGCGAAGGCGATGAGCTCGTCGGTGTGCTGCTCGAGCCAGCGCGCGTGGGCCGGGCTGCCGAGCCAGCCGAGGGGGGCGTCGATCGCGGAGCGGACGGAGGGCGTGGTCGTGGCGTCGTTGGTCACGACCTCCACTCTTCCACCTCTCCCCGATCGCGGCAGGGGAGTCATGATGGGGCGATGGACGACGACGCCGCGAAGCCCGCCCCGAGACCACCGCGCCCGAGGCCGGGGCCGCGCCGGGCGGTGAGCCGGACGACCAGCGGCGACCGGTCGCCGTCGGGCAGCCGGGCAAGGTGATGCGGATCGGCACGATGATCCGGCACCTGCTCGAGGAGGTGCGCTCCGCGCCGCTCGACGCCGACGCCCGCGAGCGCCTCGTCACCATCCACCGGGCGTCCGTGCACGAGCTCGAGTCAGCGCTCTCCCCCGAGCTCGCGGAGGAGCTGCGCCGGCTCTCGCTCCCGCTCGCGGACGACGACGGCGAGGCGCCCACCGACGCCGAGCTGCGGATCGCGCAGGCGCAGCTGGTCGGGTGGCTCGAGGGTCTGTTCCACGGGATCCAGACGGCGATCGCGGCGCAGCAGCTCCAGGCGGCGCAGGCCGCGGCGCTCGCGCACCAGCTGCCGCCGGGTGCTGCTGCGGCGGCGGGTCAGGCGCCGGACGGCGCGCCCGACGGTCGCCCGCACCCGGGCCAGTACCTGTAGCTGCTCGGCCTCCCGCCGCTCGCGAGAGCGATCCATCCGCCGTCGCGACGACGGAGCCGACGTCGCCGCGGGCGCGGTTGGATCGCTCTCGGCGACGACGTGGGCCGGCTCAGCGCAGGACGGCGCGCAGCACGGCGACCACGCCGTCGTCGTGCACGGTGGTCGTGACCGCGTCGGCCAGCGCGACCGTGCCGGGATCCGCGTTGCCCATCGCGACGCCGACGCCCGCCCACTGCAGCATCTCGCGGTCGTTCATGCCGTCACCCGCGGCGACGGTGCGCGCGAGCTCGACGCCCGCCCACCCGCGCACGCGCTCGAGCGCCGAGGCCTTCGAGACGCCGTCGGGCGTGATGTCGAGCCAGGCCGTCCAGCCGACGGCGTAGGTCACGCCGTGCATGCCGGCGCGCTCGACCAGCGCGATGAAGTCCTCGGACGGGCGGCCCGGCGCGCGCAGCGTCACGCGCGCGACCGGTGCGGCGAGCAGCTCGTCCAGCGTCACGACCTCGACCGGGTCGCCGAGCTCCCCCACGGGGAACGGGGCGCTCACCTTGAAGCCGCGCCCGAGGTCCTCGACGGCGACCAGCACGTCCGGGTCCTCGGCGAGCAGCATCCGAACGGCCGGGCCCGGGTCGAACGTGACGACCTCCACGAACTCGTACCCGCCGTCGAGCTCCGGGTCCAGGCGCAGGGTGACGGCGCCGTTGGAGCACACGGCCCAGCCGTGCGTCAGGCCGAGCTGGGCAGCGACCGGCAGCACCGCGGGCGTGCCCCGTCCCGTGGAGAGCACCACGTGGGTGCCGGAGTCGCGCAGGGCCGCGACGGCGTCGCGCACCCCGGCGCTCAGGGTGCCGTCGTGGCCGAGCAAGGTGCCGTCGATGTCGAGCGCGACCAGGGTGTCCGCGCCGGCGGTGATGCCGGCGGACTCGAGCATCGCGGCGTCGAACGCCGGGGTGTCGACCAGGTCGGCGTCCTCGAACGCGCTGCCGGCGTACTCCCCGCCGTCGTACTCGGCTGCCGTCACGCGCGCAGCTCCGCGAGGCCGCCGAGGTAGCCGCGCAGGCCCTCCGGGACCGTGACGGACCCGTCGGCCTGCTGGTGGTTCTCGAGGATCGCGACGATCCAGCGCGTCGTGGCGAGCGTGCCGTTGAGCGTGGCGACGGGGCGGGTCGAGCCGTCCTCGGTGCGCTCGCGGACGCCGAGGCGACGGGCCTGGAACGTGGTGCAGTTCGACGTCGACGTCATCTCGCGGAACGTGCCCTGGCTCGGGACCCACGCCTCGCAGTCGAACTTGCGCGCGGCCGAGGAGCCGAGGTCGCCCGCGGCGGTGTCGATGACGCGGTAGGGAAGGCCGGCGATCGCGAGCATCTCCTCCTGCCAGGCGAGGAGGCGCTCGTGCTCGGCGGCCGCGTCCTCCTGCTTGACCCAGGTGAACATCTCGATCTTGTCGAACTGGTGGACACGCACGATGCCGCGGTTGTCCTTGCCGCCGGCGCCGGCCTCGCGGCGGAAGCACGAGCTCCAGCCGGCGTACCGCAGCGGGCCGTCCTCGAGGTCGACGATCTCGCCCGAGTGGTACCCGGCGAGGGCGACCTCCGAGGTGCCGACGAGGTAGAGGTCGTCCGCGGGCAAGTGGTAGATCTCGTCCGCGTGCGCGCCGAGGAAGCCGGTGCCGGCCATGATCTCCGGCTTGACCAGCGTCGGGGTGATGACCGGGAGGAAGCCGTGCGCGATCGCGCGGTCCATCGCGGCGTTGAGCAGCGCGAGCTGGAGGCGCGCGCCGAGGCCGACGAGGTAGTGGAAGCGCGAGCCGGAGACCTTGGCGCCGCGCGCCATGTCGATCCCGCCCAGACCCTCGCCGATCTCGAGGTGGTCCTTGGGCTCGAAGCCCTCCGCGGCGAAGTCGCGGATCGTGCCCTCGTGGCGCAGCACGACGTAGTCGTCCTCCCCGCCCTCGGGGACGCCGTCGACGACCAGGTTCGGCATCTGCCAGACGAGCGTGTCCAGCTCGGTGCGGGCGGCGTCGGCCGCGGCCTCGGCCTCCTTCACGCCGTCGGCCAGCGCCTTCGCCTGCGCGAGGACGGCGGGGCGCTCCTCCGGGGAGGCCTTGCCGACCGACTTGGAGATCGCCTTCTGCTCGGCGCGGAGCGTCTCGAACGCGGTGAGGAGCGAGCGCTGCTTCTCGTCCGCGGCGAGGATCCGGTCGACGAGGGTCTCGTCGGCGCCGCGAGCGTGCTGGCTGCGGCGGCCGAGGTCGGGGTTGTCGCGCAGAGCCTTGATGTCGATCACACCTGCAAGGTTACGGGGTGGGGACGCAGCGGCGCCCGGTCGGCCCGCGTGGCCCGCGTCGCCCTCGCCGTCTGCGGACGACCCTCGCTGTCTGCGGACGGAACCGCACGCCGTCGCGATGCCAAGCCTCTGACCTGCACCGATGCCGAGCGGGCGCAACGGACTCCCCCATCCGTCCGCAGACAGCGAGGGCCGTCCGCAGCGCGCGAGGCGCTCACCGCCGGCGGCCCGCCCGCGCACCGCGACTACGGTTGCCCCTGTGACAGCGAACGCGGCCCTGGTGATCGGCATCATCGCGCTCGCCATCGCCACCATCGCCCTGATCATCTCCGTCATCGGCTACCGCGAGCAGCGCGCCTCCCGCACGTCGCCCGCGCTGCGCGCCCCGCGGACCACGCTCACCGTGTCCCCGCTGCCCGACGACGCCCCGGCCGTCCCCGACGGTCCCGCCGCCTTCATCGTCAACCCGATCAAGGTCACCGACGTCACCGCGCTCGAGAACCTCGCCCGCCTCACCGCGAGAGAGCTCGGCATGCCGGAACCTCTCGTGTACCGCACGACGGCGGAGGATCCGGGCGTCGGCCAGGCTCGCTCGGCGCTCGAGGCGGGGGCGAGCGTCGTCGTCGCCGCGGGTGGGGACGGCACCGTCCGGGCCGTCGCGGAGGCCCTCGCCGGCACCAACGTCCCGATGGCCCTCATCCCCGCCGGCACCGGCAACCTGCTCGCCCGCAACCTCGACCTCCCCGTCGACGGGCTGCCGCACCAGGTCCGCACGGCGCTCTCGGGCCGCGACATGGCGATGGACCTCGGCTGGCTCACCGCGCGGCCCCCGGCCGGCGACGAGCCCACCGACGACGAGATCGCGTCCGGCAGTCCGGCTCCGGAGCGCGAGCACCTGTTCCTCGTCATGGCCGGGCTCGGTTTCGACGCCGCGATGGTCGCCGGGGCCGACGACGACCTCAAGCGACGGGTCGGCTGGGTCGCGTACTTCCTGGTCGGCGTCCGGCACCTGCACGCGCGCCGCACGCGCCTGTCGCTCCGCATCGGCAACGGCGGCTGGGACCAGCAGCGCGTGCGTACCCTGCTCTTCGCCAACTGCGGCCGGCTGCCCGGCGGGATCGTGCTGCTCCCCGACGCCGAGCTCGACGACGGCTACCTCGACGTCGCCGCGATCGACACCCGCGGCGGCCTCATCGGCTGGGCGTCGCTGCTCTGGCGCGTGCTGCTGCAGGGGCTCGGCTGGCGCTCGTCGAACGTCTACAACCCGTCGCGCATCGACTTCTGGCGTGCACGCACGGTCTCGGTCCGGCTCGAGGAGCCGCACGCCGTGCAGGTCGACGGCGACCTCATCGGCGACGCGATCGCGCTCCGCGTGCGCATCCAGCCCGACGGGCTGCGCGTGCGCGTGCGGCGCTGAGCTTCTCGTCGTCCTGACCGGGAGCTACGCCTCGTCGAGCCCCGCCCGCAGTCCCGCGACCCACGCGTGGGCCGCGGCGAACGCGTCGTCCGACGTCCCGGCCGCCACCGTCGTCGGCAACATGTCGGCCCGCGGGTACGACCCGAGGAACAGGACGAACGGGCACACGCGGTGCAGCCCGATGAGGGTCGCGGCCACGCGCTCGTCCGCGAGGTGACCGTCGGCGTCGATCGAGAACGCGTACCGCCCGAGGGCGTCGCCGATCGGGCGCGACTCGATGCGCGACAGGTTCACCCCGCGCGCCGCGAACTGCTCGAGCATCGTCAGGAGCGCACCGGCGTCGTCGTGCGGGAGGTGGACCAGCAGCGTCGTCTTGTCGGCGCCCGTGCGCGGAGGCACGACGCCGGGCCGCGCCACGACCACGAAGCGCGTCACCGCGCCGATGCGGTCCTCGACCCCCTCGGCCAGCACCTCCAGACCGGTCGCCGCGGCGGAGTGCGCCGCGACCAGCGCGGCCTCGAAGCCCAGCTCCTCCACGCCGTCGTGCTCCACGAGCAGCGCGGCCCCGGCCGCGGTCGACGTCGCGGGCAGGTGCTGCACACCGGGCACGAGGCGCGCGAGCGTGCCGCGGCACTGGGCCCAGGCGTGGGGGTGCGTGGCGACGTAGCGGACGTCCTCGAGGCGGGTGCCCGGCCGCGCGACCAGCACGAACGAGATCTCCACGAGCACCTCGCCGACCACCACGAGCGGGTCGCCGGAGGTCAGGGCGTCGAGCGTCGCGGACACCCCGCCCTCGACCGAGTTCTCGATCGGGACGACGGCGCGGTCCGCCTCGCCGCGACGGACGGCGTCGAGCGCCGTGACGACGTCGGGCATCGGCTGGTGGACGGAGCCGGGCGCCACCTGGAGCAGCGCTGCCTCGGTGAACGTGCCCGCCGGACCGAGGAAGGCGTAGCGCTCGGCAGCCGGTCGGGCCTGGGCGTTCTCCACAGCATCTCCCCGTCATCTCAAGCGGTTGCGCCCGGGATCCCAGGCGGGCCGACACTATCGCCCCCGTACCCTGGCAGGGTGCCTTTGCCCAACCACCAGACGCCCTGGGAACGCCGGGCCGCCCGCCGACGACGCATCACGGTCACCGCCGCGGTCGTCGGCATCCTGGCTCTCCTGCTGACCACGCTCTCCGGCTTCTTCGTCGCCGTGATCGGGGCGCCGGCGGCAGCCGCTGCCCCGAATGCGCCCGCCCCGAACGCGCCCGCCCCCGCGTCAGCCCCGCGCAGCCGCCGACCGCCGACCCCGGTCGCCTGGTCGTCCTCGGCGTCACGGGACTGACCTGGGACGACGTCGATCCCGAGGCCACGCCGGCGCTCTGGCAGCTGGGTGTCGACGGCGCGATCAGCAACCTCACCGTCCGTTCCGTGCGCTCCAGCACGTGCCCCGTGGACGGCTGGCTCGCGCTGAGCTCCGGCGCCCGCGCCGCCGACCTGCCGCTCGAGGAGCGCACCACCGACGCCTCGCGCCTCGCGTGCCGCCCGCTCGCGGAGACGGTCTCGGCGCTCGACGGCGTGGGCGGCGCCGTCCCCGGCTGGCCCGACTACCTCGAGGCGGCCGACGCGTCGTCGTTCGGGACCGTGCTCGGCCTCTGGGGCGACGAGCTCCGGGAGGCCGGCATCGGCGCGACGGCGATCGGCCCCGGCGCCGCCATCGCCCTCGCGCTCCCCGACGGGACGCTGGCCGCCACCGCCGTTCCCCGCCCCACGGAGCCCACCGACCTCACCGCGCTGGTGAGCGACGCCGTCGCGACGACGAGCGTCGTGGTCGTCGACGCCGGCGAGATCCGGGACTTCGCCCGGCCGGCGCCGCCCGAGGAGTCCCTGGGGACCGACGGTGCCGAGCCCGTCGAGACGCCCACACCGTCGCCGCCCCCGAACCCCGAGCTGTACCGCGCGCAGCAGGTCGCGCTGGTGGAGGCCAACGTCGCCGCCGCGCTCGCGGGCATCGCGGAGACCGGCACGGACGCGACCACGACCGTCGTCGTCTCGCTCGCCGACTCGGGTCGCTCGCCCGCGATGCAGGTGCTCGCCGCGACCGGCCCGGCGTTCGTCGCCGGCCAGCCCGACCTGACGCACGGCATCCTCACCACCACCTCCACGCGCCAGCCCGGGTACGTGCAGAGCACCGACCTGCTGCCCGCGTTCCTCGACGCCTCCGGCATCACCGACCTCGCGACGGCGTCGCGGGCCGCCGTGATCGGCTCGCCCCCGCGCGTGCTCGAGGGTGGGGTGGACGCGGCCGCCGGGGCCGACCGGATCGAAGGCCTCGTCGACGCCGAGCGGCACGCCCAGGCGATGCGGCCGATCGTCGCGCCGTTCTACCTGCTCGTGGTCGTCCTCAACGTCGCCCTGTACGCCGGCGTCGCGCTCGGCCTGAGCCGGCCCGCCGCGACGCGGACGGGCGCCGCCGTCGCCCGCTGGATGAAGCTCGAGGGCCGCGGCGTCCCGCTCTCGCACGTGCGGCCGCACGTGCTGCGCGCGCTGCGCGTCGTCGCCGTCGCGATGGCCTCGCTGCCCGTCTCGACCTATCTCGCCAACCTCGTGCCGTGGTGGCGGGTGGACTCCCCGTCGCTGGGGCTGGCCGGCGTGACGCTCGCGATCATCGCTGTCGTGACGGCGATCGCGCTCGCCCGACCGTGGCGGCACCAGATCCTCACGCCGCTCGGCATCGTGGCGGGCCTCACCGCCGTCGTCCTCCTGGTCGACATCGCGACCGGAGCCACGCTGCAGCTCTCGGCCGTGATGGGTGTGCCGGTGCTGGTGGCCGGGCGGTTCTACGGCTTCAACAACACGGCGTTCGCCCTGTTCGCGACGGCGTGCGTGCTGCTGTCCGTGGCGATCACCAACCCGCTGGTGCGGCGGGGGCGGCGCTGGCTCGCCGCCGGGATCATCGCCGTCATCGGGGTGGTGGCGGCCGTGGTCGACGGCGCCCCGTCGATCGGCGCCGACTTCGGCGGTCCGCCCGCGATCCTGCCGGCGTTCGCGCTGCTCTCGCTGATGGCTGCCGGGATCCGCATCACGTGGAAGCGCGTGGTGCTCGTGCTGGGCGGCGCGGGGCTGGCGACGTTCGCGTTCGCCTACGTCGACTACCTGCGGCCCGCGAGCGAACGCTCGCACCTGGGCAGCTTCATCGCGACGCTGTTCGACGGCGGCGCGTGGGAGGTCGTGCTACGCAAGCTCGAGGCCAACCTGCGGATCCTCGCGAACAACCGGCCGCTGACGATCCTGGCGATCACCGGCGTCGCGCTGGTCGTGTTCGTGCTGGCCAGGCCGCTGCGGACGGCGATCACCTCGCCCGGCGGCGGCAAGTTCTCGTGGCTGAGCTCGGGGGCGCCGATCTCGCAGATGGGGACCGTCGCGCCGATGCTGCGCCCGGGGCTCGTCGCGCTCGCGGTGGTGCTCGGGATCGGCTTCGCGGTCAACGACTCGGGGATTGCGATCCCCGCGTACGGGGTGGCCGTGGCGGTGCCGCTGCTGCTGGCGGCGTGCGCGAGCTGGATGCTGACGCTGCCGGCGGGTGGGGAGGTGGCCGGTGAGGCGGGTGAGTCGTCGTCGGACAACGAGGCCGACGCCGTCGCCCCTGCCGACCCCGGACCCGCCGACCCGACCCGCTGACACCGCCGGACCCCAGACGACTGCTGCGCCAGTTGCGGATCCGCCACACGTATCCGCAGCTGGCGCAGCAGTCGTTCAGGGGACGGAGTCACGACTGGCGCACCTGGCGCGGATACCGCCGCCGATCCGCGCGAGACGCGCCAGTCGCCGTCGGGCCGCAGGCCATCAGCCGATCCCGACCCCTCCCCAGACCGCTGCTGCGGCAGTTGCGGATACGACCCCGTCAACCGCTACCAGCGCAGCAGCGGTGTGGGAGGGAACGGTGGGGCGGAGGATCACGACGGCGAAGAGCGGCCGCCGCCCCCGCAGCTCAGCGCTCGGCGGGGTAGCGCCGCACGCGGCGGACCGCGATCGCCAGCGCGATGTCGCGGTACTGCGAGGCCCGGTGGAGGTATCCCCGCAGGTCGGAGCCGCTCGGGCGGTGCTTGAGGTCGCACGGCACCTCGACCACGCCGAAGCCCTGCTCCAGCAGGTCGAGCGTCATGCCGGTCTCGACGCCCCAACCGCGGGCCAGCGGCGTCGCGGCCTCGAAGGCCTCGCGCGTGATGCAGCGCTGACCCGAGAGCGGTGCCTTCGGCGTCCACCCGGAGACGGCGTGGATCGCCTTGCGCGCCAGGCCGAGCACGATGCCGTGGCCCCCGGCCCCGGCCTGCGGCGGGAGGACCGCGACGGCGAGGTCGGCCTTCCCGGCCAGCACCGGCGGGACGAGCGGTGCGGTGTTCACGGCCGTGTCGCCGAGGTCGGCGTCGATGAACAGCAGGAGGCGCGGCGGCTCGCCGTCGGCGTCCCGCATGGCCGCGACGGCGGCACCGGTCTCCATCGCGGACGCCTTGCCGCGGTTGTGCGAGTGGCGCACGACGACGGCGCCCGCCGCCCGCGCGATGTGCTGGGTGTCGTCCTCGCTGCCGTCGTCGACGACGAGCACGATGTCGACGTTCGGGATCGAGCGGGCCGACCGGATCGTGGCCGCGATCCGGGCGGACTCGTCCTTGGCGGGGATGATCGCGGCGACACGCTGGCTGCGCGCGGCGGCACCGCCCTCGGCGGCTACCCGTGCGCTGACGCCCCTCGCACGGACGACGCGCAACGGATCGCGGTTCGAAGCCGTGTCTGCATCCACAGGTCTACCCTACCCAGCCTTTGCCCCTGGCCTACCCAACCCTTTAGCGGAGGTTGACCTGTCGCGAGACGAGGCCGGCGCGTGCGCGGCGCTGGTCCGACGTGAGCGGGTCTGTCGTGTCGAGCGCGTCCTGCAGCCGGGCGCCGAGGGCGGCGACGGCGTCGGCCAGCTCGTCCGCCTCGGTGCCGCGGGCGAGCTCCCAGACCGGCACGAGCACGCCGCAGGTGCGGAACGCGCCGATGACGCGGGCGTCGTCGTCGAGCGAGGACGTGCGCGCGGCCTGCAGGCGGGCCAGGGCGTCGAGCGTGACCTCCTCCTCGGCGGGCACCGACCAGCGCAGGAACTCCTTGCCGTTCATGCGGCACCAGTACGCGGCGCCGAGACCCTTGGGGACCTCGACGGCGACCGTCGGGACGATCATCTCGTTGGCGCTCTCGAGGGCGTGCTGCACCTCGTCGTCGGACTTCTCGGCCTCGGTGACCCAGTAGTCGAAGGTGTCGTGCACGGTCACCTCGAACGGGGCGTCCAGGTCGAGGATGTCCTGCAGACGCGGACCGGCCTCGGGCAGGTCGACCGAGCCGAGACCCGCGCCGGCCTCGAGCTCGAGAGCCTGGAGGAGGGCGTCGGCGACGTCGCGGCTCGCGTCACCGCTGGTGCCGACGGTCTGCAGCGCGACGAGGATCACGCCGTCCTCGCGGTGGAGGGCGGGGAGCATGTCGGGCAGGAGGCTCACGATCGTGACCTCGCGGGCGCCGTGCTCCTTCGTGGTGCGGACGACGGCGGAGGCGGCGGGGACGATCTCGCGCATCGCGACCCAGTCGGCCTCGTTCGGCAGGCCCTCGAAGGGGCGGGCGACGAACGGGGCGAGCTGACGCTTGGGCTTCGGCGGCTGCGGCGGGACGGTCGACGGCTTGCTGCCGGGGCGCGTCGAGGCGGCAGGACGGTTACCCGGACGGTTCTTCTTGGCCATGGGCCACCAGCCTAGTTGCCACGCGGCCGGACGCCCGCCGGGCGCGCCCGCGCACCTCCCGCCGCCCTCGAGACCGATACGCTCCTCGGGCCCGACCCCCGCGACCTATCGTGGGCCGATGCCCGAGCTCCTCCTCATGGTCGGCCACGTCGGCGCCGGGAAGACGACGCACGCGACGTCTCTCGCGGCCGCCACCGGCGCCGTTCGACTCAGCCCCGACGAGTGGATGGGACCGCTCTTCGGCGCCTCGGACCCGGACGGGAAGCGCGACGTTCTGGAGGGTCGGCTCGTCTGGACCGCGGTCGAGATCCTGCAAGCGGGGACTTCGGTGATCCTCGACTTCGGCCTCTGGGGTCGTGACGAGCGGCGTTCGCTCGCGTGGTTGGCCGGCACGATCGGGGCCACCCCGCGCACGATCTACGTCGACGTCGACCGGGACACGCAGGCGGTCCGCGTCGCGCAGCGCTGGCGCGAGACGCCCGACCGGACCTGGCCCTTCACGCAGGCCGAGCTCGACGAGTGGCGCACGTTCCTCGACGTGCCGGACGCCGACGAGCTCGCCGGCCGGTACGACCTCCTCGCGCCCGACGAGGGGTGGGAGACCTGGCTCGCGCGGCGCTGGCCGACGGCGCTGGGTCCCGGTCCCGATCGCCGACCGGGCCACAGCCCCTCGGCCTCGTGACGGGTCGCGAACACCCCTGACGCCGACCCCCCCGTTACTGGCAGGATCGAGGCATGCACAGTCGCGCCGGCCAGATCGCCCAGCCTGAGGACCTCATCGACGTCGACCGCCTCGTCGGTCTGTACTACGACCTGGTGCCCGACGTCGCCGATCCGGTGCAGCAGGTGGTCTTCGGGACCTCTGGCCACCGCGGCACGAGCCTCAACGGCTCCTTCACCGAGACTCACGTGGCCGCGATCGCCGCCGCCGTCGTGGAGTTCCGCCGCAACCAGGGCATCGACGGCCCGCTCTACCTGGGCCGCGACACGCACGCGCTGTCCGAGCCGGCGCAGCGCACCGTCGTGGAGGTGCTCGTCGCCGCCGGGATCCAGGTCCGCGTCGACGCCCGCGACTCCTCCACCCCGACGCCCGCCGTCTCGCACTCGATCCTGCTGCACAACGGCGCGGCGACGTCCGAGGGCGTGCGCACCGCGGGACCGGGCATCGCGGACGGCATCGTCATCACGCCGTCGCACAACCCGCCCACCGACGGCGGCATCAAGTACAACGGCACCGACGGCGGCCCGGCGGGCGGCGACGTCACCGGCTGGATCGCGCGCCGCGCCAACGAGCTGGTCCGCGACGGCCTCGCCTCCATCGAGCGGATCCCGTTCGAGCGCGCCGTCGAGCACGAGCTCGTCATCAAGCACGACTTCATGACGACGTACGTCGACGACCTCGACTCCGTCATCGACCTCGAGGCGATCCGCGCCGCCGGCGTCCGCATCGCGGCCGACACCCTGGGCGGCGCCGCCGTCGACTACTGGGCCGAGATCGGCGAGCGCTACGGCCTCGACCTCACGGTCGTCCACCCCGAGCCCGACCCCCAGTTCTCGTTCATGACGCTCGACTGGGACGGCAAGATCCGCATGGACTGCTCCTCCCCCTACGCGATGGCCTCGCTGCGCGAGCTGATGGCGCCCGGCTCGACGAACGCCGGAAAGTACGACCTCGCGACCGGCAACGACGGCGACGCCGACCGTCACGGCATCGTCACGCCCGACGGCGGGCTGATGAACCCGAACCACTTCCTCGCCGTCGCGATCGACTACCTCTTCCGCAACCGCACGGGGTGGTCGCCGAACTCGGGCATCGGCAAGACTCTCGTCTCCTCCTCGCTCATCGACAAGGTCGCGGCCGACCTCGGCCGCCCGCTCATCGAGACGCCAGTCGGCTTCAAGTACTTCGCCGAGGGCCTGCTCGACACCTCGATGGGCTTCGGCGGCGAGGAGAGCGCGGGCGCGTCGTTCCTGCGCCGCAACGGCACCGTGTGGACCACCGACAAGGACGGGTTCATCCTCGACCTGCTCGCCGCGGAGATCGTCGCGACGACGGGCGAGTCGCCCTCGGCCTACCACGCGACGCTCGTCGAGAAGCACGGGGAGTCCTGGTACGCCCGCGTCGACGCCGTCGCCACCCGCGAGGAGAAGGCCAAGCTGAAGGACCTGTCGGCCGACGCCGTCACGGCCACGACGCTCGCCGGCGAGGACATCACCGGTCGGCTCGTGACCGCGCCCGGCAACGGCGCCGCGATCGGCGGCCTCAAGGTCACGACGGCGAACGCGTGGTTCGCCGCCCGGCCGTCCGGCACCGAGGACGTCTACAAGATCTATGCGGAGAGCTTCGTCTCCGCCGACCACCTGGAGCAGGTGCAGGACGCCGCCCGCGCCGTCGTCGCCGACGCGATCGGCTGACACAGCCCGCTGAGAACGCTCCTCGCTGCCGTATCCCGTGGATACAGCAGCGAGGAGCGTTCTCGCGTGACAGGGGAGGGTCAGGCGAACTTGCGGCGATAGGTGACGCTCGCCAGGACGTAGCCCAGCACCAGCACGCCGACCAGCCACGCCAGCGCCACCCAGATGTCCCCGCCCACCGGTTGCTCGCCGAAAAGCGCCAGCAGCGTGTCGACGACGGCCGTCACCGGTTGGTGCTCGGCGAACCACCGCACGGGGCCGGGCATCGACGCGGTCGGCACGAACGCCGAGCTGATGAACGGCAGGAGGATCAGCGGGTAGGAGAACGCGCTCGCGCCGTCGACCGTCGTGGCCGACAGCCCGGCGAACACCGCGAGCCACGTCAGCGCGAGCGTGAACAGCGCCAGGATGCCGACGACGGCGAGCCACGCCCCGATCCCGGCGCCGCTGCGGAAACCCATCAGCAGGGCGACGCCCACGACCATCACGAGCGAGACCAGGTTCGCCACGAGCGAGGTCAGCACGTGCGCCCACAGGACCGACGACCGCGCGATCGGCATCGATCGGAACCGCTCGAGGATGCCGCCCTTGAGGTCGAGGAAGAGCCGGTAGGACGTGTACGCGACGCCGGAGGCGACCGTGATGAGCAGGATCCCGGGCAGCAGGTAGTCGACGTAGGCGACGACGCCCGTGTCGATCGCCCCGCCGAACACGTAGACGAACAGGAGCATGAAGGCGATCGGCATCACCGCCGTCGTGATGATCGTGTCCGGGCTGCGCAGGACGTGGCGCAGCGAGCGGCCGGTGAGCGCCGAGGTGTCGGCGACGGCGTGCGTGGTCATGACTGCTCCTTCGGGTCGGCCCCGCCCGGGGTCCCGGTGATCGCGAGGAAGATAGCCTCGAGGCTCGGCTGCTTCTCCACGTACTCGACGGTCGCCGGCGGGAACAGCGCCTTGAGCTCCGCCAGCGAGCCCTCGGCGATGATCCGGCCGGTGTGCAGGATCGAGATCCGGTCGGCGAGCTGCTCGGCCTCCTCCAGGTGCTGCGTGGTGAGCAGCACGGTCGTGCCGCCCTCCGCGAGCCGCCGCACGGTGGCCCACACCTCCAGGCGCGCCTGCGGGTCCAGGCCCGTGGTCGGCTCGTCGAGGACGACGACGGGCGGGTCACCGATGAGGCTCATCGCGATGTCGAGACGACGGCGCATCCCGCCCGAGTAGGTCGACGCCGGCCGCGCACCCGCCTCGACGAGGTCGAACCGCGCGAGCATCGCGTCGGCGATCGGGGCGGGATCGGCCAGGTGGCGCAGCCGCGCGACGAGCACGAGGTTCTCGCGCCCCGTGAGGATCTCGTCGACGGCGGCGAACTGGCCCGTGAGGCTGATCGAGCGGCGCACGTCCTCGGCGCGGGTCGCGACGTCGAACCCGCTCACCTCCGCGGTCCCCGCGTCGGCGCGCAGGAGGGTCGCGAGGATCCGGACCAGCGTGGTCTTACCGGCGCCGTTCGAGCCGAGCAGGGCGTGGACGCTCCCGCGCGCGACGGCGAGGTCGACGCCCCGGAGCACCCGGAGGTCGCCGTAGGCCTTCTTCACCCCGGTAACCGCGATGGCGACGGCGGGCGGCGCCGTCGTCGCCGTCGTGGCGGTGCTCACCGCCCACCACCCCGTTCGGCCTCCTCGATGCTCCGCAGCAGGCGCGCGCGCTCCTTGTCGATCCACTGCTTGCTCACGTACGCGTTCGCGAACGTCTCGGCGAAGTCGACCGGGTCGTCGCCGACGACGTCGCGCACGGGCGTGCCGTCGGTGGCGGCGCGGTCCCAGAGGTCGGCGAGGTCGCCGGTCATCGTGACCAGGGTCGGTCCGTCGCCGATCTGGCCGTAGTACATGAGGTAGCGCTGCAGCGCCTTGGCCACGGCCTGGTACGGCTCGGGAAGCGCGTCGATCCGCGCCTGGGCCTGCTTGTACTGCTTCTTCTCCTCGAGCGATCCCGTGAGGAGCTCGATCCACTTCGCGGTCACGTCAGTTCCCTTCCTGGCGGAGCTGGTCGAGGCGTTCGGCGAGGAAGCTCCACGTCCTCCAGAACTCGTCGAGGTACGCGGCGCCCTCGGCGTTGATCGTGTAGACCTTGCGCGGCGGCCCCTTCTCGGACGGGACCTTCTCCACGTCAACGAGGCCGCGCTGCTCGAGCCGGACGAGGAGGGCGTAGACGGTGCCCTCCGCGATGTCGGAGAACCCCTGGTCGCGCAGCCAGCTCGTGATCTCGTAGCCGTAGGCCGGACGCCCCCGGACCAGCGCCAGCACCATGCCCTCGAGGGTGCCCTTGAGCATCTCGGTCATCTGCCTGCCCTGCTTGCCCATCGCCACCCCCTCGCTACTCAGCACTACTTGGTACTGGTAGATAGTAGCGCTGAGTAGCGAGGGGTCAAGCCCCAGTTCCCGCGCGCGAGCGCGCCCTTGTGGTCGCTGCACGCGCGGAATCGCGACCACAAGGGCGCGCCCACCGGAGGACAGCGACCACAAGGACGCGGTCGGGTCGCCCGCCCGGTGACTGGCGTCACGCCCAACCGACCACCTGGTCGGTGAGAAGATGAGGCACGTGGCGAACCCCTACCGTCAGATCCTCACCAAGCCCGGCGCCTGGCAGTTCTCCGCCGCCGGCCTGCTCGCCCGCTTCCCCATCTCGATGGTGGGCATCGGCATCGTCCTGATGGTCTCCGACGACCGTCTCTACGCGTCCTACGGCCTGGCCGGCCAGGTCTCGGCGGCGTACATCATCGCCCAGGCGATCGCCGCGCCCCAGATCGCCAAGCTCATCGACCGGTACGGCCAGGCGCGCGTCATGCGCCCCGCCATCGCCATCTCGATGTCCGGTCTGGCGGTGCTCGCGTTCGCCGCGACCAACCTCTCCCCCACCTTCGTCCTCTTCGCATTGGCGGTCGTCGTCGGCGCCACGCTCGGCAGCATCGGCTCGCTGGTGCGCACGCGCTGGAACGCCGTCGCCGCCGACTCGAAGGAGCTCCACACCGCCTACTCGCTCGAGTCGGTGCTCGACGAGGTCGTCTTCGTCATCGGCCCGGTCCTCGCGACCGTCCTGGCCACGAGCGTGCACCCGACGGCGGGGATCGTCGTCGCGATCGTCACGTGCGTCGTCGGGGGCTACTGGTTCCTCGCGCAGCGCGGCACCGAGCCGGCCCCGAGCGGTCCGCGGACCGACGGCGTGCGACGCACCTCGCTGCTGCGCTCGCGCGCGATGGGCGTGCTCGTCGTCGTCTTCATCTGCATGGGCGCGATCTTCGGCGCGACCGACGTCGCCACCGTCGCCTTCGCGGAGGAGGTCGGCAACAAGGGCCTGGCCGGCGTGATCCTCGCGTGCTTCGCCGGCGGCTCGCTGGTCGGCGGACTCTTCTACGGCGCGCGCGACTGGAAGGCCTCGCTGTGGCGCCGGTTCGCGATCGGCACGGTCGCGCTCGCCGTCGGCGTCACGATGTTCTTCTTCGCGAGCTCGCTGCTCGTCCTGGCCGCCGTCATGCTCGTCGTCGGTATCGCCATCGCCCCGACGCTCATCACCGGCAACGCCCTCGTGCAGGCGATCGTGCCGAGGGACCGCCTCACCGAGGGCCTGACCTGGATCGGCACCGCGCTGGGCGTCGGGGTCGCGGGCGGCTCCGCCGTCGCCGGCCCGCTCATCGACGTGCACGGCTCGCACTCCGGCTTCCTGGTCTCGATCGGGGCGGGCGCGGTCGCCGTCGTCGTCACCGTGGTGGCCATGGCGGTCCGCAGCCGGGGCCGGCTCACGACCCCCGTCCCCGAGGCCGACG
Organism: Serinibacter arcticus; assembly: GCF_003121705.1. Classification (NCBI taxonomy): domain Bacteria; kingdom Bacillati; phylum Actinomycetota; class Actinomycetes; order Micrococcales; family Beutenbergiaceae; genus Serinibacter; species Serinibacter arcticus. The sequence goes on along the minus strand of NZ_PYHR01000002.1, from coordinate 2,949,523 downwards.
GCGAGGAGGTCGCCGAGCCCCACGGCGAGCTGGCCGCGACGGCCCCGGAGGACGCGCCCGCGCCGTCGCGGAATGAAGACGGACCTCGCGACGTTCTCCCGTAGGCACACCAGCCCCGAACCCCAAGGAGTGCGCAGCATGAGCACCATCGACCTCACGGCCGCCACCTTCGGCGAGACGATCACCGGCAACGGCACGGTCGTCGTCGACTTCTGGGCCGAGTGGTGCGGCCCGTGCAAGCAGTTCGCACCGACCTTCTCGGCCGCGTCCGAGAAGCACGGCGACGTCGTCTTCGCGAAGGTCGACACCGACGCCGAGCAGGAGCTCGCCGGTCAGGCCGGCATCTCCTCGATCCCGACGCTGATGGTCTTCCGCGACCAGATCCTCGTCCACCGTTCCTCGGGCGCCCTGCCGCCGGCGGCGTTCGAGGAGCTCCTCACCGCCGTCAACGACCTCGACATGGACAAGGTCCGCGCCGACATCGCCGCCCAGGAGGCGAGCGAGAAGGCCGACGCCGTCGACGCCTGAGCACCACCCAGCACCACAGCACCACGGCACCACCCAGCAGACAGACCGAAGGCCGGGCCCCCGCGAGGGGACCCGGCCTTCGTCATTCCAGAACCGTCAGCTCTGGTCGGCGTACCGGAACAGGAACGCGGCCATGGCGTCACGCTTGACCGAGACGAACGGCTCGAACTTCACCGTGTCGTCCACCTGCGGCCAGCCCGTGGAGATGCCGGTCGAGGCGAGCCAGGCGATCTCCTTGTAGAACGGGTTGCTCGTGGCGACGTCCACGAACGGCGAGACCGTCGGGGCCGTGTACTCGGGCGAACCCGCGTAGCGGTACAGGAACGCCGCCATCGCGTCGCGCGCCACCGGGGCGAGCGGACGGAACTCCTTGCCCGCCGGGGTGTCCCAGCCGAGGCTGACCCCGCGCTCGGACAGCCAGGCGATCTCCTTGTAGAACTGGTTCGTCGTCGCGACGTCCACGAACGGCGAGACCGTCGGGGCCGTGTACTCGGGCGAACCCGCGTAGCGGTACAGGAACGCCGCCATCGCATCGCGCGCCACGGGGGCGAGCGGGCGGAACTCCTTGCCCGACGGCGTGTCCCAGCCGGTGGTGACCTTGGTGGCCACCAGCCAGCTGATCTCGTCGACGAACTGGTTGGTCGGCGCGACGTCCGTGAAGACCTCGTCGGCGCGCAGCGCGCACGGGTCGGCCTGCGGGCCCGGGTCCGGCGCCATGACGCCGACCGTGCCGTCCGCGAGCACGACGGCGTCGTCCTCGCGCACGGTGAGCAGCCCGAAGGCGTCGGCCGTGACGGCGTTGGTGACGGTAGCGGCGGTGACGGCGATCGACGTCGTCGGCACGCGCGAGGGCAGACGGTCGCCCTCGAGCGGCACGGCGAACGCAACGCACGTCTGGCCGGGGGCGAAGGTGACCGACGACGCCAGTCGCTGCGCGCCGGGGGTGCCGGAGCCGCCGATCGCCTCCACGTAGGTGGTGACCGGGACGGTGCTGGGCGCGGACAGGCGCAGGCCGATGAGGGCCTCGCCCGGGCCGTCGCCCTCGTTCACGTAGGCGTCGCCGACGGTGAGGCTCGGGAGGCCGAGCTCGGCCACCCCGCCGACGTCGGGCGTGGAGAACGCCACGTCGGACAGGTACACCGACCCGGACGCGCCCACCCCGGCGAGGCGGATCTGGCGGACGTCGGTGAGGTCGATCCCCGTGAGGCTCGCCACCGGGTAGCTGATCGTGCGCAGGTAGGTCTTCTTCAGGGGCGTCGCGGTGCCGGGCAGCGGCGCGAGCGCCCCGCTGACCTGCGAGACCGTGAACGACGCCGTGCGGCCGGAACCGTCCAGCACCGAGACCGTCAGGTCCTGGGCGCCGGTGGTGAGCTGGCCGGGAGCTCCGCGGAAGGAGAGGTTCTCGAAGCCGGACACGTCGCGCGAGCCGGTCGGCAGCGCGATGCGGACGCCGCCGCCGGCGGCGGTCCAGCGCAGGTCGAGCATCTGACCGCTGGGGGCCGACGGCGCGAACCGCATCGGCGTCCAGTGCGGGGCCTGCGAGCTGGTGACGTTCGCCGTCTGGGCGCACGCGGGGATCTGCTGCGGGAACGGACGGCCGTCGAGCGAGGCGCAGTAGGTGGCGACCGCCGCGCCCTGCACCGTGACGCGCGTGGACTCGGTCATCAGCGGGGCGACGTCGAGCTGGCTCGCGCCGGCCTGCGAGGCGACCGTGTAGACCTGGGCGTCGCCGACGACGTCGGGCACCGCACCCGAACCGTCGAACATCGGCAGGAACTCGTCCTGGCCACCCATGGTCAGCAGGAACCACGCGGAGACGTAGGCGTCACCGAGCGAGTACTGCTCGGCCGGGGTCAGGCGCGGCTCGGCGTTCTGGCCGCAGACGGGGTTGACCTGCTGGCGGTCCTGCGCGGCCCAGTCGTCGGAGACGGCGTAGGGGTACAGGCCCGGGGTCCAGTTGGTGTTGAAGAAGTTGTGGTTGGCACCCATCACGAGGCCGGTGGCGCGGAGCACCCCGTCGTCGAACGCGTGCCGGGAGTCCTCGTAGAAGTGCTGGCCCTGCAGGTTGACCACGTCGCCGTCGCAGTACGGCAGCAGCGTGTAGGTCGGCACGTTCGGGAGGCTGAGGCGGCCGAAGTCGACCGGCGCGAGCGGGAGGACCGACTCGATGCCGAACGGCTCCTCCAGCGCCTCGTTCATGAGGGCGGCGCGCACGACGCCGTCACCGCCGCGCGAGTGGCCCATGAGGCCGACGTGGTCGAGGTCGAGGCGTCCGGCCAGCTCGGCGGACAGGCCCTCGGCCTCGCCCGCGTTCGCCTCGGCGAGCAGCTCGAGGTGGCTCAGCACGAGCCCACCGCGGGCGGTCGCGCCGTAGTCGGGGGCGAGCTGGTTGTCGTTGGAGTTGATCGCGTTCGCGGCGATCGAGACGACTACGTAGCCGTTGGACGCGAGCGTCTCGGCCGGGGCGTCGTAGCCCTCGAAGCTGGGGATGTCGATCTGGTTCGGCCCGCACGGGTAGCGCAGCGGGTTGGGCGTGCCCTGGGTGCACGAGGTGTGGCGGCCGTGCAGGAACATCACGACCGGGCGCTCGCCCTCCGCCTCCACGGGGTAGTAGACCGCAGCGCGGACCTCGCCCTTGATGCCGCCGATGTCGACGAGGTCGACGGCCTGGTCGCCCAGGTCGTAGTCGGCGCGGGCGACGGTGAACTCGCCGGGCGCCGTCGGGTCGGCCGCGATGGCGTACGTCTCGACGTCGGTGATCGCCTGCGGCGACGTGCTCTGCGGGGCGGCGCCCTGCGGCGAGGCGCTCCGCTGCTGCGCGGGCGACGACGTCGACCCGAGCGGCTGGCCGGACCAGCCCGCCTCGACCGCGGAGGCGTCGAGGACGGCGGGGTCCGCCGTCACGACGGTGAGCGTGAGCCCGTCCGCCGACTCGACCGCGCTGCCCACCTCGACCCCGTCCACGAACACCGCGGGGGCGGCGCTCCTGACCTCGAGCTGCGCGTCCAGCTGGACGCTGACCTCGTACAGACCGCTGACCTGCTCGACCTTCCAGCCGTCCCCCTGGATCACGAGGGGGGCGTCGGGGGCCGCCTGCGCGGCGACCGGGGTCGCCACGAGAGCGACGACGGCCGCGGCCGCGCCCCACCCCAGTGATCGACGACGTGCTGGAGTCTTTCTCATCGTGCTCCTCAGGAGTTGTGCGGCGCGTGCGGCCGCAGGCGTGCCACGCGTTCGACGGCGACGCCGAGGTGTGGTGGTGTCGTCACCATCTCCCGGCAACCTTGAGCGGCGGTTTCTCCTGTGGAACGGCTGTGTTTCGATCCGGCCGGTCCCGACTCATGCCGGAAACGTTTCCGACGGAACGGGTTCGCACACCCGGACTGACGCGGTGGGTCAGCGAGGGGTCAGTGAGGGGTCAGCGGCGCATCAGCGACGGGTGAGCGACGCGTCAGCGCGGCGTCGCTGGACGCCCGGAGTACCGGTGCAGGAACGTCGCCATCGCGTCGCGGTTGATCGGCACCAGGGGCCGGTACTCCGATCCGCCCGGAACGGTCCAGCCGGCGCTGATGCCCTCGGCGGCGAGCCAGCGCATCTCGCGCTCGAACGGCATCCCGGCCGGCACGTCCAGGAACGGCGACGGCCCGGTCGGGGTGAACGACGGCGAGCCCGCGTAGCGGTAGAGGAACGCCGCCATCGCATCGCGGTTGATCGGCTCGAACGGACGGAACTCCTGACCGCGCGGCGTCGCCCAGCCCGTGCTGATCCCCGTCGTGGCCAGCCACGCCATCGCCCGGTAGTGCTGCTGGGTGGGGCTGACGTCGGCGAACGGCGAGGTGGTCGGCATCGTGAAGTCCGGCGAGCCGGCGTGCCGGTAGAGGAAGGCCGCCATGGCGTCGCGCGCGATGGGCGCGAGCGGGCGGAACTCCTGACCGGCGGCGACCGTCCAGCCCGTCGAGACCCCGGAGGCCGCGAGCCAGCCGATCTCGTCCTCGAACGGCAAGCCGGCGGGGACGTCGAGGAACACCGACGACGCGCGGGGTGCGCACGGGTCCGCCTGCGGTCCGGGGCTGCGGGCCGAGTCGGCCGGCACCCACACGCCCCCGACGAACCGGATCACCCCGTCGTCCTCGCGGACGACGAGCTCGTCGGTCGCCGTCGTGCCGGGGATCACGCCCCCGGTCCCGACCACCGTCACGCGCTCCCCCGTCAGGCGGGCGGCCGACGGCGACGTGTCGCCCTGGATCGGGACCGCCACCGCGAGGCACGTGGTGCCCGGCGCGATCGTGCGGCGGACGAGCGCCGGCCGCGGGCCCGCGATCCCCACCCCCCTCAGCTCGACCGCGACCTCCACCGCCGCCGTGGGGGCGGGGTCGAGGTGGAGCCCGATCAGCGCCGTCCCGGCACCCGACCCCTCCTCGACCGTTCCGCCCTGGACGGTCACGGACGGCAGGTCGAGGCCCACGGGCGCGCCGACGGCGGGGGTCGTGAACGCGAGGTCGGCCACCAGCACCGAGCCGGCGGAGGTCGCGCCGACCACCTCGACCGCGGCGATCGACGTCAGGTCCACGCCGCCGAAGGCGGTGAGCGGGACGGTGACCTGCCGCAGCAGCGTCCGGGCGAGCGGGGCCGACGTCCCGGGCAGCGGAGTCAGGGCGTCGCTGTGGTCGGCCAGGTCGACGGCGGCCCGGACGCCGTGGGTGTCCACCAGCACGAGATCGACCGCGGGCGCGGGGTGCGCGGGGTCGGGGACGGGCCAGGCGGCCGCCCGGAGGGTCAGGGCGGCGCGCATCGAGACGTCGGTCCCGCCCGCCGCGAGCCGCGCCTCGGCGCCGGCTCCCGGCCCGGTCCAGCCGACCCGGGTGATCCCCGACGCCGGCAGCGAGGGCACCAGCTGCGCCGGGGCGAGGTGCGGGACCTGCTCGACCGCGAGGGCGCCGGGACCCGCGAGGCTCAGGCACACGCCGCCGACCCCCGGCGCCGGCCGACCGTCGAACGAGGCGCAGGCGTCTGCCGACCCCGCGGCCGTCCCCACCGACAGGGCGGTCGGCGTCGCCGTCGCGGTCCGGCTCCCCCGCGGGACCGAGGCCGTCGTGGTGACGACGGCGCCGCCGAGCGCGTCGGGCACGGCCCCCGACCCGTCGAACATCGGCAGCAGGGCGATCTCGTCGCCCAGGGTGAGGCGGAACCAGGCGGCCGCCCAGGAGTCCCGCAGGTCGAGCTGGTCGGCTACGGCCAGCCGGCCGGGCGCCGAGGCGCCGCAGACGGGATCGGTGGAACCCGGGTCCGGCCCGTCGGGGCGCGCCCAGTCGTCGGTGGGCCACGCCGTCGTGAAGCCGTTGTGGTTGGCTCCCTGGACGAGCGCGGTGACCCGCAGCACGTCGTCGTCGAACGCGGCGACGGAGTCGTCGACGATCCGCTGGCCGGGCAGCGTGGTGAGGTCGCCGTCGCAGTAGGGCAGCACGACCGCCGTCGGGACGTCCGGCAGCGCGACCCGGCCGAAGTCCGACGGAGCGAGCAGCAGCGCGGACGTGATCGTCACGGGGGCGTTCCGCTCGGCCGCGAGGTGCGCGGCGCGCACGACGCCCTCGCCCCGCGCGAGTGGCCGACGAGACCGACGTCGTCGAGATCGAGCCTGCCCTGGAGCGGCGCGAGCGCCGGGATCGTCGACGTCCCGGCGTCGGCCCGGGCGAGCAGGTCGAGGTGGGTCAGCACGAGGGAGCCGCGCGCGGCGGTACCGAGGTCGCGCGCGCGAGAGTTGTCGTAGGCGCTGATGGCGTTGGCGCTGATCGAGACGACGACGTAGCCGAACGAGGCGAGCGTCTCGCCCAGCGTGGTGAACCCGTCCGCCGACGCCACCTCGGTCTGGGCGGCGGTGCACGGATAGGTGAACACCACCGCGCCGCCGGCGGTCCGGCAGGGCCCTCCCCGGCCGTGCAGCACGAGCACGACCGGTCGCTCCCCCGGGGCGCCGACCGGCACGTGGACGACGCCGGCCAGCTCGCCGAGCGTGCTGCCCATCCCCTCGAGCGGCACGACCTGCCGGCCGCCGTCGTAGCTGATCCTCTGGAACCCGTACGGACCGCCGGCGGTCGGGTCGAGCGGGAACGGCACCGCGCTCGGCAGCGCCGTCGTGGTCGGTCCGGTCACGGCGGGGAGGGCGTCGGTCGGGGTCTGACCGGACCAGCCGGCCTCGACGGCGTCCGCCTCCAGCACCGCCGGGTCGTCGGTGACGGCCGTCAGCGTGCGGCCGTCCTCCGACACCTGCGCGGTGTCCAGCTCCACGCCGTCGACGACGACGGTGGGCGCCGCGGCCCGGGCCTCGAGGGGTTCCGGCAGCTCCAGGACGACCTCGTAGCGGCCGCCCGCACCGGTGACGACCCAGTCGTCGCCGACCACCACGGTCGGATCCGCCGGCGTCGCCGTCGGATCGGGGCCCGCCGTCGCCGGGACGGCGGCCAGGGAACCGACCAGGGCGAGCGTCGCCACGACGAGGGCCGCGGCGCGGGCGCGCGCACGACGGCGCGGTGACGGTCGTGCGGTCATCCGGCGTCCTCCTGGACTCCCGGCTGCGGCGACGGGATCGAGATCGGGCTGAGCTCCACCGTAACCGCCGCAACGACGACGGCGCCCGGCGGCCGTGAGGCCACCGGACGCCGTCGCCCGTCACTGGTCGCGACGGATCAGCCCAGGTGGGCGAACCGGTACACGAACGCCGCCATCGCGTCACGCGCGATCGGCATCAGCGGCTCGTACTGCGCCGTGCCGTCGTTGCCGACCCAGCCCGTCGTGATCCGGTTCTCCGCGAGCCACGTGATCTCGGCGTAGAACTGGTCGGTCGGGGCGAGGTCGAGGAACGGCGAGACCGCGGGGGCCTCGTGCTCCGGCGACTCGGCGAGGCGGTAGAGGAACGCCGCCATCGCGTCACGGTTGATCGGCTCGAGCGGCCGGAACTGCGCCGTGCCGTCGGCCGCGACCCAACCCGTGGAGATCTTCTGCTCAGCCAGCCACGCGATCTCCGTGTAGAACAGGTCGCCCGTGGCCACGTCCGTGAACGGCGAGACCTCCGGGGCGACGTAGCCCTGCGGGTCGGCGAGGCGGTAGAGGAACGCCGCCATCGCGTCACGGTTGATCTTCGCCAGCGGCCGGTAGGTGACCGACCCGTCGGACTCCGACCACCCCGTGGTGATCCCGGCCTCGAACGCCCACGCGATCTCCTCGAAGAACATGTTCTCCAGGGGGACGTCGGCGAACGGGGACGTGGTGGGCGGCGTGAAGACGTGCTCCCACACCGTGACCGAGCCCTCGGGGAAGACGTAGGCCGGGAGCGGCCGCGCCTCCACCCGCACCAGGTCGGCACCGGGGTAGGTGCCGGCCGGGGTGACCTCGCCGTTGACGACGTACTCCACACCCGTCACCTGCGGCACCGTGTAGGTGTCGTCCTCGCGGCCGCGCAGGTCGGTGAACGTCACCTCCAGCGGCGTCACCTCCTGCGTCGGGCGCAGCACGGTCACGCGGTCGAGCGCGATCGTGCCCGGGTCCAGGCGGAGGCCGATCGTGGGCTTCCACCCGGCCAGGTCGGCCGGATCGATCCACAGACGGGTGAGGCCGGCGGTGATCGGGCGCCACTCGCCGTCCTTCTCGATCCACGACGACATCTCGCCGGCGTCGAGGACGGTGGCGAACCGGTCGCCCTCCTCCCAGCGGACGGGCACCGAGCCGGGCCCTCGGCCAGACCACGGCGCGTCCCGCCCGAGAACTTCTCGAAGCCGGAGCTGCCGCCCGGGTCGTGGTACCAGGACTGGGCGCGGTCGTTCGCGCCCGCGGCCGCCCCGAGGAAGAACGTGTCCTCACCGGAGGCGACGCCCGCGAAGTGCTCCGGCTCCACGACGATCGCGAAGCTGTCCCCCGCCTCGACCGGAACCTGGAGGTTGCTCCAGCGGCGGCCGTCGGCCACCGCGTTCAGCACCCCGGCACCGGTGTCGACGCTGAGGGCCGCCTGCGGCTCCCCCGGTCCGGCGAACGTCGTGTACTCCGCCAGGCGGTCCGTGGAGAAGTCGTCGTCGAAGATGACCTCGCCGAACGTGGCGTCGTCGAAGGAACCGTTGAACGGCTGGTCGACGTTCACCGGGGCCACCTCGGGACCGGGGACGGCGACGCCGGCCTCGGTGACCCACTTGGCGCCGTCCTCGCGCTTGGTGATGGTGAAGGAGTCGAGCTCCTCGCCCACCGCCACGCTCGCGCTGCCGCCCGGGCGGTTCTGCGTCACGACCGAGGTGTACTCGAGCGTGTCGCCGTCCACGGTGATCTTCTGGAAGGTCGCCGTGTCCTGCGCCCGGACCACGGCCGTGGCGTTGTTGCGGGTCCAGATGTTGTCCGTGGCCGAGGGCAGGGTGTAGTGCTTCTGCCCGGCGTTGGACACCACGAACACGGGACCGGCGGTCACGCCGTCCATGCCCGTCGCCGTCGAGCTGGAGTAGCCGCGACCGTAGGTGTGGTCGTGCCCCTGGAGCACCAGGTCGACGTTGTTCGTCTCCAGCACCGGAAGGATGTGCGAGCGCCAGTTGGCCTCGTCGCGCAGGCCGTTGCCCGAGACGCCCGTGGAGTACACCGGCTGGTGCGCCGTGACGACGCTCCACTCGTGGGGGTTCTCCTGCAGCACGCGGTCCAGCCAGGTGGCCTGCATCGTCATCCAGGCGGTCCGCGCCGTGTCGCAGCTGAACGAGGCCAACCCGGCCGGCCGCGAGATCGGGCAGATGTCGTCCCGGTTGGCGTTGAGCGTCACGAAGCGCACGCCCTGGAAGTCGCTGAAGTAGACCGTGTCCTTGAGCACCCGCGCGAGGTGGGCGCCGTAGGTCCCGGCGAAGCGCCCGGCGTCAGCGGCCACGGGGCCGTTGTCGTCGTGCTCGAAGGTGTCGAGGTAGTGCTCCATGAAGGGCTCGGGGCCGACCTCGTGGTTGCCCGGCGTGGGGACCGCGTTCGTCGTGCGGGCCTTCTCGCCGATGCCGCCGAGCCAGTCGTCCCACTCCTTCTCGATCGTGGAGGTGTTCGTCATGTCGCCCGCGTAGATCGAGAGCCTGGCGTCGGGCGCCGCGGCCCACGCCGCGTCGACCGAGTCGTGCCAGACGGTGTCGATCCCCTCCTGGGCGTCCCCGAAGTACAGGAACGTGAACGGGTCGGCCTCGGCCGTCGCCGTCGTGAACTCCGACCACTCGCTCCACGCCGCACCGGCGCCGACGCGGTAGGTGTACGTCGTTCCCGGCTCGAGGTCGACGAGCTTGGCCGAGTGGCTGCGCGAGGGGTAGCCGTTCAGCGTGCGCTCGGGCTTCTCCTCGGCGTCGACCGTGACGACGGCGCCCTGGGGCACCCCCGCCTCGTCGACCGTGCGAACCTCGACCTTGCCGTCGATCGGCAGGGACGACGTGCTGCGCCACGTCACGTACTGCGACGTGGAGGGGTCCTCCGGGACCGTGAGGATGATGCGGTCCGGCGCCCCGGTCGGGGCGTTCGGGTCGACGAAGGGGGTCGTGCTCGCGGCGACGTCGAAGACGTGCATGACGCCCTTGTCGGTCACGCGCGGCAGGTGCACCGCGACGAGGTCCTTGCTCGCGTCGAGCGGTGCCGGACGCGTGGCGAACACGCGGAACGTGCCGCCCGCCGACGTGCCGTTGACGTTGTTGCGGCCCTCGAGCTGCACCACCGTGGAGTTGCCCCCGCCCGGCTGGCCGGCCCAGTCGGTGAGCTCGACGGCGATGGCCTGCCGCGTGCCGTCGCTGTACTCCGCGTAGGCGGTGCCCTTGGAGGGACCGTTGGTGGCCAGGCCGAGGATCGAGACCGTGGCGGCGCCCGGGGCGTCGACCTCGATCCGCTGACCGTTGACGATCCAGTTGTCGGGCTCGCCGACCGCCGTCTCGGGCCACGTGAACGTGATGCCGGTGTCGCCGAGCGGCAGCTGCGCGCCGGGGGCGGCGCCGCGCTGCGCGAGCGTCTCGCGCGAGAAGGACCAGTCGCTGTAGTCGAGCGAGCCCATGTTGCCGCGGCCGTTGGGGGTGGTGCCCACGTTGTTGCGGTCGTTCATCCCGTCCGTGTACGACGGCGGGACGTCCGCCGCCGTCGTGCCCCACGCGCCCGGCGTGGCCGCCAGGGTGAAGTCGAGCGTGCCGCCCTCGCGGGCGAAGTCCTCGCCCACCCAGGACGAGGTGTGCTCGACGCCGTCGACCTTCAGGGCCGTGGTGTAGCGGACCGTCTCGTTCTGACCGGGGGCGTTGATCTCGTAGACCCGGTCGGAGTCGGCGCTGCGGATCGTGATCTGCTCGAAGTGCGGGGCGCTGACGAGCAGGTTGGCGGTGCCGTAGATGCCCGGGTAGATGCCGAGGTTGCTCCAGACGTACCAGGCGGAGAGCCCGCCGAGGTCGTCGTTGCCCGGGATGCCGGCGGGCGTGGTGTCCCACAGGTCGGTCGCGCGGTGGAGCACGTCGGTGGTGCGGTGCGGGGCCTGCAGCCAGTGGTACGACCACGGCATGTTGAGGCTCGGCTGGTTGCTCAGGTACGCGCCGACCTGCGTGTAGGCGCCGGCGTCGAGGTCGACCGTGTGCTCGTCGAGCGCGCGCGTCGCCGCCTCCAGGCCGCCGCGGCGGTCCACCAGGCTGCCCATGTTGTGGGGGACGAGCCAGCCGTACTGGTAGCCGGTGGCCTGGTTGAACTGGCCGCCCCCGGTGCCGTCGCGGCCGCGCAGGTCGAAACCGCGGTCGAAGCCGGTGCGCTCGCGCGGTCGGATGTGCTGGGTCTGGTCGTCGAAGACGTTGAGCCAGCTCTGCGCGCCCACCATGTAGCGCTCGCTCGCCGCGTCGTCGCCGAGGCGCTCGGCGAGCTGGGCGATGGCGAAGTCGGTGATGGAGTACTCGAGCACGCGCGCCGTGGCGAAGTTGCCCTTGCGGTTCTCCACGACGCCGGTGGCGAAGTACTGCTGGGCGTCGGGACGCGAGCTCCGGGTGCCCGGCAGGGTCTGCGAGCTCGTGAGGGACGCCAGCGCCGCCTCGCGGTCGTAGTCCGTGCTGCCGAACGCGTCGATGCTCGAGACGGCGGTGGGCAGCGAGTCCGCGGCCATGCGGGTCTGCGGGTTGTGCTGCGCCCAGCCGTCGACCCAGCGGCCGCCGTTCTGCTGGGTCAGCGTGAGGATCGAGTGGTTGATGTCGCTGGCGACCTCGGGGTAGAGCATCGCGATCAGCTGCGCCGAGGAGCGGTAGAAGTCCCAGCCGGCGTAGTTCGTGTAGAGGGTCCGACCCTCCTCGACCTCGTGGATCTGCTTGTCGGCGCCGATGTACCGGCCGTCGACGTCGTTGAACGCGTTGGGGTGGTGCAGCGCGTGGTAGAGCGCGGTGTACAGCTTGATCCGCTGCTCGTCCGTGCCGCCGCCGACCTCGATGCGGGCCAGGGCGTCCTCCCAGGCGGCGCGCGCGCCGGCGCGCACGTCGTCGAAGGAGGTGTCGCCGACCTCGGTGGTGCGGTTGAGCTCGGCACCGTCGACGTCGACGTAGGAGATGCCGATGCGCGCGGTGACCTCGGCGCCGTCGGCGAACGTGAGGAACGCGCCCGTGCCGTGCTTGGCGCTCGTGCCGCTCGCCTCGTCGCCACCGGCGGTCACCGCGCCGTCGTCCCACACCCCGTGCGACGCGAAGGGGGCGTCGAAGGTGGCGGAGAAGTGGAGCGTGTACGGCGCGCTGCCGCACAGGCCGGCGGCCGTGACGGAGCCCTCGACCGTGCTGGTCGCGGCGTCGATCGACACGGCGCTCGCGGAGATCGCGTTGTTGGAACCGGCGACGTCGAGCAGGAGCGTGGCGTCGGTGCCCTCGGGGAAGTCGAACCGGCTGACGGCCGTGCGCTCGGTCGAGGTCAGCTCCGTGACCACGCCGTTCGCCGTCTCGACGGAGTAGTAGCCCGGCTGGGCGATCTCGTCGTCGTGGGAGAAGTCGAGGTAGTAGTCACGGATCGTGGCGCCCGGGTCCGTCGGCAGCGCACCGTCGACGAGGTCACCGGTGAAGGGGAGGATCGGGACGTCGAAGCCCGAGTAGTTGCCGGTGCAGCCGGTGCCCGACATCCGCGTGAGGCCGAAGCCGCGCAGCTGGGTGCCCGTGTACTCGTAGCCGCCCTTCTCGCCGTTGCCGCCCTCGCGGAAGGTCGTCGGGCTGGACTGCACGAGGCCGAAGGGGACGGTCGCCCCGGGGAAGGTGTTGCCGTAGGCGTCGTTGCTCTTGTTCTCGGTGGTGTCGAGCTCGGTGCCGATGAAGGGGTCGACCGCGTCGAACGCGGTCAGGGTGTCGGCGGAGGCGGGGACCGCTGCCAGCAGGGGGGTGGCGGCGGTCACCGCCGCCAGGACGAGGACGGCGGATCTCGATCGACGGCGTGGCGCACCGTCGGTCGGGGAGGGGCGAAGTCCCATGCGGGGGAAATCCTCACGTGTCGGGGCGAAGGGCGCACGCGCCGAGACGGCACGCACGCGTTCGACCCAAACAAGGGGGACCGACGCGTCGGGGACCGCCCGGTGACGAACGGCCCTCGCGCGGGTGAACACTCTGGGACGGCGCACAGGACCGTCGGACCACCTCCTGGCGGACCACCCCCCGGAACGACGCAGCGGCGCCCGGTGGGAGATCCCACCGGGCGCCGCCGTGTCGCGTCGAGCTCAGACGTTCACGCGCTCGGAACGCCTGTGCTCAGAGCTGCCGACCTCAGAGGCCCAGCTCGTTGTAGCGGAACAGGAAGGCCGCCATGGCGTCGCGGGCGATCGGGGTCAGCGGCTGGAACTGCTTGCTGCCGTCGTTGCCCACCCACCCGCGGGTGATGCCGTTCTCGGCGAGCCACGTGATCTCGCTGTAGAACTGGTCGCCGGGCGTGACGTCCGAGAACGGCGAGACCGCGGGGGCCTCGTGCTCGGGCGAGTCGGCGAGGCGGTAGAGGAACGCCGCCATCGCGTCGCGGTTGATCGGCTCGAGCGGCCGGAACTGCGCCGTGCCGTCGGCCGCGACCCAACCCGTGGAGATCTTCTGCTCAGCCAGCCAGGCGATCTCCGTGTAGAACAGGTTGTCCGTCGCGACGTCCGTGAACGGCGACACCTCGGGAGCCACGTAGCCCTCCGGGTCGGCGAGGCGGTAGAGGAACGCCGCCATCGCGTCACGGTTGATCTTCGCCAGCGGGCGGTAGGTGACCGATCCGTCGGCCTCCGTCCACCCGGTGGTGATCCCGGCCTCGAAGGCCCACATGATCTCCTCGAAGAACATGTTGTCGGCCGGGACGTCACCGAACGGCGCGGGGTCCCCGGCCGTGACGGTGACCGGGATGTGCACGGTCGTGCCCGAGGGCGCGGCCGTGACGACCAGGTCGTACTGACCCGCCGCGGCGGTGCGGGGCACCTGTGCGGTGATCGTGGTCGCCCCACCCGTGACCGGGAAGGAGCCGAGCTCGACGTCGCCGAGCGTCGCCGTCACCGTCGTGTTCTCGGGCGAACCGAGGGACGTCAGGTTGAGCTGGCCGACCGGGACCGACAGCTGCGCGCCGGCCTTGACCGGGGCGACGGCCGGAGCCTGCACCGCACGGCGGGCGAAGTCGGGCGAGAGCGGCGAGCTGGCGGTGATGTACTCGATCCACGCGTCGCGGTCGACGAGACCCGAGTCGCGCGTGTTCGTGCCCTGCGTGAAGATCCGGAAGTTGTCACCACCGGTCGCGAGGAACGAGAACGTGCCGACGCGGTACTCGGCGGCGGGGTCGATGACGCCGCCGTCCACCGTGATCGACGTGATGCGGTCGCCCATCGGGCGCGTCGCGTCGAACGTGTACGACACGTTGTCCGACAGACCCAGCTGCAGGTACGGACGCGACGGGATGGACCCGTCGGCGTTCGTCTGCCACTGCTGCTCGAGGAGCACCTTGAACTGCGCACCGGTGAGGGTGGTGGTCCAGAGGTTGTTCACGAACGGCAGGACGGCGTTCGCCTCGGCGTACGTGACGATGCTGTCACCGCCCTTGAACAGCTCGTTGCGCAGGCCACCGGGGTTGACCACACCGATCGTCGCGGCGCCGCGGTCCGGGGAGGACAGCGTGCTGACGAGCGAGTTGGCCACGAGGTTGCCCAGGACCGACTCGGCGGCGCGGTTGTCGCGACCCGTGGTCGGCAGCGGGCCGGAGCCCGTGTACTTCCCGTCGACGTACGAGCCGCCCGAGTAGGCGGTCGTGATGTCGGCCGTGACGGAACCGACGCCGCGCGAGCCGATGACGTCGGCGTAGGCGAGCGCCTCGTCGACGATCTGCTTGACGGCCGCGACGCGCGGGTAGGTCGCCACGAGCGTGGCGTCCGGCGTCTTGACGCGGGCGACGTTCTCGGCCGAGTAGGTGACGACCTCGCCCGCCTCGGGGTCGAACGTCAGGTCGACGCGGCCGAGGTACTCGCCGTAGGAACCCGTCTGCAGGATCGGACGGGTCTTGCCCTCGGCGCCCGGGATCGGGCCGTCCCACGCGTACTGCTTGTGCGTGTGGCCGGTGAAGATGACGTCGACCGCGGCCGAGGTCTCGGTCACGATGGCGGCGAACGCACCGCCGTCGGCGACCTCCTCCTCGAGCGTGGAGCCGTCGGGGATGCCGGCGCCGGCGCCCTCGTGGTACTCGGCGATGATGACGTCGGCCTCGTCGTTGGTGAGGTCACCGTCGGAGAGCTGCGTCGCGATGCGGTTGACCGCCTCGACCGGGTCGGTGAAGGTCAGGCCCTCGATGCCGCCCGGGGTCACCAGCGAGGGGGTCTCCTCGGTGACGACGCCGATGACGGCGACGGTCACGCCGTCGACCTCGTGCAGCGAGTACTCCTGCAGGGCCGCGGAACCGTCGGCGTTGCGGACGTTCGCGCCCAGGTAGGGGAACGCGGCGTTGTCGCCGCCGTCGATCACGCGGTCGACCAGGTCGGCGTAGCCGCCGTCGAACTCGTGGTTGCCCACCGCGGAGGAGGCCAGCTCGAGCGCGTTCAGCACGTCGATCGTGGGCTGGTCCTGCGCCACCGAGGAGGCGAAGAGCGACGCCCCGATGTTGTCACCGGCGGAGAGGAACAGCGAGGAGCCACCGGCCGCCTCGATCTCCGCGCGCTCCTGCTCGAGCGTGCCGGCGAACTGCAGCGTGCCGTCCCAGTTCGGGACGTTGTTCGTCACCGTCGTGGCGGCGATGCGTCCGTGGAAGTCGTTGATGTTCAGCAGCGACAGGTCGACGGGGCCGGAGGGCTGCGTCTCGCCGTCGGCGGTGAGGCCGACGATCACGGGGTCGTGGTCGGAGGAGCGGTACGGGCCCTCGGCGTAGAAGTTCGTGCCGTGGTAGTTGTGGCGGCTGTACTCCAGCGCCAGCGACTCACCCGAGTTGATGTTCCAGATGTCCGCCCCGGTGGCGCGCTCGAGAGCGGCCTCGTTGAGCAGGATGTGGTCGAGCGACCCGGACAGGCCGGAGAAGCTGTAGGAGTAGCCGATGTCCTCGAACGCCTGGTCGACGTTCGTGAAGCCGTCGGCGTACAGGACCTGCAGCGGGTCCTCCTGGCCGTAGGAGTTGAAGTCGCCCAGCAGCGCGACGGCGTCGCCCTGCTCGGTGACCGTCGGCAGCCACTCGCTCAGCGCGGTGGCCTGCGCCACGCGCGAGGCGTTGGACGCGCTCTGGCCGTCGCCGCTGTCGGCGTCGCCCGGGAGCGGTCCGGCGGAACCCTTGGACTTGAAGTGGTTCACGACGACGAAGATGCTGTCGCCGCCGTCGACCGCCACGAACTCCTGGCCGATCGGCTCACGAGCGTTGACGAACGGCTGACCGGTGCCGCTGAGGTTGCCCAGCGCGCGGGCGGGGCCCTGCTCGACGACCTCGGCCGGCTGGAAGATGATCGCGTTCGTGATGACATCCTGGCCGCTGGCGGCCGGGAGGTCGGTGGAGGAGGCGACGTAGTCCCACTTGGTCGTGCCGGCGTCGGCGTTCAGCGCCGTCACCAGGCTCGCGGTGGCCTCGTCCGCGTCCTCACCCAGACGCGCCGAGTTCTCGATCTCCATCAGGCCGACGATGCTGGCGTCGGTGGCGTTGATGGCGTCGACCAGCTTGGACTGCTGGCGCTCGAGGTCGGCCGTGCCCCACGCACCGCGCGGGGCGCAGCCGGTGTTGACCGTGACGGGGGTGCCCGTGCGGTCACGGTAGGCGGTGCAGCCCGGGGTGTCGGCGCCCAGCGTCGTGAAGTAGTTCAGGACGTTGAACGAGGCGACCGTGATGTCGGCGTCGCCGATGGCCTCGAGGTCGGGGCCGTCGGTGCGCGTGTTCTCGAACGTCGCCGGGTAGGCGGACGGGTCGTCCGCGGTGACCCGGCTCGTGGGGTTGAGCTTCCAGACGTCGTTGCGGAAGTCGAGGATCACCGGGTCGGTGAACTCCACGGCCGCGCCCACGACGATCGGGTCCGTCGTGGAGATGTACGGCGGGGTCAGGCCGGAGTTGGCCGAGCTGAGGAAGTCCGTCGTGGCGCCGTCGTCGAGCGCGATCGCCCGTGCGGCGTTGTCGGCCACCTGCGCGAGCATCTCCGGGCTGCCGGGGGCGCCCACCTGCGTCGGCTGGATCAGGGGCGTCGTGCCCGTGGCCAGGCCGACCTCGCCGTAGCGGTTCGTCGAGTAGGTGTTGGAGATCGTGAGGTCGCCGGTCGGCTGGATCAGCATCGACTCGAACGCCTCACGGTCCGCGACCGTGCTC
The DNA here is from genome assembly GCF_003121705.1 of Serinibacter arcticus. NCBI lineage: Bacteria > Bacillati > Actinomycetota > Actinomycetes > Micrococcales > Beutenbergiaceae > Serinibacter > Serinibacter arcticus. The sequence goes on along the minus strand of NZ_PYHR01000002.1, from coordinate 2,932,255 downwards.
AGGTCGATGGCCGCCGGGACGACGGGGTCGACCGGGTCGGTCAGGGCGGTCATGCCGCCGGAGGGGACGGTGATCTGCTTGAGGCCGTAGAACTCACCGACGGTGCCGGTGACCTCGACGTGGTCGCCCACGAGGACGTCGCCGACCGTGGCGGCCGAGTAGATGAAGATCGCGTCCGAGACGGTGCGGCCGGTGTTGTCGGCGCCGGTGCCGGGGGTCTGGATGACGTAGCCGTTGAAGCCGCCCACGGGGTAGGCCGCCGTGACGACGCCGCGCGTGGTGACCGTGCCGGACGTCATCGCCCGGACCTCGGGGATCGTCTTGTCCTCGGGGTCGCCCGGCTCGACCGGGACGGTGGAGCCGGCGGTCGGGGTGGGGGTGCCGGCGGTGAAGTCCGCGCCGTTGTTGATCGTGTTGGTGCCCGCGGCGTCGCGGGAGATCGAGGTCGTCGTGCTGGGCGCCGGGGCGACCGAGCCGGTGAAGGCGGCGCCGGCGCCGAAGCCGACGATGTCGACGACGTTGCTCACGGCGGCGCACGCGGCGGCGGCGCAGGTCAGGGCCGACGTCTGACCCTGCACGAGGGCGATGTTGCCGGTCGTCCCGGAGAAGTTCACCCCGAGGTTGACCGAGTTGGGCGTCGGGATCGGGGCGCCGTTGGCACCGCTCGCACCACCGACGAGGAAGTAACCACCGGCGGCGATCGTGCCGGTCAGCGGGATCTGACCGCTCCAGTTCGTACCGGCCGCCGAGGCGTACTGGACGGACCAGCCGCTCAGGTCGACCGGGGCGTTGCTGGTGTTGCGCAGCTCGACGAAGTCCTGGTTGAGGACCGCGCCGTTGTTCCCTCCCGCTCCGTAGATCTCGTTGATCACCACGGGAGCGCTCGTGCTCACGGCCGCGACTGCGGTCCCTGGGACGATCACCGCCCCCGCCATTGCTAGGGCAGCAGCACCGGCTACAGCGGTGGGTCGGACCCACGAACGCATGACATCACCTCTCGAAAACTCAACAGGACCACCTGACGGTAGGTCGCCCATCAGACATCGAGGCGACCAGGAGGTAACCGTCCGGTTAACGCGGCAGCAACCCCCGTGCCGTGGGACGAACAGCTCCGTCCGTCCACATGCCGGACAACCCTAACCCGACTCCGCGTGACCCAGGTCACCTGCTGGTCACCCTGCGTTCACCTTCCCGGCCGATGTGAACGTGCCCATCGGCGCGCGGGAGCGCCTCCGCGTCCCACGAGACGACGAGACCGACCCGTCGTCGCCGGGACCGATCCACGGAGGATCGGTCTCGACGGCAACGGATCGGTCTCGGCGATCCTGCCTGGCGCGGGTCGGCCCCGCCGGCCTCAGCCGCGGTGCTCGCGGTAGTAGGCGATGAGCGCCCGGGTCGAGGCGTCCTGCGAGGCGAGCGCGTCGTCGTCGCCCTCGATCGCCGGGGCGATCTGCAGCGCGAGCTGCTTGCCGAGCTCCACGCCCCACTGGTCGAACGAGTTGATGCCCCAGATGACGCCCTGGGTGAAGGTGATGTGCTCGTACAGCCCGACGAGCTGCCCCAGCACCGCCGGGGTGAGCGCGGGCGCGAAGATCGACGTCGTCGGCTTGTTGCCGCTGAAGGTGCGAGCCGCCACGAGCGCCCCGGTCGTGCCCTCGGCCTCGACCTCGGCGGCCGTCTTGCCGAACGCGAGCGCCTTGGTCTGCGCCAGGAAGTTGGCGAGGAACAGGCCGTGCACGTCGCGGCCGTCGTCCGTCAGCGGGTAGGCGGGGTTCGCGACGGCGATGAAATCCGCCGGGATCAGGCGCGTGCCCTGGTGGATGAGCTGGTAGAACGCGTGCTGGCCGTTCGTGCCGGGCTCGCCCCAGAACACCTCGCCGGTGTCCGTGGTGACGGGCGTACCGTCCCAGCGGACCGACTTGCCGTTGGACTCCATCGTCAGCTGCTGCAGGTAGGCGGCGAAGCGGTGCAGCTGCTGCGCGTACGGGAGCACGGCGTGGGTCTGGGCACCGAGGAAGTTCGTGTACCAGACGTTGAGGAGGCCCATGAGAACGGGCACGTTGTGCTCGAGCGGAGTGCTGCGGACGTGCTCGTCGACCGTGTGGAAACCCGCGAGCAGCTCGCGGAAAGCGTCGGGGCCGAGCGTGATCGCCAGCGACAGCCCGATCGCGGAGTCGACGGAGTAGCGGCCGCCGACCCAGTCCCAGAAGCCGAACGCGTTGGCGGGGTCGATGCCGAACGCCTCCACCTTGTCCAGCGCCGTGGAGACGGCGACGAAGTGGTGCGCGACGGCGGACGTGCGGGAGTCGTCGTCGGCACCGATCGCGCCGGACGCGGCCAGGTTCTCCCACAGCCAGTCGCGCGCGAGCCGCGCGTTGGTCAGGGTCTCGAGGGTCGTGAACGTCTTCGACGCGACGATGAACAGCGTGGTCTCGGGGTCGAGGTCGGCGACGCTCTGCGCGAGATCGGTTGGGTCGATGTTCGAGACGAAGCGCGCCGACAGGCCGGCCTGCGCGTAGGGCTTGAGCGCCTCGTAGACCATGACGGGACCGAGGTCCGAGCCGCCGATGCCGATGTTCACGACCGTCTCGACGCGCTTGCCGGTGACGCCCAGCCACTCGCCGTCGCGCACCCGGGTGGCGAAGGCGGCCACGGCGTCGAGCACCTCGTGCACGTCGGTGTCGACGTCCTGGCCGTCGACGGCGAGCGACGGCGTCGCCCCGGCCGGGCGGCGCAGCGCGGTGTGGAGGACGGCGCGGTCCTCGGTCGTGTTGATGTGCTCACCCGCGAGCATGGCGGCGTAGCGCTCGCTCACGCCGGTCTGCTCGGCCAGGCGCACCAGCGCGGCGAGGACCTCGTCGGTGACCAGGTTCTTGGAGAGGTCGACGTGGAGGTCGCCGACGGTCCGGGTGAGGCGCTCGACGCGCGTCGGGTCGGTGTCGAACCAGCCACGCAGGTCCGGGGTGAAGTCGGCGCGCAGGGCGGTCAGCTCGCCCCAGGCAGCAGTGGTCGTGGGATCCGTGGGAGCGGTCATGGACACGACCCTAGTGCGCGAGGGATGGGGAGAACTGCCCGACGCCGAGCCGCCCGGCGGGGTCCGGCGCGCCCTACAGTGGCTCGTCACAGGCCAGCCCGCACCCCGAGGAGCACCATGTCGACCGTCCTGCTCGACCCCCCGACCGCGTCGCGCCCGCGCGCCCGTCGCGCTCGTCGCGCCGCTGCGGCGGTCGCCGTCGGAGCCGGAGCGCTCCTGCTGCTCAGCGGCTGCGTGAAGTACAACACCGACATCACCGTCTCCGAGGACCTCACCCTCGACGGCTCGATGGAGTTCGCGATCGAGCGCAGCGCGCTCGAGGGCCTGGGCGAGGACCCGACCGAGGCCATGACGATCCCCTCCGACCTGCCCGAGGGCGTCACGGCCGAGGTCATCGACGACGACACCTACGTCGGGTACGTCATGAGCTTCGAGGACATCACCGCGGAGACGTTCAGCGAGGCGGCGTCCGACGGCGGCGACGCCGCGACCCCGCCCTTCGCGTTCAGCAAGGACGACGACGGCAACATCGTCTTCGACATGGAGTCCCTCACCTCGGCCATGGGGTCGGGCGGCGAGATGCCGACCGACATGCCGTCGATGGACCCGAGCGCGATGATCACCGAGGCCACCATGGCCGTCACGTTCCCGGGCGAGATCCTCGAGGCCGAGGGCGCCGAGATCTCGGGGACCACCGCGACGTGGGACCTCAAGACCTACGACGGCGCCCTGCACGCGGTCGCCTCGACCGAGGGCGGTGGCGGCGGCATCCCGGTGTGGCTGTTCGTCGCGATCGGTGGCGTGGTGCTCGTGGGCGGTGCCGTCGTCGCGGTCGTCCTGGCGCGTCGCGGGAAGGGTGGCGGTCAGCCGCCGCAGCACCCGCAGCAGCAGGGGCCGCAGGGGTACGGGCCGCAGGGGTACCCGCAGCAGCCGCAGGGCTTCGGGCAGCAGCCTCCGCAGGGGTATGGGCAGCAGCCGCCCCAGGGATACGGGCAGCAGCCGCCCCAGGGATACGGGCAACAGCCTCCGCAGGGCTACGGCCAGCAGCCGCCCCAGGGATACGGGCAACAGCCTCCGCAGGGCTACGGCCAGCAGCCGCCCCAGGGCTACGGCCCGCCCCCGCAGCAGTAGCCCCTCCCCCTCGACCGCAGGAGTCCGGCGTGGAACCCATCTGGTGGATCATCATCCTGGTCATCGCGATCCTCCCGTCGCTTGCCTGGGGCGGGTGGTACGTGTGGCGCGAGCTGCGGACGAAGGACGGCGCGGCGTCCGACCCGGACGAGGGCCGGAAGCCCCCGACGCCCTGACGTCCGCACCACTAGGCTGCGAGCGCCCTCCTCAGCGCCGACTCCCTGGATGACCCATGCCCTCTTTCCTGTCCTGGACCCTGCACGGTGACGGGAAGCGCATCGCGCCCGGCTCCGTCGTCTCCCCCGGCGAGCGCCTCTCGTGGCCCCGCACCATCGGGATCGGCATGCAGCACGTCGTCGCGATGTTCGGCGCGACGTTCCTCGTCCCCCTCATCACCGGCCTGCCGCCGGCCACGACGCTGTTCTTCTCCGGTGTCGGCACCTTCCTCTTCCTGCTGATCACGCGGGGTCGCGTGCCCAGCTACCTCGGCTCGTCGTTCGCCTTCATCGCGCCGATCGCGGCGGCGAACCAGGCGGACGGGATGGCGAGTGCGCTGGGAGGCGTGGTCGTCGCGGGCGTCGCGCTCGCCGTCGTCGGCCTGATCGTCAACTGGGTCGGGCACCGGTGGATCGACGCCGTGATGCCGCCGGTCGTGACGGGCACGATCGTCGCGCTCATCGGGTTCAACCTGGCACCGGCCGCGTGGAACAACGTCCAGCTCGCGCCGGTCACCGCCGTCGTCACGATCCTCGCGATCGCCCTGGTCACCGTCCTGTTCAAGGGAATCCTCGGCCGCCTGTCGATCCTCGTCGGCGTGCTCGTCGGCTACGCCGTCGCCGTCATCCGGGGCGAGGTCAGCTTCGACGCCGTCCGTGAGGCGAGCCTGCTCGGACTGCCCACGTTCACGACGCCGACCTTCAGCGTCGCGGTCCTCGGCCTGTTCCTCCCCGTCGTCCTCGTGCTCGTCGCGGAGAACATCGGACACGTGAAGTCCGTCGCCGCGATGACGGGCGAGAACCTCGATCCGATGGCCGGCCGCGCCCTGTTCGCCGACGGCGTGGCCACCACGCTCGCCGGCGCCGGCGGCGGTTCGGGCACCACCACGTACGCGGAGAACATCGGGGTCATGGCGGCCACGCGCGTCTACTCGACGGCGGCGTACTACGTCGCCGCGGCGACCGCGCTGCTGCTGTCGATGTCCCCGAAGTTCGGCGCGCTGATCGCCACGATCCCCGCCGGCGTGATCGGCGGCGCCGGCACCGTGCTGTACGGGATGATCGGCGTCCTCGGCGCGCGGATCTGGATCCAGAACAAGGTCGACTTCTCCGACCCGGTCAACCTCACGACGGCGGCCATCGCCCTGATCGCCGGCATCGCCAACTTCACCTGGGTCACCGGCGCGCTCACGTTCGAGGGCATCGCGATCGGCACGGTCGCCGCGCTCGGGATCTACCACCTGATGCGGACCGTGGCCCGCTGGCGCGGCACCCACGCCGAGCCCGTCTCGCCGGCCTCGGTGCCGGCGTCGGACGAGGTCGTCTAGTCCCTGCTGCCGGTCAGCCGACCGGCAGCAGACGGTGGCCGAGCGCCTCGACCAGCGCCGTGATCTCGGCGACGTCGTCCGTCCCGACGGCGACCAGCGGCAGGCAGTCGTCGTCGCCGTCCTCCTCGTCCAGGGCGATCAGCTCGAGGCCGACGACGGCGAGCGTGGCGTTCGCGAGCGCGATCGCCTCGGTGAGGTCGTCGACGTCGACCACGGCGCCGAGGTCGACGTCGCCCTCGCGGGCGGCGCGGGCGACACGAGGGAGCGGTGCGACGGCGTCGACCAGCAGGTCGCCCGTGTCGGCGCGGTCGAGGCAGGCCAGGGCGCCGGCCTCGTCGAGCGCGTCGATCAGCGCGGCCCAGGCGGCGTCGGTGTCGGTGTCGTCGGTCGCGGCCGCCAGCGCGAGGGCCACGGCCTCGCCGACCTGGGGGTCGTCGTCGAGCAGCGTGCAGAGGCGGTTCCAGGTCACTCGACGAGGGTAACGAGGTGAGCTGCGCGCCCGCGCCCGCGCGACGTCGCACCTAGCGTGGTCCCGTGACCGCCGCCCACAACCCCGCCGCGCTCAGTCCGCCCGACCCTCGGTGGGCGCCCCGGGCCGAGCACCTGCTCCACGAGCTGCGCGTCGCCCTCGTCGACCTCCCCGGCACCGAACACGCCCTCCTGGACCACATCGGCTCGACCTCGGTCCCCGGTCTGGCGGCGAAGCCGTTCCTCGACCTCCAGCTCCGGATCCTGCCCCTCCCGGCCGATCTCGAGCTGTCACCGCGACTCGCACCGCTCGGCTGGACCCGAGCGCAGGGGTCGCGACCGGACTCGCCGGGTGTCCACCGCGATCTCCCGCGCGGTGGCGAGCCGGTCGGCGACGAGGTGTGGCGGAAGTCGCTCTGGATCCACGCGAGCGAGAGCGCCGTGCTCCACGTCCGGCGCCTCGACTCGCCGTGGGGCCGCTACACCGTGGACTTCCGGGACTGGCTCCGGGCGCACCCGGACGAACGGGAGCGGTATGCGGACCTCAAGCACCGGCTCGCCGATCTCGAGGTGGGCAAGGCGGACTTCGACGACTACACGCGAGCCAAGACCGTCTACTTCGACGCCGTGCAGACGACCTTCGAGGCGTGGAGCCGGACGCGCGACGGCGGATCCGGCCGCGCGGTCCCACCCGCGGCCTCCGATCGGGAATGAACTGGACGGCACCGCCGTTGCAACGTACGGTGGACCGGGCTCATCGACCACGGCGTCGGTGACTCGAGTGCTCGCGAACTCACGCGCAGGCACCACCAACCGAGGGACGACACGTTCCTCACCCGTTCGCGATACGGCTCTGACGCGGTGAAAACCCCCGCAGCCGGCACCAGCGAGATCACGGCAGCGCGTCGCGCGCCGGAGATCCGCGTGCTGCACGCCCGCCCGGCGAACGGGCCACGACACGCAGTAGCAGGAGTACCCGTATGTCCACGATCCACATCTCTGACACCACCACCCGCCAGGGCCGCAACGAGACCGAGACGGCCGCGCTCGCGGTCGGCGACACGGTCGAGGCGATCCTCGCCGGCCAGCTTCCCGACGCCGCCAGCGTGCTGCGTCGCCCGCTCCCGATCGCCTTCCTCGACGACGGCCGCCGGCTGTTCCTCGTCGTCGACGCCACCCGCGGCCACGGCCTCGACACGCCCCGCTCGTGGGGCGTCGAGGTCGTCACCGACGGTGACCTCGTCGGCGAGGCGCCCGGCGCGCAGGTCGCCGTGCGCTCGACGCAGCGGCTGACCCCCGAGGGTGCGGCCGCGGCCGCGCTCTACGTGCTCGGCGCCACGCGCTGACACCGAACGACCGGCGCACGCCGACCCATTGAGGGCAGACGTCGCGCCATCAGCAGGACCCACCAGGCGCTCCGGGCGCACGCGGAGAGCTCTCCGGTCGTGCACCCGGGGCGCTTGGCCTAGTTTGAGCACATGTCCTCGCCCGACGGCGTCACCCGAGGCACGGTCGACGCCGCCTCTCCCCGCACGCACCTCGCTCCCGCCCGACGCATCGCCAGCATCGTGGTGCGAGCGCTCGTGGTCGTCCTGGTCGTCGCCGCCGAGGTGTACCTCATCGACGTCACCGGGGACGCCTTCACCCCGGCCAACCACTACTCCTACTTCACGATCCTCTCGAACGTCTTCGGCGCGATCGTCATGGCCGTGGCGCTCGTGCGGGGGGTTCCGGACGCGGTGCGCGGCGCCGCCGTGACGTTCCTCGCCCTCACCGGGATCGTCTACAACACGATGCTGCGCGGCGTCGACGTCCAGACTCCCGACTTCGCCAACAACGCCCTGCACGTCATCGTCCCGATCCTCATGGTCCTCGACTGGCTCCTCGCGCCGCCTCGCACCCGGATCACGCGCCGGATGGTCGCCTGGTGGATGACCGTGCCGATCGCCTACCTCGTGTACTCGTTGGTCCGCGGTCCGATCGTCGACTGGTACCCCTACCCGTTCCTGGATCCCCGCCCCAGCGGGTACGGCACCGTCCTGATCGGGAGCCTCGCCGTCGCCGTCGCCTTCTTCCTCGCGGCGCTGCTGGTCGCGTGGAGCGGCAACCGCCTCGGTGGGCACCGCACGATCCGCCCACCGGCGGGCGGCTGACCACCGATCGGTGGGTGACGCGGACCACACCGGTACGGCAGGGTGACACCCATGAGCGGACTCCCGAGCAACGACCGTGAACCCCAGGACGCCCCCGTCGAGCACGTCACGGACCCGACGGCGATCCCGGCCTCCTCGCCGTACGCCACCGGCACCGGCACCGGCACCGGCACCCCGGCCTACGGGTCCGCGCCCGGCGACGAGCACCGGCCCTACGCCGTCGTCCCACCGTCGCAGACCCGTGGCGGTCTGACGCAGAGGACCGCGAAGTTCCTCACCTCCATCGCCGTCTTCGTCGCGCTCATCCTCTTCTTCGTGCTGAGCAACGCGCACGTCCCGTTCCCCGCGTGGCTCGCTTTCCTGCTCATCCCGCTGACGGGGCTGGTCACCGAGCAGCTCCGCACCGACAGGTAGCGCCCGACGGAGGCCACTTCGCCCGCCCCGCGCGCGGCGCGCTAGCCTCCGAGGATGACCACCCAGATCCACGACGTCGTGATCATCGGCGGGGGCCACAACGCGCTCACCGCCGCCGCCTACCTCGCCCGGGCGGGCCGCCGCGTGCTGCTCCTCGAGGCCGCCGACCACCTGGGCGGTGCCGCCGTCTCGGCCCAGGCGTTCGACGGCGTGGACGCTCGCCTCTCCCGCTACTCCTACCTCGTCAGCCTGCTGCCCCGGCAGATCGTCGACGACCTCGGGCTCGACGTCGAGCTCGTCCGCCGTCGCTACTCCTGCTACACGCCCGACCCGGCCGACCCCACGCGCGGGCTGCTGGTCGACAACGAGGCGGACGACGCCGAGCGCGTCCGGGCGTTCGAGCGCGTCGACGCGGGTTCCGACGTCGAGCCCTGGAACGCCTGGTACGACGCCACGGCCCGACTCGCGGAGGTGCTGTTCCCGACGCTGACGCAGCCGCTGCCCACGCGGTCGCAGGTGGCTGACGCGGCGCGGGCGGCCGGGGCGGGCGAGGCCTGGCACGACGTCGTCGAGCGCCCGATCGGCGAGGCCGTCGAGCGTCGCTTCACGAGCGACCTGGTGCGCGGCGTCGTGGCGACCGACGCCCTGATCGGCACCTTCGCCGGTCTTCACGACGACGACCTGGCCGCCAACCGCTGCTACCTGTACCACGTGATCGGCGGCGGGACCGGGGACTGGGACGTGCCCGTGGGCGGGATGGGCGCGGTGTCCGGCGCCCTGTCGCGCGCCGCGCGGCAGGCCGGCGCGCAGCTGGTCACCGGGGCTCGCGTGCTGTCCGTGACGCCCGACGGCGACGTGCGCTACCTGCGTGGCGGCGACGTTCACGAGGTCCGTGGGTCGGTGGTGCTCAGCGGCGTCGCGCCCGCCGTCCTGGACCAGCTGCTCGACGCCGCCGTCGGCCTCCCGCCCGGCCCGCGGCCCACCGTCGAGGGCGCGCAGGTGAAGGTCAACCTGCTCGTCACGCGGCTGCCGCGGCTGCGCGACACCGAGGTCGACCCCGCGGCGGCGTTCGCCGGCACGTTCCACGTCAACGAGCTCGCGACCCAGCTCGAGGAGGCGTTCCGCCAGGCGAGCGACGGCGAGGTCCCCTCCCCGCTGCCGGCGGAGATCTACTGCCACACCCTCAGCGACCGCACGATCCTCGGCGACGAGCTCGCGGCCGGCGAGACCCAGACGCTCACGGTGTTCGGCATCCACGTCCCCGACCGCCTCGTCGAGACGATCGGCAACGACGAGCTGCGCGCCCGGCTGGAGACGGCCGTGCTCGCCTCGCTCGACTCCGTGCTGGCGGAGCCGCTGGCCGACGTGCTGGCGCTCGACGAGCACGGTCGGCCGTGCCTGGAGGTGCGGACCACGCGCGACATCGAGAACTCCGTCGGGATGCCGGGCGGGAACATCTTCCACGGACCGCTGTCATGGCCGTGGCGGGAGGACGACCGGGCGCCGGCGGGTGAGGGCGACGGCGGTGCGCGCGAACGCACCCGCCTCACCCCGGCGCAGCGCTGGGGCGTCGCGACCCGGCACTCCCGGATCCTGATGTGCGGCTCCGGCGCGGTGCGCGGCGGGGCGGTCAGCGGGATCGGCGGGCACAACGCCGCGATGGCGGTGCTCGAGGCGGAGTGACCGCCGTCGACCCGGCGGCCCTGCGGACCCGCGGCCCGGCGGGGATCAGGTGGTGGCGGACGCCGCGGCGTCGCCGTCCTCGTCCTCACGGTTCGGGACCGCCGGCTGCTCGCCCGAGCCGGCCCCGGGGCGGCCGCCGCCGGCGACCGGGCCGCCGCCACCCGGGCCGGTGGCCGAGCCGGGCTCGAAGGACGTGATCGCGTCGCCCTCGGCGGTCACGACGTCGGCCGGGACGAGGTCGCTCGCTCCGTCGGTGAGGACCGACGACCAGGTGGCGACGACGTCCTCGAGCAGGCCGGAGTCGACGAGCTCGGCCTGCAGGTCGGCGGCGGCCTCGTCGACCAGGGCGGCGAGGTCGTCGTCGGCGAGGAAGCGGTCGACCAGCGGGTTGGACCGGGTCATGCCGCCCCTCCCGCCGTCCATCCCGCCGTCGGGCAGTCCGCCGTCGGGCAGTCCGCCGTCGGGCAGGACGGGCGCCTCGCCGTCGGGCAGGTCGGTCGGACGCTCGCCCGCCCCGGGCGGCACCCCGCCCGCCCTCGCACCCGCGGCACCCGGCATCCCGCCGCCGTCCGTCACTCCGCCACCGCCGCCCACGTTGGCCACCCCGAAGGCCAGGTTGTGGTCCCACGCGACCACCGTGAACTCTTCCGTGGCGGCGTCCCAGTAGAGGTAGGAGTTGTTGCCGGGCCCGCTGATGTCATCGAAATTCCCGATGAGGTCCTCGAAGGCGAGGTAGCGGGCGAGCTGCTGGACGTCGAGCAGCTCCGGCAGCTGGGCCGCGAAGTCGGCGTCGCTCGCGTTGTTCGCGAGATCCAGCAGCTCGACCAGCGGCGCGTAGTCGTCGGCCCCCGCCTCGATCTCGAACGCCTCGGCGTAGGCCGCACCGTCCTCGCCGCGCCAGGAGTAGTCGCCACCGGCCTCGGCCTTGTAGAGGACGGACCCCGCGTCGGCGCTGCCGTCGGCGAAGTTCTCCTGCGTCCAGGTGTCGTCGAGGTTCTGCAGCGTCAGCCGCACGACCTCCTCGCTCCCGTTCACCGAGAACCGCGTCGCCACCGCCCGCTCCGAGGCGAGGCCCGCCGCCTCGAGGAGGTCGAGCGCGACCGCCTCGTTGAGCGACGTCTCCGACGAGCTCGCGCGCACCACGAGGTCGGTGTACCCGTCGACGTCCGAGTCGTCCGTGAACTTGTCGAGCCGGATCCGCCACGGCAGGTCCTGCGCCGGGGTGTCGACGGTGACGCCGCGCAGCGTCGAGTTGCCCTTGAGCTTGATCCCGACGCCGTCGTACGTCTCGCCGTCGATCGTCACCGACGCGGTGATCCACTCCTTGTCCCCGGAGTCCAGGTAGGTCTGGAGCATCGTGGTCAGGGCGGCGTCGTCGACGTCGATCGCGATCTCGTGGACCGTGCTCGCGTCGAAGAAGGTGCCGGGCTCCCCGGTCGCGACGGCGGGACTCGCCGTCGCCGAGCCGGCCGCGTCGCCCGTCGCGGGGGCGCACCCCGCGAGGGCGATCGCGACGGCGGCGCCGAGGGCGGTGAGCCGACCGGCGGCGGTGCGTGAGGTGGGTCGCGTGGTGGGTCGCGTCGTCATCATGGTCCGATCTCACCGGGGGAGCCTTCGACGCCGATGGGTCGCACCTGTGGTGCCGCTGTGAGACGGGCCCGCGGCGCTGTCGGTGCCCGCGGCTAGGCTCACCACCACGACGACGAGAGGTGGCAGCGTGCGCGAGGAGAGGCTCGACGCCGACGCGGTGCTCGCCACGATCACTCGGCTCGAGCACCGCATCGCGGCGCGGTTCCCCGAGCGCGGCCTCACCGCCGTCGCCGGCCGGCTGCGGGTGGTGGCCACCGACGTCCGCGACGCCAGCCGCGCGCGCGACCCGCTCCGGCTGCTCCGGACGGCCTGCCGGATCGTGATCGCCCTGCTCGTGCTGCTGATGGTCGCCGTGGTGGTGCTCGCGCTGGTCGAGCTCGTGCGGCAGAGCTCGGAGGTCCCGGCGCTGCCGACGCTGGAGTGGTTGCGCGGACTGGAGACCACGATCAACGACGCCGTGTTCGTCGGCATCGCGATCCTGTTCCTCTGGCTGCTGCCCACCCGCGTCGAGCGGACCCGCGTGCTGCGCGTGCTGCACAGGATGAGGTCGCTCGCGCACGTCATCGACATGCACCAGCTCACCAAGGACCCCGAGCGCTTCAGCCCCGCCTTCCGTCCGACGGCCGAGACCGTCGACAACGCGATGACGCCGAGCGAGATGGCCGGCTACCTCGACTACTGCTCGGAGCTGCTCTCGCTCGTGGGCAAGACCGCGGCGCTCTACGCCGAGCGCACGACCGACTCGGCGGTGCTCGCCACGATCTCCGACATCGAGGCGCTCACCACCGGGATGTCGCGGAAGATCTGGCAGAAGGTGGCCCTCCTGCCCGTGGACGACGGCGCTCCGCGGCGCCTGGCCTGATCCCCCGCCCCCCACGAGGCTCGCGTTAGGGTCGAGGCGATGTTCAACGACTTCAGGCGTCGGCGCGCCGCCCGCCGGGTCAAGGCCGGGGACGGGCACGCCCTCCAGCGCTACCGGTGGTGGCAGCCGCTCTCCCGAGCCCTGCTGCACCTGCCGCTGCGGGACGACGACGGCACGGAGCACCGCTGGAGCGTGGACGTGCGCCTGTGGGGCGACGACAACGGCGACGTGATCGGCCAGCTGTACCGCGACGACGTCAACGTCAACCGCTCCACGCTCCCCGCCACCTTCGACGTGCCGGGCGGGGTGATCGAGGTCGCGGCGTCGGGCTTCGGGATGCGGCGCTGTCACTTCGTGGGCGTCGGCGGCGTGGAGCGCCAGCTCGTGCCCGACCCCGCCTCGGCCGAGGGCCGCCGCGCACGCCTCGAGCAGAACCGCCCCGGGCTGAGCCGCGCGATCGGCATCGTCAGCGTGCTGGTGCTGCTCGTCGCCCTGGCGCTCGGCATCCCGCAGACGGTCGAGCAGATCACACGGATCCCTCCGGTCGCCGAGCACCTCGGCACGTTCGTCAGCCCGATCCACCTCGCCGGCTGGGCGAACATCACCCTCGCGGTCGCGGCGCTCATCGCCAGCTCCGAGCGTGCGCTGAGGCTGCGCTACCACTGGCTCCTCGACGGCGGACTGTTCGACGGCGACGACTGACCGCCGCCCCGGTCGGGTGGGTCAGCCCCGCTCGGACAGGAGCACCGCCGTCGTCCCCGGCACGAGCGCGTCGAAGACGTGCGGCTCGTCGCCCGGGTAGGCGAGGTAGTCTCCCGGCGCCAGCTCGACGGGCGCCTCGGCCGGACCGACCAGGGCGCGCCCCGACGCGAGCACGACGTGCTCCTGCGTGCCGTGGGCGTGGGGAGCCGAACGGCGCGGGGTGCCCGGCTCTCCCGTGATCAGGTAGACGTCGCGTCGCGCACCGGGCGGGCAGGCGGCGAGCAGCGTCGCGGTGTAGCTGGTGGCGTCGCCCGAGGGCACGCGTGGCCCCTCCCCCGCCCGGATGAGGCGGACGGGCGACGGCGGCGGGTCGACCAGGGCGGAGAACGGTACGCCCAACGCGTCGCTCAGGGCCCAGAGCGTCTCGACGCCGGGGTTGCCCTGGGCCGCCTCGAGCGCGGAGAGCGTGGACTTCGCGACGCCGGCGCGGCGCGCGACCTCCGACAGGCTGAGGCCGCTGCGGGCCCGGGCGGCGCGCAGCCCGGTGGCCACGAGCGCCCGGATGTCGGGCTGCGGCGCGGGCGCGACGTCGTCGGGAAGCTCGTCCATGCGTTCAGGCTAGCGCACGAAGCGTTCGGCTTGACGAACGACCGGGTCGGGGTCCACGATCCTCGACATGTCCTCCCTCTGGTCAGGTGTGCCACGCGAGCTGCGCCGCAGCGTGCTGCTGGTGACGCTCGCCGTCGCCCTCGTCGGTGTCGCCTACGGCGTGACGGCGACGGCGAACGGGTTCGTCGTCTGGCAGATCGTGCTGCTCGCGGTCGTCGTGCTCGCCGGGTCCGCCGAGCTGCTGTTCGTCGGGATGGTCGGGGTCGGCGCCAGCCCGTGGCTCGCGCTGGGTGCCTCGCTCCTGCTCAACCTCCGCAACGTCGTCTACGGCATGGCCGCCTCGCCGCTGCTGCGCGGCTGGCAGCGGTGGGTCGGGGCGCACCTGGTCAACGACGAGACCGTCGCGCTGGCCGCCGCGCCGAGCGGACCCCGGGCCGCTGTCGGCCCGGTGCGGACCCTCGCCGAGCGCCGCACGACCTTCTTCCTGACCGGGATCGGCGTCGCGGTCGGGTGGCCGGTCGGCGCCGTCGTCGGGGCGACGCTCGGGCAGGTGGTCCCGGAGCCCGAGGCCTGGGGGCTCGACGCCGTGCTCCCCGCGCTGCTCGGCGCGCTCGCGATGCCCGCGATCCGGAGCGGGAGCACGGTCGCCGTCGCGGTGCTCGCGGGGGCGATCGCACTCGTGGCGACGCCGCACGTGCCGCTCGGGCTCGCGCCCGTGATCGGGCTCGCGGCGGTCGCGGTGCTGCTCGTGGGGCGCGACGGCGACGCTGGCGGCGCGGGCGGCGCCCGCGACGGGCTGGTGACGTCGTGACCGAGGTGATGATCGCCGTCGTGCTGCTGGGGATCGGGACCTACGGGACCCGGCGCGTCGGCGTCGCGCTGGGCGGCCGCGTGACCGAGGGGCCGCGGGCGAGGGAGTCCGAGCGGGTGCTCGACCACGGGATCGTCGCGCTGCTCGTGGGCGTCGCGCTCACGACGGCGATCTACAACGGCCACGAGATCGGCGGCTGGGCGCGCCCGCTCGGCGTCGCGTGCGCGCTGACGGCGGCGTGGCTGCGCGCGCCGCTCGCGGTGAGCGTGCTGCTCGGCGCGGGGGTGACGGCGGGGCTGCGGCTGCTCGGGCTGGAGTGAGGCGCGACGCGGCGCCTCAGGCGACCGGATGGCGGGCGTCGTACCGCAGGAATCCGCGGTTGGCACCCGCGAGCAGGAGGACGACGGCGACGCACACGATCCCGCCGCCCACCGCCGCGAGCGCCTCGCCCCACCAGGTGGCGGCGGACCCGAGCACCAGGTCACCCAGGCGCGGCCCGCCCGCGACCACGACGATGAAGACGCCCTGCAGGCGGCCGCGCAGGTGGTCGGGCGTGGCGGACTGCAGCACGGTCTGGCGGAAGACGGAGCTGACGGCGTCGGCGGCCCCTGCCCCCACCAGGCACAGCCCGCCGACGATGAGCAGCGGCAGCAGCACCGAGTCCGGTGACGTCCGGCCGGCGATCAGGAGGACGACGCCGAACCCCGTGGTGCAGGCCCCGAACGCGCAGATCGCGACGACGATCGCCACGCCCTGCCGCCGCACGCGCGTGAGACCGCCGGACAGCGCGCTCGCGAGCACCGAGCCGATCGCGATCGCCGCGGTCAGGCTGCCGGTCGTGGCCTCGCCGCCACCGAGGATGACGGCCCCGACCGCCGGGAAGAGCACGCGCGGCATCGCGGACACCATCGCGACGATGTCCAGGAGGAAGGTCATGCGGACGTTCTTGCGGGTCCGCAGGAACTGCAGGCCCTCCCACACGGCCGCGAAGCCGACGCGACGGCGTGCGGGGACGGGGGCGACGGCGGGGGTGACGGTGTCGGGATCGGCGTCGGTGACGAGGTCGAGCGGCTCGGGCGTCGGGTCCGGCGCCGCCTCGGGCGCCCGGTCCGGTGGCAGGCTCGGCAGCCGCAGCAGCGCGTACAGGGCGAAGCTGAACAGCACGAGGTCGAGCGCATAGGTCCAGGCGAAGCCGACGTTGGCCGCCAGCACCGCCCCCACCACCGGCCCGACCGTCAGCCCGAGCGACCCGGTCAGCGCCCCGAGGGCGTTGGCGGCCGGGAGCAGCTCGATGCCGATGAGCCGCGGGATGATCGCCATCCGGGTCGGGGTGTTGACCGCCATCCCGGCCGACTGGACCGCGATCAGCGCGTAGAGCAGGGTGACGGACTCGAGGCCGAGCGCGGCCTGGACCACGAGCCCCGCCGTCGCGAGGAACATCACCGACGCGGAGGCCAGCGCGATCGTGCGGCGGTCGAACGCGTCCGCGAGCGCCCCGCCGTACAGGCCGAGCACGACCAGCGGCACGAGCGCAGCGATCCCGAGCAGCCCGACCGAGAACGTCGAACCGGTCAGGTGGTAGACCTCGAGCCCGACGGCGACGAGGCTGACCTGCGTGCCGATCTGGGAGACGCCCAGTCCCCAGAACATCCGGCGGTAGGCCGGCGAGACCCGCAGCGGGCGGGTGTCGAGGAGGACGCGGGGCACGTGGGTCCACGCTACTCCGCGGGGTCGGCGTCCCCCGGGGTCGTGGCGGGTGGAGCCGTCGTCGTGATCAGTCGCAGGGCTCGAACCCCGGAGGGACGGGGCGGGCCGTCGACTCCCCGGTGCGCTCGAACTCCTCGAGCATGGCGGTCAACTCGGCCGCCCCGGTGAGCGGTGCGCACTCGAACCCGCCGTCCGGATAGGTCTCGAAGGTCTCCGGGGTCGCGGCGACGACGTCGGGCAGGTTCCACGCGACGACGTCCTCCATCGAGCGGAGCAGGTCGCGGCCCGTGCGCTCGTCGCTCGTGAGGCCGTCCTCGTAGTCGTCGTGGAGCGCGTAGGCGCTCGCCGTCAGGGCGTTCGCGCCGCGGTAGTCGAACGCGCTGGTCGACTGGTCGGTGATCTGGGGGAACCCGAGGTCGCCGTCGGTGCGGTCGAGGATCTCGCGGAGCTCGCCCGCGAGGCCGTCGAGCTCCGCCAGCGCGCACTCGGGCAGCTGACCGAGCAGGAGGAGGGGCGAGGAGGGGTGCGGCGTCCAGGCCATCGCCGGGACGACGACGGCGGAGGCGGGCGTGGGCTGCGCGGCGGTGAGGTGCGCCGCGGTGAGGTGCGCCGCGCTGAGCTGCGCGGAGCTGGGCTGCGCGGCGGCTGACGCGTCGGCGTCGCCGTCCTCGCCGTCGTCCTCGAACGACCGCTCCCACGCGGCCTCGTCGCCACCCACCACGACGACCCGGCCGTCGCGGTAGACGACGACCTCCTCGAACCCGAGGGCCGACTCGACCAGCAGGATCTCGCCCTCGCCGAGGCCTTCGAGCGTGAGGTCCGCGGCCGGGAGCGGATCGCCGCAGGCGGCGCCGGCGCCGGTCGGCAGGTCGAGGCGCTGGCCGCAGGCCGCGAGGGCGGGAACGGCGAGGGCCGCGGCGGCGAGGAGGGCGACGGCGGGCGCGGGGCGTCGTCGTCCGGTCGAGAACCACCGGGTCGTGTCCATACCTGTCTCTGTCACCACGACTCCGATCCTTGCGCCGAACGCGGCCTCAGGCCACGTTCGCACCGAAGAGCAGGCCGAGGGCGTAGGTCGCGGCGGCGGCGCCCCAGCCGATCGCGAGCTGGCGCAGCGCCCGGCGCAGCGGCGGACCGCCGGACAGGATGCCGACGATCGCCCCGGTGACCAGCAGCGCGAGTCCCACGAGGCCCGCGGAGACGAGCACCGCCGTCGTGCCGGAGAGACCGACCAGGTAGGGCAGGACGGGGATGATCGCGCCGCCCGAGAACAGGCCGAAGCTCGCGAGCGCGGCCCCCCAGGCGCTGCCGATCTCCTCGTACTCGGCACCGCTGCGGCGCGGCTGGACCTGGTCGGGCCGGTAGGAGCGGATCGAGCGGAGCGCGTGCGCCTGCGCCTCCTCGTGGCTCTCGCCGCGCGCCCGGTAGACCAGCGCGAGCTCGTTGGCCTCGAGGTCGAGGTGCGGGAAGGCGGTGCGGGCGAGCGGGTCCGGAGTCGAGGCCTCGAGCAGCTCGCGCTGGCTGCGGACCGAGACGAACTCCCCCGCGCCCATCGAGAGCGCGCCGGCGAGGAGGCCGGCGATGCCGGTCGCGAGCACGACGCCGGTGCTCACCCCGGTCGCCCCGATGCCGAGCACGAGGGCGAGGTTGGAGACGAGGCCGTCGTTCATGCCGAAGACGGCGGCCCGGAACGAGCCGGAGAGCTGGGCGCGACCGCGCGCGGCCAGCGAGCGGACGACCTCCTCGTGGATGCGCTCGTCGGCGACCATCTGCGGGGTGGCGTCGCGCTCGTCGGCGTAGACGGCGCGGGCCTCGGCGCGCTGCGCGAGCGCGAGCACGAACACCGAACCGAACCGGCGGGCGAGGAAGCCGAGCCAGCGGGTCCGCAGCGCGCCCCTGCGCGGCTTGCCGACGTCGTCGCCCAGCAGGTCGAGCCAGTGCTGCTCGTGCCGCTTCTCGGCCTCGGCGAGATCGAGCAGGATGGCGCGCTCCTCGCCGTCGCGACGGCTCGCGAGGTCGCGGTAGACGGCGGCCTCGGCACGCTCGTCGGCCAGGTAGGCGCGCCAGCGGCGAAGGTCTGAGGGGGAGGGCACGACGTGCATCCTGACCGGAGGGCGCCGCGGCGCGCAACGTGTCGGGTGGCCGAACTCCGGGCGTGGGGCGGCCGGGTGACCCGGTGGTCGCACATCGTTCTACCGGATCCGGGTGGACCTCGTGCACGCTGGGGCGATGCGGACCGTGGGTGTGGAAGAGGAGTACGTGCTCGTGGGGTCGGACGGCTCGCCCGTGGCCCGGGCGAGTGCGGCGCTGGCGCTGGGCGACGCCGTCGAGGGGCACCGTCCCTCGGGGGACGGCGGTCCGGGCGGCGACATCGAGGGCGAGCTCGTCGAGCAGCAGATCGAGACCTCGACGCCCGTGTGCACCGAGCTGGCCGACATCGGCGTCGAGCTGCGGGCCGCGCGACGTCGCACGCAGGCGGCGGCCGAGCGGGTGGGGGCGGACATCGTCGCCGTCGGGACCTCACCCCTCCCGGTCACGGTGCAGATCCGGTCCAACGAGCGCTACGACGGCATCAAGGAGCTCCTGGCGCTGTCCGCGCGCGAACAGCTGACCTCCGGGACGCACGTGCACGTGGGGGTCGCCGACGACGAGGAGGGCGTCCGCGTGATCGACCGGATCCGCCCGTGGCTCAGCGTGCTCACCGCTCTCAGCGCCAACTCCCCGTACTGGCAGGGCGAGGACTCCGGGTACGCGAGCTACCGCAGCTCGGTGTTCGGGCGCTGGCCGAGCACGGGACCGACCGAGCTCTTCGGCGACGCCGCGACCTACCACGCGGTGGTCGAGGGCCTCGTGGCGAGCGGCGCGATCCTCGACGAGGCGATGGTCTACTTCGACGCCCGGCTCTCGGCGCGCTACCCGACCGTCGAGGTGCGGGTGGGCGACGTGATGCTCGAGGCGGAGCACGCCGTCACGCTCGCGGGCCTGGCTCGCGCCCTGGTGACGACGGCGGCGCGCTCGGAGGAGCCGCCGTCGCCCGTCCGGATGGAGGTGCTGCGCCTGATGGGGTGGCGTGCCGCGCGGAGCGGGATCGCCGAGCAGCTCGTCTCGCCCGTGACGTTCCGGCCGCTGCCGGCGTCGGCGGTGGTGGCCGAGCTGCTGGAGCACGTGGGCGAGGCGCTCGAGGAGACGGGCGACGCCGCGGTGGTGCGCGACGGCGTCGCGCACCTCGCGGAGACCAACGGGGCCCGGGTGCAGCGCGAGTGGTTCGCGCAGTCGGGGTCGCTGGCGACGGTGGTGCGGCGCGCGCACGCGCGGACGGTGGCGTGAGGGGCTGACGCACGGGCCGATGTCGGTGGGTCGGCATAGCCTCGGGGGACAGTCTTCCGAAGGGGTGCGATGTTCCTGCTCGACGACGTGGTCGTCTACTCACCGACCGACATCACGCTGGCCGCGTGCCCGTACGAGCTGCTGCGGACGCTGGACGTGAAGCTCGGCCGGGCGGAGGCGCTCGAGGTCGAGCCCGACCCGATGATGCGCCGCGCCGCGACGATGGGTGACGCGCACGAGGAGCGGGTGCTGGCCGCCTACCGCGCCGAGTTCGGCCCGTTCGACGGCGCCGCGCAGCGCGGGGTGGCCGAGATCGTGGACGACGGCGAGGGGCCCGAGGCCTTTCGGCGCGGCATGGTCCCGGCGCGCGACGCCACGCTCGCGGCGATCGCGGCCGGCGCGGACGTGGTGTTCCAGGCGACCTTCTTCGACGGCCGCTTCTACGGCCGCGCCGACTTCCTGCTCAAGGAGCGTGCCGGCGCGACGGCGGAGGCCGGCCCCCGGCCCGTCCTCGGCGGGCGGGGCGACGGCGTCGAGGGCCCGGTCTACGCCGTCGTCGACACCAAGCTGACCAACCACGTGCGTGCGAGCGCGCTGCTGCAGATGGCGGCCTACGCCGACCAGCTGCTCGCGGCCGGCGTGCCGGTCGCCAACCGCGTGACCGTGCACCACGGCAACGGTGAGCGCAGCGACCAGCTGCTGGAGGACCTGCTCGAGGTCTACCGCGGTGAGCGCCGGACGGTCGAGGCGCTGATCGACGCGCACGTCGCGTCCGGGGTGCCGGTGGCGTGGGAGGAGTGGGCCGACCCCGCGGGGACGCCGGCGGTGCTCGCGGCGCTGCCCGACGACGTCGCTCTCGGCCGCCGCGCGTGCGGGCGGTGCGACGCGTGCCGACCCGAGGTCGAGCGCAGCCGCGACGTCCGTCTCGTGCACGGGATCCGCGCCGTCCAGCGCACCCGGCTGATGGGGGCCGGGGTGCGCACGGTGGCGGATCTCGCCGCGCTGGCGCACCCGGTCCCCCGTGTCGCGCCGCCGGTCCAGGCACGCCTGACGCGGCAGGCCCGGCTGCAGGCGGGGCAGCTGGCCCGGCTCGACGAGGCCGCGGCCCACGGGCTCGTCGCCGGCCCCGGGATGCGTCTGGTGGGGGCTGACGGCTCGGCGCCCGACGGTGCCGCGGCCGAGGTGGCGCGCGGGATCGAGCCGGTGGTGCGCTACGAGGTGGTGGATCCGGCGTCGCTGCGGGCGCTGCCCGAGCCGTCGCCGGGGGACGTCTACTTCGACTTCGAGGGCGATCCGATGTGGTCGGTCTCCGGCGGCATGGAGGGTGGCCTCGAGTACCTGTTCGGGCTGATCGAGGAGCCGGCGGACGGCGACGAGGCCGAGCGGTACGTGACGTTCTGGGCGCACGACCGCGCGGAGGAGAAGGCCGCGCTGGTGGACTTCCTGTCCTACGTGCGGGCCCGGCGCGCACTGCACCCGGACATGCACATCTACCACTACGCCAACTACGAGCGGGTGGCGCTCGAGCGCCTGGCCGAGCGTCACGGCGAGGGTCTCGAGGCGGTGCTGACCCTGGCGCGCGAGGGGGTCCTGGTGGACCTGTTCCCGGTGGTGCGCAACGCCGTCGCCGTCTCGCAGGCCAGCTACTCGATCAAGAAGCTCGAGCCTCTCTACATGGGCGAGGAGCTGCGCGAGCTCGACGGCGTCACGACCGGCGGCGACTCGGTGGCGCGCTACGCCGAGGCGACGGCGGCCCGCGCGGCAGGCGACGAGGCCGAGTTCGCCCACGTGATGGACGAGCTCGCGAGCTACAACCGCTACGACTGCGTCTCGACGCGGCGGCTGGTGCAGTGGCTGCGCTCGCTCGCGCACGGTCGGCACGCGGCCGAGGCCGTGGGAGAGCCGGGGCTCGAGGTCGTGGAGCCCCGCGAGGTGCGGCGGCCGCTGCCCCCGTGCGCGAGTCCGACGTCGCGGGGATCCTCGACGAGGCGCACCCGTTCGAGCCGACGCCGCGCCAGCGGCTGGCCGGGGTGCTGCGCGACGCGGCCGGGCCCGGACCGCGCGAGGACGCCGACGACCAGGCGCTCGCCCTGCTCGCGGCCGCGCTGGACTACCACCGACGCGAGGACGCCCCCGTCTGGCGGGCGCACTTCGACCGGCTCACGCTGCCGCTCGACTGGTGGGCCGAGACGCGGGACGTGCTCGTCGTCGACGACTCCCCGGTCGGCTGCGAGACGCTCACCGGGTGGTCCGGGGGATCGACGCGGCAGTCACGCACGCTGCGCCTGACCGGCGACCTCGGGCCGGGCAGCTCCCCCGAGGGGCTGCGCGAGGGCTTCCTGGTCTACGCGGTGCGGGAGGCCGAGGGGCTCGTCGTCGGGTCGGGCGCCGCCTACGCGACGACCCGCGCGAACGTCGAGGAGGTGGAGGTCTCGGCCGACGGGACCCGGGCGGCTGTCGTGGTGCGCGAGGGCGCGCCGGCGCCGTTCGCGCTCGGCCCCGACGGACTGACGGCGACGCCGGTCGCGCTCGTCCCGGGGCCACCGATCCCGACGCGGTCGATCGAGGAGGTCCTCGAGCACCTGGCCGAGGAGGTCGCCGGCGTGACCGGGGGCGAGCTCGTGGCGGCGGCGTCCGGTCGTGAGAACGGCGACGACGTCGACGACGCGCGCGTGCGCCTCGCCGTCGACCCGGGTGCGGTCCGAGGGCGGCTGGGCGCGGAACCGCGCTGCGGGGTCGAGCTGCTGCGCCGCGGGCGACCGCGGCTGACCGGTGGCGGTGGGCTGCCGCCGGTCGTCGACGGCGACTACGTCGCGGCGATCACGGAGGCGACGGCGCGGCTCGACTCCGCGACGCTGGCCGTCCAGGGACCGCCGGGGACCGGCAAGACCTACGTCGGGGCGCGCGTCATCGCGCGCCTCGTGCGCGAGCGGGGCTGGCGCATCGGCGTCGTCGCGCAGTCGCACGCCGTCGTGGAGAACCTGCTCGACGAGGTCATCGCGGCCGGGCTCGAGAAGGCCCGCGTGGGCAAGATGCCGAAGGACCTGCCGACGGTGACGAACGGCATCGCTCCGCCGCCGTGGACGATCGTGCCGAAGCCGGACTACGCCCGGTTCCTGGCCGAGCACGCCGAGGACGGCTGCGTGCTCGGCGGCACCGTGTGGGACCTGACCAACCGCAAGCGCATCGGTGATCGCGAGCTCGACCTGCTCGTCGTGGACGAGGCGGGGCAGTTCTCGCTCGCGAACACGCTCGCCGCGTCGACCGCGTCGCAGCGACTGCTGCTGCTCGGGGATCCGCAGCAGCTCCCTCAGGTGACGCAGGGGTCGCACGACGAGGCCGTGGACACGTCCGCCCTGTCCTGGATCGCGGGCGGGGCCGCGACGATGCCCGCCGACCGCGGCTACTTCATCGAGCGGACGTGGCGGCTGCACCCCGACCTGTGCTCCGCCGTCTCGGCGCTCAGCTACGACGGCCGGCTTCTGCCGCAGCCGGTGGTGACGCAGCGGCGCCATCTCGACGGGATCGCGCCCGGCGTGCACCGACGGCTGGTGTCGCACCGCGGCAGCTCGACGGCGAGCCCCGAGGAGGCGGACGAGGTCGTGCGGATCGTGCAGGACGTCCTCGGGCGGGCGTGGACGCCGGGTGGCGACGAGCACGCGCTCGCGCCTCACGTGCCGCTGCCGATGACCGAGGTGATGGTCGTGGCCGGGTACAACGCCCAGGTGGCGTGCGTGCGAACGGCGCTGGACGCCGTCGGGCTCACGCAGGTGCGGGTGGGGACCGTGGATCGGTACCAGGGGCAGGAGGCCGCCGTCGCGATCGTGACGCTCGCCGCGTCCTCGGCGACGGACGCTCCGCGCGGTCTGGAGTTCCTGCTCAACCGGAACCGCCTCAACGTGGCGATCTCCCGGGCCAAGTGGGCGGCCTACGTCGTCCACTCCCCCGGCCTCACGGACGCGCTCCCCCACGGCGGCCAGGCCCTCGCCGACCTCGGCGCCTTCCGACGCCTGATGGCCACGGCCCACCCCAGCCCCTAGCCCCCAGTCCCTCAGGCCCACCAGGGGGTACTTCCCGCCCTCGAGGGGCACTTCCTGCCGTTCGAGGGGGCACTTCCCGCCCCACCAGGGGGTACTTCCCGTCGCTTGAGGGGGGGGTACTTCCCGCCCCTTCAGGGGGCGACGTCCGCCCCCACCCCTGCCCGACGACGGTCCCACGCCGCCCCCGGCCGTGCTGCACAGCTCCTCGACCAGCCGGTCTCTGCCCCAGCATTCTCGGACCGTCGACTGTCCCCAGCCTCGACCGCCGGCCCCGGTCTCCCCCGATCTCCGCGGCGGTCGACCGCACGTCCCACGCGACCGCAATCCTGCGGCATGGCACTGATCAACAACGGCCTCCCGTTCGCCACCAGCCGCAGCAGCGACGTCGGGCTCAGCCCGCGGCAGTTGCGTGACGCGCACGACGGCGGGGCCGTCCGCCGGATGCTGCGCGGCGTCGTCGTCGACTCTCGCGCACCTGACGACCTGATTCTTCGCCTGACGGCGGTCGCGCTCGTCCTCCCCGCCGGTGCTGTCATCAGCGACCACACCGCCGCCTGGGTCTACGGTGCAGACACCCGACCCCCTGGCGTCCTGCACGACGGTCGCGTCCACTGCCTCGTTCCCCACAACGGCACGAGGCCGACGTCGTCCCTCGTCTCCGTCCGGCAGACCAACCTGCCCGACGACGACGCCCGCGTCATCCACGGCGTGGCCCTGACCTCACCCGTGCGAACGACGTCGGACCTGCTCCGTCGCCTCTGGCGGCCCTACGCGCTGGCCGCCGGGGACGCGATGGTCCGTGCCCGAGCCGTCGACGTCGAGCCGGTCCTGGACTACCTCGCCTCACTCCGTCGAGTTCCCCGGCTCCGTCAGGCTCGGGACCTGGCCCCCATCCTCGACGGCGCCGCGGATCGTCACGGGGAGTCGTGGATGCGCTGTCGCATCTTCGACGCCGGGCTCCCGCTTCCCGCGCTCAACCATTCCCTGCAAGAGGCCGGTGGCCAGGAGTGGCGCCTCGACGCGTTCTACGAAGCCATCCGGCTCGCCGTCGAGTACGACGGCCGACGTCACCACTCGGTCGAGGCCGATCGCCGTCACGACGACGACCGCCGGACCCACATCTCGAGGGTGCACTCGATCGCCTTCGAGATCGCGACTCGAGAGCGCATCATCGGCGAGGACACGTCGTTCGAGGAGTCGATCGGCCGCGCCCTGGGCTACCCGGTGCGCCCTCGCACCTGGTGACGACGGGGTGACGACGGCGGAGGGTCACGTCCCCGCGGACGTGACCCTCCGCCGTCGTGAGGACAAGGACTCAACCCCCAGCGAGAGCTCGCGAGGGCAGCGATCACCCCCGCGAACGTCCGGAAGTACCCCCTCGCGGGACAGGAAGTACCCCCGCGAACGTACGGATACCCCCTCGCGGGGCAGGAAGTACCCCCGCGAACGTCCGGAAGTACCCCCTCGAAGGGCAGGAAGTACCCCCTCGAGGGGGCAGGGGGCGCGGAGCGAGGGCCCCCGGCCGCGTGCGGTCGGGGGCCCTCGTCGTGCTGGGTCGTGCGTGGCGGTCAGCCCTTGACGGAGCCCGCGAGGAGGCCGCGGACGAAGAACCGCTGCAGCGCCACGAACACCACGATCGGGACGATCATCGAGATGAACGCGCCGGCCGTCAGCAGGTGCCACTGGCCGCCGCGGGAGCCCGCGAGCTCGGCGATCGCCACCGTGATCGGACGGCTGCCCGAGTTGGTGAACGTCAGGCCGACGAGCAGGTCGTTCCACACCCACAGGAACTGGAAGATCGCGAACGAGGCGATCGCCGGGACCAGCAGCGGCATGAGGACCTGGAAGAAGATCTTCACGTGACCGGCGCCGTCGACCCGGGCGGCCTCGACGAGCGCCGGCGGGATGTCCTTCATGAAGTTGTGGAGCAGGAAGATCGCCAGCGGGAGGCCGAACATCGCGTGCGACGCCCACACCGCCCAGAACGTGCCCTCGACGCCGAGGCTCACGAACGCCTTGATCAGCGGCACCAGGGCCACCTGGAGCGGCACGACCTGGAGCGCGAACACGGCCACGAACAGCAGGTTGCGGCCCTTGAAGTCGATCCAGGCGAACGCGTAGGCCGCGAGCAGCGCGATCGTGATCGGGATGACCACGGCGGGCAGCGTGATCACGAACGAGTTGAGGAAGAACGCCCCGAGCCCGCCCGAGCCCGACAGCGCGTTCTCGTAGTTGCTCATCGTGAACGGGCCGGCGAGGCCGGTCCACCACCCGGAACGCTTGATGTCGATCTCCGGCCGGAACGACGTCACGAGGAGGCCGAGCGACGGGACGGTCCACAGGATCGCGATGAGGATGGCCGCGCCCGAGGCCCACGGCGAGGACAGTCGTGAGGAGGCCGACTCCGCGCGCTCGACCACCTTGGCGCGCTTGGCCCGACCCGTGGACTTCTGACCGGGCTCCGGCGCCTCGTCGTCGACGACGGACGTCGACTCGATCGAGGGGTAGCTCATCGCACTTCCTCCGACTTCTTCATCTGACCGATGTTGTAGACGACGATCGGGATCACGAGCACGAACAGGATCACGGCGAGCGCGGAGCTCAGACCCTGGTTGGCCTGCCGGAACTGCTGCGTGTAGAACTCGTTCGCGATGACGGAGGTGCCGAACTGGCCACCCGTCATGGTGCGGACGATGTCGAACACCTTCAGCGTTCCCATGGCGATCGTGGTCATGACGACGACGAGGGCGGGACGCACGCTGGGGATCGTGATGTGGCGGAACATGCCGACACCCTTGACACCGTCGAGACGCGCGGCCTCGATGATGTCGTCGGGGATCGCCTTGATGGCGGCCGAGAGCACCGTCATCGCGAAACCGGTCTGGATCCAGATCATCACGACGATGAGGAAGAACGTGTTCCACGGCTGCGTGATGAGGAACTGCTGCGGCTCGAGGCCGACCCACACCAGCAGCTGGTTCAGCAGACCGGTCTGCTTGACGCCGGGCTGGTCGGGCTTGAACTCGTAGACGAACTTCCAGATGATCGAGGCACCGACCATCGAGATCGCCATCGGCAGGAAGATCAGCGCCTTCGCGAGCTTCTCGAACCGGGTGCGGTCGACGAGGACGGCGTAGATGAGGCCGATCGCGGTGGCCACCAGCGGGACGGCGATCACCCAGATCGCGCTGTTGCGCAGCACCAGCTGGAACGCGCCCTCGCCGAAGGCGGTCGCGTAGTTGTCGAAGCCCACCCACTCGGTGCCGTTGGTGTTCTTGAACGAGTTGAGAATGGTGAGGATGCCCGGGTAGACCAGGCCGACGCTCACCAGCAGGATCGCGGGTCCGACGAACGCGGTGGCGAGAACCCACCGGGGCGTCCGGGACGAGCGGTCGACGGCGAACAGGATCAGGGCCATCACGCCGGCGAACAGCAGGATGGCCAGCACCATCACGAGCAGCTTGCCCGCTGTGTCGTCGGGCCTCAGCAGCCAGTCCATGGAGAACTCCCCTCTTGCGGCGGCGTCGTTGCCGCCGCAGCTCTGTGGTGACGGGACGGGGGCGAGCCCACCCCGGTGAAGACGGATGTCACGGGAAAGTGGGGGCCCACCCGATCACGGATGGGCCCCCACTCACCGAGGGGCTAGTCCTGCCAGGACGCCTCGATCGTGTCCACGACGTCCTCCGTCGAGGAACCGGTCAGCCAGTTCACGATGCCGGTCCAGAAGGTGCCGGCGCCGACGTTGCCCGGCATGAGGTCGGAACCGTCGAAGCGCTGGGCCTCGGGGTCGGCGTTGAGCGCGTCGTAGGAGAGCAGGTCGAACTCCTGCGTCAGGTTGTCGCGCTCGAGGCCCTGGTTGGCGCTGATCCAGCCGCCGTCGGGGGTCGCGATCGCCTTGGCGTTGGCCCAGTCGGCCGACGCGAGGTAGGTCTGGAAGGCCTGGACCTCGGGACGGTCGGCGAACGCGGCGGTGAACTCGCCACCGACGAGCACCGGCGAGGTCTCGCCGTCGCCCGGGAGGTAGAACGCCCAGATGTCACCGTCGGGGGCGACGTTCGTGCCCTCGGGGAGCTGCGTGGCGTAGAAGTTCGCCGCGCGGTGCATCCAGCAGGTGCCGTCGAGCACACCGAGACCGGCGGTGCCCCACGGGGTGGTGGCGATGGAGTCGACCCCACCGAGACCGGCGTTGACGTAGTCCGGGTTCTTGAGGATCTCGCCGGCCGTGTCGAACGCCTCGACGATCGCCGGGTCGTTGAACGGGATCTCGTGCGTGACCCACTGGTCGTACACGTCGATGCCGGCCGAGCGGAGGACGACGTCCTCGATGAAGTCGGTGCCGGCCCAGCCGGTGGCGTCACCGGACTCGACGCCCGCGCACCACGGGAGGGCGCCACCGGCGCCCGCGATCTCCTCGGAGAGCGCCATCATGTCGTCCCACGTCTCGGGGACCTCGTAACCGGCCTCCTCGAACATCGACGGGGAGTACCAGACGAACGACTTCACGTTGGAGCCGAGCGGCGCGGCGTAGAACGTGCCGTCGACCGACCCGTACTCCTTCCACGCGCCGTTGAAGTACTCCTCGACCATCGCGGTCGTGGCCTCGGGGGCGGGCTTGATCGCGTCCGGGTACTCGGCGACGATCGTGCGGAGCAGACCCGGCTGCGGCAGGAACGCGATGTCCGGCAGCGTGTTGGACTGGATGCGCAGGAGGAGCTGGGCCTCGAACTCGCGCGAACCCTCGTACGCGATCTCGACGCCGGTGCACTCCGTGAACGGCTTGTAGGACTCGATCTGGGTGTCCGACTCGGGCTCGACGATCGAGGTGTAGACGGAGACCGTCGTGCCCTCGAGGTCGCCGAACTCCTCGTACGGGGCGCAGTCGATCTCGGTGGCCGCGGCATCCCCGCCGTCGCCACCGTCACCGCTGTCGCCGCCGCCGGAGTCCCCGCCGGAACATGCAGAAAGCACGAGCGCGAGCGCGGCGGTCGCCACGATGGCGGCGCTTCCACGCTTGCGAATGCGAATTGAAGAAGTCATCTGCTGTTTTCCTCCACAGCTCCGTGGTGCATCCGATGCCGACGTGGGCACCAGCGTTCGCCAAACCGTCGCGGCGACGTGCTGATACAACCCCCCGCTCCCCCCTCCCGCAAGCGCCGAAACGATTCGATGAGGGTAACGTTTGCGTCTCATTTTCACCTTCCTTGCGGTGCTGAACGCATCGTTTGTCACTGTTTACACCCGTGTTAACGATCACTTCCGAACGATGTCGACCCGCCAGCTTGGAAGCGCTCCCACACCCGGGCCCGTCAGCCCCCGCAGAACGGGACAGATCGGCCTCGGCGCCGGCCCAGAACATTCGGTTGATAACGCGTCAGGTCTTGCTCAGGACAGCAATTCCCCGCGATGAATTCCCCCGCCCCCACAACCCACTCGCACGAGCCCCGACGCGCACCCCCGATCCACCCCACGACGAACGGGCCGACCCCCACCTCCCCGGTGGGTGTCGGCCCGCTCCTCAGGTCGGTTCGGAGCGCGTCAGCCCACGAGCGACCCACGCACCTCGCGCGCCGCCGCCACGAGGTTCGTCAGCGACCGCGTCGTCTCGTCGTAGCCCCGCGTCTTGAGGCCGCAGTCCGGATTCACCCAGAGCGTGCGCGGCCCGACCGAGGTGAGCGCCCCGCGCAGCAGCTCGACGACCTCCTCCTGCGACGGAACGCGCGGCGAGTGGATGTCGTAGACGCCCGGGCCGATGCCCCGCTCGAACCCCGCCTCGGCCACGGCCGGCAGGATCTCCATGCGCGAGCGGGCGGCCTCGATCGAGGTGACGTCGGCGTCGAGACCGTCGATCGCCCCGAACACCTCCTCGAACTCCGAGTAGCACAGGTGCGTGTGGATCTGCGTGGTCACGCCCACGCCCGAGGTCGCGAGACGGAACGAGGCCACCGACCAGTCGAGGTAGGCCTCGTGGTCGGCCCGACGCAGCGGGAGCAGCTCGCGCAGCGCCGGCTCGTCGACCTGGATGATCCCGATCCCGGCCGCCTCGAGGTCGGCGATCTCGTCCCGCAGCGCGAGCGCGACCTGGTTGGCCGTCTCGCCCAGGCCCTGGTCGTCGCGGACGAAGGACCACGCCAGGATCGTCACCGGACCGGTCAGCATGCCCTTCACGGGCGCCGAGGTCAGCGAGGACGCATACGTGGCCCACGGCACCGTGATCGGCGCCGGGCGGGAAACGTCGCCCCACAGGATCGACGGGCGCGTGCAGCGCGAGCCGTAGCTCTGCACCCAGCCGTGCTGCGTGACGGCGAACCCGTCGAGGTTCTCCGCGAAGTACTGCACCATGTCGTTGCGCTCGGGCTCGCCGTGCACCAGCACGTCCAGGCCCAGCTCCTCCTGCAGCGCGATGACGCGCGCCACCTCGGCCCGCATCGCCTCGGCGTAGGCGGCCTCGTCCAGCGTCCCGGCCCGCAGCTCGGCGCGCGCCCGGCGCAGCTCGCCCGTCTGCGGGAACGAGCCGATCGTCGTGGTCGGCAGCGCCGGGAGGTCCAGGACGGCGTCCTGCGCGGCCTGCCGCTCGGCGTACGCCTCGCGGGTGAACGCCGACGCCGGAAGTCCCGCGGCCCGCTCGCGCACCTGGCCGCGGCGCACCCCGGGCGCGGCGGCCCGGTCGGCCACGACGGCGCGCGAGGCGGCGAACACCTCGGCAGCACCGTCCGGTCCGGCAGCCAGCGCCAGCACCTCGCCCACCTTCTCGTCGGCGAACGCGAGCCAGCCGGCGACGGCGGCCGGCAGCTCCGGGTTGCCCGCCTCGTCGGCCACGGTGTGCGGCACGTGGAAGAGCGAGGTCGACGTCGTGACGCCGGTCGCCGCGGCGCCGAGCGCCCCCAGCTCCTCGAGCCGACCGGCGGCGCGGTCGAGGTCGGTGCGCCAGACGTTGTGGCCGTCGACGACGCCACCGACCAGGGCGACGTGGGAGAAGTCGCGGGCCCCGCCGTCGGGCGCCCGGGTCGCGGGCACGGCGCCCTTGACCAGATCCAGCGCGATCGCCTCGACGCCGGCGGCGAGCAGCGGGTCGACGGCGTCGCCGAGGCTCCCGTAACCGGCGGTGACGAGGATCGCCGGGCGGGCGGCGTCGCCGTCGTCCGAGGCGGCGCCCACCGGCGCGGACGCGAGCACCCCGTAGGCGCGGGCGACGGCGGAGGCCACCTCCGCCGTCGGCGTCGCCCAGGTGTCGCTGGTCAGCGCGGGCTCGTCGAGCTGCACCCACGAGGCGCCGGCGGAGCGCAGGTCGGCGAGCAGCGCGGCGTAGGCGGCCACGACGTCGTCGAGCCGATCCAGGGGCGAGAAGTCCTCGGGCGAGCCGTCGGCGGCCTTGGCCAGGAGCAGCAGGGTCACGGGCCCGATGAGCACCGGGCGCCCGGTGATGCCGAGATCGGCGGCCTCGCGCACCTCCTGGACGCGACGCGAACCGGCGTAGGAGATCGCCGTCGCCGGGCCGATCTCGGGCACGAGGTAGTGGTAGTTGGAGTCGAGCCACTTCGTCATCTCGAGCGGGACGCGATCACCCTCGCCACGGGCGAGCGTGAAGTAGCCGGCGAGGTCGATCGTGCCGTCCGCGGCGCGCAGGTCCGCGAACCGCTCCGGGACGACCCCGAGCGCGACGGCGACGTCGTGCACCTGGTCGTAGTAGGAGAAGTCGAGCGGGATCGAGGAGTCCTCAACGGCGAGACCGAGGTCGCGCAGGTGCGTGAGGGTGCGGCGGCGCAGCTCGGCCGCCGCCTGCTCGAGCTCGGCCTCGGTCGTCCGGCCGGCCCAGTGGGACTCGACCGCCTTCTTCAGCTCGCGGCGGGGCCCGATGCGGGGGTAGCCGAGGATCGTGGCGGTGGGGAGCTCGTGGTGCTGGGTGGTGGCGCTCATGGCGTCTCCTTGGGGCGTTGTTGACGTCGCGGGCGACATCACGGTGTGCGGAGGGGCGACGTCGCGCGGGGCTCCGGCTTGCGACGTCGGTGTGTCGGGTGCTGCGGATGGTCACGTCGCGCGGGGCTCCGGCTTGCGACGCTTCGTACGGATCCGTGTCGGATCGGCGTGGGGCCCGACGGGGGTCGGGCGGGGCGGCGGAGGCGTGCTCCGCCGTCGGGATCAGGCCGGCATTCGCTCGGCGAGCACGTCCTCCAGGAGGGCGGTGACGCCGTCGGCCTTGTTGAACGTGTACAGGTGCAGCCCGGGGGCGCCGGCCGCGAGGACGTCGCGGACGAGCGACGTCGTCGCCTCGAGGCCGATCCGACGGCGCTCCTCCGGGTCGGTCGTGGCGTCGAGCGTGCCGAGGATCTCGGCCGGGTGGGCGATGCCGTTGAGGTCGCACAGGCGACGGATGCGGGCGGGGTCCGTCAGCGGCAGGATCCCGGGCACCAGCGGCAGCCTG
Organism: Serinibacter arcticus; assembly: GCF_003121705.1. NCBI lineage: Bacteria > Bacillati > Actinomycetota > Actinomycetes > Micrococcales > Beutenbergiaceae > Serinibacter > Serinibacter arcticus. Next base: position 2,899,765 of record NZ_PYHR01000002.1, on the reverse strand, counting down.
ATCCCGGCCGCCCGGGACGCGCCCAGCAGCTCGCGGTAGGCCGCGGCGTCGAAGAAGAGCTGGGTGATCGCGAAGTCGGCGCCGGCGTCCTGCTTGGCGCGCAGCGCGACGAGCTCGTCCTCGCGGACGCGGAACCGGCTGGCCCCGGCGACCGCGCCGTCGGTCACGCCGCCGGCGGGGTGACCGCCGTCGGGCGCGGCACCGGCACGCTCGAGGCCCGGGTAGGCGGCGACGGCGATGCTCACCGCCGTGCGGCGGCTGCGGTGGTCGGCGAGCCGGGAGATCGGGTCGAGCCCGCGGGAGCCGAAGCGCTCGGCCTCGACCTCACGGATCAGCGTCACCAGGTCGCACGCGCGGCCGACCTCGCCCGGCGCGGGCTTCCAGTCCACGACACCCTCGGGCGGGTCGCCGCGCAGCGCGAGGAAGTTGCGGACGCCGGCGTCGAGGAAGGCTCCGACGACCTCGCGGAGCTGCTCGGCCGTCCGACCCACGCACGTGAGGTGGGCGATGACCGGGACGGACGTCTCGTTGATGATGCGCTCGACGAGCGCCTGCGACGTCGACGCCGTCGAGCCCGAGGCCCCGTACGTGACGGAGAAGTAGTCGGCGACGTGGTCGGCGAGCTGGGTGACCGTGTCCCACACCTGGGTCTCGCCCTTGGGTGTGCGTGGGGGGTACAGCTCGTAGCTGATCGTCGGTCGCGGCGGACGGTACAGGTCGGAGGTCGTCATGACCGCCTCCCCCGTGCCGTGCTCCGCGGGAGTGGTGCCCGCATTGCTCTCTCCATCGGTCCTGGCGTGAGCACCCTTCCCGCGGGAGGCTTCCGTTGGGGGTTGCTGCGGCGTCGTCGAGCCAGATCTCTCGGCCGCTCTGGATGGTTCTAGGAGAGTAGCGGGGACGCGCGGGGGGCGTCCATCGTTCGGAGCGGGCGTCCGCATCGCGAGATGCGCGACCCGTTCCCGAGACAGCGCGATGCCCCGCCTCCCTGATCGGAGGCGGGGCATCGGCCCACCGGTCCCTCAACCGGCCACCCGGCACCGTGAGACACCGGGAGTCTGTCGGCCCTGCGATGGCCTAGAGGGGGAGGTGCTGATCACATCGGGGGCATGAGGACCGAGTCGATCAGGTACACCGTGGCGTTGGCGGTCTGGACGCCACCGCAGATGACGCTGGCGCCGTTCACCATGAGGTTGTCGCCCTCACCGGTGACCTCGACGGTCCCACCCTGGACGGTGGTCTGCTCGCCGACGACGGCCGTCGGGTCGAGCTGGCCGGGGACCACGTGGTAGGTCAGGATCGTGGTGAGGAGCTCGCTGTCGGTCTTGAGCGTCTCGATCGTGGCGGGGTCGACGGCCGCGAAGGCCTCGTCGACCGGCGCGAAGACCGTGAACTCGTCGCTGTTCAGCGTGCTGACCAGGTCGACGCCCGGGTTGAGCCCGCCGGAGACGGCCGCGGTCAGCGTGGTGAGGAGCGGGTTGTTGGACGCAGCGGTGGCGACCGGGTCGAGCGCCATGCCACCGACGGAGCCGGCGCCGTCCGGAACGGCCTCGGCGTAGGCGGCGCAGCCGGCGCCGACGAGGTTCGCGGCCGGGTCAGCCATGTCGTCGGTCGCGGACTCGGTCTCCGAGGGGGAGGCCGACTCGGTCTCGGTCTCCGAGGGCGACGGCGACGCCGTCTCGGACTCGGACATCGTGGGGCTGGACTCCTCGGTCATGTCCTCGTCACCCGAACCGCCACAGGCGGAGAGGGTGAGCGCGAGAGCGGCAACAGCGGCGATCGAGGTGAAGGTCTTCCGGGTGGTGAACATTGTCAAGCTCCTTCGTGACGGGTGCGGCCTGGTGGCCGGTCTCACGAGTAGTTCGACGTGGTGGGGAATACGGATGGGTCGGATCGCGAGATTTTTTCTGAGCGGGTTCTCGGGAGGGCGGAACCGTGCATCGGCGCGGGTGGTGGGCCGTGGTGATGCGGGTGCTGACGGCGGGAGACGGGTGGTGTCCTCCCCTGTACAGAGAGTGGTGTCCTCCCCTGGACACAGGGGCGGACGCCGTCCTGACGAGGGACGGCCGGCGTCGGGCCGCCGCCACCACGCACGGTGGGGACAGCAGTGAGGGCGACCCTCCGCCGTCGTGACGATCCTGGGTGGATCGGCGACGGCGACAGGATCGCCCTCGGTGGTGCTGGGTGCTGGTGGCCCCCTCAGGAGACCGTGATGCTCCGGGCGTCGTAGCCGGAGGAGCCGTTCGGGATCGGGGGTGCGATCTCCTCCGTCTGCAGCTCGCCCGTGCCGTCGTACGCGCGGCAGCGAATGGTGTGGACGCCCTGCTCGGCCACCCACGTCGTGCGCCACTGGCGCCACGTGTCGTTCGAGAGCGCGGGCGAGAGCTCCACGGGCTGCCACTCGCCGTCGTCGATCTGGATCTCCACGTTCTCGATCCCGCGCTGCTGCGCCCACGCGACACCCGCGATGACGACCTCGTCGCCGACGGCGGCCTGGTTGAAGCCGCGCGGGACGTCGATGCGCGAGGCGGTCTTGATCGGCGCCTGCTCGGCCCAGCCGCGCTGGGTCCAGTAGGCGACCTCGTCGGAGAACCTGCTCACCTTCATGTCGACGATCCACTTCGTCGCCGAGACGTAGCCGTACAGGCCGGGCACGACCATGCGCACCGGGAAGCCGTTGCGCTGCGGGAGGATCTCGCCGTTCATGGCGACGGCGAGGAGCGAGTCCCGGCCGTCGACGAGCGCCTCGAGCGGGGCGGTGAGGGTGAAGCCGTCGATGCTGGTGCAGAGCACGCAGTCGGCGTCCGAGCTCGGCCCGAGGTCCTCGAGCAGGTCCTTGATCGGCGTGCCGATCCACGTCGCGGTGCCCACGAGCCCGCCACCGACCTCGTTGGACACGCAGGTGAGGGTGATCGTGCGCTCGACGAGCGGGAGGTTGACGATCTCGTCGTAGGTGAGCGTGCGCTCGCGGTCGACGAGGCCGTGGATCTTCAGCGACCAGTCGTCAGCCGTGATGTTCGGCAGGGTCAGCGCGGTGTCCACGCGGTAGAAGTCCTCGTTCGGCGTGAGGAACGCGCCCTGACCGTCGACGGCTTCTTCGATGGTGTCGAGGGTGAGGCCGTCGGGGAAGCTCTGCGGCGTGGCGGACGGGACCTGGAGGGCGTCGCGGCTCGCCTGGACGTCGGCGTAGCTGGGGAGGAAGCGGCCGATCGCGGTGGCGGCGGTGGCCGCGGCCGCGGTGATGCCGACCAGGCTGAGGAAGCGACGGCGACCGAGCGCGCTGTCCATCACCGGCGTGGTGGTGCGGCGGGACGGGTAGTCCTGGGGGGTGGGCTCAACATCGGGGTCGACCGGTGCGGCGGGGGCCGCGACCTCGCGACGACGGAAGAGGTAGCCCAGCACCAGGACGCCGACGACGCCGCCCACGATCGAGGGCAGCAGGTCGATGACCCCGACCGCGGCGGGGCGGGTCAGGACGGCGACTCCGCAGATCGCGACGAACGCGGCCAGCAGGACGGCCGCAACCCTCGGGCTGCGGCGCGCGACCAGACCGATGACGGCGGCGGCGATCAGCACCGTGACGCCCATGCCGACCTGCAGCGCGACCTTGTCCTGCTCGCCGAACGTGGCGATCGCGAACTGCTTCAGCCACTCGGGCGTGAGCGTGATGAAGGCGGCGCCGACGGCCAGCAGCGGCGAGCTGAACTGGTTCAGCAGCTGCACCCGGTCGCCGAGGATCGAGAGCAGCTCGGCGACGGCGAGCGCAAGTCCGACCACGACCACGCCCGTGAGCGCACCGAGCCACCGGCCCGGCAGCCAGATCGTCGAGGTGGGGGGCGGGGCTGACGGGGAGGCGTCGCTGTCGCCGTCGCGCTGGGGTCGGGTCGTGTCCATGTCCGTAGTTCGTCGCGGAGGGTCGAGCGGATGGCTCACGGTACGCCTGTTGTCCACAGGGTCGAGGGCCCGCCAGGTCGATGTCGGTGGTCGGGCGTAGCGTTACAACATCAGTTCGAGTCGGGCGGGTTTCGGCGGACGACGGGGCGGGGGTGGTTGAGGTGGTGGCGGAGGTCGTGAGGGCGCTGGTTCCGCTTCCGGGTGCGGTCCTGAGGACGGCCCGTCGCGCGAAGGATGCGGCCGGCGAGGTGGCCGGGGCGGTTCGCGGGGGTGGAGCTGATGGTGGGGGCGCCGGGAGCGCGGCGGAGCTGCGCGAGGCGCTCGGGCTGCTGGACGAGACCGCGACGGTCATCGGCCTCGCACGCGCCGACCTCGCCGCGCGGATCCAGCGGGCCGGCGCCTGGGAGGGCAGCGACGCCGGGGTGACCTACACCGAGTGGCGCGGGCGGACGTCGCGCCAGGGTCGCGGGGCGTCGATCGGCGAGGAGCGCACGGCGGAGACGCTCGTGCAGCTGCCGGCGATCCGCGAGGCCGCCGCGGCGGGCGCGGTCAGCATCGAGCACGTCCGCGCGATCGGGGACGTGCTCGGCGAGGCGTCGGAGCGAGCCCGGGAGCGGGTGCTCACAGCGAGCAAGGAGATCGTCGAGGCGGCGTCGACCCTGTCCGTACCGGAGACGCGCAAGCAGCTGCGAGCGCTCGTCGCCTCGCTGGAGGCCGACTCCGCCGACCACGGCCACGAGGAGGTGCAGCGGCGACGCTTCGTCCGGCTGAGTCCGCGCGAGGGCGGCATCCGGATCGAGGGGCTGCTCGACGTGGTCGCCGGCGAGACCCTCCGCACCGCGCTCGACGCCGTCACCCCCGTACCCGCCGGCGACGACGACCGCTCGCCCGACCAGCGCCGCGCCGACGCTCTCGCGGGGCTCGCCGACCATGCGCTGTCGTGCGGATCGCACAAGGGCGGCGCCCAGGTGCGACCCCACCTGTCGATCCTCGTCCCGATCGCGACCTGGCTCCTGCTGACCGAACGTCGGCGCCTGATGTGCGGGCAGCGGGAGGCCGGCCTCGCGGCGCAGGCTGGAGCGGCCGCGGTGGCGGACGCGGGCGGGGCGGTCGGAGACGGCGCCGGGCGCTCGGGCACCGCGTTCCGCGCCTCCGGGCTGACTGTCGAACCGCCGCTCGCCCAGCTGCAGGACGGAACGCTGATCCCGTTCGCTGCACTGGACGTGCTGGCGTGCGACGCCCTGCTGCAGCGTGTCGCCCTGGACGCCGACGGCTCACCCCTCGACGTCGGACAGTCGATGCGCACCTTCGAGGGCGACCTCCGGAGGGCGATCCTGACCCGCGACCGGCACTGCCAGTTCCCTGGCTGCAGCCTGCGGGCGACCTGGTGCGAGGTGCACCACATCCACCACTGGGCGAACGACGGGCCGACCTCGCTGGAGAACGGCGTCACCCTGTGCTCGCGACACCACCACCAGGTCCACCGGCACAACATCTCGGTGCTGCCCGTCCGAGGCGGGTTCGTCTTCGCCGCTGCCGACGGTCGTCGCATCGGCGCGACCTCACGCCTGGCCGACGCCCTGCTCGTCCCCCGCACGAAACGGATCGGTGGCGGCGCGGAGACCAGCGGCGGTCGTCCCACCGGTGGTCGAGGGACCGACGATCGGCGGGCCGGCACGAACGGGCCTCGGGCACCGGCCGCCCCCACCTCCCGGACGACCGTGGACCGATCGGGTCGGCCACCACCCGGCGGCGGCGAGCCCGCGTCGCTCTGGTAGCTCGCGTCGCCAGGGTTTCGGCGCGGCGAGACAGCGATGCGACTCCGGCACGTCAGACGGCGAAGAGCGCCTCACCTCGTTCCGGCAGGGCGTCGTCGATCCGGGCGCGCATGCCGTCGGACATCGGCGGAAGGACTGCGACGTCGAACCAGGCGGCGTCGGTGTTCTCTCCGTCGGCGGGGTGAGGATCGCCCGAGACGTATCCGAACCGGAAGGTGAGGTCGATGTACTGGGTCCGGTCGCCGTTGCCGTAGACCACGGGAGCGGTGACCGAGACCGAGGCGAGACGCTGCGCCGTCGCGACGACGTCCGCCTCCTCGAGGACCTCGCGAGCTGCGGCGACGGCGGGTTCCTCACCCGGATCGACGATGCCGGTGACCGGGGTCCAGGCCCCGGTGTCGGACCGCCGCACGAGCAGCACCTCGAGGCCGGCGGCGCGCGGTCCGCCGTCGGAACCCACGGCGTCGCCACCATCGCCCGCCCGCTCGCGGAGGACGACGGCGGTCACACCGGTGAGCCACAGCGGCGCCGTGCCGATGTGCCGGCGCAGCTCGAGGATGAACTCGGGGGTGGCCATGCGCTCCAGGCTAACCAGAGCACGGCGACCACCCCCGGGTCGGAGAGCGGTTCAGTCCGGGACGACGAGCCCACGCTGGACGGCCCGGGCGAGGCGTCGCGGCACTCGCACCCACTCCCCCGAGGCCGCCCGCACGGGGACCAGGTCGACCGGCGTCGCCTTCCAGCTCGACCGGCGCGACCGGGTGTTGGAGCGCGAGAGCTTCCGCTTGGGAACCGCCATCAGCCCTGCCTGCCCTTCCAGCGCGGATTCTTCTTGTTGATCACGAACACGCGACCTCGGCGACGGACCACGATCGAGCCGTCCTTCTGCGCGAGCGACCGCAACGACGCCCTCACCTTCACGAGGCGGCCCCCGTTCGGCCGTACCGGCGGTTGAACTTCTCGACCCGGCCGGCGGTGTCGAGGATCTTCTGGCGGCCCGTGTAGAACGGGTGGCTCACCGAGGAGATCTGCACCTCGACGAGCGGGTAGGTTCGGCCGTCGCCCCACTCGATCGTGGCGGTCGTCGACGCAGCAGCGGTCGAGCGGGTGAGGAACTCGCGACCAGGGGTGCCCTCGGGCACGGAGACGTCACGGAAGACGACGTCGCCGTACGGGGGGTGGATGTCCTTCTTCATGGGGATCCTTCGTGAGAACGCCGGCGAGACGGATGCGACTCACCAGCTCGACTTGGTGACACCGGGCAGCTCGCCCCGCAGCGCGCGCTCGCGCAGCGAGACCCGCGAGAGCCCGAACTTCCGGTAGTAGCCGCGCGGACGACCGTCGGTGACGTCCCGGTTGCGCACCCGCGTGGGGCTCGCATCCCGGGGCAGCCGGTGGAGCGCCCGCATCGCGGCCTCCCGCTCGGCCGCCGGACGCGCGGGGTCGACGCTCGCGCGCTTGAGCTCGCGGCGGACGTCCGCGTACCGGGCGACGACCTCCTGGCGCTGGAGGTTGCGAGCGACCTTCGACGTCTTGGCCATCAGCGCTCCTCGCGGAACTCGACGTGGCGCCGCACCACGCGGTCGTACTTGCGCAGCACGAGCCGGTCCGGCGTCGTTCGCCGGTTCTTCTGGGTCATGTAGGTCACGCCCGTGCCCGCGGTGGACCGCAGCTTGATCACGGGTCGCACGTCCTGGGAACGGCCGGCCATCAGACCTTCCCTCCCCGGGCGCGGATGCGGACGACGGCGGCCTCGATACCGATGCGGTCGATGAGCCGGATGGCCCGCACCGAGAGGGTGAGCGTGACGGTGCGCCCGAGGGAGGGCACCACGTAGCGCTTGCGCTGGAGGTTGGGGTCCCACCGCCTGGAGGTGCGCACGTGCGAGTGCGACACCTGCTTCCCGAAGGAGGGGGCGGCACCCGTGAGCTGGCAGGTTGCTGTCATGCCTCGATACTAGATATTGATAATCATTCTCGTCAAGGGTTACGCTCACGGCATGACCTCCCCCACCACCGTCGTCGTCCTCGCCGCGACCGATCCCGCGGAGCGCGAGGCTGCGCTCGTCACCGCCCTGCTCGACCACCCGGACGTCCTCGCCGTGGTCCACGACCTGGAGCAGCGGGGCGACGACGTCGTCCTGCGACGCCGGGTCGTCGATCCGCGCGGCCCCGGGAGCGACGAGATCATCCCGATGGAGCACGCGTGCGCCGGCTGCGCCCTGCGTGAGGACGCGATCCCGGCGATCGCCGACCTGCTGGCGCGCGAACCGCGCGGCATCGTCCTCGCCCTGCCGCTGGGCGCCGAGATCCTGCCGGCCACGCGGATCCTGCACGGGCACGCCGGACCCGACGGACCCCTGGCGGGCGTGCGGCTGGGCGCGACCGTCGCCGTCGTGAACGCCGCCGAGATCGAGGGTGACCTCCTCGACGGCGACGACGCCCTCCTGTCCCACCTCGTCTCCGCCGACATCATCCTGCTCGACCACGAGTCCCCGGCCGCGCACGCCCCGGCCGCCTCCGCGCAGGGCGCCGCCCTCGCGGACACCCTGCGCTGGGCGCGCTCCACCCGTCACGACGACCTCTGCCACCCCTGGCTCGACGCTGCGCTGGCCGGGAGCCACGACCCCGTCGACCTCGACCGTCGTCACGACCCCGCGACGCTCGATCCCGCCGATCGGTTCACGGCCACCGCCCCGGCGACGCCCCCGCTCGAGGCCGGCCCCGCCGACGTGTGGACCCTCGACCTCCACAGCTCGCGCCCCTTCCACCCCGACCGCGTCCTCGCGACGATGAGCGAGCTCGCCACCGCTCGAACGGTGAGCCGCGGGCGCTTCTGGCTCCCGAACCGCCCCGATGCGGTGTGCGGGTGGGAGGCGCTCGGCGGCACGGTCTGCGTCGGCGTCGCGGGCACGTGGGACGAGGCCGAGCCGAGCACGGCGCTGCAGGTCACGGGCGTCGGACCGGGCGCCGAGGCCGTCCGGCGCGCCTTCGAGCGCGCGCTGCTCGACGACGTCGAGATGGCCGCGGGGCCGGCGACGTGGCTCGGGCGGGAGGACCCGTTCGAGCCCTACCTCGGCTCCCCCGCCGACCTCTACCGGGGCGACGCCGCAGCCTGACCGCAGTTTGATAACCGTTCTCATAGTCGTTATCGTCACCACCAGCAATCACCCCTCCACGAAAGGCGCGCCCACCCGGGCCAGGAACTCCATGTCCAGCACCACCGCCACCACGCCTCGCCGCGCTCTCGCGGCGGGCGCCTCCCTCGCGGCCCTCGCGCTCGTGCTCTCCGCCTGCGGCAGCCCGGGCTCCGGCGACTCCGCCTCGCCCACCGACGAGGCCTCCAGCGAGACGGCCGGGTCGACCGAGTCCGCCGATCCCGCCGAGACCGACGGCGACCACGCCGAGGACGGCCACGAGCACGAGGCCGGGGCCACCGAGGCCGCCGCCCGGACCCCCGCGTCGCCCTCACCTACGACGGCGGGGTGCTCGTGCTGGACGCCACGTCGCTCGACGTCGAGGCCGACCTCCCGCTCGACGGCTTCAACCGCCTGTCCGACGCCGGCGACGGCCGCCACGTGGCCGTCTCCACGCAGGGCGGCTGGGCGTTCCTCGACGCCGGCACCTGGAGCCAGGCGCACGGCGACCACTCGCACTACTACACGGCCGAGCCCGCCCTCCACGACGTGCTGGTCGCCGCCGAGACACCCGGCCACGTCGTCGTCCACGACGGCCTGACCGCGCTCTTCGACGACGGCACCGGCGAGATCACGGTCGTCCCGGCCGACGGCTGGACCGAGGCGCTCGAGCACGACGAGGTCGAGCCCACCCGCACGTTCACGACGCCGTCCGCACACCACGGCGTCGCCGTCGCCACGCAGGCGGGGCACCTCGTGGTGACCGAGGGGACGGACGAGGGCCGCACGGGTGCCCGTCTCCTCGAGGCCGCCGATGCCGAGCTCGACGCCAGCGCCGAGTGCCCGGGCGTGCACGGCGAGACCGTCGCCGGCGAGGAGACGGTCGTGCTCGGCTGCGAGGACGGCGTGCTGATCCTCCACGGCGACCACTTCCACAAGGTCGCCTCCCCGACGCCTACGGCCGCATCGGCAACCAGTTCGGGACCGAGAGCTCCGCCGTCGTGCTCGGCGACTACAAGACCGACCCCGAGGGCATTCTCACGTCGGTCTCGCTCATCGACACCGAGGCGGAGACGATCCAGATCGTCGACATCGGCTCGCAGTACACCTTCCGCAACCTCGCTCGCGGCGACGACGACACGGCCCTCGTGCTCGGCACCGACGGCGCGCTGCGCGTCATCGACCCGACCACGGGCGAGATCGTCCGCACCGCCCCGGTGATCGACGCCTGGGAGGTGCCCGAGGAGTGGCAGCAGGCCCAGCCCGCGATCAAGGTGATGGACGGCATGGCCTACATCACCGAGCCCGCGACGAACGAGCTGCACGTCGTGGACTACACCACGGGTGAGGTCTGGAAGTCCGTCGAGCTGCCGCAGACCCCGAACGAGATGGTCGTCGTCAGCGGCTGACCTACGCCAGAAACCCCTCGCCGGCGGTGCGCAACCCCCTCGGCGGTGGTGCAGAAATCCCTCGCCGGCGGCACGTGCCCTCGGCGAGGGGTTTCTGCACCACCGGCGAGGGGTTTCTGCACCTCGCGGGGCCGCCCGCGTACGGTGGAACGATGACGGCCCGCATCGAACGCGTCCTCACCCACGGCACCCACCCGGTCGACGGGCGGGAGGTCGAGCTCGACAACAACGTCTGGATCGTCGGCGACGACACCGAGGTCGTCGTCATCGACGCCTCCCACCAGCCGCAGGTGATCGCCGACGCGATCGGCGGGCGCCGCGTCGTCGGGATCCTGCTGACCCACGGCCACCGCGACCACATCGGTGGCGCGCCCGAGCTCGAGCGCCTCACCGGCGGTCCGGTGTGGCTGCACCCGGCCGACGCCGAGCTCTGGGAGGCCGCGCACCCCGAGATCCCCGTCCCGACGGCGGGGCTCCCCGCCCACCAGACGGTCACCGTCGCGGGGACCCACCTCGAGGTGCGCCACACCCCCGGCCACACGCCGGGCGCGAGCGTCGTCGTCGCGAGCGAGCTGGGCGCGGTCTTCACGGGCGACACCCTGTTCGAGGGCGGCCCGGGGGCGACGCGGTGGGAGTACTCCTCGTTCCCGCAGATCGTCGAGTCGATCACCGAGAACCTGCTGACCCTGCCCGAGGACACGGTCGTCCACACGGGCCACGGCCCCGACACCACGATCGGCGCCGAGGCCGTCCACCGTCAGGAGTGGATCGACCGCGGCTGGTGAACCACCGGGTTGCGGATCCCGAACCAGCTGACCACGCCGCCCACGACGAGGAGCCCCGCCGTCACGAGCAGTCCGCGGTGGAAGCCCTCGACCGTGAGCACCCCGCCGACGATCGCGCCGAGCAGCGCGATCGAGACGAGCCCGGCCACGCGCGCGACCGCGTTGTTCACGGCTGACCCGATGCCGGCGTCGTCGGGGCTGATCGCACCGAGGATCGCGGCCGTCAGCGGGGCGACCGTGATCGCGAGCCCCAGGCCGAACACCACCAGCCCGGGCAGCAGCTGCGTCCAGTAGACGACGTCCTCGCGGGCGCCCAGGAGCATCAGGTAGCCCACGCCGCCGACGATCGGCCCGACCGTCATGAACACGCGCGGGCCGAACCGCCCCGCGAGCGCCCCGAACCGCGCCGAGAGCGCGAGCATGACGAGGGTGATGGGCAGCTGGGACAGGCCGGCCGCCGTCGCGCTCCACCCCGCGACCTCCTGGAGGAACAGCGTGATGACGAGGCCGCCGAAGTACAGCGCCGCGTAGATCGCGGCCGTGGCGACGTTGCCCCACGTGAAGTTGCGGCTGTCGAACAGGCGCAGGGGGAGCATCGGGTCGGCGACCCGCCGCTCCCACCACACGAACGCGACCAGCCCGACGACGCCGATCACCAGGCCGCCGACCACCACCGGGTGGGTCCAGCCGAGGCGTCCCTGCTCGATCAGCCCGAGCACCCCGGCCGCGAGCGCGACGGCGGCGATCGTCGCCCCCACGACGTCGAGCCGTCGACGGACGACCGGCACCGTCTCGACCGGCACGCCGCGGGTGAGCCACAGCGTCACGGCGAGCACGGGGACGTTGATCCAGAACACCCAGCGCCAGGTGGCGTGGTCCACGAGCAGGCCGCCGAGCAACGGTCCCGCGATCGAGGCGGTGCCCGTCCACGCCGTCCACACCCCGATGGACCGTGCCTGCGCGGCGCCGGAGAACGCGGCGATGATCATCGCGAGCGACGACGGCACGAGCAGCGCGCCCGCCACGCCCTGCAGCGCGCGGGCGAGGACGAGCAGCACGCCGCTCGGCGCGATCGCGCACAGGACGCTCGCGACGGCGAAGCCCACCAGTCCGGCGATCAGCACGCGTCGGCGGCCCAGGACGTCCGAGAGCGAGCCCGCCAGGAGGATGAGCGCCCCGAGCGTGACGAGGTAGGAGTCGACGACCCACTGCTGCAGGGGCAGGCCGGTCAGCGGCCCGGTCGTGAGCTCGCGGGAGATCGCCGGCAGGGCGACGTTGACGACGCTCCCGTCGAGGAACGAGACGAACGAGGCGAGGATCGCGACGACGAGCACGCGCCGCTGGGTGGGGGTCACGGGGAGATCGTGCCGCATCCGGCGCGGGTGTCACGCCCGAAAGGCCTCGCGACCACACCCGAAGGGCCTCGCCGACACACCCGAAAGGCCTCGCGAGCGGTGGGTCAGCGGGTGACGTCGCCGAGCTTCAGCAGGTAGACCGACGACGACGCCGTGATCGCGAGCCGCTTGAGGTCGGGAGAGAAGGCGAGGTTCGAGGTCTCCTGCGGCACCCGGATCGTGCCGAGGTGACGCGCCTGCTCCCCGGGCAGCCCGGGCCGCAGGATCTCGATCCCGGCGGCGCTCGAGGACCAGATCCGTCCCGCGGGGTCGACCCGCAGACCGTCCGGGCTGCCCTCGAACGTGCGGTGCACGATCCACGGCTGCCGCAGCTCGGGACCGTCGAGGCTCATCCGCACGCGGAAGCCGAGGATGTGGCGCGCCTCGGAGTCCGTGACGTAGAGGACGGTCTCGTCGGCGCCGAACGCCAGGCCGTTGGGCTGACGCATGGCGGGCAGCTGGGCGGTCATCGACCGGGTGCCGTCGCGCAGCCCGCGCGCCCCGATCCGGTAGACGTGCTGGCCACCGATCTCGCTGACCGCACCCTCGGGGTCGAAGCCCTCGGTGGGCTGCGTGAGGCCGTAGGTGGGGTCGGTGAACCAGATCCCGCCGTCGGCGGCCACCACGACGTCGTTCGGGGAGTTGAACCGCTTCCAGTCGTAGAAGTCCGCGAGCATCGTCCAGCGGCCGTCGTGCTCGCGCCGGAGGACGGCGCGCTCACCGCTCGCCGCGGCGACGAGGCGACCCTCGTGGTCGACGGTGTGGCCGTTCTGGTGGTGGGAGGGGGCGATCCACACCCGCGCTCCGCGGCCGGAGTCCCAGGCGTGCAGCCGGTTGCCGCGGACGTCGCTCCACACGAGCGTGTCGCCGAGCCAGGCCGGGCCCTCGAACCACTCGCCGCCGGACGCGATCTCCTTCAGGCGCGCACCCGGGGCCACGAGGCCACGCACGGACGGGTCGACGACGTCGAGACGTACCTCGTATCGCTCAGTCACCCGTCAACCCTAAGCGCAGCGCCGTCGACCCGGGCGGGACGCCGCCCTCGCCGTCGAAGCGATTCGACGGACCTCGTGCGCCTCGGTAGCCTCGACCTACGCCCGCCATCGACGTCAGGACGACCCGTGACCTCTGCGACCCCCTCCTCCCCCGAGAACGCCCGGACCGGCACCTCACCGGCAGCGCCGTACACCGACCCTCGCCTCCCGATCACGGAGCGGGTGGCCGACCTCGTGGGGCGCATGACGCTCGCGGAGAAGGTCGGCCAGATGATGCAGCTCCCCGCGGGGGCGGGGTACGGGGTCGACGCCGACCTCGGTTCGATCGTCGTCGACATGGCGGTCGGCTCGATCCTGCACGCCTCCCCCGAGCAGCTCCAGGAGGCGCACGACCTCGTCGCCACCACACGGCTGCAGATCCCGCTGCTGGTGGGCGAGGACTGCATCCACGGCCACAGCTTCTTCCGCGGCGCCACGATCTACCCCACCCAGCTGGGCATGGCCGCGACCTGGGACGCCGCTCTCGTGGAGCGCGTCGCGCGGGCCACCGCCGTCGAGGTCGCGCCCACCGGCGTCCACTGGACCTTCTCCCCCGTGCTGTGCATCGCGCGCGACCTGCGCTGGGGCCGCGTCTCCGAGACCTTCGGCGAGGACCCCCACCTCATCGGCGAGCTCGCGAGCGCCATGGTCCGCGGCTACCAGGGCGACGGGCTCGAGGACCCGACGGCGATCCTCGCCACCGCGAAGCACTTCGCCGCCTACTCCGAGACGCAGGGCGGCCGCGACGCCAGCGAGGCCGACGTCTCCCGCCGCAAGATGCTGTCCTGGTACACGCCGCCGTTCGAGCGCGTCGCCCGCGAGGGCTGCGCCACCTTCATGCTCGGCTACCAGTCGACCGACGGTGTGCCCATCACGATCAACACCTGGCTCCTGGGCGAGGTCATGCGCGAGCAGTGGGGCTACGGCGGCATGCTCGTGACCGACTGGGACAACGTCGGCCAGCTCGTGCGGATCCAGCGGATCAGCCCCGACTTCGCCGACGCCGCCGCCCGTGCGGTGCTCGCCGGCAACGACATGATCATGACGACGCCGGAGTTCTTCGCCGGCGCGCAGGAGGCAGTGGAGAAGGGGACCCTCCCGATCGAGGCCGTGGACGCCGCCGTCGGGCGCATCCTGCAGGTGAAGTTCGCGCTCGGGCTGTTCGAGGACGCGCGTCGCCCGGACGTGGCCGGTCAGGCCGCGGTGATCGGCAGCGACGAGCACGCCGAGCTCAACCTCGAGGTCGCGCGCCGCTCGCTCGTCCTGCTGCGCAACGGCGGGGTGCTGCCGCTGGACGCCTCGCCCGACGTCGCACCGCGCACGGTCGCCGTCGTCGGCCCGAACGCCGACGACGAGCACACGATCCTGGGCGACTGGGCCGGGGCGTCGGGCCAGGCCCCGTGGCTGATGGACGGGCACCCGCGCGAGATGACGACCACGGTGCTGGACGGCTTCCGTGCGCAGGTGCCCGACGGCTGGGAGGTCCTGCACGCACGCGGCGCCGACATCCTCACCCTGGAGAACGACCCGCTGGGCGCGACGTTCTCCGACGGCCAGCCGCGGCCCCAGATCGTGGTGCCGACCCCGCCGGACGAGGCGCTGATCGCGGACGCGGTCGCGGCCGCCCGGGCGTCCGACGTCGTGGTGGCCGTCGTGGGCGACCGCATCGAGCTGGTCGGCGAGGGCCGCTCGACGGCGACGCTCGAGCTCGTCGGCGGACAGGTCGCGCTGCTCGACGCCCTGGCCGAGGTGGCGCGGGAGACCGGTACGCCCCTGGTCGTCGTCGTCCTGGCGAGCAAGCCGCACGTGCTGCCGCCGTCCGTCGAGGCGGCCGACGCGATCGTGTGGGCGGCCAACCCGGGCATGCAGGGGGGCCACGCCGTGGCCGAGCTCGTCCTCGGCCGGATCGAGCCGACCGGACGGCTGCCGCTGTCGTGGCCGCGTCACGTCGGCCAGCAGCCGATCTTCTACAACCAGATCACCAGCCAGCACGGGACCCGGTACGCCGACCTCACGCAGGACCCCGCGTGGGTCTTCGGCGAGGGGCTGTCCTACTCGTCGGTGGCGTACTCCGACCTGCGGGTATCGACCCCCGTCGTGGGGAGGAGCGACGTCGTCCGGGCCTCGGTCACGGTCGCCAACACGGGGGCACGCCGCGTGCTCGAGACCGTGCAGGTCTACGTGCGCGACGTCGTGACCTCGGTGACGTGGGCCGACAAGGAGCTCAAGACGCACCGCCAGGTGTGGCTCGAGCCGGGCGAGTCCGCCGTCGTCGACCTCGAGCTGCCGGTCGCCGCGTGCACGATCGTGGACGCCGACGGCGAGCGGATCGTCGAGCCGGGTTCGTTCGCCCTGCTCGTGGGGCCGTCCTCACGGAACGAGGTCCTGCTGACGGGCACGTTCGACGTGGTCTGAACCCACGCCGTCCGAGCCCAGGCCGGGAGCGCAGGATGGTGGCATGAGCGCTGCTGACCACCCCGCCGACCACCCCGCCGACGAACCGATGGACACCGCCGCCTTCCGCGCGCTGGTCGGCCGCCACCCCGCCGGGGTCTGCGTGGTCGCGCTCACGGACGACGGCGGTGCCCCGGTCGGCTTCACGGCCTCCTCGGTCGTGTCCGTGTCCTCGACCCCGCCCGTCCTGGCGTTCTGCGTCTCGGGGCGCTCCTCGTCGTGGCCGGCCCTCGCCGTCGCGCGCTCCGTGGCGGTCAGCTTCCTCGCCCTGGACCAGGCGGCCCTGGCCGAGCGGTTCGCCGCGCGGGGCGTCGACCGGTTCGCCGACGGCGGCTGGTCGCGCCTCCCGGGCGGCGAACCGGTCGTCGACGGCGCGCGCGAGTGGGTGCGCGGCACCGTGCTGACGCGGGTGCCGCTCGGCTCCAGCCACCTGGTCGCGATCGCCGCGACCGACCACGGCGGACACCGGCCGGAGGCTCCCCCGCTGGCCTACCGCACCGGCGCCTGGGCCGAGGTCCGCCCGCTCGAGGGCTGAGCGGAGGGATCCGGCAGAAAACCCGAGCAGAACCCGACGGGTCGGTCCACCCGGCACGGGGTGATACTCGACAAGCAGTCAGGCGGTGTGCCGGCGGCAGCGATGCGCGACGGCGGGAGTGGCCCCATGACTGTTCTGGTGACAGGTGCGACTGGATACGTGGGGAGCCGGCTCGTGCCGGCCCTCCTCGAGGCCGGCCACGCGGTGCGGGCCTCGGCCTCCTCCGCCGGCAAGCTGGACTCCCTGTGGTGGGGCGACCGGGCCGAGCACGTCGCGATGGACGTCGACGACGACGACCAGGTGCGCGAGGCGGTCGCCGGCGTCGAGACGGTCGTCTACCTCATCCACGGTCTGGACGCCGAGGACTTCGTCCGCAAGGACCGCGAGGCCGCCGAGCGGATGGCACGCCACGCGCGGGCCGCCGGCGTCGCCAGGATCGTCTACCTCTCGGGCATCGTGCCCGACGTGCCGCGCGAGGACCTGTCGGACCACATCCGCTCGCGGCTCGAGGTCGAGGAGGCGCTGGGCGACTCGGGCATCCCCACGGTGTCGCTGCGCGCCGCCGTCCTGCTCGGCTCCGGATCGACGTCGTTCGAGATCATCCGGCAGATCTCCGAGCGCCTCCCCCTCCAGACCATCCCGACCTGGATGCACTCCGAGATCCAGCCCATCGCGGTGGTCGACGCCGTGGCCGCCCTCGTGGGGGCCGTGGGCTGGGACGGGTCGCGCGTCTTCGACGTCGGCGGTCCCGACCGCCTGCCCTACCCCGACCTCCTGGCGACCTACGCGCGGATCACCGAGCTGCCGCGCCCGCAGATCCCGCTCCCGCTGCTGCCCGAGGGTGCCGTCGGCGCGATCGCGGCCCGGCTGACCGACGTGCCGACCGCGACCGTCGAGGCCCTGGTCGACAGCCTGAGCCACGACATGGTCGCGGCCGACGACGACTTCGTCCGCGAGCTGCTGCCCGCCGGGCACCGCCTGGTCGGCCTCGAGGAGTCGATCCGACGCGCGCTGGCGGACAAGGATCCCGACGCCGACCCCGCGACCGCCGACCCGATGGGTCCGCTGCCCCAGGACCCGGACTGGGCCGAGGGCGGTTCGGGCATCGTCTCGCGGATCACCGGAGCGATCGACGCGTTCCAGAAGCGACTGGGCTGACCCCCGGGAATCGCGAAGCCGCCCGAGGGCGTTGCACGGACATGACTCCCGACCTCCCCGGCCTCTACGCCGACGCCGTCGAGCGCGTCGCCACGCTGGCCGCGGGCGTGGACGAGCGGGTCGGCCGACGAGCCGTGCCCGCGACGCCGGCCTGGACCGTGCACGACCTGCTGGGGCACCTCGCGGGCGCGGCGACCGACGTCGTCGACGGCCGGCTGGACGGCTCCCCGGGGCGGTCGTGGACCAACCGACAGGTGGTCGAGCGGCGCTCGCGCACGACGGCGGAGCTCGCGTCCGAGCTGCGGGCCTCCGCCGGGCGGATGCCCGCCGGGACGCTCACGGCCGCGGGCCCGACGCCGGTGTGGGACCTGCTGACGCACGAGGCCGACCTGCGCGAGGCGCTGGACCTGCCGCGGGCACCGGCCGCGACGTGGGAGCTGCTGCTCCCGCTCGTCGTCGCCGTGATCGGCGGCCGGCCGCGGGTGCGAGGCTTCGAGGTGCGCACCACCCAGGCGTCGTGGCGGGTCGGGGTGCCGACCGCCCTCGTGACGCTGGACGGCGACGACTACGAGCTGCTGCGGATCCTGTTCTCGCGGCGCTCGACGGAGCAGATCGCGCGCGTCTCCGACGGCGTCGGGCTGCTGGAGCCGGTGGCCCTGTTCGGCCCGCGCGCGGCCTGAGCCGCGCACGGGGCGAGGCTCAGGCGGGGAGCTGCGAGCGGTCGTAGCGGGAGTCGTCGAACGCCAGCACGATGTAGCCGATCAGCGAGAACAGGAACAGCAGGAAGAAGCTGAAGACGCCGCCCTTCCCGAAGGCCTTCCCGATCCGCAGCGAGACGATGATCAGGAACACGACGTTCACGACCGGGATGATGAGGAGCAGGAACAGCCAGCCGTTGAAACCGGCGAGCTTGACGTGCGTGTAGGCGTTGACGAACGGCACGAACGCCTTCCAGAGCGGCTCGCCGGCCTTCTTGAAGACGAGGCCGAGGAAGATCGCGCCGATGAGGTAGCCGACGAGGCCACCGCCGATCGCCGGGCCCGAGGTGTAGGCCGAGAAGTCGGTCGAGCTGCCGGAGGCGAGGATGTCGAGCGTGGTCACGAGGTGCTCCCTGGTCAGATGGGTGAGGCCCAGGTCAGTGGGCGGGCGCCCGCACCGTAACGCGCACCCCGAGGGCCCCGCACCCCGGGGCGACGGGCTGTCCGCACCGTGGACGCCCGTGCCGGGTGCCCGCGCGGCCCCTCACCGCTGGAAGCGGTACCCCATGCCGGGTTCGGTGAGGAGGTGGCGGGGCTGGGCGGGATCCGCCTCGAGCTTGCGCCGCAGCTGCGAGACGTACAGGCGCAGGTAGCCGGTGTCGGTCACGTGCTCGCTGCCCCAGATCTCCTGCAGCAGCTGCTGCCTGGTGACCAGGCGCCCCTCGTTCCGCACCAGGAGCTCCAGGAACAGCCACTCCGTCGGGGTCAGGCGCACCGCCGCGCCGTCGCGCCGCACGGTCGTGGCGGCGAGGTCCACCACCACGTCCCCGAACGTCACGGTCGGCTCGACGACCTCGTGCTGCACGCGCCGCGACAGGGCCCGGATCCGCGCGAGCAGCTCGTCGATGGCGAACGGCTTGGTCACGTAGTCGTCGGCGCCGGCGTCCAGCGCCTCGACCTTGTCGGCCGACCCCGTCCGCCCGGACACCACGAGGATCGGCACGCTCGACCAGCCGCGGATCCCCTGGATGACCTCGAGCCCGTCGAGGTTCGGCATCCCGAGGTCGACCATCACGAGGTCGGGGGTGTGCTCGACGGCGGCGTTCAGCGCCCCCGCGCCGTCCGCAGCCGTGACGACGTCGTAGCCCCGCGCCCGGAGGGTGATCCGCAGCGCGCGGAGGATCTGCGGGTCGTCGTCGGCGACGAGGATCTTCACGCGTGCTCCTGGTTGCTCGACCGATCGGCGACGGCGAGGCCCACCACCATCGTCACCCCGCCACCCGGGGTGTCCTCGACCTCCAGCGTGCCACCCATCCCCTCGACGAACCCCTGCGACAGCGCCAGCCCGAGCCCGAGACCCGTCGCGTTGTCGGTGTCGCCGAGCCGCTGGAACGGCACGAAGACGCGTTCGCGCTGGGAGGGTGGGATGCCCGGGCCGCGGTCGATCACCCGGATCTGGCCGGTCTCGCCGAGCAGCGACGTCGTGATCCGGACGGCGCCCGCGGCCGCCCCGTGGTGACGCACCGCGTTGCTGAGCAGATTGACCACCACGCGCTGCAGCAGCGCCGGATCGGCGAGCAGCGGTACGGCCGGCAGCGCCAGGTCGAGCTCGACGTCGCCCGGGCCGAGCCCGAGCTCGTCCAGCGCCGCGACGACGACGTCGCCCGGGTAGGTCGGCGCGGTCGCGACGGCGAGCACCCCCGCCTCGAGGCGGGTGACGTCCAGCAGGTCGGTCACCAGCGACGTGAGCGTCCCGAGGCTCTCGTCGGCGGTGGCGAGCAGCTCGCGACGGTCCGCCTCGGACCACGCCACGTCCGTGGAGCGGAGCGCCCCGACGGCGGTGACGGCGGCGGCGAGCGGCCGCCGCAGGTCGTGGCTGACGGCCGACAGCAGCGCGCTGCGCACGCGGTCCGTCTCGGCCAGCGGGGCGAGCGAGCGCGCCGTGCGCTCGAGGTCGGTGTGCTCCAGGGCGACGTCGACCTGGGCGGCGATCACGCCGAGCAGCCGGCGTTCGGACGGGGTCGGGACGCGGCCCACGACCTCCAGCACGCCCCGCTCCCCGACGGCGACCTCCGCCGTCGCGACCTCCGCCGTCGCCGTCGCGGCCGTGCCGGTCCCTCGCGCGGGCGACGCCGCGAGCACCTCGCCGTCCACCACGACGCGCACGGCGGCGAGCCCGAACGCCTCGCGCGTGCGCCCGAGGATCGCCTCGAGCGCGTCCTGCCCGCGCAGCACGCTGCCCGCCACCCCCGCGAGCAGCTCCGACTCGGCCGCGGCGCGCTGCGCCGTCCGCGAGCGCCGCGCGGCGGTGTCGACGACGTAGCTCACCAGGATGGCGTTGACCACGTAGAGCGCGAGCGCCAGCACGTGGAGCGGCTCGGCCACGGTGATCGTGTGGAACGGCTCGATGAAGAAGAAGTCGAGCGTCATGCCCGACAGGACCGCCGTGAGCAGCGCCGGCCACAGCCCGCCGACCAGCGCGACCACGATGACGAGGAGCTGGTAGAGCAGGACGTCGCCGATGATCGACTCGGGCGAGCGCCACCCGATCATCGCCCAGGTCAGCAGAGGTCCACCGAGGAGGGAGACCGCAAGGCCGAGGAGCCGTCGGCGAGCCGTCAGCCCGCCGGAGAGTCCACCCACGCCGCGGGCCGGGCGCGGCAGCCGCAGCCCGCCTCCCGCGGCGTCGTGGTTGACGATGTGGACGTCGATCGAGCCCGCCTCGCCGATGACCGTGCGGCCGACGCCGGGTCCGCCGAGGATCGAGCGGAGCCGTCCCCGGCGGCTGAGACCGATGACGAGCTGGGTCGCGTTGACCCCGCGCGCGAACTCCACCAGAGCGCTCGCGACGTTCTCGGCCACGACCTGGTGGAACGACCCCCCGAGGCTCTCCACCAGCGTGCGCTGCTCCGCGAGCGTGCCCGGGGACGCGGACCGCAGCCCGTCGGCGGCGATGGCGTGCACCGCGAGCAGCTCACCGCCGGCCGTGCGCGCCGCGATGCGGGCTCCCCGCCGCAGCAGCGTCTCGCCCTCGGCGCCCCCGGTGAGAGCGACGACGACGCGCTCGCGCGCCTGCCACGTGGAGGAGATCGCGTGCGCGTCGCGGTAGGAGCGCAGCGAGGAGTCGACCTCGTCGGCGAGCCACAGCAGCGCGAGCTCGCGCAGCGCGGTGAGGTTGCCGAGCCGGAAGTAGTTCGACAGCGCCGCGTCGACCCGCTCGGCGGGGTAGACCTTCCCCTGCGCGAGGCGGCCCTGCAGCGTCGGGGGCGCGACGTCCACGAGCTCGACCTGGTCCGCGCCGCGCAGCACCGCGTCCGGCACGGTCTCCCGCTGCGCCACCCCGGTGATCTGCTCGACGACGCCGTTGAGCGAGTCGATGTGCTGGATGTTGACGGTGGTGAGGACGTCGATCCCGGCGTCGAGCAGCAGGGCGACGTCCTCGTACCGCTTGGCCCGGGGCGACCCCGGCGCGTTGCTGTGGGCGAGCTCGTCCACGAGGGCGACGTCGGGCGCGCGGGCGATCACCGCGTCGACGTCGAGCTCGCTCAGCGTGACGCCGCGGTGCCCGACGGTCAGGCGCGGGACGAGGGTGAGGTCACCGAGCGCGGCCGCCGTCGCCGTCCGTCCGTGCGTCTCCACCAGGGCGACGACGACGTCGGAGCCCGCCTCCCGCAGCCGGTGGCCCTCCTCGAGCATCGCGACCGTCTTGCCGACGCCGGGGGCCGCGCCGAGGAGGACGTGGAGCGTGCCTCGCCCGCGGTGGCCGTCGGTGCTGCTCATGCGGTCGTTCTCCTCGGGCTCACGCCTGCTGCTCGTCCAGGGCGAGGTTGAGCGCGAGGACGTTCACGCGGGGCTCGCCCAGGAAGCCGGCGTCCCTCCCCGCGATGCTAGACCGCACGAGCGCCTCCACCTCGGACTCGGGCAGGTCGCGCTCGGCGGCGACGCGCGGCACCTGCAGCAGCGCGTACGCGGGACTGATGTGGGGG
The DNA here is from genome assembly GCF_003121705.1 of Serinibacter arcticus. Taxonomy (NCBI): domain Bacteria; kingdom Bacillati; phylum Actinomycetota; class Actinomycetes; order Micrococcales; family Beutenbergiaceae; genus Serinibacter; species Serinibacter arcticus. Next base: position 2,877,507 of record NZ_PYHR01000002.1, on the reverse strand, counting down.
TCGAGCCCGGAGGCCGAGGCGGTGACCGCGTCGGCGGGGACGTCGGCGACGGCGACCCCCTCGCGCTCGGCGATCTCCGCCTGCCGCTGGGCGATCGCGGCGACGAGGTCGGGGTTCTCGGGGCCGAGGTTGGAGCCGGAGGAGGCGGCGCCGTCGTACCCGTCCCCGGCGGCTGACGGCCGGGGGCGAAGTAGCCCGGGAGCGCGCCGTCGGGACCCGCGAACGACTGGCCGATCAGGGACGAGCCCACGACCTGGCCGTCGACGCGGACGAGGGAGCCGGCCGCCTGGTGGGGCAGCGCGACGGCGGCGAGGCCGGTCACGAGCAACGGGTAGCCGAGGCCGAGCACGAGGGTGGCGACGAGCAGGAACCGCAGGGCGACGCCGTACTGGCGAAGGGTGGACACGAGTGATCTCCAGTTCTGGGGGTCAGAAGCCGGGCAGCTGGCTGACGAGAAGGTCGACGATCTTGATGCCGACGAACGGCCCGACGACACCGCCGAGGCCGTAGACGAGCAGGTTCCGGCGCAGCAGCGCCGAGGCGGACACGGGCCGGTAGGCCACCCCCCGGAGCGCCAGCGGGATGAGCGCGATGATCACGAGAGCGTTGAAGACGACCGCCGAGAGCACGGCCGAGGCCGGGGTGGCGAGCTGCATGACGTTGAGCGTCGCGAGGCCGGGGAAGACCCCCATGAACATGGCGGGGATGATCGCGAAGTACTTCGCGACGTCGTTGGCGATGGAGAAGGTGGTCAGCGCGCCGCGCGTGATGAGGAGCTGCTTGCCGATGCGGACGATGTCGATGAGCTTGGTCGGGTCGGAGTCGAGGTCGATCATGTTCCCGGCCTCCTTGGCGGCCGAGGTGCCGGTGTTCATCGCGACCCCGACGTCCGCCTGCGCCAGCGCGGGGGCGTCGTTCGTGCCGTCGCCGGTCATCGCCACCAGGTTGCCGCCGGCCTGCTCCTTGCGGATGTAGGCCATCTTGTCCTCGGGCGTGGCCTCGGCCAGGACGTCGTCGACGCCGGCCTCCGCCGCGATCGCAGCGGCCGTCAGGGGGTTGTCACCCGTGATCATCACGGTGCGGATGCCCATCGAGCGGAGCTCGGCGAAGCGCTCCGTGATGCCGGCCTTGACCACGTCCTTGAGGTGGACGACGCCGAGGACGCGCGCCGCACCGCCCGCCTGGTGGGCGACGACCAGCGGGGTCCCGCCGCTCGCGGAGATCGCCGCGACGGCGCCGTCGAGCTCGGCGGCGGTGGCCGGCGGCAGGTCGGTGCCCGCGTCGGCGACCCAGGCGGCGACGGCGGAGCCGGCGCCCTTGCGCAACCGGGTCCCGTCGGCGAGGTCGAGGCCGCTCATCCGGGTCTGCGCCGTGAACGGGACGACCTCGCCGGCGGGGGCGTCGCCGTCGAGATGCGTGTGGCCCTCCTCCCGGGCGAGGACGACGATCGAGGCGCCCTCCGGCGTCGGGTCCGCCAGCGACGCGAGCGCGGCGGCCCGCAGCAGCTCCTCGCGGGTGACACCGGTGAGCGGGACGACGTCCGTGGCCCGGCGGTTGCCGTAGGTGATGGTGCCGGTCTTGTCGAGCAGCAGGGTGGTGACGTCGCCCGCCGCCTCGACGGCGCGGCCCGACATCGCCAGCACGTTGTGCTGCACGAGGCGGTCCATGCCGGCGATGCCGATGGCCGACAGGAGAGCGCCGATCGTCGTCGGGATGAGGCACACCAGCAGCGCCACCAGAACCGTGAGGCTCACGGGTGCCGCCGCGTAGGAGGCGATCGGGTTCAGCGTCAGGGTGACGACGAGGAAGATGACCGAGAGGCTCGCGAGCAGGACGTTCAGCGCGATCTCGTTGGGTGTGCGCTGCCGCGAGGCTCCCTCGACCAGCGCGATCATCCGGTCGACGAACGTCTCCCCCGGCTTGCTGGTGATGCGGACGACGATGCGGTCGCTCAGCACCCGGGTGCCGCCGGTGACGGCGCTGCGGTCGCCGCCGCTCTCGCGCACCACGGGGCGGACTCACCGGTGATCGCCGACTCGTCGACCGAGGCGATGCCGTGCACGACGTCGCCGTCGCCCGGGATCAGCTCGCCCGCCACGACCACGACGACGTCGCCCACCACGAGGTCGGAGGACGGCTCCTGGGTCGTGGCGGCCCTCCCGGCCGCCGGGTCGTGGACCGCGTCGTAGACCCGCACGACGGTGGCGGGGGTCGTGCTGCGGGTGGCGCGCAGGCTGTCGGCCTGGGCCTTCCCGCGCCCCTCGGCGACGGCCTCCGCGAGGGTGGAGAACAGCACCGTCAGCCAGAGCCACGCGGCGATGATCGCGGTGAACGCGGCGGGGATCGGGGCACCGCCGGAGTCCTGCGGACCGCCCAGGAAGGGCTCGGCGATCGCGAGCGCCGTCGTGAACGCGGCGCCGACCTCGACGACGAGCATCACGGGGTTGTGCCAGAGCTCGCGCGGGTCGAGCTTGCGCAGGGCCACCGGGAGGGCCTGTCGGACCTGCGCGGCTGTCAGGGCGCGCCGCTTCCGGCTGCGGGGCGCGGGGGCGGTGGAGGTCGGGTCGGAGGGGGTCGGGTCGGAGGGGGTGGGCGCCGTCGGGCGCAGGGTGGTCGGGGACATCAGAGGCCTTCAGCCAGGGGCCCGAGGGCCAGGACGGGGAAGTAGGTGAGGGCGGTGACCACGAGGGTCACGCCGCCGAGCAGGCCGGCGAAGAGCGGCCTCGTCGTGGGGAGGGTCCCGGCGGTGGCGGGGACGGTGTCCTGCGCGGCGAGCGATCCCGCCAGCGCCAGCACGATCGCGATCGGGAGGAACCGGCCGAGCAGCATGGCCGCGGCGAGCGCGAGGTTGAACCAGGGCGTGTCCGCCGTGAGTCCGGCGAACGCGGAGCCGTTGTTGTTCGCGGCCGAGGTGAACGCGTAGAGCACCTCGGTGAGGCCGTGGATGCCGGGGTTGGCGATCGAGGTGGCCTCGACGTCGGCCCGCACCGCGGGGATCGCGAAGCTCAGCGCGGTGCCGGCGAGGACGAGGAGCGGCGTCACGAGGATGAACAGGCTCGCGAGCGTGAGCTCGCGAGGGCCGAGCCGTTTGCCGAGGTACTCCGGCGTGCGGCCCACCATGAGGCCGCCCAGGAACACCGCGACGACGGCGAGCACGAGCATGCCGTAGAGGCCGGAGCCCACCCCACCGGGCGCGATCTCGCCGAGCATCATGTTGACGAGCGGGAGCATGCCTCCCAGCGAGGTGTAGGAGTCGTGCATCGAGTTGACGGCGCCCGTGGAGGTGAGGGTGCCGGTGGCGGCGAACAGGACCGAGCCGATGATCCCGAACCGCTGCTCCTTGCCCTCCATCGCCGCACCGGCGAGCTCGGGGGCTGCGCCGGCACCGCGCAGCTCCAGCCACGTGGTGAGGGCGAGCGAGGCGAGGAAGAGGCCCGCCATGACGGCGAGGATCGTGCGGCCCTGACGCGGTTGACCGAGCATCGTGCCGAAGGTGCGCGGGAGGCTGAACGGGATCGCGAGCATGAGGAACACCTGCAGCAGGTTGATCCACGCGCCGGGGTTCTCGAACGGGTGGGCGGAGTTGGCGTTGAAGAAGCCGCCGCCGTTGGTGCCGAGCAGCTTGATCGCCTCCTGGCTCGCGACCGGCCCGCCCGGGATCTGCTGCGTCCCGCCCGCGAGGGTGGTGACCTCGGTGAACCCGGTGAGGTTCTGCACCACACCACCGGCGACGAGGACCAGCGCGGCGACGATCGACAGCGGGAGCAGGACGCGCGTGATGCTGCGCGTGACGTCCACCCAGACGTTGCCGAGCGTGCCGCTGCGGCGGCGGACGAAGCCGCGGACCAGGGCGATCGCGACCGCGAGTCCCACCGCGGCGGAGACGAAGTTCTGCACCGCGAGGCCGAGCATCGCGACCGTGTAGCCGAGGGTGAGCTCGCCCGAGTACGACTGCCAGTTCGTGTTCGTGACGAACGAGACGGCGGTGTTGAACGCGAGGTCCGCCGGGACGGCCGGCAGGCCGAGGGCGTACGGGAGGATCGCCTGGGTGCGCTGCAGCAGGAACAGCAGCGCGATGCCGACGACGGAGATCGCGAGCACGCCGCGCAGGTAGGCGCGCCACGTCTGCTCGCCGCGCGGGTCGACGCCGGTGAGGCGGTAGAGGCCGCGCTCGAGCGCGAGGTCGCGGCCCGAGGTGTACGTGCGGGCGAGGTGGTCGCCGAGCGGGCGGTGGATCGCGGCGAGGGCGACGGCGAGGACCGCGACCGGGAGCAGGGCGGCGAGGGCCGGGTTCATCAGAACCGCTCGGGCGTGAGGAGGGCGAGGACGAGGTAGCCGAGCGCGGCGACGCCGAGGACGGCCGCGACGGTCTGGAAGATGATCACGGCTCCGACTCCACACCCGTCGCCGGGGGCGGGTGAGCCATCCTCACGGAACCCATACGGCCGGGCGTGATTCCCTGACGGCATCCCGACGGCGGGGCGCCCGCCGCCGGTCAGGTCCGGCGCCGCCGGTCAGGTCGGGCGCCGCCGGTCAGGTCGGGCGCCGTCGGTCAGGTCGGGACGCCGCGTTGCGCGCACCGATGGTCGCTTCGGCGCCCCCGAACCGACCAACCGTGCGCGCAACGGCGGGCGCGGGGGCCGGGCCGGGCCGGGTCAGGCCGGGTCAGGCCGGGTCAGAGATCGACCGCGACCGACGCCTCGTGGGGGCCGCCACACCTGGCGCTGCCGCCCACCCGCTTCCAGTCGAGGGTCACCGGGGTGGCGGTCAGCACCGTGCCGTCGGCGGCGCTCGCCCGGACCGTGAGCTCCTCCGGCCGTCCGTCGATCGCGTAGAGCCAAGGCCCGTCGTCGTCGTCCCGCGGGAAGAGCGACACCGCCCCGAGAACGGCCCAGGACGTCCCGAGGGTGGCCGGGGGCGTCCTCTCCGGTTCGCCCGTGACGCACTCGTCGCCGACGCACAGCGCTACCTCAGCGACCTCGGCGAGGTCGGACGCCTCGCCGTCGAGCTGCACCGTCAGCACGTTCGACCACCCGATCGCCGTGCACGCGCCGTTTGTGATCCCCGCGCAGGAGGTCAGCCCGACGGCGCCCACCAGCACCACGGCGGCCCAGGCTGCGGTGCGGGCGTGGCGCGTCATGCATCCATCCTCGCGGCCGGCGGCGCGTTGCGCGCGCCGGTGGTCGCTTCGGCGTCCCGGAACCGACCATCCGTGCGCGCAACGGCGGCGGGACGCACGCCGCCCCCGGGTCCGAGGGGCCCGGGGGCGGCGGCGAGCTACCTGGGACTAGCCGACGTCGGAGAAGCCCGCGTCGTCGTAGCGGTACAGGAACGCGGCCATCGCGTCACGGTTGATCGGGCTCACGGGGCGGTACTCCGCCGTCCCGTCGTTGCCGACCCACCCCGTCGCGATCCCCTCGCTCACCAGCCAGGTGATCTCCTTGTAGAACTGCGTGGACGGAGCCACGTCGGTGAACGGCGAGACCACCGGTCCGGTGAAGGACGGCGAGTCGGCCATCCGGTACAGGAACGCCGCCATCGCGTCGCGACCGATCGGCTCGAGCGGACGGAACTCACGACCCTCGGCGTTCACCCATCCGGTCGAGATGCCCTCCTCGTACAGCCAGGTGATCTCCTTGTAGAACTGGTTGTCGGTGGACACGTCCGCGAACGGCGAGACCGTCGGCGCCGTGAACTCCGGGGAGTTCGCCTGGCGGTAGAGGAACGCCGCCATCGCGTCACGCGCGATCGGGGTCAGCGGACGGAACTCGCGCCCCGCCTCCGTCTCCCAACCGGTGGAGATCTCGTTCTCGAACAGCCACGAGATCTCGTCGAAGAACTGCGTGAGCACGGGCACGTCCACGAAGGGCACGGGCGTGGGGTCGCCGGCCTCGAGACCGGTCAGGTACTCGAAGCCCTCGGCCGCGAAGCTCTCGCCGTCCTGCGCGAGGTCGTACTCGATCGTGTACAGCTCGACGCCCTGCTCCTGCGCCTCGGTCAGGATCGCCTGCAGCGGGACCCTGCCCTCGCCCAGGTTCACGAACGTCGGGCTCGCCTTCGCGGGCGTGCCGCCGAGGTTGACGGCGTCCTTGACGTGGAGCAGATCGATCCGCTCACCGTGCTCCTCGAGGAGCTCGACGACGTTCACACCGGCGTGCGTGGCCCACGCGACGTCCACCTGGAACGTCACCCACTCGGGCTCGGTCTCCATGACCAGGATCTCCCAGGCCGAGCGCACCTCGCCCTCGTGCTCGTACGTCGTCGTGAACTCGCCGTCGTGGTTGTGGCCGAAGAACTTGCCCACCCCCGCGTCGACGGAGCGCTGACCGAGCTGGTTCATCGTGGCCGCCGTCGCCAGCACGTTCTCGTAGGACGTGATGCCGGGGTCGGCGAACCCGCCCGAACCGACGTACCGCTGCCCGAGGGTCCCGACGAACTGCAGGGTCTCGTCGAACGTGTCCACCTTGGTGTTGTAGTGCGACGTCGGCACGTTCAGACCGAGGCGGTCCGTGAGCGCCCGGAACTCCGGGGCCGTGTAGCCGGTGAAGTTCGCGCCGAACGGCTCCACGTTCTGGAAACCGATCGAGGACATGCGCTCCAGGACCGGCGCGACGCCGACCTGGTTCGTCCACGGGAACAGCGAGAACATCCCGATCGAGACGTCCTCCACCGGCACGACGACCGGGTCGGTGGGCTCGGGATCGTTCGGCTCGCCGGCGGGGACGCCGGTGAGGTACTCGAAGCCCTCGGCGACGAAGTCCTCGCCGTCGGGCGCGAGGTCGTACTCCATGACGAAGTAGTCCACGCCGATCTCCTGGCCCTTGGCCAGGATCGCCTGCAGCGGAACGTCACCCTCACCGAGGTTGACGAACGTCGGCCACGGCTGGGTGGTCAGGCCCGTGGCGTCCTTGACGTGGAGCAGCTCCACGCGGTCGTCGTAGCGGTCGAGCAGGTCGACCACGTCCATGCCGGCGTGAGCGGCCCAGGCCACGTCCAGCTGGAACGTGACGTAGTCGGGGTCGGTCTTCTCGACCAGGATCTCCCAGGCCGTCTTCGTCACGCCGTCCTCGACGAACGAGGTGGTGAACTCCCACGAGTGGTTGTGGCCGAAGAACTTGCCCACCCCCGCCTCGACGGAGCGCTTGCCGAGCCGGTCCATCGCGGCCGCGGTCTGGACGACCTCGTCGTAGGTCGGCTCCCGGTCGAAGCCGCCCAGGCCCGGTGCGGGGAACCCGCCCGAACCGACGTAGGACTGTCCCAGCGTGGAGACGAAGTCCAGCGTGTCCTCGAACGTGTCCTCCGCGACGTCGTAGTGCGAGGACGGGACGGCGAGACCGAGCTCGTCGGCGAGGTTGCGGAACTCCAGCGCCGTGTAGTCGCCGAACGTCTCGCCGTAGGGCTCGATGTTCTCCAGACCGATCGAGGAGAGGCGGTCGACGACGGATTCGACGCCCACCTCGTCCACCCACGGCTTGAGCGAGTACATGCCGATCGAGACCTGCTCGGACGGGATGACGACGTTGCTCACGGTGTCGTCGAACGTGTACACCCACTGCGGGTCGACGCCGCCGACGAGCACGAAGCCCTCGGTGGCGCGCGCCGTCACGGTGACCGTGCCGGTGCCCGGGTAGGTCCCGGCCTCCACGACGTCGCCGTCGACGAGGTAGGCGACACCCTCGACCGCCGGCACGGTGAACGTGTCGTCGTCGGTGCCGCTCACGTCGGCGAACGTCACGGCCGCCGGGGTGACGGCGGTGCGCTCGGCCAGGTCCAGGGCGCGGACGTTGCGGTAGCTGACCGCCTCGCCGCCGCCGTGGTTCTGGAGACCGATGAAGCCCGAGGCCAGGTCGCGGGCCGGGTCGGTGCTGGTGAAGTCGTTCACCAGCGCGCCGTTGAGGAAGACCTTGATGGTCTGGTCCTGCACGACGATCTCGTAGGCGTTCCACTGGCCCACCGGGTTGAGGTTGGCCTCGACCGCCTCGAGGTCGGCGCCCTGGAAGGTGTAGATCGCACCGGTGGTGCGGTCGTCCTCGTCGGTCGCGTCGATCTGGATCTCGTAACCCTCGTCGACGGCGACCCACGGGTCGGTGCCCGGGTCCGGGAACCCGACGAACACGCCGCCGTTGTCGTCCTTGATGAGCTTCCAGTCCAGCTTGAGGCTGTACTCGCCGAGCTCCTCGCCGTGCCAGAGCAGACCCATGCCGCCGTCGCCGCGGAGGCTGCAGTCGGCCTGACGGCCGAACGAGCCGGGGCCGGCCATGTTCCAGTCCTCGAAGCTGGCGAGCGTGCCGTCGAACAGACCGGTGTAGCCGTCCTCGAGCTCGGCGGGGGCGCAGATGTCGAGCCCGTCGCCGACGGTGAGCAGGTCGAGGTTGACGTTGCCGTCGTCGCCCGTGTCGTACTGCAGCTTCACGGCGTTGACGCCGGCGCGGAGCGCGACCTCGGTGGTGTCGGTGCCCCAGCTGTTCCAGGCGCCGGTGTCGGGCAGCGTCCACGGCCCGACCTTCTCGCCGTTGACGTAGAGCGAGACGTCCTTGTCACCCTGGTAGGGGTTCGGACCGTTGGCGTAGCGGAGGTTGAGCGGGTAGGTGCCGGCCTCGTCGACCGTCACGGGGAAGGTGACACCGGCGCCGACCGTGTCGAAGCTGTCGACGAAGCCGTCACCCGAGTAGCCGTTGTGCTCGCGGTCGATCCCGGCGCTGCCGGTGATCTGGCCGTACTCGGCCTCGTACCAGCCGCGGTCGGCCGGGGCCTCGTAGCCGGGGAGCGAGTTCAGCGTGTACCAGGCCTCGGTGCTCCACAGCTCCTGGCCCGACTCCGACTCGAACGGACGCGGGGAGCGCAGGTGCACGACGTTGCCGGGCTCGAGGCCGTCGAGCTGCAGCGTCACGGTGGTGCGGTCCTCGGACACGGTGGCCGAGGTGACGTTGAGGATCTGCTCGTTGACCTTCGGACCGCCGTAGGCGGCCGTGGGCACGTAGCGCCACTGCTCCGCGCGGTAGGCGGTCGCGATCGCGTCGGCCGTCTCCTGCGAGATCGGCTCGGTGTAGGTGATCTCGAAGCCACCCTCGACGACGGCGACTGACGCCATGTCGAACGTGCTCTCGTTGACCGGGCTGAGCTTCTGCAGGCCGTATACCAGCTTGCCGGACTCGCCCCAGTTGCCGCCCTCGCCCGTGCCGCCGACGTACAGCGCGCCGTCGGGGCCGGTGATGACGCGGTTGACGCCGACCTCGAGGCCGGCGGTGTGGCGGAAGACGGCGCCCTGGTACTCGCCGTCGACCTCCTCGAGGAAGGCACGCTGGAGGCCGCCGTACGTCACGTCGCCGAAGACCATCTGGCCAGCGAAGGGACCCTCGTCGAGCAGGATCGGCGTGCTCGGGGAGTTGCCGATCTCGTTCTGCGGGATCCACAGGGCCGGCGGGGTGACGGGCTCGTCGTCGAACGGACCGGCCGGGTTCGTGTAGTGGTTGAAGAACCGGCCGTCCTCGACGTGCACCAACTTGGAGCTCGGGAGCCAGCCGCCCTGGTTGTCCATCGCGAAGATCTCGCCCTCGGGGCCGAACGCGATGCCGTTCGGGGTCCGCAGGCCGCCCGCGACGACCTCGACCTCACCGGTCTCACGGTCGATGCGGAGCGTGGTGCCGCGGCCCTCGGCGGGCTGCGGGTTCGTCGTCGCGCCGCCGTTGTCGATCGCGACCGACAGGTTGACGTAGAAGTTCTCCTCGTCGTGGATCAGGCCGAACGCGAACTCGTGGAAGTTGCCGCCGTCGGGCCACTCGGCCACGGTGCGGTGGGTGTCGTAGAAGCCGTCGCCGTCCGGGTCGCTGAGCTCGGTGAGCTGGTGGCGCTCGGAGACGTAGATGAGGTCGTCGATGACGTCGATGCCCATGGGGTTGAGCAGGTCGGTGGCGATCTTCGTGTGCACGACCTCCTCGGCGCTCGTCTCGCCCACCACGTTGTCGAGGAGGAAGACCTCGCCCGGCTCGGCGTCGGGGACCCAGCCGCCGGCGCTGACGGAGCCGGTGGTCGTGACCAGGAGCTGGTCCGCGTCGTTGAACGCGAGGCCGGAGACCTTGGGCTCGAAGTCGGCCGGGCGCAGGTCGGTCAGCGTGTAGTTGGGGTTCACCGAGTCGAGCTGCAGGCCGTCGCCGGCCGTGTCCTCGGCGCCCTCGCAGTACTTCGTGCCGGGGGCGGTCACGCGGACCACACCGGCGTCGGTGCTGAGGTTGGTGCTGGGGATCGTGGCCCAGTCGGCCGCGCCCGGGGCTTCCACTGCAGCAGCAGACGCTGTCCGTAGCCGCCCTCGAAGTGCTCGACGAACAGCTCGTGCGCGCCCGGCTCCAGCGTCACGGCGGTCTCGACCGAGGTCGAGTCCTGGAAGCCGTCGTTGTCGAGGATCTGCTGGCCGTCGAGCGTGACGCGCGAACCGTCGTCGCTCGTGACGCGGAAGCCGTAGCTGCCGGCCTCGGGCACGATCAGGTTGGCCCGCACGTGCGTGAGGAAGTTGTCCACGAGCCCGAAGTCGTCGTCCGTCGTGAAGTCCACGACCGGCATGAGCTTGTCGACGTTCGGCGTGGTGCCACCCCGCAGGGTGCAGAGCTGGCTGATGCCGGGCGGCACCTGGAAGGTGCGCAGCGTGACGCCGGGCTCCTGGGGCGGGAGGGCGCCCGGGTCGACCGGGGCCGCCGTCGCCGAGACGGCGCCGCCCGCGAGGGCGGCGGTGCCGACGAGGGCACTGAGGGCGAACAGCCCGACGGTGCGGCGCAGGCCGCTCCGTCGCAGGGCTGGGGGACGTGCTGAGGGCATCGTTGCTCCTGGGATCTCACTGGGGGGACAGTCATCAGCCGCGCGGGACGACGCCGTCTCCGCCGTCGTCGCCGCGTACTAACGTCGCCAGCAAAACACGGTTGCGTCGTCAGGTCCAGAGGTTCCGCTCTGCAAAAGCAAACTTTCTTCGATCCCCGACATAAGAGATCCTGAGGTCGAGGGACCCTGAGCCCTAGGCCAGCCGCACCTCACGCGTCGCGAGCTGGTCCACCTCGGCCGGATCGTGCGTGACCAGCAGCGCCGGGACCCCGAGCTCGACCAGGGCGTCGCGGACGAGGCGACGGACGTCGTCGCGCACCCGGATGTCCAGCGCCGCGAACGGCTCGTCCAGCAGCACCGCGCGAGGCCGCGAGGCGAGCGCGCGCGCGATGGCCACCCGCTGCGACTGCCCGCCCGACAGCCGGTCGGCGCGCAGCTGGGCGCGGTCGGCGAGGCCCAGCCGGTCGAGCCACTCCCCCGCCTCCGCGCGCGCCTCGCGCCGGTGGACGCCGCGCGCCCGCAGCCCGTAGGCGACGTTCTCCAGCGCGGTGAGGTGCCCGAACAGCAGGTGCTGCTGCGGGACCAGCCCCACGCCGCGCCGCTCGGGCGGGACGAAGGCCGCCTCGCCGTCGAGCACCGCACCGCCCAGCGCCACCTCCCCGGAGACGAGCGGCACGAGGCCGGCGACGGCGCCCAGCAGCGAGGACTTCCCGGCCCCGTTCGGGCCGGTGAGGGCCACGACCTCCCCCGGCCCGATCCGCAGGTCGAGGCGCACCTCGAACTCGCCGCGGCGCACGACGGCGTCGCGCACCTCGAGCGTGCCGCTTACCTGGCCGCTCACGGCGTCCCCCCGAACGCGGTGAGCCAGCGCGAGCGCAGCAGGATCAGCACGGCCGCCGAGATCACCACGAGCACGATCGAGAGGGCGACGGCGGCGTCGGGGCTCTGCTCCATCGCCAGGTAGATCGCGGTGGGCATGGTGCGCGTGGTGCCGGGGAAGTTGCCGGCGAACGTGATCGTCGCGCCGAACTCGCCGAGCGCCCGCGCGAAGCAGAGCACCGCGCCGGCACCGACCGCCGGAGCCACCATCGGGAGCGTGACGCGGCGGAAGGTCGTCCAGCGGGAGGCGCCGAGCGTGGCGGACACGTCCTCGAACCGGCGGTCGAGCCCGCGCAGGGCGCCGTCGACCGACAGCACGAGGAACGGGAGCGCGACGAACGTCTGCGCGAGGACGACCGCCGTCGTCGTGAACGGGATCGTGAACCCGAACCACGTCTCGAGGTGCTGCCCGACCAGCCCACGGCGGCCGAGCAGGCTCAGCAGCGCGACGCCGCCGACCACCGGTGGCAGCACCATCGGGAGGGTGACGACGGCGCGGATGACGCCTCCGCCCGGCAGCCGACCGCGCGCGAGCAGCCACGCGAGCGGCACGCCGAGCACGAGGCTGATCGCGGTCGCCGTCGCCGCCGTGCGGAGCGAGAGCCACAGCGCCTGGGCGACCGGACCGGTCGCCACGAGGGCGATCAGCTCCGACCACGGGGCGCGCAGCAGCAGCGCCAGCAGGGGCAGGCCGAGGAACGCCAGCGCCGCCAGCCCCGGGAGCAGCAGGGCGAGCGGCGGGCGACGGCGGCGGGCGGCGCGCGGGAGGGGGTCGGTCGGTGTGCTCACGGGTGGGTCACGGCAGGTCGAAGCCCGCCGCCTCGAGCACGGCGGTGCCCTCCGCCGACAGGACGAGGTCGACCCACGCCCGGGCCGCGTGGGGGTTCGGGGCCGCAGTGGCGACCGCGATGAGGTTGTCGTTCACGGCCTCGGCGGCCTCCGGGAACGTGATGGTCGTGACGGTGTCTCCGGCGCTGCGGGCGTCCGTAGCGTAGACGAGCGACGCGTCCACCTCACCGGAGGCCGCGAGGTTCAGCGCGGCGGTGACGTTCTCGGCGTAGGTGTCCACCGACGGCGTGACGCCCGCGGCCTCGAACACCGTCGAGGCCGCCGCCCCGCACGGGACCTCGACGGCGCAGACGGCCAGCGTGAGGTCGGGGTTCGCGAAGTCCGCCAGCCCCGTGACGCCGCCCTGGCTGTTGGTCGGCGAGACGATCACGAGCGTGTTGCTCGCGAAGGTGACCGGGTCGGTCACCTCGGCGGCGGCCTGCTCCATGGTCGAGGCGCTCGCGGTGGCCAGCACGTCGACCGGGGCGCCGGAGTTGACCTGCTCGGCCAGGGCCGAGCTCGCGGCGAAGCTGAACGTCACGCTGACGCCGGGGTGCTGCTCCTCGAACGTGGTTCCCAGCTCCTCGAAGACTCCCTGGAGGGAGGCCGCGGCGAAGACGACGAGGTCGCCGGTGACCTGCTCGACGGCTGAGGCCGTGGACTCCGAGGCGGACGCGGACGGATCGGTGTCCGACGGCGACGCGTCCGACCCCGCGTCCGGGCCGGCGCACGAGGCGAGCAGGGCGACGGCGGCGAGCACCGCCGTCGTCAGCACGGCCCGGCGGCGGGAGGAACGGGGTGCGGTGATCTCGCTCATGCGCCTACACAACCACGGTGGAGCCGCATCTGCGACTTCAAGTTTGGGCTGACGCCTCAATCGCGTCGGATGACCCACCACACCGCCGCGTACAGGAGCACGGCCGCCACCGCCGTCGTACCCCCCGTCTTCGCGGCCGCGGACAGCACGCTCTCGAGGCCGGGAGAGGCGCTCTCGCCCAGGAGCGTCACCACGCCGACCACGGCGCCGACGACCCCGGCGGCGGCGAGCGCGGCGACCAGCAGCGCGCGGCGTCGTCCGACGCGCCAGGTCCCCGAGGCGATCCAGCGCCGGACACCGGCGAGTCCCCACGCCGCCAGCGCGGCGAGGCCGAGGACGGTGCTGGCGTGCTGCAGCACGCGGGCCGCCGTCAGGTCGCCGAGCAGGGGCTCGCGCAGCCACGCGACGTGCTGCACGACGAACCCGTCGCCGTGCGTGAAGGAGTCCCAGACCACGTGGGTGAGGACGCCGATCGCCAGGGAGGCGACGATCCAGCCCGCCCAGCCGATCCGCCCGACCCCCGGCGACGGGGCCCGCGACCGGGCGCCCCGCCGTCGACCCCCACGAGGTCGGCCAGCGGCGCCCGCACGAACCACCAGACGGCGAGGAGCACGGCCGCCGTCGGCACCGCGACGGTGAGGGCGCCGGGCCAGGCGTGCGACGTCGTCGCGTTGACGAACGGCTCGTACCAGGCGCCGGCGTAGCGCGGCAGCGGGAGGAAGTAGGGGACGTCCGGGCTCAGCGCGCCGGCGACGAGCGCGGCGGTGACGAGCGGGCCGCGCCGCAGCGGCAGGACGGCCGCCGGGTGGGCGAGGGTGAAGGGCACGACTCGGGAGCCTAGGCGGTCGCGCGGGGAGTCAGCGGCCCAGACCCTCGATGCCCACGTTGGTCGCCTTCACCGTGGCGGCGACGAGCGAGCCCTCCTCGAGCCCGAGCTCGTCGGCGGCCTCGCGCGAGATGAGGGAGACGAGCCGGTACGGGCCGGCCTGGACCTCGACCTGGGCCATCACGCCGTCCCGGACCACGCGCGTGACGATGCCGCGCAGGCGGTTGCGGGCGGACGACGGCGTGAGGTCGCCGAGGTCGTCCCGCTGCGTCGCGGCGGCGGCCGCCTCCTGCGCGGCGAGCTGCGCGACGGCGGCGGCCGGGTAGACGGTGACGCCCGCCGTCGTGCTCGGCTCGATCCCGGCCGCCGCGGCCCGCCGACGGACGGTGTCGGCGCTGACGCCGAGCAGGGCTGCAGCCTCGGAGACCTTGATGTCGCGCGTCGTCATGCGCCCACTGAACCACTCCCCAGCCGCACCTGCGCGCCGGACCCCGCCGTCGCCCCGCATCCGCGAGGGGCTTGAGCACTCCGGCGAGGGGTTTCTGCACCACCCGCGAGGGGGTTCTGCACCACCCGCGAGGGGTTTTCGGCGACAGTTCGCCAGAACCCCCTCGCCGGCGGTGCGGAAACCCCTCGCGGATCAGGGGGCCGGGGCGTCGAGGGCCAGGATCCGGTCGGGGCGCGTGTAGACGACGGCCGACTCGCCCCGGACGAAGCCGACCAGCGTCAGCCCGATCTCGTCGGCGAGATCCGCCGCGAGCGACGACGGCGCCGAGACCGCCGACAGCACCGGGATCCCCGCCATCGACGCCTTCTGCACCAGCTCGAAGCTCGCGCGCCCCGACACCTGGAGCACGCACCCCGTGAGCGGCAGGCGGTCGTTCAGCAGCGCCCACCCCACCACCTTGTCGACGGCGTTGTGCCGCCCGACGTCCTCGCGCAGCACGAGCAGCTCGCCGCTCGCCGCGTCGAACAGGCCGGCCGCGTGCAGCCCGCCCGTGCTGTCGAAGATCGCCTGGCGCTCGCGCAGCAGGTCGGGGAAGGACAGCAGGCGCTCGAGCTCGACGGTGACCGGGTCGCCCACCACGGCGTGCTGCGAGACCGTCCGGACCGCGCTGATCGAGGCCTTGCCGCAGATCCCGCACGACGACGTCGTGTAGAACGCCTTCGTCAGCTCCGGCGCCGGCGGCGCCACGCCGGCCGCGAGCGCCACGTCCACGACGTTGAACGTGTTCGAGCCGTCCGCGAGCCGGCCGGGGGCGTAGTCGGCGGCCGCGAAGTCCTCGCGGCGGGCGATCACGCCCTCGGACACCAGGAACCCCGCCGCGAGCTCGAAGTCGTGCCCCGGGGTGCGCATCGTGACGGCGAACGCGCGTCCCGCGACCCGGATCTCCAGCGGCTCCTCGGCCGCGAGCGTGTCGGGGCGCACGACGGCGGCGCGCCCCACGCGCAGTCGCGTCACCGGTCGGCGCTGCGTGGTTCGGGCCATCCCGTCACCCTAGTGACGAACCGGCCCGCGACCTCCGGCTCACAACGGGCCCGCGTCGCCTGTGCGGAAGATGCACCACGGATGTGACGCGGGGGCACGTCCCGGGAAACACGGCGCTCCTAGCGTCGGGTCAACCGCGCTGCGCAGCCCCGACGCAGACCCGGCACGAGGAGACCCGCCATGACCGCCCCGGCCCCGTTGGATCCCCGGCTCGCCCCCGCCGCCACGCTCGACGTCGCGCCCGCACCCCCCGCCGCACCCCCCGCGACCACCCCGCCCGCAGCGACCCGCCCCCTCACCACCCGCCGCGGCCGGTGGATCGACGGCTGGAACCCCGAGGACCACGCCCAGTGGGAGGGCGGCGGACGCCGGATCGCCCGCCGCAACCTCGGGCTCAGCGTCTTCGCCGAGTTCCTCGGGTTCGCCGTCTGGGCCTCGTGGAGCATCGTGGTGCCCCAGCTGTCGGCCGCGGGCTTCGCCCTCACGGTCGACCAGAGCTTCTGGCTGATCGCGATCCCGAGCCTCGTGGGGGCGGCGCTGCGGATCCCGTACACGTTCGCCGTCGCACTGGTCGGCGGCCGGAACTGGACGATCGTGTCCGCCCTGCTGCTCCTCATCCCCACCGTGGCGATGGCGATCGTGCTGCAGCGGCCCGAGACGTCGTTCGGCGTCATGGTGGCGATCGCGGCGCTCGCCGGCTTCGGCGGCGGCAACTTCGCCTCCTCGATGGCCAACATCTCGTTCTTCTACCCGCAGGCGGAGAAGGGCAAGGCCCTCGGCCTCAACGCCGCGGGCGGCAACCTGGGCACCGCCGTCGTGCAGCTCGCGGTGCCGCTCGTCATCGTCGGCGCGGCCGGCATGCAGCTCGAGCGCGCCGGCCTGATGTTCGTGCCGTTCATCCTCCTGGCCGCGATGCTCGCCTGGCGCTTCATGGACAACCTCACCGACGCCTCCTCCGACCCCCGCGCCTACGCGAAGGCCGCGAACCACCGCCACACGTGGGTGATCTCGTTCCTCTACATCGGCACGTTCGGCTCGTTCATCGGCTTCTCCGGCGCGTTCCCCACGCTGCTCGCCGCCACCTTCCCCGAGGTGTCGCTGTCCCTCGCCTTCCTCGGGGCGCTGGTCGGTTCCGTCGCCCGCCCGCTCGGCGGCATGGTCGCGGACCGGCTCGGCGGCGCCCGCGTGACGGTCGCTGCGTTCGCCCTCATCGCGGCCGGCGCGGCCGGCGCCGTCCTCGCGCTCCGGCAGCGCGACGTCGTGCTGTTCTTCGGATCGTTCCTCGTCCTGTTCACCGCGACCGGCATCGGCAACGGGTCGGTCTACCGCATGATCCCGGTCGTCTTCCGGCACGGTGCGACCGACGACGCCGAGCGCGCCCAGCGGGCCAGGGCGGCGGCCGGGTGCATCGGCATCGCGGGCGCCGTCGGCGCGATCGGCGGGTTCGCGGTCCCCCGCGCCTTCGCCGCCTCCACCTCGTCGACGGGCTCCATCCAGGCCGCGCTCCTCGCCTTCATCGGGCTGTACGCCGTGATGGCGCTCGTGACCTGGTGGACCTACGCCCGACGCGGCAGCGCGTTCGGCACGACGGTGGTCTGACGCATGACGACGACGGCGAGCCACTGCCCGTACTGCGCCCTCCAGTGCGCGCAGCAGCTCGACGCCACGCCCGGCGACCCGACCGGCCCCGTCACGGTGACCGCGCGCCAGTTCCCCACCAACCGCGGCGGCATGTGCCAGAAGGGTTGGACCAGCGGCTCCGTCCTGACGGCGACCGACCGGTTGCGCACCCCGCTCGTCCGTGGCGACGACGGCGAGCTCCACCCGGCCACGTGGGACGAGGCTCTCGACCTCGTGGCCTCGCGCATCACCGCGCTGCAGGCGGAGAGCGGCACCGACACCATCGCCGTCTTCGGCGGCGGCGGGCTGACCAACGAGAAGGCCTACGCCCTGGGGAAGTTCACCCGCACCGTGCTGCGCACGCGCTTCATCGACTACAACGGCCGGTTCTGCATGGCGAGCGCGGCGGCCGGCGCGAACCGGACGCTCGGCGTCGACCGCGGCCTGCCCTTCCCGCTCGCCGACCTGGGCGGCGCGCAGGCCGTGCTCCTGCTCGGCTCCAACGTCGCCGAGACGATGCCGCCCGCCGTGCAGCACCTCGCGGGCGTGCGCTCGCGCGGCGGCCTCGTCGTCGTCGACCCCCGGCGCAGCGCGACGGCGGCGCTCACCGCCGACGGCGCCGGCCTCCACGTCCAGCTCGTCCCCGGCACGGATCTGGCGCTCCTGCTCGGCCTCGCGCACCTCGTGCTGGCCGAGGACCTCGCCGACCTCGACTACCTCTCCTACCGCGCGACCGGCGTCGACGAGCTCTACCGCAGCGTCGCCGCCTGGTGGCCCGAGCGCACCGAGCAGGTCACGGGCGTCGACGTCCCCACCCTCCGGCAGCTCGCCCGCCTGCTCGCCGCCGCGTCCCCCGCGCGGGGCGGTGCCGGCGCCTACGTGCTCACCGGCCGCGGCGTCGAGCAGAGCTCGCAGGGCACCGCGACCGTCACCGCGGCGATCAACCTGTCGCTCCTCCTGGGGCTGCCGGGCCGGGTGGGGTCGGGCTACGGCGCCATCACCGGCCAGGGCAACGGTCAGGGCGGCCGCGAGCACGGCCAGAAGTCCGACCAGCTGCCGGGTTACCGCTCGATCGAGGACGACGCCGCGCGCGCCCACGTCGCGGCCGTCTGGGGCGTCGACCCCGCGACGCTGCCGCGCTCCGGGGTCCCCGCCGTCGAGCTGCTGCAGCGCCTCGGCACCCCGGCGGCCCGCGGGCCCTGCTCGTGCACGGCTCGAACGTGGTGGTCAGCGCGCCAGCGGCGCGCACGGTCCGGGACCGGTTGGCCGCCCTCGACCTGCTGGTGGTCTGCGACTTCCTGCCGTCGGAGACGGCGCTGCTGGCCGACGTCGTGCTCCCCGTCACGCAGTGGGCGGAGGAGGAGGGGACGATGACGTCGCTCGAGGGGCGCGTGCTGCGCCGCCGCCGCGCGATCGCTCCCCCGCCCGGGGTCCGCAGCGAGCTCGAGGTGCTGGCCGAGCTCGCGGCCCGCCTCGGTTCGGACGTCGCCTTCCCCACCGACCCCGCGCTCGTGTTCGACGAGCTGGCCCGCGCCTCGGCCGGCGGCCGCGCGGACTACTCCGGCCTCTCGCACGCGCGCCTGGACGCCGAGGACGACCTGTTCTGGCCCGTCCCCGCCGCGCGCGACGGCGAATCCCCGCACCCCGGGACCCCGCGCCTGTTCCTCGACCGCTTCCCGTGGCCGGACGGCCGGGCCCGGCTCGTCCCCGTCCAGCACGTCGGCCCGACCGAGGACGTCCATCCCGGGGCCCCGACCTACCTCGTCACGGGGCGGGTGCTCGCGCACTACCAGTCCGGCGCGCAGACCCGGCGCGTGGCCGAGCTGGTCGCGAGCGCCCCGGAGGCGCTGCTGGAGATCCACCCGCTCCTGGCCGACCTCCTCGAGGTCGAGCCCGGCGACCTCGTGCGCCTCACCACCCCCCGCGGCAGCGCCGTCGCCCGCGCCCACCTCACCACCGACGTCCGCCCCGACACCGTCTTCCTGCCGTTCCACTGGAGCGGCGCGAGCAGCGCCAACCGCCTCACCACCGACGCGACCGACCCGATCTCCGGGATGCCCGAGTTCAAGGTGTGCGCCGTCGCCGTCGAGCGGTGGGACGGTCCGGACGGCGTGCTCGACGACGTGTCGCTCCTCGACGAGTCCGTCCTCGCGGGCGGGGCGGTCGCCTGATGCGCGTCGTCGTCGTGGGTCACGGGATGGTCGGGCACCGGGTCCTGGACGAGCTGGCCGCGCACCGGCCGGCGGGCGACGTCGACGACGTCGTCGTCCTCGGCGCCGAGCAGGCCGAGCCGTACAACCGGGTGCTGCTCTCTGAGGTCGTCGCCGGGCGCTACGCGCCCTCCTCGATCCGGCTGCCGGCGCTGGGCGAGCGGTGCGGACGGATCCTCACCGGGCGCCGTGCCGTCCACCTCGACCGGGCCGCGCGGCTGGTGGTCGACGACGCCGGGCAGTCCCACCCGTACGACGCGCTCATCCTGGCGACCGGCGCCTCCGCACGGGTGCCCGACGTCGAGGGCCTCGCCGACCTGCCGCTCCTGGCCGACGCCGGCGTCCACGTCCTGCGCGGGGTGGACGACGCCGTCGGGATCCTCGCGCAGGTGCACGACGCCCGCCGGGCCACGGTCGTCGGCGGCGGCGTGCTCGGCCTGGAGATCGCCCTCGCCCTCGTCGGGCACGGCCTGGCGACCACGCTCGTGCACGGCGGCGACACCGTCATGGACCGGCAGCTCGGCCCGGCCGCCGGGGCCGCGGCCGCGGGGGCGCTCGAGACCGCGGGGGTGCGGGTCCGCACCGGGGCCCGGCCCACCGCCGTCGGGCACCGCGACGGGCGCGTGACCTCGCTGACCCTCGCCGACGGCAGCCAGCTGCTCACCGACCTGGTGGTGCTGGCGGCGGGCACGCAGCCCGACGTCGACCTCGCGCGCGCCGCCGGCCTGCCGGTGAGCCGCGGGATCGTCGTCGGGGCCGACCTCGCGAGCCCCGGCGACCCGCGGGTGTTCGCCGTCGGCGACTGCGCGCAGCCGCCGCAGGGCTCGACCGGGCTCGTGGCGCAGGGCTGGGAGCAGGCGCGGCGCCTCGCCGTCGTGATCGAGCGCCGTCGCGCGGCGCTCACCTCCGGTGAGCCGCCCGTGGCGGAGTCCGACCCGACCGACCCGATCGACCCGGCCGACGGCGGCGAGCTCCCCCTTCCGGCGGGCGGCACGGACGTCGTGCGCGTCAAGGGCGCGGGGATCGACGTCGTGAGCATGGGCGTGAGCGGCGGCACGCACCGGCCCGACGGCGCGCGGCGACTCGCGCTCGCCGACCCCGACGGCGGCCGGTACCTCGAGCTCGTCGTCCTCGACCGACGCGTGGTCGGGGCGACGTGCGTGGGCGGCGGCCGGGTGGCCTCCGACCTCGTGGCGGCCTACACCCGCGGCACCCTCGTGCCCGCCGACCCCGCCCAGCTGCTGCTCCGGCCCGTCGCGGGCGCCGCCGTGACCACCGACTCACCGCTGCGGATGCCCGATTCCGCCACGCTCTGCCGCTGCAACAGCGTCACCAAGGGCCAGGTCGTGGCCGCGTGGCGCGACGGCGCGCGGTCGGTCGGCGACGTCGCGGCGTGCACGCGGGCCACGACGGGCTGCGGCGGGTGCGCCGACGCCGTCGGCGGGGTGGTCGAGTGGCTGCGGGAGTCCGATCCGGAGCAGGCGTCGGCTCCCGCGAGGGACGCGGCCGGGGTCTGACCCGACCCGTCAGGCGACCACCGGGGCCATCTCCGCGCGGGCGAAGGCGGCGAAGGTCCGCGGCGGCCTGCCGAGGACCGCCTCCACGTCGCCCGAGACCGAGTCGAGGGCCCCGGCCGCGATCTGCTCGTACAGCCCGCCGAGCAACTCGGCGAGCTCGACGGGGACGCCGTGGCAGACCTGGTCGTCGACGTACTCCTCGGGGCTGAGCGCCTCGTAGGTCGTGGCGCGACCGGTCTGCTCGCTGATCGTCGAGGCCAGGTCCGCGAAGGAGAACGCCTGCGGCCCGGTGATCTCGTAGGAGCGTCCTGCGTGGGTGGGGTCGAGCAGGGCCTCGACGGCCACCGCAGCGATGTCGTCGGCATCGACGAACGCCTCGCGTCCCTGGCCGGCGGGGACGCGGAGCACCCCCTCGGCGACGGCGTCGGCGAAGAAGTCCTCGGTGAAGTTCTGGAAGAACGACCTCAGGCGCAGCACGGTCGGCGCGAGCCCGGCGTCGGTGAACCCGTCCTCGGTGGCGGCGACGACGCCGTCGTCCATCCCGCCACCGGCCGGGACCGAGACCAGGACGGCCCGACCGACGCCGGCGGCCGCCGCCTGCCGTGCGAACGCGGCGGTCCGCTCCACGGCGGCGCCGTCGCCCAGGTCGGGCATCACGACGTAGACGACGTCCACGCCGGCGAGCGCGGCGCCCCAGGTGCCGGCGTCGTCCCAGTCGAACGGCGGCTCGGTCCGTCGCGACCCCTCGCGCACCGCGGCCTCACGAGCCCGCAGCAGGGGAACGACGCGTCGACCAGTCTTGCCGGTGGCTCCGGTGACGAGGACGGTGGGCGAGCTCGGGGACGGTGTGCTCATGGAGGTTCTCCGCTTCGGTGGGTGGTCGGGTCGGCAGCCGCCGGCGTCTTAACTATACAAACTTGTTTGTCTAGTTACGGCCGGTCGACGAGAGCCGCCTCCAGATCACCGGAACCTCACAGCGCCGAACCGCCCCCTGTGCACCACTTGTTCCCGGCTCGTAACCGGCGCGGTTCCGGGCCGAGACACGGCCCTCGTAGCGTCGTCGACGAGCCGAGCGACCGCCCGGCGATCGACGGCAGGCCCGGAGGATCCCATGCCCCAGACGTCCGAACCCCGCCACCTCGTGGTGGTCGGCGGCGGCATGACGGCCCACCGGCTGGTGGAGGCGCTGCGCTCCCGCGACACCGCCGGCAGCTGGCGGATCACCGTGTTCGCCGACGAGCCGCGCCGCCCCTACGACCGCGTCGCGCTCACGTCGTACTTCTCCAGGCGCGACCCGGAGGAGCTCTCCCTCGGCGACGACGCGCTGTGGGCCGACGAGCTCGTCACGCTGCACACCGGCACCCCGGTGACGGAGATCGACACCGACGCGCGCACGGTCACGGACGACCTCGGCCGCGTCACGCGCTACGACGAGCTCGTGCTCGCGACCGGCTCCTCGGCCGCCGTCCCGCCGATCCCCGGCGCCGACCTCCCCGGCGTCTTCGTCTACCGCACGATCGACGACGTCGCCGCGCTGCGCGGCTGGGTCGCCGAGCGCGAGGAGGCGGGCCGCGGGACGTCCTACGACCGCCCCGTGCGCGGCGCCGTCATCGGCGGCGGGCTGCTCGGGCTCGAGGCCGCCGGCGCGCTGCGGGCCCTGGGCGCGCAGGCCACCGTGATCCAGTTCGGCTCCCACCTCATGAACGCCCAGATCGACCTCGGCGGCGGCGAGGCTCTCAAGCGCCTCATCAACGGCATGGAGGTCGGCGTCCGTGTCGACACCGCGACGGAGAAGATGGTCGCCTCGCGGCGCACCGGCAGCGTCGGGCGGCTCGACTTCACGGACGGCACGCGGCTCGACGTCGACGTCGTCGTCCTGGCCACCGGCATCCGCCCGCGCGACGAGGTCGCCCGGGCCGCCGGCCTGGAGATCGGGCCGCGCGGCGGCGTCGTCGTCGACGACACGTGCGCCACCGACGTCGCGCACGTCTGGGCGATCGGCGAGGTCGCCAGCATCCGCGGCGCCTGCGTCGGGCTCGTCGCCCCCGGCTACGCGATGGCGGAGATCGTGGCCGACCGCCTGCTCGGCGGCGAGGCGACCTACCCGGGCGCCGACACGGCCACCAAGCTCAAGCTCTCGGGCGTCGACGTCGCGAGCTTCGGCGACGCGTTCGGCACCACCGAGCGCTCGATGGAGATCGTCTGGGCCGACCCGGTCGCCGGCGTCTACAAGAAGCTCGTGATGTCCGACGACGCGCGCACCCTGCTGGGCGGCGTCTTCGTCGGCGACGCCTCGGCGTACGCGTCGCTGCGCCCGATGGTCGGCGCCGAGCTCCCAGGCGACCCCTCGGCCTACCTGCTTCCCGAGGGCACCGGCGGCGCCCCCGACCTCGAGCTGCCCGAGAGCGCGACCGTCTGCTCGTGCAACAACGTCTCCGCCGGCGAGGTCCGCGCCGCCGTCACCGAGCACGCCTGCACCGACATCGGTGCCGTGAAGGCGTGCACGAAGGCCGGGACGAGCTGCGGCTCCTGCCTGCCGCTGGTGAAGAAGCTCGTCGGCACCGAGCTCGCCCGCCTCGGCATCACCGTCAGCACCGCGCTGTGCGAGCACTTCGCCCTCTCCCGCGCCCAGCTCTACGACGCCGTCCGGCTGGCCGGCACCCGCACCTTCAGCGAGATCGTCGAGCGGTTCGGTCGCACGGGCAGCCGCGGCTGCGACATCTGCCGCCCGGTGGTCGCCTCGATCCTCGCGACGACGGCGCCCGCGCACGTCCTCGAGGGCGAGCGCGCCTCGCTGCAGGACACCAACGACCACGTGATGGCCAACATCCAGAAGGACGGCTCCTACTCGGTCGTGCCGCGGATGGCGGGCGGCGAGGTGACGCCCGAGGGGCTCATCGCGATCGGTGAGGTGGCCCGCGACTACGGCCTCTACACGAAGATCACGGGCGGCCAGCGCGTGGACATGTTCGGCGCCCGCATCGACCAGCTGCCCGAGATCTGGGCCAGGCTGATCGACGCCGGCTTCGAGTCCGGCCACGCCTACGGCAAGTCGCTGCGCACCGTGAAGTCGTGCGTGGGCTCGACCTGGTGCCGGTTCGGGGTGCAGGACTCGGTCGCCCTCGCCGTGCTTCTGGAGCTGCGCTACCGCGGCCTGCGCTCGCCGCACAAGATCAAGCTCGGCGTCTCCGGCTGCGCCCGCGAGTGCGCCGAGGCCCGCGGCAAGGACGTCGGCGTCATCGCCACCGACAACGGCTGGAACGTCTACGTCGGCGGCAACGGCGGCTTCACGCCGCGGCACGCGCAGCTGCTCGCCGAGGACCTCGACACCGACACCCTCATCCGCGTCATCGACCGCTTCCTCCTCTACTACGTCCGCACCGCCGACCGGCTGCAGCGCACGGCCCCGTGGATCGAGGACCTCGAGGGCGGCCTCGACACGGTGCGAGCCGTGGTCCTGGAGGACTCCCTCGGCATCGCCGCGGATCTCGACGCCGAGATGGACGCCCACGTCGCGGAGTACGTCGACGAGTGGCGAGCCACCCTGGAGGACCCCGAGAAGCTGCGAAAGTTCGCCCCGTTCGTGAACGCGCCCGGCGTGAGCGACCCCGACCTGCAGTACGTCCCCGTCCGCG
This sequence comes from Serinibacter arcticus, assembly GCF_003121705.1. NCBI lineage: Bacteria > Bacillati > Actinomycetota > Actinomycetes > Micrococcales > Beutenbergiaceae > Serinibacter > Serinibacter arcticus. The sequence goes on along the minus strand of NZ_PYHR01000002.1, from coordinate 2,852,877 downwards.
GCCAGATGCGCCCGGCCACCGCGGCCGAGCGCCGCGAGGGCGCCGTCCTCGTCGCCCCCGCCACCCTGGAGGTCCGCTCGTGAGCACCGTGATCGGGACCGCCGGCTCCGCCGTCGCGGACGCCACCACCGCCGTCGAGCACCGCGCCATCTGCGCGCTGACCGACCTCACCCCCGAGCGCGGCGCGGCCGCGCTGCTGGACGAGACGATCAACGGCGAGCCGCACCGCACCCAGATCGCTCTCGTCCGCGTCGTGGGGGACACGGTGTTCGCCGTCCAGCAGCGCGACCCCGTGACCGGGGCGAACGTCATGGCCCGCGGGCTCGTCGGCTCGCGCCTGGTCGACGGCGTCGAGGTGCCCACGCTGGCCTCGCCGCTGCACAAGCAGGTGTACGACCTGCGGACCGGGGAGTGCCTCGACGCCGCCGGCAAGGAACCGCTGCCGGGCGAGGGCGGGCTGCGCACCTGGCCGGTCCGGGTCGTCGACGGCGTGGTCGAGGTCGGGACCCCGAGCGTCGCACCGGCCGCGGTCGCCACCGAGGGGAGCGCGTCGTGACCACCCTCATGGGCCTCGACCTCACCCGCCGGGACGTGCTGGTGGTCGGCGGCGGGCCCGTCGCCGCCCGCCGCGCGCAGGCCCTGCTGGCCGACGGCGCCGCCGTCACCGTCGTCGCCCCCGACGTCTGCGAGACGCTGCGCGACCTCGCCCTGGCCGGCGAGGTGACGCTGCACCGGCGCGACGTCGAGCCGTGCGACCTCGACGGCTGCTGGCTCGTCCACACCGCGACCGGCGACTCCGTCACCGACGTGGCCGTGCTGGCGTGGGCCGACGAGCGACGGATCTTCTGCATCGACGCCGGCGGCAGCAACCGCCCGGCCGCCGGCTCGGCCCGCACCCCTGCGACGACCCGGACCGGGGACCTCGTGCTCGGCGTCGTCTCGACCGGCGCCGCGGACCCCCGCCGCAGCATCGCGGCCCGCGACGCGATGGCCGCGCACCTGCGCGAGGGTGCGGTGGACCTGCGCCGCCGTCGCGAGCCGCGCCCCGGTCACGGCCACGTCACCCTGGTCGGCGGCGGTCCCGGCGAGCTGGGGCTCATGACGGTCGAGGGACGGCGCGCGCTCGCGCAGGCCGACGTCGTCGTCACCGACCGGCTCGGTCCCGTGGGGGTGCTCGACGAGCTGCCGCCGAGCGTCCTGGTCATCGACGTCGGCAAGGTTCCCGGCCACCACCGGTTCACGCAGGCTCAGATCGGCGACCTCCTCGTCGAGCACGCGCGCCGCGGCCAGCAGGTCGTCCGGCTCAAGGGCGGCGACCCGTTCGTCTACGGCCGCGGCGGCGAGGAGGTCCTCGCGTGCCGCGAGGCCGGCGTGCCGGTCACGGTCGTCCCGGGAGTGAGCAGCGCGTTCGCGGCGCCCGCGGCCGCCGGGATCCCGCTCACCCACCGCGGCGTGGTCGGCAGCGTGCTCGTCATGAACGGGCAGGACGGGTTCTCGGGCGCCGCCCTGACGGGTCTGCGCGAGGCGAGCTGCACCGTCGTCGTGCTGATGGGGGTCGGCGTGCTCGGCGACCTGGCCGCCACCGCGATCGACGCCGGCGTGCGGGCGGACCTGCCTGTCGCCGTCGTGGAGAACGGGACGCTGCCGACGCAGCGCGTCACGCACGCCACGCTCGGTACCGTGGCCGCCGTCGCGGTCGAGCGCGGGGTCCGGGCGCCCGCCGTCGTCGTCCTGGGCGCGGTGGCCGATCCGGACCTGCTCGTGCCGCCGCCCCGGCCGCCGCGACAATGGACTCGTGAACAGCCACATCGACCAGGTCCTGACCGGGTGCGTCGTGCTGATCACGGCCGAACGGCGGGCCACCGAGCTCGCCGCGGCCCTGGTCCGGCGCGGCGCCCAGACGCGCCACGCCCCCGCGCTCAGCATGCTCCCGCACGCGGACGACCAGCTCCTGCTGGAACGCACGCGCGAGGTGATCGCGAACCCGCCCGACGTCGTGCTGGCCACCACCGGTATCGGCTTCCGCGCCTGGATCGAGGCCGCCGACACCGCCGGGCTGGCCGAGGACCTCGTGCGGGCGATCGGCGGGGCCCGGCTCATCGCGCGCGGCCCGAAGGCCCGCGGCGCCATCCAGGCGGCCGGGCTCACCGCCGACTGGGTCGCCGAGTCCGAGACGTCGGAGGAGGTGGCCGAGCTGCTCCTGGACGAGGGCGTCGAGGGGCTCGACATCGTCATCCAGCACCACGGCGCCGGGGCCGACGGCCTGGACGAGCAGTTCCGCGACGCCGGCGCCCAGGTCCACAACATCGTGGTCTACCGGTGGGGGCCGCCGAAGGATCCGGCGCTGGTGCTGGAGTCGGTGCGCGCCGTCGCGGACGGTGAGATCGACGCCGTCACCTTCACCTCCGCCCCCGCGGCCGCCGCGTGGCTCGGCGTCGCGCGCGACGCGCAGATCCTGGAGGCGGTGATCGATCGCGACGACGTGCTGTGGGCCGCCGTCGGACCCATCACGGCCGCGCCGCTGCGGGACGCCGGCATCGAGCCGCTCATCCCCGACCGCGGCCGGCTCGGCTCCTTCGTGCGCGCCCTCACCACACACTTCGCCTCGCAGCCCGGCGTCGCCACGTCGGCCGGCGCGCTCCACCTGCGGCGCGGCGGCGCGGTGCTCGACGGCCGCGACCTCGCGCTCACGCCGTCGGGGCTCGCGGTGCTGCGGCTGCTGACCGACAACATCGGGTCCGTCGTCAGCCGCGAGGCCGTGCTCGGCGCGCTGCCCGGCGGGTCGACCGACCCCCACGCCGCCGAGGTGGCGATCGCGCGGCTGCGCGACGCCGTCGGACGCCAGGTGATCCGGACCGTCGTGAAGCGCGGCTACCGGCTCGAGACGCAGGAGGACGCATGACCGAGAACGGCACCGCCCACCACACCGCGCAGGCGGACGCCGCCCCCGTGCTGATCGGCTGCTCGCACGGCACCGCCAGCCTCACCGGGCGCGCCGCGATCCGCGCGCTGCTCGACCAGGTGCGCGCGGCCCGGCCGGGGCTCGAGGTCCGCGAGGCGTTCGTCGACGTCCAGGAGCCGCGCCTGGACACGGTCGTCGCCGGGGTCGAGGGACCCGCCGTGATCGTGCCGGTCCTGCTGTCGACCGGGTTCCACGTCAAGGAGGACATCCAGGGCGCGACGGTGCGCGACGACGTCGTGGCCGCGCCGCCGCTCGGACCGCACACGACCCTCGTCCGGCTGCTCGCCGACCGCCTCGCGCCGTACGACCTGCAGCCGCAGGACCAGGTCGTGCTGGCCGCTGCCGGATCGAGCGACCCGGAGGCCGCCGAGGCCGTGGCCGCGGTGACGCGCGACCTCGCGCAGCTGCTGGGCCGCGGCGTGATCGCCTCCTACGGCGCGGGCGCGCACCCGCGGGTGCCTGACGCCGTCGCGCAGACCCAGGTGCCCGACGGCGGACGCGTCGTCGTCGCCTCCTACCTCCTCGCGCCCGGCTACTTCCTCGACGTGGTGCTGCGGTCCGGCGCCGACGTCGTGACCGAGGCGCTGGCGCCCGACCCGGCGCTCGCCGCGCTCGTGCTCGAGCGCTACGACGCGGCGGCCGCGACGCTGCCGGCGCGGGTGCTGGCAGGGTCGCGGGGGTGACCGGACCCGGCGCGGGTCAGCGCCGCTTCCAGTCGCCGCTCGGGATGAGCACGCCGGCCCCGCCGCGCAGGGCCGCGGCCTTGGCGGGCCCCGCCACGTAGACGAAGGCCCTGACGCCGTCGATCGTCGCGACGTCCCGGTAGTACGCCTGCCCGTGGATCGGCGCCCCCGTGACGAACTTCTCGTAGGCGTCGAGCTGCGGGATCGTCGACCCGCAGGCGCCCGAGCGCACGTGCACGAGGTTCCCGGTCACGCCGGCACCACCGGGGACCAGGTACGGGAAGGCCCGTCCCGGTTGGACGTACAGGCTCGACCCCGCGATCCGCGTCTCCGGGGCCGACGTCGCGACGCCGGACAACCGTCCCCACGCCGGCTCGCCCGGGCGCAGCGTGCCGTAGACGAACACGGGACAGACGACGTCGAGGGACTGCGGCCCCGCGGCCGCCCAGCCCCACGCCGGCACGTGCGACTCGCGCCCGAGCGCGGAGTGCACGACGGCGCTCTCGCCCCAGAGCTGGGTGAACCGCCCACCGGGCACGTTCCCGACCGTCCGCGGCTCGGGACTGTCGTAGGAGGCCCAGTCCGCACCGGTCAGCGCCCGGCCACCCTGGGCGGACGCGAGGTTCGGGAAGAACCAGATCGAGCTGGACCAGGGAACCCGGAGGAAGCCGCCCGCCCGGATGCTCTGGCCGGGGTTGCCGGCACGGTTCCACTCGGCCAGGGAGAAGCGGTGCTCGACGCCGTCGGGCAGCCGGACGTAGCGCTGGGCGGGGTTCGACTCCCACGCGAAGTACGACGCCCCCGGCACCGTGACGCGCTGCTGCGGCGTGGGGTTCGCCAGGGCGTCCCAGCGGGCGCGGGTGAGCGCGGTCCCTGACGTCCCCTGGCCGAGGCTCCCCACCTGCCAGATGGTCCCGGACCACGGCGTCGTGACGAATCCTCCCGGCCTGACCGACGCCGGCGGCGTGCCGGCGGCGCGCCACTCAGCGAATGTGAGGCGATGTTCGACGCCGTCCGGTGGGATCACCGACAGCTCCCCGGGTGCGGTCTCCCAGGAGACGTAGCGCGAACCGGTGACGTGAGCCGTGAGCCGCAGCTGGGCCCGGTCGGCGGGAGCGAGCCCGCCCCACTGGGCGCCCGAGAGGTGCACCGCCTCGGTACCGGGCAGCGTGCGGTCGAAGGCGAAGGACAGGACGCCGTACACCGATGCGGACCACGGGAGCCGGACGATCCCGACGAGCGCGCTCTCCGGCGCCGGGAAACCCGCCGCCGCCCAGTCGGCGTAGCTGATCGGCGCCGACGCCGCGGGGGTCGCCCGGTAGATCACCGGGGCCCACGGAGACGTGAGGTAGCGGACCTCCTCGGCGGCGAGACGGGCGGGCGGCACGGGTTCGGCGGGAGGTGCGGTGGGTTCAGCCGGCTGCACGGGGTCGTTGGGCTCGGCCGACTGCACGGGCTCGGCGGGCTCGGTGGGCTCGGCGGGCTCGACAGTGGCCACCGGCTCGACCGGGTCCACCGGCTCGGGGGCCCCGGGCCTCGGGACCTGGCCGACGGGATCACCCGGCGACCCGGGGCCGGGGGACGGCGCCGCAGCGGGGCCCTCCGCCGTCGACCCGTCCGCGGGTCCGGCCGTCGCCGGTGCCAGCCCCACGATCGTCAGGAGCAGCGCGAGCGCCGGAGCGGCCCACCGTCGTCGCCCCACCCCCGGTCTCGGCGTCGAGAACCTGGCCATGTCCACCACCTCCCGGTCGTCGACCTCGGCCGACGACCCGTCCCCCGCCGCTGGACGATCGCCCGGTGGCCCTCGCCCCGGACCCTCATCCGCGGCTCCGTCATCGTGACAGAGGTCGGGGGGAGTCACCCGGCGAACCACCGGGCGTCCACCACGTTCGTAGAGATTCCCGCGACGACGGGGGCGCACCCGACCGGGACGGGGTGGTTCGGCGTCCGCTCGTTAGGCTGACGGACGTGCGCCTCCCTCCCCTCGTCGAGCCCGGTCCGGCCCTCGCGGCCGCCGAGTCGCTCCGCACCTCGCGCCAGACCCTGCTGCCCGAGATCGGCGAGAGCGGACAGCGACGCCTCGCGGCCGCGCGCGTCCTCGTGATCGGCGCCGGCGGGCTCGGCGCCCCCGTGCTGGCCTACCTCGCCGCAGCGGGCGTCGGCACGATCGGGATCGTCGACGACGACGTGGTCGACCTGTCCAACCTGCACCGCCAGGTCATCCACTCCGCCGCGTCGGTGGGCGAGCCCAAGGTCGCGAGCGCCGCCCGGCGACTGCGCGAGCTCGCGCCGGACGTCGCCGTCGTGCAGCACGGGGTGCGGCTCGACGACGCCAACGCGACCGAGCTCCTCACCGGCTGGGACCTCGTGCTCGACGGCACCGACACCTTCCCCACCCGGTACCTCGTCTCCGACACGTGCGCCGCGCTGGGGGTGCCGGTCGTCTGGGGCTCCGTGCTGCGGTTCGACGCCCAGGTCTCGGTCTTCTGGTCGCAGCCGCCGGGCGACGTCGCGGGCATCACGCTCCGCGACCTGTTCCCGGAGCCGCCCGCGCCGGGCACCGTGCCCTCGTGCGCCGAGGCGGGGGTGCTCGGGGCGCTGTGCGGGATCGTCGGCGCGATGATGGCGACCGAGGCGATCAAGCTGATCGTCGGTGCCGGCGACGTGCTGCTGGGCCGGGTCGCCGTGGTCGACGCCCTGACGATGCGGATCCGCGAGGTCCCGCTGGTGGGCGGCACACCGGCGCGAGAACGGTCCAGCTCGCGGCGGACGGCCGCGATCCGCGAGCCCGAGCGTTCTCGCGGCCAGGCGACCGTCGAGATCGGGGCCACCCGGTACCTCGAGCTCGAGGGGTCCGTCGTGCTCCTCGACGTGCGCGAGCCGGCCGAGTTCGCGGCCGACGCGCTCGCCGGCGCGGTGAACGTGCCGATCTCGGCGCTCGGCCAGGCCGAGCGGTCGGGCACGGCCGCGCTGGCCACCCTGCTGGACGACGCCGGGGTCCCCGCCGACGCGACCCTCGTCACCTACTGCGCGGCCGGGATCCGGTCGGTCCGCGCGCTCGGACCGCTCGCCGTCGTCGGCCGCACCGCACTCGCCCTGACCCCCGCGGGCGTCGACGAGCTGCGCACCCTCGCGCGGACGGCGGGGCAGCGCTGATGGGCGCCGCCACGTCGCGGGGCGGCATGGTCACGGTCGCCGACCAGCTCGCGCGCGTCCTCGCCGCCGTCGTCGCCCTGCCGCCGCACGAGGTCGCGCTCGCCGACGCGTACGACCGTCGCCTCGCGGCCGACGTCCGCACGCTCGTGCCGATCCCCGCGTGGGAGAACTCGGCGATGGACGGCTACGCCGTCCGGTACGACGACGTCGCGCACGCCGGTCCCGACGCGCCCGTCACGCTGCGGATCGTCGCCGATCTGCCCGCCGGGTCGTCGCTGGACCCCGCCCTCGCGCCCGGCGAGTGCGCCCGGATCATGACGGGGGCCGTCCTGCCGACCGACGCCGACGCCGTCGTCCAGCTCGAGCACACCGACCGCACCGACCCGATGGCCGGGGTCGCGGACACCGTCACCGTGCTGCGCACCGTCGAGCGCGGGCAGCACCTGCGCGGCGCGGGCGAGGACCTCGGCGTCGACGCCCTCGTGGCGGCCGCGGGCACGACGGCGACCGGCACCGTGCTGTCGGCGCTGTCCTCGGCCGGGCACGGGAGCGTCCGGGTGCACCCCGCGCCGCGCGTCACCGTGATCTCCACCGGCAGCGAGCTCGTCGCGCCCGGCGCCCCCCTGCGCCGGGGCGAGATCCCCGACTCCAACTCGCTGCTGCTGGCCGGCCTGGTGCGCCGCGCGGGCGGCGAGGTCCTCGCCGTGCTGCGTGTCCCCGACGAGCCGGCCGCCCTCGAGGCCGCGATCGCGCGCGCGGGCGGGAGCGACGTCGTCGTGCTCACCGGCGGCGTGAGCGCGGGCGCCTACGACCCGGTCAAGCAGGTGTTCGCCGGGTCCGACGACGTCCGGTTCGCGTCCGTGGCGATGCAGCCGGGCAAGCCGCAGGCGTTCGGGCGCCTGCCCTCCGGACCCCTGCTGTTCGGCCTGCCCGGGAACCCCGTCAGCGCGTGGGTCTCGTTCCACGTCTTCGTTCTGCCGGCGCTGCTCGCGCTGCAGGGCGCCCCCGTGAGCGAGCTGACCGTCACGCCGTCGCGCGCCACCGCGGGGGCCGACTGGGGCACTCCCCCGGGCCGGACCCAGTACCTGCCCGCGCGGATGACGCTGGTCAACGGTTCGCTGGTGGCGACGCCGGTCGCGTCGCGCGGCTCGAAGTCGCACCTCGTCGGCAGCCTCGCGGCGGCGAACGGCTACGCGATCGTGCCCGCGGAGGTCGACCGGGTGCACGCGGGCGAGGTGGTGGACGCCGTCGTGATCGGCACCGACCACCCGCTGACGTGAGGGGCCGCGTCCTCCCGACCATGCTGACGACGCCGACCACCCCGACCGTCTCGACCACGCCGATCTGAGGAGCCTCATGACCTTCACCCACCTCGACGGCGCCGGTCACGCGCGCATGGTCGACGTCACCGAGAAGCTGCCGACGGTGCGCTCGGCGACGGCGACCGGGTTCGTCCACTGCCCGCCCGGCGTGATCGCGGCGCTGCGGGACGACACCGTGCCCAAGGGCGACGCGTTCGCCGTCGCGCGCATCGCCGGGATCTCGGGCGCGAAGCGGTGCGCCGAGCTGCTGCCGCTCGCGCACGTCATCGGCGTGCACGGCGCGAGCGTGGACCTCGAGCTGGCCGACGACGGCGTCGCGATCGCCGCGACGGTCCGCACGGCCGACCGCACGGGCGTGGAGATGGAGGCGTTCACGGCTGTGTCGGTCGCGGCGCTCGCGCTGGTCGACATGGTCAAGGGGCTCGACAAGGGCGTGTGGATCGGCGAGATCCGGCTCGAGGCGAAGACGGGCGGGAAGTCCGGCGACTGGTTCCGGGAGTGAGGCGGTGAGCGCGTTGTCGGCCGTCGTCCTCGCGGGCGGTCGCGCGTCGCGGCTGGGAGGCGTGGACAAGGGCGGGCTGGTGGTCGGCGACCGGACGCTGCTCGCGGGGGTGCTCGACGCCGTCGCGACGGCGGGGGTGCCGGCCGCGCGGTCCGTCGTGGTCGGGCCGGAGGCGGAGGTGCCCGCCGGCGTGCTCCGGACGCGGGAGGACCCGCCGTTCGGGGGCCCGCTCGCCGCGCTGGGTGCCGGTCTCGCGCTGCTGGACGGCGACGGCGACGTGCTCGTCCTCGCCTGCGACCTCCCGCGCGCGGCGGCGCTCGTCGCGCTGCTCGACGGTGGCGTCCCGGACGGGTGCGACGGCGTCGTCGTGCGCGACGGCGACGGCCGCGACCAGTGGCTCGCAGCCCGGTACCGGCTCGGGGCCCTGCGCGAGGCAGTCGACGCCGTCGCGCACCGGGAGCCGGGCGGGCTCACCGGCCTCCCCGTGCGGGCCGCGCTGCGGAGCCTGACGTTGGGCACGGTGACGGACCCGACCGGCGCGACGCGCGACGTCGACACCCCCGCCGACCTCCGCGCGGCCCGCGCTGCTGCGACGATGGACCCCGACGTCCCAGATCCAGCCGACCAGACCGAGGACCCGCGATGACCAGCGCTCACCACCTTCCGCCCGAGGCCCTCGACGACTGGCTGGCCGGCGTCGCCGCGCTGTACGGGCTCGAGGGCGAGGTCGAGCCGACGGCGGACGTCGCCGTCGTGCTGGACGTCGCGCGGGACGTGGCGCACGGCGTCGCGCGCCCGGCCGCCCCGCTGACGACGTTCCTGCTGGGGCTCGCCGTCGGGCGCGCGGTCCCGGCCGGTCAGCCGGTGGGCGAGGAGCTCGCGCGCCTGGCGCGTCAGGTGCAGGACGTCGCGCTCGCGCGGCCGCAGGAGCCGGAGGAGTCGGAGTGACGGCCGTGACGGTCCGCCTCTTCGCGGGCGCGGCCGAGGCCTACGGCGCCGAGGAGGCGACGATCGAGGCGGCCACCCTCGCCGACGTGGTCGCCACGCTCGCGCGCGACGGCGGCCCGGGCACCGCCGACGTCCTGACCCGCTGCTCGTTCCTGGTCGCGGGGGTCCGCACCGACGACCCGGCCACCCCGGTCCCCGCCGGCTCGACGCTCGACGTCCTGCCCCCCTTCGCCGGCGGCTGACCCCCGGCGAGGGGTTTCCGCACCACCCGCGAGGGGCTTACGCACCATCGCCGAGGGGCTTACGCACCACCGGCGAGGGGCTTACGCACCATCCGCACGACACACCCGCTCGTCCACAGCTTTATCCCCAATCTATGGAGTCGTTTGACGCCGTCTCGCGTGCTTACGCCACGATCCCTGGATGGATCACCCGCAGCCTGACCTCATCAACGACGGCGCCCCCTTCCTGGTCTCGCGAGCCCCCACGCTCGGCCTCGACCGCTACGGCGTCCGGCGCCTGGTCCAGACCCACCGCCTGCGACGCGTGTTCCGAGGCGTCCTGGTCGACGCCTCCGTCCCGGACTCCCGGGAGCTGCGGGTCGCCGCGCTCGCGCTCGTCCTCCCGGCCCACGCGATCATCAGCGACCACTCCGCGGCCTGGGTCTACGGCGTCGACACGTACCCGCCGGGCGCCCTCCGGGAGCTCCGCCCCATGTGTGTGGTCAAGCACGGGACGAGCCGTTCCCACCCGAGCCGCGCAGCCATGCGCCAGACGACGATGCCCGATCCCGACGTCGTCACGATCGCGGGCCTACCGGTCACCTCTCCCCTGCGGACCATCGCGGACCTCCTGCGGCTCACCTGGAGGCCGCACGCGCTGGCCGCGGCCGACGCTCTCGTGCGCGCCGGCGTCGCTCGTCGCGAGGACGTGATGGCCTACGTCGGCCAGATCCGCGGGCTTCGGGGCACCCGTCAGGCGCAGGAGCTCGCGCCGCTCATCGACCCGCGGGCCCAGTCGCACGGCGAGTCGTGGATGCGGTTGCGGATGATCGACGCCGGCCTCCCCGTCCCCGAGGTCGACCACCGGATCCAGCATCGTGGACGGGAGTACTGGCTCGACGCCGCCTACATCGCCTTCCGCGTCGCGGCCGAGTACGACGGCCGCGAGTTCCACAGCGACGAGGCCGACGTCCAGCACGACGGCGCTCGGCGCGCCCGCCTGTCCGACGAGCTGGCCTGGCGGTTCGTCATCGCCACGTTCGACCGGATCTTCGGCGACGACGACTCGTTCGAGCGGGAGCTGGGAGAGCTGCTCGGGATCACGGTGAGGCCGCGGACGTGGTGACCAGAAGCCCCTCGCCGGTGGTGCAGAAGCCCCTCGCCGGTGTGCGCAAACCCCTCGCCGGTGGTGCAGAAACCCCTCGCCGGTGGGGTCAGCCGCCGATGGCGTTCATGCCTCGGGCCGGCTGCAGGAAGCCCGGGTCGTTGATCGCGTGGCCAGGCAGCTTGGCGTGGATCGCCGCGCGCAGCACCGCGTCGACCCCACCGTCGACGCCAGCGGCGTCGGCCTCCGCACCCTCGCCCCGCAGCACCGGCACCAGGTCGAACTCCGCGTTCGAGAACAGGCAGTTGCGCAGCTGACCGTCCGCCGTCAGGCGCAGTCGGTCACAGTCACCGCAGAACGGCGCCGTCACCGACGCGATCACGCCCACCGTGTGCTCGCTGTCGCCCAGCCGCCACCGCTCCGCCGGCGCCCCGCCGCGCCCCGGCACGGGGGTGAGGTCCCAGCGCACGGCGAGCGCGTCGAGGATCTCCTCGCGCGTCACCATCGCCGCACGGTCCCACGTGTGCCCGACGTCGAGCGGCATCTGCTCGATGAACCGCATCTGGGCGTCGTGCGCGACGGCGAACTCGACCAGCTCGACCAGCTCGTCGTCGTTCACCCCGCGCATCGCGACGGCGTTGATCTTCAGCGGTCGCAGCCCCGAGGCCTGCGCGGCGGCGATGCCGCGCAGCACGTCGTCGAGCCGGTCGCGCCGCGTGAGGTCGCGGAAACGCTCCGGCCGCAGCGTGTCGAGGCTGATGTTCAGGCGAGCGAGCCCCGCGGCCTCGAGCTCGGGCAGCGCCCGGTCCAGCCCGATGCCGTTGGTGGTCATCGCGATCTGGACGGGCTCGCCGTCGGGCCCACGGAGCGCCGCGAGCCGCCCGACGACCTCCGGCAGGTCGCGCCGCAGCAGCGGCTCGCCGCCGGTGAGCCGGAACGTCGTGATCCCGGACTCGGCGCAGATCCGCGCGATCCTGACGATCTCGTCCGTGGTCAGGATGGACGTCCGCGACAGCCACTCCATCCCCTGCTCGGGCATGCAGTAGGTGCAGCGGAGCGAGCACCGGTCCGTCAGCGAGATCCGCAGGTCGCGATGGACGCGTCCGTAGGTGTCCACCAGCGGTTCGCCCGGTCGGCCCAGGTCCGGACCGCCGACGGCACCCGACCCCGACCACCGCTCGTCCGGCCGGCGCCGACCGATCGACACGGGGACCCCGGTCACGTCGTCACCCCGGTCACAGCCCCACCCAGTGCGTGCGGCCGTCGACCTCGTGCTGCCGCTTCCAGATCGGCAGCTCCGCCTTGATCTGCTCGACCAGCACCCGCGAGACCTCGTACGCGTCGGCCCGGTGCGGCGTCGCGACGCACGCGACCAGCGCGAGGTCCCCGACGGCGAGCGCCCCGATCCGGTGGCTCACCGCCACCCGCGCCACGCCGCCGACGACGTCGCTCGCGGCGGCGCGCGCCGCCAGCTCCTCGATGGTGCGGCTCGCGTCCGGGTGCGCGGAGTACTCGATACCCGTGACCTCGCCCTGCGCGCCCGGGTCGTGGTCGCGGATCCGTCCGACGAAGGTGACGACGGCACCGCACGCCAGGTCGTCGACGGCGGCCAGGTGCTCGGCGACGTCGAGCACGTCGGTCGTCACGCGCGCGATCGCGACCGTCATCAGTGGTCTCCCCCGGCCAGCTGGTCCAGCACGTGGCCCACCAGCGGCAGCAGCACCTCGAACGACTCGAGCACGGCCTTCGGCGAGCCGGGCAGGTTGACCACGAGAGCGTCGCCGACGGTCCCGGCGATCCCGCGGGTCAGGGCGGCGGTCGCGACGGCGGCCCGGCCGCGCTCGCGGAGCACCTCGGCGATCCCGGGCAGCTCGAGCTCGATGACGCCGCGCGTGCCCTCGGGCGTGCGATCGCGGGGCCCGACGCCGGTGCCGCCGAGCGTCAGCACGAGGCGGGCGCCGTCGGCCAGCGCGGCCGTGAGGGCCTCGCGGACGGGGGCCTCGCCGTCGGGCACCACGGTCACCACGACGTCGGCGAACCCCGCCGCGACCAGCGCCTCGCGAGCGGCTGGACCGGACGCGTCGGCGCGCTCGCCCGACGCCGACCGGTCGGAGACGGTCACGACGGCGACGCGGGCGGAGGTCGTGCGGTGCGGGGACACCTCACGAGCGTAGGCGAGCACGCCCCGAACGGCCGGGCCGAGATCGACCGCGACCGGGCGGCACCGACCCGTGAACACCTCCCCGACGGCGTGACCCCCACCCCGACCAGCGCCTAGCCTCGTGCCACCCGGGCCCACCGACGGGCTCCCTCACGGACGGGGCACCTCCATGTCAGACATCACCGAACTCATGAGCCTGATCCCGGTCGACCAGGTCGCCGCCCAGCTCGGCGTCGACGAGCCGACGGCGCAGGCCGGCATCGTCGCCGCCCTCCCCACCCTGCTGGCCGGGCTCCAGGCCAACGCGCAGGACCCGGCGGGCGCGGCGTCGCTCGCCTCGGCCCTGCAGACCAAGGACGCCTCCCTCGTCGACGGCGGCATCGACCTCGCGGACGTCGACAGCGCCGACGGCGCCAAGATCGTCCGCAACGTCTTCGGGGAGAACACCGACCAGGTCGTCGCCACGCTCGGTGCCGCGCCCGGCGCGCAGAGCTCGGGCCTCCTCAAGCAGCTCCTCCCGATCCTGGCGCCGATCGTGCTGGCGTGGCTCGCGAAGAAGTTCCTCGGCGGCGGGGCGGGCGGGTCCGGCACCGGGCGCGGTCAGGCGCAGGGTGGCGGCGGTCTCGGCGGAGGCATCGGTGACGTCCTCGGCGGGATCCTCGGCGGCGGCTCCGGCGGCACGGGCGGGGGCGGCGGCCTCGGCGACATCCTCGGCGGCGTCCTCGGCACCCAGGGCGGCTCGGCCGGCGCGGGCTCGGGCCCCGGCGGCGGCCTGGGCGACCTGCTCGGAGGCCTTCTCGGCGGCGGCAAGCGCTGACGCCACGCTCCCCCACTCGCACGCTGCACCCGCGAGGGCGATCTCTCCGCACCGACGGCGATGCCCGCAGCGTCGTCGTCGGCGCGGATGGGTCGCCCTCACGGGCGTCCGACCGTGTGAGGATCGACCATGCCCGAGTCCCAGGACGTCCTGACCCGCCTGCTGGGCGAGGAGCCCACCGCCACCGAGGACCTCGGGGGCTCGGCGCGGTCCCGGGTGCTGCGGGTGACGCTCGCGGACGGGAGCACCGTCGTCGCCAAGCAGTTCACGGGTGACGACGCCGCCACGAGCTTCCTGCGCGAGACCGTCGGGCTGCGCCACCTGCCGCGCACGCCGACCATGCTGGCGAGCGATCCGGAGACCCACCTCGTCCTGATGAGCGACGTCGGCCAGGCCCCGACGTTGGCCGACCACCTGCTCGGGGAGGACGGCGATGCCGCGTGGGCCGCCGCGATCGCGTGGGCCGGCGCGCTCGGCGACGTCGCCGGACGCTCCGTGGACGACCTCGCGGCGGTGCGCACCGAGCTGTCCGGCGTCCAGGTCTACGACCCGACCCCGGCGCTGCGCGACGGCGTCGCACGCCTGGCCGAGCTCGCGGGCGTCGACCCGGAGCGCGCCGCCGACGACCTCGACACCATGGAGGCGCTGCTGGAGACGGAGGGTGCCGAGGTCGCCTGGCCCACCGACACCTGCCCCGACAACGCTCTGGCCACGGGCTCCGGGTGGGTCTTCCTCGACCTCGAGGGCACCGACGTCAGCCACGCGGCTCTCGTCGCCGCCTATCCGGCGCTGCCGTTCGCGACCTGCTGGTGCGCGTTCGACCCGCCCGAGGGCCTGACCGAGCAGATGCTCTCGGCGTTCACGCTCGCGCTGTCCGGCCACGCCCCGCACATCACGGACCGCGACGAGTGGCGGGGCGACGTCGACGTCGCGTCCGCGATCTGGATCGTCGCGACCACCTCGTGGCTGCTGCCGCGGGCCCTGGAGGGTGACGGCCCCATCGGCCCCGACGGCGTGCCCTCGCCCACGCGCCGCCAGCTGCTGCGCTCGCGCTGGTCCTGGCTCGCCATGCGGCTCACCGTCACGACTCCGGTGCTCGCCGAGCTGGGGGCCGCCGCCGTGGCGTGGGCGGACCGGGAGTGGGGCGAGAGCGCCGCATCGGTCGGCCCGTACCCGGCGTTCGCGGAGCCGCCGTCCGACGACGAGGACCCCGACTCGGACGACGCCGAGGAGCTGTCGTCCGGCACGCTGTCGGAGGTGTCGGCGGCGGCCGGCGACGGCGAGACGACCGGGTCCGAGCGGCCCGCGAGCGAGCGCGAGGACTGAGCGCTCCACGCCGTCGAGCGCTTGACGCCTCGCCCTCCGCAGCCAGGCACGATCCGCGGGAGTAACCGGTGGACCGGGCTGGGATGATGGGAGGGATGTCCGACGCCGTCCCGCCTCCCCACGCCGATGCCGGCGCCGCAGCCGATCCCCCCGAGGGTCAGCCGCGCCGTCGTCGTCCCCGCCGGGGCCGGGGTGGGCAGCGCCAGGGCGGGCCGAACGAGAACCGCGAGGGCGTGGAGCGCGAACCCCGCGAACCTCGTGAGCCCCGTGAGCCCCGCGAGAACCGACCCCCGCGTGAGCGCCGCGAGAACCGCGCCCCCGCGAGCACCGCCGCGGCCAGGGCCCGCGCCGCGGCCCGCTGCCGCCCAGCCCCGAGCTGATCGCCTCGCGCCGCGCCGCGGTCCCCGAGATCACCTACCCGCCGCAGCTGCCTGTCACGGCCCGCCGCGAGGACATCGCCGCCGCGATCCGCGACCACCAGGTCGTCGTCGTCGCGGGCGAGACCGGCTCGGGCAAGACCACGCAGATCCCGAAGATCTGCCTCGAGCTGGGCCGCGGCGTCGAGGGCACCATCGGCCACACGCAGCCGCGCCGGATCGCGGCGCGCGCCGTCGCCGACCGTCTGGCGGAGGAGCTCGGGGGCGAGCTGGGCGGCGTCGTCGGCTTCCAGGTCCGTTTCACCGACAAGGTCAGCGCGACGACGCTGATCAAGGTGATGACGGACGGCATCCTGCTTTCTGAAATACAGAGGGATCCAGCCCTGTCGCGCTACGACACGATCATCGTGGACGAGGCGCACGAGCGGTCGCTCAACATCGACTTCATCCTCGGCTACCTGCGCCGCCTGCTGCCGACGCGCCCCGACCTCAAGGTCATCATCACGTCGGCCACCATCGACTCCGACCGCTTCGCGAGCCACTCCGCGCAGGATGCGAAGGGCCACGTCGTCCCCGCGACGCGCCCCGGCAGCGATCTGCCCGACGGCGCGGAGCCCGCCCCGGTCATCGAGGTCACCGGCCGCACGTTCCCGGTCGAGATCCGCTACCGCCCGCTCGTCCCCGACCGCGAGGACCCCGAGGCGCCGGCCCAGGAGGACCTCGACCAGCCGACGGCGATCGCCCGCGCCGTCGAGGAGCTCTCCCACCTCGGCCCCGGCGACATCCTCGTGTTCTGCTCCGGCGAGCGGGAGATCCGCGACGCCACCGACGCGCTGCGCGACCACCTCGGCAACCGCTTCACCCTGCCGGGCGCCTCGAGCACCGTCCCCGGCGCCGTCGAGGTGCTGCCGCTGTACGCGCGCCTGAGCGCCGCAGAGCAGCACCGCGTCTTCGAGCCGCACCCGTACCGCCGCGTCGTCATCTCGACCAACGTCGCCGAGACCAGCCTCACCGTGCCCGGCATCCGCTACGTCGTCGACACCGGCCTGGCCCGCATCTCCCGCTACTCCAACCGCACGAAGGTGCAGCGGCTCCCGATCGAGCCCGTCTCGCAGGCGAGCGCCAACCAGCGCTCCGGGCGCTGCGGACGCGTGGCGGACGGCGTCGCGATCCGCCTGTACTCCGAGGAGGACTTCACCTCCCGCCCGGAGTTCACCGAGCCCGAGATCCTGCGCACCTCGCTCGCCAGCGTGATCCTGCAGATGACCGAGCTCAACCTCGGCCGGATGGAGGACTTCCCGTTCGTCGAGCCGCCCGAGCTCCGCGCGATCCGCGACGGCGTCGCGCTGCTCACCGAGCTCGGTGCCATCGCCGAGCAGCAGGAGGTCGGCGACGCTGCGCAGGCCCCTCGCGGTCCCTCGCTCACCCACATCGGCCACCAGCTCGCCCAGCTCCCGATCGACCCGCGGCTGGGCCGGATGCTCATCGAGGCCCAGCGACTGGGCTGCGTCAGCGAGGTCATGGTCATCGTGGCGGCGCTGTCGGTCCAGGACGTCCGCGAGCGCCCGGTGGACAAGCAGGAGCTCGCCGACGCCTCGCACCGCCGGTTCGCCGACTCCTCCTCGGACTTCCTCGGCATCCTCACGCTCTGGGACTACCTCGGCGACCAGCAGCAGGTCATGGGCTCCAGCGCCTTCCGCCGGATGTGCCGCACCGAGTTCCTGCACTTCCTGCGCGTGCGCGAGTGGCAGGACATCCACGGCCAGCTGCGCCAGCTGGCCGGCGCCGTCGGGATCCATCCCGAGCGGGGGCTGCGGATCGACGGTGAGCCCGAGGTCGCCGTCGTGCGCAAGCGTCGCGTCGACTCCGACGGCGTCCACACCGCGATCCTCGCCGGCCTGCTCAGCCACATCGGCAGCTGGGACGAGCGACGCCGCGAGTACGCGGGCGCCCGCGGCACCCGGTTCATCCCGTTCCCCGGATCCGCGCTGGCGAAGAAGCCGCCGGCCTACGTGATGGCGGCCGAGCTGGTGGAGACCTCGCGCCTGTTCGCGCGCACCGCCGCGCGGATCCAGCCCGAGTGGGCGGAGAAGCTGGCGGGCGACACTGTCAAGCGCACGCACTCGGAGCCGTACTGGTCGAGCAAGCAGGGCGCGGCGATGTGCCACGAGAAGGTGCTGCTGTACGGCGTCACTCTCGTGGCCGACCGGATCGTGCCGTATGCGAAGGTCGACCCCGAGCTCGCGCGCGAGATGTTCATCCGCAACGCGCTCGTCGACGACGCCTGGACCACCCACCACCGCTTCGTCGCGCGCAACCGCGAGCTGCGCGCCGAGGCGTCCGAGCTGGCCGAGCGCACCCGCCGGCTGGACCTGCTGGCCGACGAGGAGGCGCTGGTCGCCTTCTTCGACGCGGTCCTGCCCGAGCACATCGCCACCGCGCGGACGTTCGACGCCTGGTGGAAGGACGCCCGTCGCGAGCACCCGTACCTGCTCACGTACTCCCTCGACCTGCTCGCCCCCGGCGCCTCCGAGATCGACACCTCGGGGCTGCCCGAGGTCTGGCGTCAGGTCGTCCCCGGCTCGACGACGGTGCTCGAGCTCCCGCTGACGTACCAGTTCTCGCCGGGCCAGGACGCCAACGGCGTGACCGTCCACATCCCGCTGGCCGTCCTCCCGCGCGTGCGCCCCGACGGCTTCGACTGGCTCGTTCCCTCCCTCGTGCCCGAGCTCACGACGGCGACGATCCGCGCCCTGCCCAAGCCCGTGCGCGTCCAGCTCGTGCCGGCCCCCGACACCGCGGCGGCCGCCGTCGACCTCCTGCCCGACTGGTCCGACGTCGCGCCCGCGCCCGACGGCGCCCCCGGGTTCCACGCGGCGTTCGCCGCGGCGCTGCGCCGGGTGCGCGACGTCGTCGTGCCACCCGAGGCGTTCGACGACGTCGCTGACAAGCTGCCCGCCCACCTGCGCATCACGTTCCGTGTGGTCGGCGAGCGGGGCCAGGTGCTGGAGGAGTCCCGCGACCTGCGCTACCTGCAGCGCCGCCTCGCCGCGCAGTCGCAGTCGGCGGTCCAGTCCGCGGTGCGGCGGGCGCTCAAGGAGGCCGGGGCTGGGGCGGGCGGGATGCCGGAACGGTCCTCGGCCGCCATCCGCGACCGGTCGGCTCGTTCCTCGCGCGACGGGTCGCTCCCGCCAAACCCGCCATCGTCCGGGGACCGTTCCGGCATCCCCTCCTCGGGTGGCGCTGCCGGCGCACCTCTCGGTGGGGTGGGAGGGTCGGGGCTGACGACGTCGGGCGCGGTGGAGGTCGCGAAGGTCGACTCGTGGGAGTCGCTCGACGGCCGCCCGATCCCGCGCGAGGTGGCGACCGTCGTCGGCGGCCTCGAGGTCAAGGGCTACCCGGCGCTCGTCATCGAGGGCTCGGGGAAGGAGCGCCACGTCGCGCTGCGCGTGCTCACCGACGTCGAGCAGGCCGCGGCCTCCCACGCCGCCGGCGTGCGCGAGCTGCTCCTGTCCGACCTCGCGCTCTCGGAGTCGCGCGTCACGTCGCGCTGGACCGGCCGCGAGGCGCTCACGCTCGCGTCCAGCCCGTACCGGACGACGGCGGCGCTGGTGCGCGACGTCCAGGCGGCGGGGATCGCGGCGCTCACCCAGGGGAGCGACCTCGCGGGGGTGCGCGACGACGTCGCCTACCGGACGCTGCGCTCCGACGTCCGGGCGTCGCTCGAGGACACCGTGTACGGCGTCGTGGCCCGCACGGTCGAGGCGCTGGTCGCGTACCGCGAGCTCGAGGCGGCCGTCCGCGGCGCGACGTCGATCGCCCTGCTCGGCACGCTGCAGCAGATCCGCGAGCACGCGGCCTCGCTCGTGCACCCGGGTTTCCTCGTGACGACGCCGCCCGAGGCGCTGCGCCACCTCGTCCGCTACCTGCGGGCCGACGGCGTGCGGCTGACCAAGGCGCAGGAGAACCCCGCGCGTGACGCGACCCTCGCCTGGGAGGTGCAGGAGCTGACGGACGCGCTCGCCGTCGTCGACGGCCCGACGCTCACCCCGACGCGGAGGGCGCGGGCCGCGGCCGTGCGCTGGCAGCTCGAGGAGCTGCGGGTCTCGCTGTTCGCGCAGCAGCTCGGGACGAGCGGCACGGTGTCGGCGAAGCGGATCCGCAAGGCGCTCGCCGAGATCTGAGGCGCGGTCGCCGGCGCCCGGTGGAACGACGACGGCGAGGCACCCGCGGTGGGTGCCTCGCCGTCGTGACCGACCGAGCTACGGCTTGTCGAGGAAGTCCTTGGCCTTCTCGGCCGCCGTGTCGACGTGGCCGTCGATGTTGTCGGGCGTCTTGTCCTTGATGAACTCGGCCGCCTTGTCGATGGCGCCGTCGGCCTTGCCGCCGCCGAGCGCGTCCTTGGCCTTGGAGATGATGTCGTCGAGTGCCATGGGTGACCTCCGGTTGATCGGGGTGCGCTGAGGTCGGACCCCTGCCCCGTGCAGGCCCCGGGCTCGGGTGAGCCGCGCAACAGCGCAGAGCCTATGCCCGGCGTCGGACACGCGACACCCGGCGCCGGAGGATCCCGACCGTCGGACTGCGCCGCAACCCCCTCGCCGGTGGCGCAGAAACCCCTCGCCGACGCCGTCACCCACCACCGGCGAGGGGGTTGCGCACCATCGGCGAGGGGGTTGCGCACACCGGCGGCGGCGCGACGGCGGCTCACACCGCTCGGCGGAACACCACGCTCTCCCACGGCCGGAGCACCAGGCGGCCCTCGCCGTCGGGCCGCGCCGCCTCCGCGTGCGAGGCGACGGCGACGTCCCTCAGCGGCGCCCCCTCCGCCAGCCCGAGCTCGGCGAGGTCCACGGCCAGCTCGTCACCCGACAGGTTGGCCAGCACGACCAGCTGCGCCTCCGCCGTCGTACGCGTGAACGCCCACAGCTCCTCGTGCTCGGGGGCGAGCAGGGCGAACTCGCCGTCCACCACCACCGGATCGGTGTGGCGCAGCTCGATCAGCCGGCGGTAGTGGTGGAACACGGATCCCTGGTCGGCGCGGGCCGCCTCGGCGTTGGTGTGCTCCCAGCCCGGCGTCGAGCCGATCCACGGCTCACCGGTGGTGAACCCGCCGTGCGGGCCACCGTCCCACGCCACCCCGGTGCGGGCGTTGTCGCGGCTCTGGGCCGCGAGTCCGCGCAGCAGCACCTCGGGGTCGATGCCCAGCCGCTCGGCGTCGGCCGCGTGGTTGAGGCTCTCGAGGTCCCGGTACTGCTCGAGCGAGGTGAAGCCGGCGTTGGGCATGCCGAGCTCCTCGCCCTGGTAGACGTACGGCGTGCCGCGGTGGAGGTGCAGCACGGTACCGAGCGTCTTGGCGGAGACGACGCGGTGCTCGCCGTCGTCGCCCCACCGGCTGACGATGCGCGGCTGGTCGTGGTTGTTCCAGTACAGGGCGTTCCAGCCGGTCTCGGCCAGGCCGTCCTGCCAGCGCGCGAGGTTCGCCTTGAGGTCGGGCAGGTGCAGCGGCCTCGGGTCGAACTTGCCGCCGACGCCGTGGTCGAGCCCCATGTGCTCGAACTGGAACACCATGTCGACCTCGCGGTTGGCGGGGTCGGTGTAGGCGCGCGCCTGCTCGAGCGTGACGCCCGGGGTCTCCCCGACCGTGAGGTAGGTGCCGGGGAAGGCGTCGAAGACCTGTTGGTGCATCTCCGCCAGGAACGCGTGCATCCGCGGACCGTCGACGTACTGCGGGAAGCCGTTGCCCCAGCCGTCGGCGCGCGGGGCGCCGTCCTCGAGCGACCCGTCGCGACCGACGCGCTTGGAGATGAGGTTGATGACGTCCATGCGGAAGCCGGCGACGCCCCGCTTGAGCCACCAGCGCATCATCGCGTAGATCTCGGCGCGAACCTCGGGGTTCTCCCAGTTGAGGTCGGGCTGCTTCCGGCTGAAGAGGTGCAGGTAGTACTGCCCCGTGGCCTCGTCGAGCTGCCAGGCGCTGCCCGAGAAGAACGAGCCCCAGTTGGTGGGCTCGGCGCCGGGCTCCCCCGCCGTCGTGCCCGGCTTGGCGTCGCGCCACCAGTACCAGTCGCGCTTGGCGCTGTCGGTGCTCGAGCGGGACTCCTCGAACCACGGGTGCTCGTCGCTGGTGTGGTTGACCACGAGGTCCATGACGACACCGATGTCGCGCCTGGCCGCCTCGGCGATGAGCTCGTCGAGGTCCGCGAGCGTGCCGAAGGCCGGGTCGACGTCGGTGTAGTCGGAGATGTCGTAACCGTTGTCGTCGTGGGGCGAGCGATAGACCGGTGAGAGCCACACGACGTCGACGCCGAGCTCGTCCAGGTGGTCCAGCCGCGCCGTGATGCCGGGGATGTCCCCGACGCCGTCGCCGTTGGAGTCCGCGAAGCTGCGGGGGTAGACCTGGTAGACGACGGCGGTGTGCCACCACGGCCTGCTCGCGCGGTCCCGGCGGCGCTCGCGGCGCGTGGGCGGGACCGGCTCGACGGCGTCGTTGGGCGGGTCGAAGGCGTTCATGGGGCGATCCTTGCACTTCCGGGTGCGATTGCCCCGGAACCGGCGCTCGGACGTGACGACGGCGGGGTGGTCGTACGGCGTTGCGGCGGCGTCACCGAGGGCGACTTGCGGTTGACGCTGCGTCAAGATGCATCGTGGTCACGCACCCAGGGAGGTCACCGTGAGCTGGACGATCCAGGACGTGTCACGCACCACCGGCGTCACGAGCAGGACGCTGCGTCACTACGACGCCATCGGCCTGCTCCCGGCGTCCTTCGTCGGTCCGGGCGGGATCCGTCACTACGACGACGACGCCCTCGTCCGGCTGCAGCGCATCCTGCTGCTGAAGGACCTCGGGCTCGGCCTCGCCGCCATCGGCGAGGTGGTGGACGGCGACGGCGACGTCGTCGCGCACCTGCGCACCCACCTGGAGCTGCTGGAGGTCGAGCGAGCCGCGCTCGACCGTCGGATCGGCGCGGTGCGCCGCACGATCGAGGCACGGGAAGGAGAGGAGCCCATGACGAGCGACATGTTCGACGGGTTCGACCACACGCAGTACCAGGACGAGGTCAGCGAGCGCTGGGGCAGCGAGACCTACGCCGCGAGCGACCGCTGGTGGCGGGGGCTGACACCGGCCGAGCAAGCGGCGTTCAAGGCCCGCGTCGCCCAGCTGTCGGCCGACTGGATCGCGGCGGCGCGCGACGGCGAGGCGCCCGACGGCGAGCGCGCGCGCGAGCTCAGCGCGCGCCACATCGCGTGGCTCACGGCGACGCCGGGCACGCCGGCCGCCGCGGGCGATCCGGAGCAGACCCGGGCGTACGTGCTCGGCCTGGCGGAGATGTACGTCGCGGACCCGCGTTTCGCCCGGAACTACGCCGCAGACGACGTGCCCGACGGCGCCGCTTTCGTCCGTGACGCGCTCACCGCCCACGTGGCGAGCGGCGCGCTCGGGGGCTAGCCGGTCGCCGTTCGCGAGGCCCTTCGGGTCCGTTCGCGAGGCCCTTCGGGTCCGTTCGCGAGGCCCTTCGGGTCGCACGACGGCGGCCGCCGGCCTCGATGTCAGACCCCACCTCTAGTCTCGGACACGTACCGCACACGCGTTCGAGAAAGGGATGAGGACCATGAATCTGTTCGAGGCTCGACGGCTCGCCGTCACCCTCATGCACCGCTACGGCGTCGGCTCGTGGCGGCTCGAGTTCGGCCGGGCGAAGACCAGCTCGGGCTCGTGCCGCCACGACCGCCGGACGATCGTGCTCAGCGCCCCGCTCGTGGCCCTGATGGACGAGTCCGAGGTGACCGAGACGGTGCTCCACGAGATCGCCCACGCGCTGGTGGGACCCACCCACGGGCACGACGAGGCGTGGCGCGAGGTCGCCCGCAAGATCGGCGCCACCGGCCGCGTCTCGCTCCACACCGCGGCGGCGCCCGCCCACGACTGGGTCGGTACCTGCCCGCAGGGTCACCGGGCCGAGCGACACCGCCGCCCGGCCCACCCGATGTCGTGCGGCGAGTGCGGCAGCGGCTTCGACATCGGATCGATCGTCACCTGGCGCTACAAGGGTCGGGACGTGCCCATGACACCGGCCTACCGCGCCGAGGAGGCGGCGCTCCGGGCCGCAGCCGTCTCGCTGCCGCAGGGGGCCTGAGCAGCGGCGGACCGTGCGCCCGCTGGGGGCTGAGTCGGGCTCGTGGCGGGCCCTCGCGGGTCAGGACCGTGCGGACCCGGGCTACCGCGACGCCGGAGTAGACGCCGTCGCCGGAGTCGAGAGCCGCGCCGCCCCGTAGGACAGCGCCGCCGTCGCGAGGATCGCCACCGCCCACCACGGGAACCCGGGGGCGGTCGGGGGCGACGCCGCCGAGATCGTCTGACCGGTGCCGGCGTCCGGGTCGTCGACCCGCTCGCCGCGCACGAGCAGCCGGTGGGTGTTGATCCCGATCGGGGTGCACGTGATGAGGGTGACGTAGTCGTGGCCGTCCACCACCTGGAGGCTGTCCGCCTCGTCGGGCAGCACCTCCAGGATCTGGTCGACGCGGTAGTGCAGGTCCTCGCCGAGCACGTGGATGGAGAAGGTGTCGCCGTGGTCGAGCCGGGCCAGGTTGTCGAAGAGGACCGCGTTCACGTAGCCCGAGTGGGCCGTCAGCACGCTGTGCGTGCCCTCACCCCCCACGGGAAGGGAGGAGCCGAAGATGTGACCGACCCCGCGCGTGAGCGCCGCCGGATCCGTGCCGTGCAGCACGGGAAGGTCCACCCCGATCGCCGGGATGCTCAGCCGAGCCATCGCGTCGCTCTCCGGGACCGCGAGCTTGCTGTAGTACTCCGCCACGTAGTCGCCGACGGCGGTCTGAACCACGCCGTCGGGGCGGAACGGGTCGCGCAGCGGGCCCTTGGGCAACCACTCGTTGTAGGCCCGCGCGTCGGCGAGCATCTGATCGACCTCCTGCGACCCGATCGCCTCCACGCTCTCGCTGTAGCTCGCGATCTGGCCGGCCTGCACCCTCGCGGTGAACCAGCTCGCCGCCGTCGGGTAGAGCAGCACGCCCACGCCGGCGACGGCGACGACCACGACGAGCCAATGCTGCCAGGTCATGGCGGAACTCCGGCGCCAGGCGGCGAGCAGCCCCGTGCGTACCGCGCCGTGGCGGGCGGTGGTGACGGTCCGGCTCATCGCGGTGCTCCTCTCCTCGAGTTTGGGTCGTTCGCGGACGCGGCATCAGCCGGGGGACGAGGACGGTGGCGGCGTGCCCCCCGGCACGCCGCCACCTGCCGTCGGGGTGGGCGGGTCCGCCCCGCCCACCCCGACGGCGTCACACGCTCGACATCACGCGCGGGGCGTCTCGCCCCCACGGACGCCCCCGCACGTCACGCCTGCGTGCGACGGCGCTGACGCACCACCAGCAGCGTGGCACCACCGAGCAGCAGAACCCCGGCGACCGTGAACCACACGGTCCCGATGCCACCGGTGAAGGGCAGCTCGAAGCCGGCGTTGCTCGGCACGTTGACGATCGGGGCCGGCGCCACGGTCGGCGTCGTCGTCGTCTCGTCGAGATCCTCGATGAGGAAGCCGACGGGCTCGGCGAGCAGCTCGTGACCGGCCAGGGCGACCGTCTCGACCAGCCAGTACTGACGGAAGTCGTCCGCACCGGCCGGCACCTCCGCGCCGTTCGCCCAGTCGCTGTAGCGCAGGGCGCCGATGGTCACGGTGCCGGTGGCCGTCGTCGTCCACGTGGTCACGCCGTTGACGTCGACCTGCGTGGCCGTGTCGGGGTCGCCGTCCCACTCGCTCCCGGTCGTGTAGTACACCTCGAAGGTCGCTCCGCCGAGGGCCGTGATCGTGGTGTCGGAGGACGTCTTCGCGATCGCGACGCTGCCCCACTTGGACACGACCGCGGGCGTGACGGTCGGGATGACGTTCGCGATCGCGGCGGCGCTCGGGAAGACGTTCGCCGTGTTGGAGATCTCGCCCGGAGCGTTCACCGTGACGGTCAGCGCCATGACGACCTGGGCGGTCGCGTCCAGCGACTTCGCCTCGGCCACCGTGGCGAGGCCGGCCGCGGTGAGGTCGACCGTGAGGGTCTGGCCGGCGACGGCGACCGTGTAGTCGGTCCCGAACGTCAGCGTCTCGCCTGCCGAGCCGCTCACGGAGAGCACGATGTCCGACTGGGTGTCGTCGGGCGCGTAGGTGAGCTGCGTCGCGAGCGTGTCGGCGATGCGGTACGCGTCCAGACCCTGGGCCGGGATGTCACCGGTCACGGTGTAGACGATCTGGTCCCCGACGACGGCGTCCTCCTGGTCGATCGCGTCGGCGACCGTCTTCGTGGCCGTGAAGCTCGGGTTCTTGGGGTAGACGTGGACGTCGTACTCCCAGGCCTGCTCGGTAGCCCCCTCGGCCGTGAGCGTCAGCGGCACGGTCACCATGAACGAGGGCACCGGCGTGAAGCCGGTCGGCGTCGAGCTCTCCACCACGAGGTAGAGGGCGATCGGCAGGCCCGTGAAGGCCGCGACGCCGGTCGCGCTGGTCGTCTGCTGACCGACCTGCGTCAGCGTGTAGGCGCCGGCGGTCGCCGGGACGGAGCCGGGCAGGACTGTCGCGGGGTCGAACGTCCCCTCCAGCGCGGCGGCGTCCTGCCAGCCCTGGTTCTCCGTGAGGTCGATCCCCTCGACCTCGTAGATCGTGAACTGGGCGCCCGCGAGCGGGAGGGCGTCGATCGGCTCGGTGATCTCGGAGCCGTCGTTCGGCAGGTCGGGCAGGGTGTCGGGCGCCTGGAACTTGTGCACGGTCAGCGAGCCGACCGTGCCCTCCTCGATCACGGGGGCCGCGACGGCGGCGGTGCCCAGGCCGACGGCGAGCAGCACCGCCCCGGCAAGGGCGGCGGCGGAGACGCGGCGTGTGCGCGTCCGGGTCGTCGTAGTCATGTGTCCACTCCTCGGTGGTCGGTCGAGCTGTCAGGGGGTGGTGCAGAAGGTCGTGCAGGGGTGGTGCAGAGAGACGAGCGGGTCAGGCGTCGTGCAGGCACTGCGGGTGGTCGACCGTCCGTGGTCGACCCGGCTCGGGAGCGGCTGGGTCAGCAGCCGCACGTCGTCCCGGCGGCGGTCAGCTCCTCCCCTCGACGGCGGGGCGGGTGCCGGCACGTCGCCGGAGCTGGAGACGGCCCAGGATCGCGAGCGCACCCGCGAGGAGGCCGAGCCCGACGGCGTGGAACGGGTTCTGGCCCGTCCCTCCCGCCTCGGGGATGGCGAACCGGGGGACGTCCCGCACGGTCAGCACCGGGAACGTCACCCCCGGCGGATTGGCGACCGTGACCGCGGGCGCCTGCGCGCCGTCGAGCAGGACCGTGCCCTGCGCGGTCACCTCGAACGGGACGGGCCGGGCGAGCAGCGAGTAGCCCTCGGGGGCCCGGGTCTCGACGAGGAGGTAGCTGCCCACCGGGATGCCGGCGACGGCGAACCGCCCCGTCAGGCCAGGCACCGGCTCGGGCGTCACACCCGCGAGCACCGGCCCGAGGACGGGCTCGTCGTCCTGCACCACGATCGTGTGGATCGCGAAGGCCGAGCCCGCCATCGGCACCGTGCTCCCCGACCCGTCCAGCCCGACCTTGGCCAGCTCGACGAACCCGTTGACGACGTGGACGTTCTCGCACGCCGGCAGGGTGGGACCGCCGGGCGGGGCGCCGGGCACGTAGAGGCACTGCGCCGGCGGGATGCCCCCAGTCACGCCGGCGACGTTGCGCAGCTGCGCGAACCACGCGACGTCGGCCACCTCGACGGCGTACCGGAGCGTCGCCGTCGCGCCGGCCGGGAGCGTGAACGCGGGCGAGGTGAGCAGCCACTGCTGCGTGACCGGGTCGAGCGCGGGAGCGACGGCGAGCGGCTGCGGTGCGCCCGCCCCGACCGTGAGCACGACGGACCCGGGCACGAACGCGGCGTCCGCCAGCACGTCGGTGAGGTTGTCGGTGACCTGCACGCCCGTCACCGGCCCGGTGCTGCGCGCGGCGCTCGCGACCGTGACGGTGTAGTCGATCCGCTCGCCCGGGTCGACCGAGGTGGCGGGCACGGGCAGGGACGACTTCGTCAGCGAGTAGCTGGCGATCGGGGTCGTGGTGCAGGTCGTGGAGCCGGGCGCGCACGTCGGGGGCGGGGTGGCGCCGGTGCGGACGACGGCGTTGCGCAGCGTCGCGTCCCCCGCCCCCGCCGCCACCTCGTCCCACGGCTTCACCTGCACCTGGTAGGTCACGGTGACGCTCTGACCGGCGGGTACCGTGCCGCCGAGCGTGAGTCGCTGGGTCGCGGCGGAGTAGCTCGCGGTGACGCTTCCGGCGGGGGCGACCTGCGGCTGCGCGGGGACGCCGCCGGGGCTGGGCCACACGGCGTCGTCGAGGACGCCGGTCAACACGTCCTGGTGGTCGACGAACCCCGCGACCCCGGCGCCGTTGGCGAGCGTCAGGCGGTAGGTGACCACCGTGCCGCCCGCGACGGCCGGGAGCGTCGGGCTCACGACCACCTTCGTCACGGGCACGAGCGGGGTGACGGCGGTGGTCACCGTGCACGAGGCGCACGTGCCGGACGAGGCGGACACCGTGTTGGAGATCGACGCCGGCAGCGTGCCACCGCCGACCGTGACGGTGAAGCTGCGGCTCGCGGAGCCGCCGGCCGGGACGGAGACGTTCTGCGAGCACCCGGTCCCCGCCGTCGACCCGCCGGCGCAGCTCCAGCCCTGCCCGGCGCCGGTGTAGGTGGTGCCCGCCGGGACCTGCTCGGTCAGCGTGACGCTCCCGGCCCCGCCGGTGTTGCCGGTCGTGATCGTGTAGGTCAGCACATCCCCGGAGCGCACCGTCTGACCGGGCACGGCCGCCGATCCGTTGACCTGCGCGAGCGTCTTCGACGTCGCGAGGACGGGGTCGAGGGTGTTCGTCACCGTGCAGACGATCGCCGCGCCGGCGCGGACGTTGACGGCCGGGACGGCGAGCGCCCCGGCGCCGGTGATCGTGCCGAACGTGGCGGGGTTGCCGGTGACGGCGCTGTTGGTGTCGGTGCAGAGGCCGGCCCCGGAGACGACGCTCCAGCCCGGGGTCGGCGTCTCGGTCGCCGTCACGGCCGTCGCGAGCCGCGTGACGACGTGGGTGGAGGCGGAGCGCACCGTGGTGCCCGCGGTCGTGGTGGTGATCTGGTCGGTGGTGACGGCCGTGCCGACGTTGTCGGCCACGTTCGTCAGCCCGGTGAAGCCGAACGTGCCGGTCCCGGAGACCGACGTCTTGGCCAGCTGGACGGTCGCCGCTCCCGCGCAGCCTGCCGTGTCGGAGATCGCCACACCGGTGGGACCGATCACGGTCGTGCCGCCGGCGGCGGGCCACGTGCCGGTCGGCCCGGAGGAGGTGAGGTTGAACCGGAAGAGCGACGCCGTGGACCCGGCGCCGTAGAGCGTCCCGCTCTGGAAGGCGAGGCCGCCGAGGTCGGTCGAGCCCGACACCGTCTGCGACGTCGGGACGAGGGTGGCGGTCGCCGCGGCCGCGGCGCTCATCGACGTCGCCGGAGCCGTGGGGGCGATCCGGTAGAGCGAGACGGTGCCGGCGTTGGCCGCCCCGAGGTAGAACGTGCCGTCGGGCGCGATCGCGAAGTCGCCGCCGCCCAGGCCCGTGGTCGGGATGCCGGTGACGGGGATCGTCGTCGGTGCCCCGACGGACCCGTCCAGACCCACCGGGTAGCGGTAGATCGTCCCGTTGTCGGCGGTGTTCCGGCCGATGTAGAGGAAGCCGCCGCCGTCCATCACCGCGCGGGCGACGCCGTTGACGCCGGCCGCGCCGGGGACGACCGCCGTCGTCGTGGTCCAGGTGGTCGACCCGGGAGCGAGCGTGCGGATCGCGAGCGTGCCGAGGTTGTCGGCCGCGAACAGTCGTCCGGTCCGCGGGTCGATCGCCAGCGACGAGGTGTTGCCGAGGTCGTTGTTCGTCGTCGAGACCGGGGTGGTGGTGAAGCGGGTGGCCGCCCCGGTGGTCGTGTCCAACGTGTAGACCTGGTTGCCTGCCGGCGTGGCCGTGGGCGAGCCCCCCGCGAGCCCCCACAGCGCGTTGCACTGCACGGGGCGCCCGGAGTTGGCCGTCAGGCTGACGGCGACCTGGTCGGAGCAGCGTCCCGCCGCGGAGCACGTCGGGTCACCGCCACCGCTGACGGTGGCGGTGTTGTTGCCCGTGACGGCGGCGATCGTGGGCGTCACGCCGAGCGTGAGGGTCGTCGTCGCGCCCGGTGCGAGGGTGCCCGTGTACGTGCAGGTGAGCGTGCCGGTGCCCGTGCAGGACCAGCCCGCGCCGGACGCCCCGGTGAACGTGATGCCCGTGGCGAGCACGTCGGTCACGGTGATGGGCGCCGTCGTCGCGCTCTGACCCGTGTTCGTGACGGCGACGGCGTAGCTCGCCGGCTGACCGACCGTGAAGCTCGTGGCCGAGGCCGTCTTGTCGACCGACAGCAGCGGACCCGTCGCGTTGCGGAACGTGCAGACGACGGTCGTGGGACTCGCCTCCGTGAAGGCGTACGTGCCCGTCGCACCGGTGCCGGTGGTGAGCGTCGTACCGGTCGCGCCGTTGCGACACGTCCAGGTCGGGCGGTAGGCGCCGAGCTGGGCCGCCGGGGTCCCGGCGCCGGTCTCGGTGAAGGTGTAGGTGCGGCCGACCTGGCCGATCATCGGCCCGGCCGCGACGCTCTGGACGCCGGTCGCCGCGCCCGTCGTGGTGCCGGTGAGCGCGGTGGCGCCGGTCGTGGCGAGCTGCAGGGTGAACTGGTCGGTGGTGAGGGCGCGGGCGGCGACGTCCTTCTCCACCCGGATGCTGGCGGTCGGGGCGCACGCCCCGAGGTCGATGCTGGCGAACGTGGACGTCGTCGCCCGCGTCGTGGTGCCGAGCGTCCCGCCGAGCGCACCCGTGACCGGGTCGACGCGCTGCAGGTTCGAGCTGCCCGTGTTCGTGTTGTTGACGTACATGAAGCCGTCGCCGCCGAACGCGATGCCGTTGCTCGTCTGGGACTGTCCGCTCGAGATCACCGAGCCGGTGATCGCAGCGGTGCCCTGCGTCGTCGGGAGGTCGGTAGCCCTGACCGCCGTGATCACGGCGTCGCTGAGGATGAACATGTCCCCCGCCGAGGTGAAGGCGTAGTCGCCGTTGCCGCCGGCCGAGCCCGGCGAGGTGCCGACCTGGAAGCTGACGCCCGTGGTGGGGTTGAACATGTAGATCGCGCTGCCGGTGGCCACGCCGCCGTAGTAGTAGAAGCCGTTGACGGGGTTGACGGCACCCGCGACGCGCACGCCCGGCGGGGTCACGGTCGTGTGGGTGTAGGTGCCGGCCACCGTGTCGTACCGGGTGGCGACGGCGGAGCCGCCGCGGGTGGCGATGTAGATGACCGAGGTGCCCCCGGCGGCGATGCCGAGGGCGTTCGCCTCGGTGGTCCCGCTGACGGCGGGGAGTAGCGGCGTCGAGGTCGCGTTCGCGGCGTTGCCGACCGCGCTCGTCGGGACACCGCGCACCTCGCCCGAGGCGTTGATCTGGTAGACCGTGGTGCCGCACGCGAGCGCGCCCGTAGCCACGTTGAAGGTCACCGTGGAGGTGGCGGTGCTGCCGACGCTGTCGGTGATCTGGTAGTTGATCGGGCCCGAGGGACCCGCGTACCCGGCGACCGGCGCGAACGTGACCAGGCCCGTGGTGGCGCTGATCTCCGCGGTACCGATGCCCGCGCCGGTGGCCGTGCGGTTGTTGTTGGTCAGCGTCCATCCGGTGGTGGCCGTGAACACCGTGCTCGCGGGGACGAGGGGGAAGCCCGCCGCCGCGACGTCGTTGGCGAGCAGGCTCTGCGGGGCGCCGGTCGTCCCGGCGACGGCCGAGAAGGTGTCGGGGTTCGCGACCGGGAGCGGCTGGTCCTGAAGGGCGATGTAGAGCGCGAGGGAGTCGACGACGCCGGCGCCGACGTTGCCGCTGCCGATCTCGCCCTGGACCCGGATCCCGGTGCTGAAGGTCACGGACGTGAACGTTCCCTGGAGCACCACGGCGCCGCAGCCCGCCTGGTTGTCGAGGCCGAGCAGCGGGTTGCACGACCCCGACGGCCGCGTGTTGACGGTCTGCAGCCGCGTGCCACCCACGACCTGGAGGTTGGTGGCGCCGGCGGTGGGAGTGGCCATCGTGACGTTCGCCGTCGTCACGTCGAGGTAGGCCCCCATGCGGTAGAAGCTGAGGAGGGGCGCCTCGCCCAGGCCGGCGACGTAGAGGATCGGGTTGGTGACGGCGCGGTCGAACGTCACCGTGACCGTGCCGCGATTCACGCACTCGGTCACGAGCGGGGCGGTGAAGCTGCAGCCGGCGGCCGGCACGCTGATGGAGCGGGCGACACGCTGGGCGGTCGGCACCGTGGCGGGGAAGCCGGAGGCGCCCAGCACCGCATCGGTGATGCCGAACCACTGCCAGCTCGTCGTGCCCGTCGAGAGCGAGGTCGGGCTGGTGGTCCACGTCGCCGTCTGGTTGGGGGTGCTGGCCTGCGTGTAGGTCTGGGTCGCGGTGGTCGCGGGGGTGCCGACCGTCACCGCTCCGAAGCGGAGCGCGAGGGCCGGGCTCGCGGAGATCAGGACGACGAGGGCGAGGACGACGACGACGGCGGACCGCAGCCGGGCCGTGCGCTCCCGACGACGACGGCGCAGCCCGCGGCGACTCGCGGGGTGCCGGCCGGTCGTCGACATCGTGGTGGTGCTCCCTGCACTGGCGTGGGCCCCCCGGCCTCGGTGGCGCGCCACGCTGACAGCGGGACGTGCTCACCTGGGACGAACGTAGAGGCCGAGAGAGCGGGACGCACCCCCAGAAGTAAGTCGTAACCAAACGGTTACCTAACGTGTTACTCACGTTACATCTAGGGCGGGTGAGAATGCCGCGACCCCCGGGCAGCGACGGCTGCGCGGGGGTCGCGGTGGTGCGGGGTGGTGTGGCGCCGCGGCGGTGCGGGCGCTCGCCGCGGGAGTCAGCCCACCGCGGGCCGGGCGGCCTCGTTGAGCCGTCCGAGCATGGCGCCCAGCTGCTCGACCTCCTCGGCGTCGAGCGCGCCGAGCCCGCCGAACAACATCTGCGACATCTCGGCGCGCGTGCGCAGGACGAGCTCGCGCGCAGGTTCGGTCGCCTGGAACAGGCGGCCGCGGCCGTCGCTCGGGTCCGGCTCGACCGTGATCAGCTCGAGGTCGCCGAGGACGCGCGCCTGACGGCTGATGACGCTCTTGTCGGTGTCGAGGCAGTCGGCGAGCGTCCCGGCGTTGGTCGGGCCGCGGTGCACGAGCTGGCTCAGCATGCGGTACCCGACCGGCTGGAGCTCGGGGTGCACCGACTCCGCGGCCCGGCGCCAGAGGAGCTTGGCGCGCTGGAACAGCACGCTGATCTGCTCCTCGACCAGGGCGACGGCGGCGGGATCGTGCACGGCGGCGGTCGGCACGTCGTCGAGCGTCGGGTCCTCGGCGAGAGTCGGGGCGGGCGCGGTCACGGTGTCATTCTCCCGAGCCGTCGCGCACGTTGTCACCCCGACGGCCGGAGCCGACGGCCGGGAGGGCTGCGACGGCGGAGGCCGACTCGATCGTCAGGTCCTCCGCCTCCTCGAGCACCTCGGCGGCGCTGACGCGGTGGAGACCGCCCTCGTCCACGACCTCCCCGGCCTCGGCGGCGCGCTTCTCGACGGCGTTCTGGGTGCCGAGCGGGACGTTCGGGAGCAGGAACGCGGCGACGACCGTGATCACGGCGAGCGGCAGGGCGGCGAGGAACACGCGCCCGATGCCGATGCCGTACGCGGCCTCGACGACCACGCGGATGGCGTCGGGGAGCTCGGCGAGCTTCGGGATGGTGCCGTCACCCAGGGCCTGGGCCGCGGCAGCCTGGTCGGTCGGCGAGAGGCTGCCGATCGACGTCGTGATCTGCGACGCGACGACCGACCCGAGGATGGACCCCATCGCCGAGACGCCGATGGTGCCGCCGAGGCTGCGGAAGAAGGTCACGGCGCTCGTGGCGACGCCGAGGTGGCGCGTCTCGACGGCGTTCTGCGTGACGATGACGAGGTTCTGCATCACCATGCCGACGCCGGCGCCGAGCGTGGCCATCGAGACGCCGACGATCCAGAACGCGGTGTCGTAGTGCAGCGTCGAGAGCAGGGCGAGCCCGACGACCATGAGGATCGAGCCGGTCACGACGAAGCGCTTCCAGATGCCGGTCCGGCTGACGACGTTGCCGATGATGGTCGAGGTGATCAGCAGTCCGGCCATCATCGGGATGGTCATCACGCCGGACTCCATCGGGGTCGCGCCGCGGGCGAGCTGCATGTACTGCGACAGGAAGACCGAGGTGCCGAACATCGCGACGCCGGTGGCGAGCGAGGCGATCACCGCGAGGGTGAAGGTGCGGTTGCGGAACATCGTCAGCGGCAGCAGCGGGTCGGCCGCGCGCAGCTCCCACCAGACCGCCACGACGAGGATCGCGACGGCGCCGCCGATCATCGCGTACGACGGCAGCGACGACCACGCGAACTGCGCGCCACCGAAGGAGACCCACAGCAGGACGAGCGAGATGCCCGAGGAGATCAGCACGATGCCGAGGTAGTCGATGCGCGTGCTCGAGCGGGTCTGCTTCGGGAGGTGGAGCGAGCGCTGCAGCATCACCAGGGCGGCGACGGCGAACGGGATCGCCACGTAGAAGTTCCAGTGCCAGCTGAGGGTGTCGGTGAGGAAGCCGCCCAGGAGCGGGCCGCCGACCGTGCCGAGCGCCATGGCCGCGCCGAACAGTCCGGCGTAGCGGCCGCGCTCACGCGGCGAGACGACGTCGGCCATCACGATCTGCGAGAGGGCCGCGAGACCACCGGCGCCGAGACCCTGGAACACGCGCATCAGGATGAGCATGTCGGTGGTGGTCGAGAAGCCGGCGATCGCCGTCGCGACGACGAACAGCGTGAGCGCCAGCTGCAGCAGCAGCTTGCGGTTGAACAGATCGGCGAGCTTGCCCCACACCGGTGTGCTGACGGTCGTCGCCAGCAGCGTGGCCGTGACGACCCAGGTGAACGCCGACTGGTCGCCGCCGAGGTCGGCGATGATCACGGGGAGCGACGTGCTCACCACGGTGGCGGCGAGCATCGAGACGAACATCGCCATCATCAGCGCGAGCATCACGGGCAGGACGCCGGCGCGGTGCTTGGGCGGCGCCGTGGCCGTGGCGGGGGTGGCCGTCGCGGTCGTGCGTTCGGGCCGGGGTTCGGGTGTGGGGGCAGCCGCCGACATGAAGTTCCTTACGAGCGAAAGTAGTTGACCGATGTCAACTGTACGCCCGATCGGTTGACATCGGTCAACTACTTTCAGGTGATCTGCCCCACGCGCGTGCCGCCGACGCGCGACCGCGCCCTCGTGGTCGCACCCCACACGCGACCGTGCCCTCGCGGTCGCGGATCACGGGGATCAGCGACCACAAGGGCGCGGTCAACGCGGGGCAGCGACCACGAGGGCGCGGTCGGCCGAGGTCAGTACGCGGTCGGGGACTCCGGCGCGGCGGACTCCCCGCCGTCGAGCACGCGCAGCACGTCGTCGAGCAGGCTCGAGGCGCCGAAGCGGAACGTGTCGGCGGAGACCCAGTCCTCGCCGAGCAGCCGGTCGGCGATCTCGATGTAGACGCGGGCGTCGGCCACGGAGCGGATCCCGCCGGAGGCCTTGAAGCCCACGCGCGGCGCGGCGGCGGGCTGCTCGGCGATGACGGCGAGGATCGCCTCGGCGGCCTCGGGCGTCGCGGAGACGGGCGACTTCCCGGTGGAGGTCTTGACGAACTGGGCGCCGTGGTCGATCGCGAGGCGTGCCGCAGCCGTGATCACCGCGGGGGCCCTGAGCTCGCCCGACTCGATGATCACCTTGACCGCCGCGTCACCGCTGGCGCCGCGGACGCCGTCGAGCACCTCCTCGGCGCGACCGGCGTCGGCCGCGAGGAACGCACGGTAGGGCAGCACGACGTCGATCTCGTCGGCGCCGTCGGCGACCGCGCGGGTCGTCATGGCGACGACGTCGGCGACCGGCTCGTCGCCCGACGGGAAGTTCACGACCGTCGCCACCTTCACGCCGGTGCCGGCCAGCGCCTCGGCGCAGGCGGCGACGTAGCGCGGCCACACGCACACGGCGGCCACGCCGTGCTCGGCGGCGCGCGCCGCGAGGGCGAGGGCGTTCTCGAGCGAGGTGCTCTCGCCGAGATCGGTCAGGTCGAGGGTCGCGAGCGCCAGGGCGGCGACGTTGGCGTCGGTACGAGTCATGCCGCCCACGGTACTCCGCACTCCCGGCAGCACACCCGACAGCACCCCCGCCCTACAGCCCCTTCGTCAGCTCCTTGCGCGCCTTCGGGTCGAGCTTGACCCACGTCCCGAACGCGTCCAGGAACGCCCGGCGCACCTGCTCGTTGTCGAGCACCCCGGCGACGTTGTCGAGCTGGCCGGCGGCCGCCCGCTGGCACACCGTCAGCCAGGCCTCACCCATCGCGAACGTGAAGGTGGACGCCACGGACGCCCCGATCACCCCGCCGGCGATCGAGCCCGCCCCCGGGATCATCTTGAGCAGCCCGGTGACGGCGGCCCGTCCGCCCTGGGTGGCGGCCGTCGTCGCGATCGTGGTCATCAGCGCCGTCCGGTCGAACGGCATCCTGAAGATCTGGGCGATCCTGGCCATCATCCCGAGCTGGATCGGCACCAGGAGCGTGGCGTCGGCGAATGGGATCGGGACCGCCGCCGCGGCGACGGCGCTGCCTACAGCCGCTCGGATCGCGATGCGCGCGTGCCGAATCTTGGATGCAGCATCGATCGCCTGGGCTGCGGCGAGTGCAGTCTGAGCACCTGTCGGAGCGACGCGAAACGTGGCATCGAGGAGGTCGTGCAGGCCGTGGGGCTCGAGCCCGATGAACCGGTCGGCGAGCGCGACGGTGTGGAAGACCTTCCCGTCGACGATCGGCAGCCCGCGCGAGGTGATGTCCCGGGCGAGCGCGATCGCGTCGGGGTGGTGCTCGCCGTCGCGCATCGGCACCTGGGTCATCACGACGATCACGGGCAGGCCGAGCTTGTGCAGGCGGTTGATGAAGTCGGCCTCGGAGTCCTCGAATCGTCGGTCCAGCCCGCGCACGCAGTACCAGGCGACGTGCAGCTGCTCCTCGATCGGCTTGCCGCGCGTCTCCTTGACCACCTTGTCGAGCTCGCCGATCAGCTCCTTGGTGTTCTTGCCGACCTCGAGCCCCTGGGTGTCGAGGATGCCGAGGTGGCCGCCGATCCGGTCGATGTACAGGCGCGAGCCCTTCG
Source organism: Serinibacter arcticus (assembly GCF_003121705.1). Classification (NCBI taxonomy): domain Bacteria; kingdom Bacillati; phylum Actinomycetota; class Actinomycetes; order Micrococcales; family Beutenbergiaceae; genus Serinibacter; species Serinibacter arcticus. The sequence goes on along the minus strand of NZ_PYHR01000002.1, from coordinate 2,816,002 downwards.
TGACGGGTTCACCGATGCCGGTGGCCGCGACGTCCTCACCGAAGATCGCGTTGATCAGCGTCGACTTCCCGACCCCGGTCTTCCCGAAGATCGCCAGGTTGAAGCGACCGATGGCCACGCCCTGCTTGTCGTACTCGTCCCTGAACGTCTTGCGGAACAGGTTGTCGGTGATGCCCACGCGTACCTCCTGGTCGGACCCGGAGGCTCGATCGTAGGCTCAGGCGGGCCTGCCGAAGGTGATCGCTCGTGCGACCTGCAGCGCGCCGATCACCACGAGCGAGATGCCCACGAGCCACCACAGCAGCACGGCGCTCCACAGGGGCGAGGTCACGAGTGAGATGCCGGCGAGCACGCTGATGACCGCGAAGACGACCGTCCAGACCCGGTTCTCGGACCGGCTGACGGTCGCGAGCGAGACGATGCCCTCGACGATCCAGAGCACGCCGATCAGGACGGCGAGGAAGACGGCGAGCACGGCGGTGGTCGCCTGGAGGTTGGAGAACGCGGAGATGCCGCCGGCGACGAACAGGGCCGCGAGCACCAGGTGACCGATCCGGGCCCAGGCGCCGCGGTGCTGGGAGAAGATCGCCGCGGCCAGGTAGAGCAGACCGACCACGATCAGGTAGACGGCGAGGATCGCGGTGCCGACGACGGCGGTGCGGCCGGGCCAGATGAGGATGAGGGCCCCGACCAGGAGCGTGACGACCCCGGCGAGGCCGAGGGCGATCCGCAGGATCCGGAGCGCCCTGGCCGAGGCCTCGGCCAGGGCGGGCGGGAAGGCGGATGAACCGGACGACGGCGAGGGCGTGGGCTGGCTGGACTGCGTGGGCGAGGTCATCTCGGGTCCTTCGGGCGAGGGGCGCGGGAGTGAGGGCTCCCGTCGGGCCGAGCGTAGGGCTCGGTTCCGCTACCCGCGCGGCGGAACGGACCGGTCCTGAGGAGTGGACCGATCCCCCGAGCCCGAAGCCCCCAGCCCCGAGCCCTCGCTCAGAGGATCGCGACCAGCTCCACCGCCGGCAGCGGCCGCTGCCCCGTGACGACACGCCGCCACGGCGCCCTGGCCCGCGGCCACGACGACGTCTCGCCCGACGCGGCCCCGCGCGCCACCCCGCCCCGCACGCGGAAGGACACCCGACGCACGCGGCCGTCGTCCTCGAGCAGCGCGGCGTCCACCCGCGCGATCGTCACCGAGACGAGGTCGCGCGTGTGCACGACCCGCGCCCCGCGCGGCCGGGTCAGCGTGAGGACGCGCCGACCGCCGTCGAGCACGACGACGAGGCCGTCGCCCTCGGGGTGGACGGCGTCCGCGCGCCACAGCTCGCCCAGCGGCTGACCGCCCGGCCACCGCCCCCGCAGCACCGCGGTGCACCAGGGACGGTCGGGGGCGCACAGCACCCCGCGCACGACGGCGGCGAGGTCGCCCTCCCCGACCTCCCCCGGGGAGGGGAAGGCAGGGGCGTCGCGGGGCACGGGCGCCGGCTCAGTTGAGCGGGCGGATGCCCTCGGGCGGGACGGCGCCCGAGTAGACGGACTCGGCGAGGTCGACGAGCGCCCCGAGCGCGACGCGCTGCGTGAGCGGGCCGTAGGACAGGCGCGCGACGCCGAGCTCGGCCAGGCGGGCCGGCGCCGGGATCGCGGGGAAGCCGATGAGGCTGACCTTGCGCTCGCCGATCCCGTCGACGAGCTGCGCCACGACGTCCTCGCCGAAGTTGCCCGGCACGAAGACGGTCGTCGCCCCGGCGGCGACGTAGGCGCGGCCGCGGGCGACGGCGTCGGCCAGCGACTCCTCGACGGGCCGGTCCCCGCCGCGCACGAAGGCGTCGGTGCGGGCGTTGAGGACGAAGTCGACGCCCTCGGCGGCGCCGGCGGCGATGATCGCCTCGACGCGCGCGACGGACTCCGCGAGCGGGCGGAGGCGGTCCTCGACGTTGGCACCGACGACGCCGGCACCGATCACGCGACGCGTGGTCTCGCCGGGCTCGACGTAGCCGTCGTCGAGGTCGGCCGTCACGGGGAGGTCGACGGCGGCCGTGATGCGACCGAGGAGGTCGAGCGTGAGGTCGAAGGGGATCTCGCCGTCGTCGTAGCCGAACGTGGCGGCGATGGAGTGACCGGCGGTGGCGAGCGCGCGGGTGCCGGGCAGGTCCGCGATCGCGCGGGCGCTGACGACGTCCCAGACGTTGACGACCTGGAGCAGCTCGGGCGCGGTGTGGAGGTCGCGCAGGACGTGGGCCTTGGCGTTGAGAGTCATGCCCCCACGCTAGGTCAGGCCGGGCGACGGCGACAGAGCGCACCTCGTCGACGACGAGGGGTGGGACGGCCGGTGCGACGGATCGGGCCGCGACTCCCCCCTCAGAAAGTCGCGGCCCGTCCCGTCCGGCGAACCGGCGTCTCGCACGACGCCGATTCGCCGCAGATCTCGTGTCCCACCGGTTCCGGCCGCCCAGGGCATGGGGCGGGAGGTCTCGGTGGCCCGATCGACCCCGGTGCACGGGGTCGACGGCGAGTCTGGGGACGCCCCGTCTCGGTTTCTCAGGGGGCTGACCGACCGAGACGGGAGTGGCACGAGATCGTCTCGTGCTGAACGATCCTGCCCGGCGGTTCGGAGCTGTGTCATGTTCTCCGAACGACCCCGAACACCCCTCCCGACGACGTCCGTCCGGGACGCCGACTTAGGCTCGCCTACCCCTGGGAACATTCCCGGGATCCACGGCGTTGGTAGAGGAAGCCGACATCCTCGCGGAACGCGGGTCGAGAAGGCGGAAGCACCGACGGAAGGGACAGCGATGGCACGGCGACGGGGTCGCATCGAGTTCGAGAACGACCGAGGTGAGGTCGTTCACTACGCACGCCACGAGAACGGCGGCGGGCTGGTCTCGCCGAAGGCGGAGGTTCCGGACGACGTGATCGTCGTCCCGGGCGCCTACGTCGAGGCGGGTGCCCGGATCGGGGCCGGGTCGCGGCTCAAGGCCGGCGGCTGGATCGACGAGAACGCCCAGCTGGGACGCGCCGTCGTCGTGGCCGAGAACGTTCACGTCGGACCCGATGCGCGCATCGGCGATCTCGTCCGCCTCGGGCGAGGCGTCAAGATCGGAGCGGGCGCCGTCGTCGGCGCGGGGGTCCGCGTGGAGGACGACGTGCACGTCGCCCCGGGCGTCACCATCCGCCCCGGCGCCCTCGTGAAGTCCTCGGTCGTCAGGGCCGCCTAGCACCAGCACGTTACGCCGGAGGGCGGGCGGGACGCAGCTCGATCTCGAGCGAGCGGCCCGCCCGCCCTTCGCTGCGCCCGACCGACCCCTGCGCCCGACCGACCCCTGCGCCCGACCGACCGCTGCGTCAGACTGGTGGCGTGTCAGCCGTCCCGAGGTCGCGCTCCGCGGCCCTGGCTGCCGAGCTCCGGGCCGTCCACGCCCGGCTGCGCCGCGCCGTCGACCTCGCGCGGGCGGCGATCGACGGCGGCAACCCCGTCGCGCTCGCGAGCACGGACCTGCAGGTCTACTGCACCGGCTTCTGCCTCGCGCTCGCCGAGCACCACGTCGCCGAGGACGAGCACCTCTTCCCGGCCATCCTCGGCGCGCACCGGGACCTCGCCGACCTGGTGACGGACCTGCAGCGCGACCACTCGATGCTCGCGCACCTCATCCGCGGTTTCGACGGCGCGCTCACCGCCGGCGGCGACGAGGACACGCTGTCGCACCACCTCGACGGCATCGAGGCCGTCATGCTCACGCACTTCGCCTACGAGGAGAAGCGCCTGCTCCCGCTGCTGACGGCCGAGCCCGCCGACTCGGCGGTCGCGCTCGACCCGCCGACGCGCCTGCTGGGGTCGCTCGCGCTGGACACCACGTACGAGTGAGCGCTCCGCTCGCTGCTCGACGCCGGATCAGGCGATGACGCCCGCCGCCCGCGCCGGCGCCGCATAGGCGGTCGCGAGGCTCGCCACGCTCTCGTGCGCGTTGAGGCCGCTCGGGTTCGGCACCACCCACAGCTCGGCCCCGCCGAGCGTCTCCTCCTGCTTCCCGACGGCGGCGCGCGGCCGCGCGAAGCCCTCCCGGTAGGCGGTCACCCCCAGGACGGCGACGACGGCGGGGCGCCATCCCGCGACGTCGCGCTCCAGCCGCTCGGCCCCGGCCCGCAGCTCCTCGCGCGTGAGCTCGTCGGCGCGTGCCGTCGCGCGGCGCACGAGGTTGGAGACGCCGACGCCGGCCGCCTCGAGCAGCGCCCGGTCCTGCGGGCGGTAGCCCTCCGAGGCGTCGATGACCTCGGGCACGATCCCGGCGGCCGCGAGCGCTGGGTAGAACCGGTTGCCCGGACGGGCGAAGTGCGCTCCGACGGCGGCCGTCCACGGGCTGGGGTTGATGCCGACGAACAGCAGGCGCAGGCGGGGCGGGACGAGGTCGTCGGCCGTGCGCTCGAGCGCCGCGGCGAGCTCCTCGCGGGTGGGACGGGGCACCGGCGTCGGCCCGCTCAGCCCAGCAGGAGCTGGGCGAGGTCGTCGGCGATCGGCACGACGGCGTCGTCGTCCCAGCCCAGGTTGCCCGCGTGCGACCACACCAGGGGCGCCCCGCCGTCGTTCTCCGCCTCGCCCGCCACCACGGCGCGCAGGTCGAGGCAGAAGAAGCCGCCGGCGCCGTCGAGCGCGATCGGCGCCGCCCCCGGCATGTACTCGGCGAACTCGTAGTCGGCCAGGTAGGCGCCCGTGTCGCGCCCGAGCAGGCCGAGCTCGTCGCGCACGCGGTCGTCGACGGCGGACAGGCGGCCGGACTCCAGGGTGAGGAGCTCGACGCCGGCGGTCAGCAGCTCGACCAGGACGGGCGGCAGCGCGACCGGCTCGGTCAGCTCGAGGGCCTCGCCCAGCTCGGCCTCGATGGCCTCGAGCTCGGCGGCCTCGTGCGGGGCGACCTGGGATCCGAGAGCGGTGCCGGTGACGTTCGGGAGGAGGGGCGTGAGGTCGTCCATCCGACCATCATCACCGACGGCGACGCTCCGGGCCCACGACCGTGCGGCCACGACGGTCCGGCACGGCCCTGGCCGGATGTCGGTGACCGGTGCGAGGGTGGGGCATGGCCGTCACGCTCCCCCACTCCGAAGTCAGCGCCTCCGTCGACGAACGCCACTGGCGGGTGATGCTCGGGCGGCTGCGCGCCACCTTCACGTCGAAGGACTACCCCGCGCTGACACGGTTCACCGCCGACGTCGCGGCGCTGGCCCAGGAGCTCGACCACCACCCGGACCTGCTGCTGCGGTGGGGCGCGGTCGTGGTGACGACCACGAGCCACGACGTCGGCGGCCTCACCGAGCGCGACGTCACGCTGGCCGCCCGCGTGAGCGCGCTCGCCGAGGCGGCCGGACTCGGCGCGAAGGGCTCGGCGGGGCAGGCGATCGAGGTCGCCATCGACGCGATCGACATCCCCGCCGTCTCGGCGTTCTGGGAGGCCGTGCTCGGGTACCGCCGCACGGCTCCCGACGAGCTCGTCGACCCCGACGGCGTCGGACCGGACGTCTGGTTCCAGCAGATGGATGCCCCGCGTCCTCAGCGCAACCGGATCCACGTCGACGTCACCGTCGCGCACGACGAGGCACCCGCCCGGCTCGAGGCGGCCCTGGCCGCCGGCGGCACGCTCGTGTCGGCCGAGGAGGCACCGGCGTTCTGGGTGCTCGCCGACGTCGAGGGCAACGAGGCGTGCGTCTGCACCTGGCAGGGACGGGCGGCGAGCTGATGGGACGCGAGGGCACGCTCCCGAGCGAGGTGCACGCCGTCGAGCGGGAGCTGCTGCGCACCCTGACCACCGGCGCCGCCGTGTCGGCGGTGGTCGGTCTCGGCGCGCTGGCGGTCGGCGCGGCCACGACGCGCCCGCACGCCACCACCTTCGGTCGCCAGACCCTCGCCTGGGCGGCGATCGACGGCCTCATCGCCGCCGCCGGGAGCCGCGGCGTGGCCGAGCCACCGACCGACGCCGACGACGCCCGCGCGCGGGCCCGGCGGATGCGCACCCTCACGGCGGTCAACGCGGTGCTCGACGTCGGCTACGTCGCCGGCGGTGTGTTCCTCACCCGCTGGCGGAACCCGCCCCGTCCGACCGTGGCGGCCGACGGCGCCGCCGTGATCCTCCAGGGCGCGTTCCTCCTCGTCCTCGACACCGTGCACGCCCGGAGGTTCGCCGCCCTGGCCGCGCGCTGAGACCGGAGTCACAGCGATCCCACCCTCCGATCCGACACCCAACTATACAAACATGTTTGTATAGTTGGGTGTCGGCCAGGACCCTCCTGCGCCGGTCGGGAGGACTCACCATGAACCAGCTCACGTCCCGGCGCCGGTGGGGCGTCCTGGCCACCGTCGCTGCGGGGCTGCTGCTCATCACGCTCGACAACTCGATCCTCTACACGGCCCTGCCGACGCTGACGGCCGAGCTCGGGGCCACCGGGTCGCAGAGTCTGTGGATCATCAACGCCTACCCCGTCGTCATGGCCGGCCTGCTCCTGGGGTCGGGCACGCTCGGCGACCGGATCGGGCACCGGCGGATGTTCCTGGCCGGCCTCGCGATCTTCGGCACGGCCTCGCTGCTCGCCGCGTTCGCCCCCGACCCGGCCGTCCTGATCGGCGCCCGCGCACTGCTGGCCGTCGGGGCAGCCGCGATGATGCCCGCCACGCTCGCGCTGGTCCGCCTCACGTTCAGCATCGAGCGGGAGCGGAACCTCGCGCTCGCCGTCTGGGGCAGCATCGCCGTCGTCGGGTCGGCGCTCGGCCCCATCGTCGGCGGTCTCCTGCTCACGCAGTTCTGGTGGGGCTCGGTCTTCCTCGTCAACGTTCCGGTCGTGGTCGTCGCGGCGATCGCCACCCTCGCGCTCACCCCGGCCGACTCGGGCGATCCGACCAAGCACTGGGACCTCCTGTCCTCGCTCCTGGCGATGGTCGGCCTCGTCGGGGCCGTCCTGACGATCAAGGAGCTCGCGCACCTGCCGCAGCAGTGGGGCCTGATCGCCGCGTCGGCCGCGACCGCCGTCGTCGCCCTCACGCTGTTCGTCCGTCGCCAGCGCCGCCTGGCCGATCCGCTGCTCGAGTTCTCCGTGTTCCGCAACCCCGCGTTCTCCGCCGGGGTCGCGGGCGCGGCCACCGCGATGTTCGCCGTCGCCGGCGCGCAGCTCGTCATCACCCAGCGCTTCCAGCTGGTCGAGGGCTTCGAGCCGATCGAGGCCGGGCTGCTGGTGGCCGCCGTCGCCCTCGGTACGCTCCCGACGGCGCTCCTCGGCGGCGCGCTCCTGCACCGCGTCGGCCTGCTCGTGCTCGTCACCGGCGGGCTCGGCCTGGCCACGCTCGGGACGATCGGCCTCGTGCTGGCCGCCCGCGCCGACCTGCTGCCGGCACTCGTCGTCGCCCTCGTGGTCACCGGGGCGGGCCTCGGGGCGACGATGTCGGTCGCGTCCGCCGCGATCGTCGGCAACGTCCCGGCCCGTCGCGCCGGCATGGCCGCCTCGGTCGAGGAGGTGAGCTACGAGTTCGGCTCGCTCACCGCCGTCGCGCTGCTGGGCAGCCTGCTCACGCTGGTCTACTCCGCAACCGTCCGCCTGCCCGCCGGGGCGCCCGACGGCGCCGGGTCCAGCCTCGCCGACGCCCTGGCGGTCGCCGACGGCGACGCCGCGGTGATCGACGCCGCGGGCCGCGCCTTCGACTCCGGCTACCTCGTGACGCTGGTGGTCATCGCCGTCGTGCTCGCGCTCGGCACGGCGGTCACCGGACGTCTGCTGCGGCGCTACACGCCTGGCACCGAGTCGCAGGCGTTCGCGGACAACCACTGAGCACCCCGCGCGGCCCGCGCACCGACCTGGGAGGCTGACCCCGTGAGACCGAGCAACCGGATGCGCATCCTCGACGCCGCCGTGGCCGTCGTCGAGGAGCAGGGGGTCGCCGCCGTCACCTTCGACGCGGTGGCCGCCGCCGCGGGCCTGACGCGCGGCGGCGTGACCTACCACTTCCCCTCGCGCGAGGGGCTCGTGACCGCGCTGCACGAGCACGTCGCCCAGCAGTGGGAACGCGAGCTCGAGGCGGCGTGCGGCTCGACCGCCGCACGGGCCACCCCGACCCAGCGCCTGCTCGCCTACGTCGCCGTCAACCGTCGGGCGGCGAGCCGGGCCGAGCTCCAGCTGGCCCTCGAGTCGGGCGCCACGCCCGACCTCGCGGCGATCTGGCATGGCGTGACCGGACGCTGGCTGCCCGGGCCGGACGACGACGTCCCCGACTCCCACCGTCTCGCGGTGATCGCGGCCGACGGGCTCTGGGTCCACGAGGCACTCTCCGGCATCGCGCTGCCCCCCGAGCGGCGGGCCGAGCTCGCCGACCGCATCGTCGCGCTCGTCACCGACGCCCCGGCCACGCGCGCCCCGGCCACCGACGCGTGAGCGACCTCGCCGCGCTCGACCTCCCGCTGCTCGGGTGGCTCGTGCTCGGCGTCTCGGCCCTCGTGGTCGGCATCGCGAAGACCTCGATCGGCGGCGTCGCCGCGCTCCCGGTCGCCGGCTTCGCCACCTTCCTCCCCGCGAAGGAGTCGACGGCGGCGGTGCTGCTGCTCCTCATCGTCGGCGACGTCATCGCCGTCCGCCTGTACCGGCGCGGCGCGGACTGGGCGATGCTGAGGCGCCTGCTCCCCGCCGTCCTGCCCGGTATCGTTCTCGGCGCGCTGCTCATCAACGTCGTCGACGACCGCACCATGACCCTGGTCATCGCCGGCTGCATCCTCGCCGCGCTCTCGGTGCAGCTCTGGCTGCGCCTCCGGCCCGCCGCCGCGCTGCCGAACCCCGGCCACCCGCACCTCGCCGCCACGATCGGGGCCGGCACGGCGGCCGGATTCACCACGATGGTCGCCAACGCCGCCGGCCCGGTGATGGCCGTCTACCTGCTCGCAGCCCGCGTCGACAAGCTGAGGTTCGTCGGCACGAACGCCTGGTTCTTCCTGCTCGTCAACGTCTCCAAGGTGCCGTTCTCCGCCGGGCTCGGGCTCTTCCCGCCTGCGACGCTCCAGCTCACCCTCGTCCTCGTGCCCGTCGTGCTGGTGGGGGCCTGGATCGGGCGCCGCGTGCTGCGCGCCGTCGACCAGCGCCTGTTCGAGCTGCTCACCGTCACGGCGGCGCTCGTGGCCGCCGCCGCGCTGCTCACGCGTGCGGCCCTGACGGGCTGAGTCGCCCCGCTCCGTAGGCTCGGACCATGACCGACCTCTTCCGCACCCCCCGGTCCGCACCGACCCGGCGCGGGACGCCGACGGATCTCGGCGGCACCGTCCGGGCCGCAGCGACCCCGATCGGCGCGATGGCGGCCGTGATGCTGCTCCTCCAGATCGTGAACTCCCTCACCGGTTCGGCGCTCACCCGCCACCTCGGGATCGTGCCGCGCACGGGCGAGGGCCTGCTCGGCGTCGTCGGCGCCCCGCTGCTGCACGCCGACTGGGCGCACCTGTGGTCCAACCTCGCGCTCGTGCTCGTCCTGGGGTTCCTCGTCCTCCTCGGCGGCGCCCGACAGTTCGTCGGGGTCACCGCCGTCGTGTGGATCGTGAGCGGGCTCGGCGTCTGGCTCACCGCCCCCTCGGGGAGCGTGACGATCGGCGCGTCCGTCCTGGTCTTCGGGTGGCTCGCCTTCCTCGTGCTGCGGGGGTTCCTCACGCGCTCGGCCTGGCAGATCGCGCTCGGGCTCGTGCTCCTGGCGCTCTGGGGCAGCATCTTCTGGACCGGAATCGCCGGGGCCGCGTTCGGCCCGGGGTCCGTCTCCTGGCAGGGTCACCTGTTCGGCGCGATCGGCGGCGGGTTGGCGGCCTTCCTGGTCGCGCGGGCCGATCGGTCGCCGCGCCGCTGACCCACCGCGCCGCTGACCCACCGCGCCGCTGACCCACCGCGCCGCTGACCGACCCAGCCGCTGACCGCACGCACGACGGGCCCGGACCGTGAAGGTCCGGGCCCGTCGCGCCGTCGCGCTGCCACCCCGGGCGACCGGGGATCGGCGTGAGGCTCAGCCGATGTCGGCGCCGTCCACCGAGCGGTACAGGAACGCCGCCATCGCGTCCCGGGCGACCGGACTCAGCGGCCGGTACTCCGCGCGACCCTCACCGAGGTCCCAGCCGGTGGAGATCTCCGCGTCCGCCAGCCAGGAGATCTCCCGGTGGTAGAGCGTCGCCGGGGAGACGTCCTCGAACCGTGAGGTGGTCGGCGTGACGTAGCCCTCGACGTCCGTCCCGAGCACCGCCCCGGCGTAGCGGTAGAGGAACGCCGCCATCGCGTCGCGGGCGATCGGCTCGAGCGGGCGGAACTCCGCACCCGCCCCGACGGCCCACCCCGTGGAGATCTCCTGGTCGGCGAGCCAGGCGATCTCGTCGTAGTACAGGTTGGTGGTGGGCACGTCGGTGAACGGCGACGTGGTCGGGGCCGTGAACTCCGGCGACCCCGCCATCCGGTAGAGGAACGCCGCCATGGCGTCGCGGGCGATCGGCGCCAGGGGACGGAACTCCACGCCGGCCTCGGTCGTCCACCCCGTGGAGATGCGCTGCTCGGCGAGCCAGGCGATCTCGGTGAAGAACTCGTTGTCCACGGGGACGTCGAGGAACGGGGAGACGACCGGCGCCACGACCTTCTCGGGCACCTGGATCTCGGTGATCTTGAGGTAGGAGCCGGGGGTCGCGAAGGTGAGCCGCAGGCCGGTGGCCGTGACGTCGTCGAAACCGATCGTCGTCACGGTGCTGTTCGCAGCCGGAGCCACGTCCTGGGCGCTGGTCGGCGTCCAGGTGCCGTCGACGTCGCGGTACTCCACGCCGACCGAGGCGATGGTGCCCTCGATGTTGGTGAAGCTCACCCGGTCGAGAAGGTGGGCCTGCGCCGCCTCGATCGTGAAGGTGACCGAGTCGCGCAGGTCCGTGTCGGACCAGGTCGACCACGACGTGCCGGCGTTGCCGTCGCACGCCCCGGCTGCCGGGAACGTGTTCCACCGGGTCTGGTGGAACGACGCCGAGACGGTCGACCCGGGCGCGCGGCAGACGTTGACCGGCGGGGCGTCGCCCCAGATCTCCACCTCGGAGATCGCCTGCCAGGTGTCGGCCTCGCTGGTCAGCCGGAGCCGGACCCCCGTGACCTCGGGCAGCTCCGTGGCGTCCAGGAGCGCCGTCGGGGCCGGGAGGCTCGGGTCCTGCAGCAGCTGGGCGGCCAGGGGGCTGTCGACCCACGCGCCGCTCTGGTCGCGCACCTGCACGGCGATGGCGGAGGGCCAGCTGGCGACCCCGCTGTCCTTGTAGGTGTGGACGGCGATGGAGTCGAGCGTGCGCGGCGCGTCCCACGCGAACGTCAGCGTGCTGCTGCGCGGGTAGGCGCCGGCCGCGGCCCAGTCGTCCCAGCCCTTGCCCTTGACGTCGCCGTCGGTGAGGCGGCCGGCCAGGTCGGACCGGCTGCTGACCGTGACGGCGGCCAGCGGTGCGATGTTGACGATGCCGTCGGCCGTCACGGTGATCGTGCGGCGGAACGTCCGCCCGTCCGCGAACGTGGCATCGCCGTCGAGCGTCCCGGTGACGGTCTGCTTCCCGAGACGTCCGAGGTCGACGTCGCTCCAGGTCACCCCGGTGGTCCGGGTCGTCCCGGCCGAGTCGACGGTCACGGTGGTGGGCAGGACGGTGGCCGGGTCGGTGCCGCGGGCGACCGTGTCGACCAGGCCGTCCTCGGTCACCGACCAGGTCCCGACGCCGTAGCCCTTGTCGTCCCAGTAGCTCGCGTCCCAGCCCTGGCCCCAGCGGGCCGGGTCCTCGATCGCCGGGTTGTGCATCTCGAGGCGGCCGTTCTCGCCGACCGTGAGCGGGAGCCAGACGTAGGTCGAGTCGTTCTTGCCCTCGTTCCAGCGGTCACCCATGTAGACGTACTTGCCGGGGGCGAGCGTGATGACGTTCGTGCCCTGCGAGCCGAACGTCGTCTTGCGGACGTCGCCGACCGACAGCAGGCCGTCACCGCCCTCGGGGATGGAGGCGTAGTTGACGTTCTCGTGCACGTCGTCGGCCTCGACGCCGCGGATCCACGTGCCGAGCAGGTCGTCGGCCGTGTAGTAGGTCTGCGGGTTCGGGCCCCAGCCCGTGGCACCCGAGGCGAGCGTCGCGTAGGTGTCGCCGTTGGCGAAGATCGCGGGCGCCTCGAGGTGGCCGCACTCCTTGACGATCTGGAAGTCCTCCCCGCGCACCGGGGCGTCCGCCGTCCCGTCCGCGAAGATGTACGGGAACTCGCCGTCCTCGGAGTACTGGTGCGCGCCGATCGTGTCGGTCGGCACCGTGTGCTCGACGTTCGTGTAGTCCGCGTTCAGCTTCGCGATGTAGAGGGAGTAGTTCTCCTCGGAGGAGTAGGAGATGTACGCCGTGCCGTCCGCGTCCTTGAACACCGTCATGTCGCGCGCCTGGCCGGGCACGGCCGAGGACGTGCACGCCTGGTAGTTCGCGCGGTTGTAGAGGCGGTAGGCGCCGGTCATCCGGAACGGTCCGGTGGGGCTGTCGGCGACGGCGACCGCGGCGAACGAGCGCGCGTAGGTGCTTCCGCCCGGCGTGATGCGCCCGTCGGAGTGCCACCACATCACCCACTCGTCGGTGGCGTCGTTGTAGAGCACCTTCGGACGCTCGAAGATCGCCGTGTAGTCCTCGGCCTGGGTGGTGTTGAGGTGGAAGTTCAGCTCGTCGATCCGGGCGTCGTCGGGCTGGCCGGAGGCGTCCAGCGTGCCGTAGAGGTCGTCGAAGTACGGCTCGGTGAGCTCGTCGCGCGCGCTCACGCTGCGCATCGCGGTGCCCTCGTTGGTCCAGTTCATCAGATCGGTGGAGCGGTAGACGGCGACGCCGGGGCTGCCCCAGTAGCCGTTGCTGCGGTCCTCGCCGTACCAGTAGTGGACGGTCTCTCCCGCCTCCTGGACGGTGACCGTCTGGCCGCCGTGCGCCTGGATGTGGCGGCCGTCGGTGTCGTACCAGAACGGCTGGAAGTAGCCCGCGGAGGTCAGTCCGCCGTCCTGGATCGCGCCGAACGTCGTGTAGGTGATCGGGGTGTCCGTGGAGGGCACCCCGTCCCCCGGGGCGGCGGCGGCGCCGGTCGCGACCAGCGACGGCACCAGTCCGACGGCGAGTGCGGCGGCCATCACCACCGCACCCCTTCTCGTGCGTGACGTCATCGTCAGAACTCCTCAGCATTGAGTAGGTGAGCACCCATGATGACGTCACCATGCACAGAACACAACACGAACTGTCAGGTTCGGACAAGGCTCGTGTCTTGGCTCGGTCCGGAGACACCACCGGGCCCGGCGACTCGCGAGGAGTCGCCGGGCCCGACGGTCGGTGCTGGGTGATCGGAGCTGCGTGATCGGCTCCGGAGGTGCTCACACCTCCCGGTCGAGGGCGCGGTACAGGAAGGCCGCCATGGCGTCGCGGGCCACGGGGGCCAGCGGCTGGTAGTAGTCCCGGCCGTCGTTCCCGGCCCATCCGGTGGCGATGCCCTCGGCGTGGACGTAGGCGATCTCGGCGTAGAACTGGTTGTCGGGGCGCACGTCCTCGAACGGCGAGGTCGCGGGCAGCGCGACGACCGGCGACCCGGCCGAGCGGTGCAGGAACGCGGCCATCGCGTCACGGGCGATCGGCTCGAGCGGGCGGAAGGAGAACGTCCCGTCGCCGTTGTCCCAGCCGGTGGAGATGCCCTTCTCCGAGAGCCAGGCGATCTCCGTGTAGAACTGGTTGGTGGTCGGCACGTCGGTGAACGGCGAGGTCGTCGGCGGCGTGAAGTCGGGCGAGCCGGCCGCCCGGTAGAGGAAGGCCGCCATCGCGTCGCGCGCGATCGAGGCCAGCGGGCGGTAGGAGAACGTCCCGTCACCGTTGCTCCACCCGGCGGAGATGTTCGCCTCGGCGAGCCACGAGATCTCGCCCACGAACTGGTTGTCCGCGATGTCGGTGAACGCCAGGACCTCGAGGGTCACCGCCTCCGACGTCGAGGCGTTGTGCACGTCCCCGCCGTCGAACACCGCGACGACGGAGGTGGCGCCGGCCTCGGCGAAAACCACCTCGGTCGTGGCCGAACCGTCGGCCGCGACCTCGGCCGTGCCGAGCACCGCACCGCTCGCGTCGGTGCCCGCGTGGAACGTCACGGTACCGCTCGGGTCGGCGCCGACGCTGACGGCGTCGACCTGCGCGACGAGCGACGTGGACCCCCCGGCGACGGCGTCACCGGCGGTGACGGTCGTCGTCGTCGTGCGGAACGCGACGGTGTGGAGGTAGTCGCGCAGCAGCTGGCGCCACACGTCCCACGAATGGATGCCGTCGAAGTCGTCCTGCACGACCGGGAGGCCGAGCGCGACGTAGGCGTTGCTGCGGTTGACGGAGTTGACGTTGATGTTGGCGAGCACGTCCTGCAGGCCGGTCCCGAGGTGGAGGGCGGTGGCCTGCTGGAGGTTCGCGACCTGCGCCGGCGTCGGCGGCGTGAAGGCGCCGGCGGCGCTCCAGGCCCCGACGTACCCGAACAGGTCCGGGTTGTCCTGCATGATCACGACGGCGCGACCGCCGCCGGCCGAGAGTCCGCCGAACGCGCGGTCCTCGCGCTCGACCGAGACGTTGTAGCCGGCCTCGATGAACGGGATGACGTTCGTGCGCAGCTCGTCGGCGTAGCCCTGGCTGCCGCCGGGCAGTCCGTTGAAGTCGGTCGAGACCATCACCATCTCGGCGACGTCTCCGCTCGCGAGCGCGTTGTCGAGGATGTGCTGGGCCCCGCCCTGCGTGGTCCAGTCCGTGTCGTTGCCGCCGGCGCCGTGGCTCAGGTAGAGCGTCGGGTACGGCTCGGCGCGCTCGGCGTCGTAGCCGGGCGGCAGGTAGACGGAGACGTGGTGGGTGCCGACCGGGTTCGTCGAGAGCGGCGACGGGTAGCTGCGGTTCTCGAGCGTCCCCTTCGCTGCGGCGGCGGTCGGGTCCTGGTAGTCGTTGTCGTAGGTGGGGACGGCCGCGCTCTGCGGCACGTAGACCTGGCTGAGCGTCTGCACGCCGGCACCCGGCAGGCCCGCGGACCACACCGGGTTCGCCGGGTCCTGGATCCGCGCGCACCCGGTCGCCGTCGGCGAGGTGCAGTCGTAGGTGAAGGTGTAGCTGAACGTGCCCGACGGCAGCGGCGTCGTGTACTCCCAGACGCCGTCCTCGCCCTCGGTCATCGGCACGGTGAGCCAGCCGTTGTTGTACCCGGCGAGGATGTCGCCCGGCAGCCAGTCGGCCCCGGTGCGCAGGTCGGCGCTCGTCAGCGTCGTCACCGAGGACGCCTTCGAGAACAGCCACTCGCCGAAGATCTGCACGCTCTCGACGCCCTCGGGCGCCTGGTGGCGGAACGTGACGGTGTGGCCCGTGGGGCCGGTGCCCGTCGCGGTGACGGTCGGGCCGAGCGCGGCGGCTGCGGCGGCGGCGGGAGCGGCCGGCTCCGCGGACGCGGCGGCCGGGATGCCCACCGAGAGCGCGAGGGCCAGCGTGAGCCCTCCCGCCACTCGTGTCGGCAACGGTCGAGTCTTCACAGGGGTGCTCCATCCTCGAGGCGTCGCTGCCTCGATCGGGGCGTCCGGGCGCAGGGGGTGCTCGGACGGAGGGGGATCGACGAGCCGACGTCAGCCCGTCAGTCAATAAGTTAGCGACTCATATAAAATTGCACAACGGTGGGGACGACGGCGTCCGGCCGCCGGGATCGCGCCCGTCGGCCCCACGTCCCGCGACGGGAGGGGGCAGGATGTCCGGCGTGACTCGGGGACGACAGACGCAGGACGTGCGTCGGCACAACCTGCAGCTGGTGCTGCGGGCGCTCGACGCCGCCCCCGGGTCGTCGCGGGCCGAGCTCGCGACCGCCGTCGGCCTCACCCCCGGCGCCCTCACCCCCCTCGTGGCCCACCTGCTCGAGCGCGGCCTCGTCCGCCCCACCGCGGCGGCGGGGGACGACGCCGGACCGCGCGGTCGCGGGCGGCCGGGGGTGGGCCTGGAGGTGGACGGCACCGGGGTGGCGACCCTCGCCGTCGTCGTCGGGGACGGGGGCTGGACCTCGCGGCCACGGATCTGGGCGGCCGCCGGCTCCTGACCGCGGGCCGATCGATCGGCCCGGCCGAGCGGGGCCCGGCCGACCTGTGCGACGCCGTCGCGCACCTCGTCCGCGACGCGAGCCGCACGCTCGCGCGCGACGACGTCACCACCGTCTCCCTCCAGGTCGCTGCCCCGGGGCCGGTCGATCCCACGGACGGATCCGTCGTGGCGGCGATCGACCTGGGCTGGGGACGCGTGCCGCTGCGCGCGGAGCTGGCGCACCGACTCCCCGACCTCCCGCTGGGCGTCGCCGTCCACAACGACGCGAACGCGCTGACCTGGATCGTCTTCGAGACGCTGCGGCGCGAGCGGCCCGGAGCGACGCTGACCGACCTCGTCCTCCTCAAGAGCGGTACCGGCCTCGGCGGCGGGGCCGTGACCGGGGGCGGCTGCTCACGGGGGCCACCGGGCGGGCGTTCGAGCCCGGGCACATCCGGGTCGACGGCGGCGCGCTCCCGTGCGGCTGCGGCCGCACCGGGTGCCTGGCGACCGTCGCCTCCCCCGCCAGCATCGTCGCCGCCGCGGGCCTCGAGCCGGGCGACGACCTCGTCGAGGCGTCGGCGCGGGTGCACGCGCGCGCCCGGGCCGGCGACCCGGCCGCCGCGGCGGCGGTCGAGGCGGCCGGCCGCGGGCTGCGTGACGCCGTCACGACGATCGCCACCCTGCTGGCCCCGCAGCTCGTGGTGCTGGCGGGCGACCTGCGCGAGCTCCTGCCGTGGGCGCGGGACCTCGCGCCGCCGCTGCTGTCCCGCCTCGGGACCGGGGCGGGCGGCGACGACGACGGCGTGCTGACGACCTCGGCGGGGCCGACCGAGGTCGCGCTCGGGCTCGCCCGGGTCGGCGCCGCCGAGGCGCGCGGGCGGCTGGTCGGCGGCTAGTCGTCGCTGACGGTGATCGTCACCTCGATGTTGCCGCGGGTGGCGTTGGAGTACGGGCAGACCTGGTGCGCGGCGTCGGCGATCTCCTGGGCCACGTCGGGCTCGACGCCCGGCAGCACGACCTCCAGCGTCACGGCCAGCCCGAAGCCGCCGGCGTCGTTCGACCCGATCGAGACGCTCGCCCCGACGGAGGAGTCGCTGAGGGCGACCTTCCGCTCGCGGGCGACCGCCTGCAGCGCGGAGTGGAAGCACGCCGCGTAGCCGCTGGCGAACAGCTGCTCCGGGTTCGCGCCCTCACCGCTGCCGCCGAGACCGGTCGGCGTCGCGAGGTCGAGGTCGATGCGGCCGTCTGAGCTGCGGACGTGTCCGTTGCGGCCCGCCCCGGTCGCCAGTGCCTCGGCCGTGTACAGCGCGTCCATCGTGGTTCCTCCCGTTCGGTGCGGTCCGGCGTTCGCCGGGCCCGAGGGGTACAGCCCCGCGGCGCGGCCGTCTGTTCCCGGTGCACGCCGGTTCCCGGTGCACTGCGGTTCACGGTGCACGGCGGTTCACGGTGCACGGCGGTAACGCCCGCGGCCCGCCCCCGATCCGCACGGGATCGAGGACGGGCCGTGCGCCGTCGTCGCGTCCGGACCGCTACCCCAGCGGGCCGTACAGCGCGGGGGTGGTGCGCGCCTGCGTCGCCTGCTCGAAGGCGTAGGCGAGGCCGAGCAGCGTGCCCTCGGAGAAGTCGCGGCCGAGGAGCTCGAGGTTGACCCCGGCCCCCGTGATCGTGGCGTCCGCCTCGATCGCCTGGCCCATCGGCACCGTCACGGACGGCATCCCGGTGTTGGGGCTGAGCCGCATGTTCGTGCTGAACGTGCCGTACGGCGTGCCCGACGGGTAGGCGATGGCGTCGAGGTCGTAGGTGTCCATGAGCTGCGCGAGCAGCACCTTGCCGCGGGCGAGCTGCAGCGTGTGGGTGCCCTGCGGCCCCGCCCAGCTCTCGTACGTGGCCGGGAGGACGTTGTCGCGCTGGACGTAGACCGAGCGGCGCGAGTTCACGAAGTTCCCCGAGGCGAGGATGTCCGTGATCGTGCGCTGCTGCACCTGCGGCGCGAGGTGCTCGGCCACGTACAGGTCGAGGTCGTGCTTGAACTCGTTCGTGCTCCCGCTGCCCTCGTTGAGGACGGCGCGGAACTCGTCCGAGATCGGGACCTCGACGAACGAGGCACCGGCCTCCTCCATCGCGACGCGCGCGTCGCCCCACAGGCGCAGCGTGGTCCGGTTGGTGCTGAGCATGGACGGCAGGTAGCCGATGCGGGCGCCGTCGAGCGACTCGGCGTCGAGCGAGGACGTGTAGGACGTCGGCACACGGCCGGCCTGCGTCAGCGTCACCGGGTCGGAGGCGTCGACGCCGACGACGGCGTCCAGCGCCACCGCGGCGTCCGTCACGGTGCGGGCCATCGGGCCGCCGGTGTCCTGGCTCAGCGCGAGCGGGATGATGCCCGAGCGACTGGCGAGGCCGACGGTCGGGCGGATGCCGACGAGCTGGTTGTACGACGACGGGACGCGGATCGAGCCACCCGTGTCGGTGCCGAACCCGAGGCCGACGAGGTTGGCCGAGACCGCGGCGCCGGTCCCGCCCGAGGAACCGCCCGCCGTCCGGGTCGTGAGGTACGGGCTGGCGACGAGCGCGCTCCGCCCGGCCGAGAGCCCGGTGGTGAACTCGGAGGCGAAGCCGTAGGCGAACTCGTCGAGGCTCGCCTTCGCCAGGATCACCGCGCCATCGGCCCGGAGGCCCTCGACCATCGTGGAGTCGGTGCTGGTCCGGTTGTCGGCCCAGCACTCGCAGCCGCCCGACGTGGGCATGTCGATGGTGTTGTAGTTGTCCTTCAGCGCGATCGGGACGCCCAGCAGCATGCTCGTCATGCCGTTCGCGGCGCGGGTGGCGTCCGCCTCGGCCGCCGCCGCCAGGGCGACGTCGCTCACCGTGATGATCGAGTTGAGCGGTCGGCCGGCCGGGTCGATCTGCACGCGGTCGTAGGCCGCGATGCGCTCGGCGTAGGCCTGCGTGAGGTCGACGGAGGTGACGACGCCCGCGTTCATGGCGGCCTGCATCTCGACGACGGACGCCTCGACGAGCTCGAACGGACCGTCGTCGTAGATCATCCGCTGCGAGATCGCGGCGAGGTCGGCGAGCGTGAGGAGCCCGTCGCCGTCGACGTCGGCCTCCGCGATCCAGTCCGCGGAGGTCGGGGTCGCCCCGAGCGCCGCGGCGACGACGGCGAGGTCCTCCTGCGTGACCTGGTCGTCGCCCGTGAGGTCCAGCTCGGTGTAGTACGGCGCGAGGAACGAGGCACCGGCGGGGGCGGGCACCTCGGCGGAGATCGGGACGGGGGTGGCCTGGGCCGGGACGGCGAGGGTGCCGACGAGGGCGAGGGCGCCGAGCGACGCCGTCGCGAGGGCACCGGTGCGCCGCCCGCGATCCGGGGACGGGAGGGAGGGGTTCACGGGCTGGTCCTTCGCGAGGGGGCGGGACGGCAGGGGACGACGGCGGAGGGCGGCGCTCATCGCGACATCACCGTCCGGCGTCGGGCCAGCACGATGCCCACGACGACGAAGACCGTGCCCGCCACGGCGAGACCGGTCAGGGCGACGCCGGTCGAGGCGAGGCCTCCGGTGGCCGCGCCGGCCGCCGGCGGGGCGTCGGTCGTCGCGGTGTCGGTCGGGCCCGTGGTCGGGAGGGTGCTCGTGGGGTCGCTCGGCGGGTCGGTGGGCTCGTCGGTCGGACCGGTCGGCGGGTCTGTCGGCGGGTCGGTCGGGTCCGTCGGGGGATCCGTCGGGTCGACCGGCGGCGTGGTGGGGGCCGCCTCGATGACGACGGCCTGGCTCGGCAGGTCCTCCGGGGCGATCCCGGCACCGACGCCGTCCGCGCCGACCACCGTCACGCTGCTGAGCGCGACCGTTGCCGTGCCCGCCGCAGCCGCGGTGAACTGCGCGGTGCCGACGGGGACGTCACCCTCGATGCCGGGTGACGTGCCGAGGCGCGAGTAGACGAACGTCACCGTGCCCTCGCCGGGCACCACCTGGCCGAAGCCACCCTCGGGGGAGGTCACCTCGCCCGAGGCGTAGGTCAGCAGCGCGGGGTCGTAGGTCAGCGTCACGGCGGAGCTGTAGAGGTCGGCGGTCCCGCCGAGCGCCACGGCGACGTCGACGACGTCGCCCGCCGTGGCGCTCGGGGTGACCGTCAGCGTGGGCGTCCCCGGGGTGGGCACTGCGTGCGCGACGCCGCCGAGGCCGACGAGCGCCGTCAGGGCGAGGAGAAGGGTGCCGGCGGCGCGGAGAGGGCGGCGACGGTGGCGACGCCCCTGGGAGGCGGTCGCGAGGTTGGTGGACGCGCGGGGAGCGGTCCGGCGTGGGGCAGAGGCCTGCATCGGGGGCAGGGTCCTTTCTCTCGCCCGGCGCGCACGACGCGCGCCGGTCACCCGCGACCTCGTGGCCGATGCGGATGGGGGCAGCCCCCTGCCGCCTCCGATACAACCCGCGCCCCATTACCCCGCCGTTACGAGGACGTTGCCCGACGTTCCAACCTGTTGACGTTCACATTTCCTGGGCCTGCGACGTGACGGGCGGCGTGGTCGCCTCGCGTCAGGCGGCACCGCCGTTGGCGTGGAGCACCTGCCCGTTGACCCAGCGCCCCGGTCCCGCCAGGAACGCCACCACCTCCGCGATGTCCTCGGGCGCCCCGAGCCGCTCCATCGGGCTGAGCGAGGCGATGCGCGCGACGACGTCGTCGGACTTGCCCTCGAAGAACAGCGGCGTCGCCGTCGGCCCGGGCGCGACGGCGTTCACCGTGACGTCCCGCCCGCGCAGCTCGCGCGCCAGGATCAGCGTCATCGCCTCGACCGCGGCCTTCGACGCCGCGTAGGCGCCGTAGGTCGGCAGCTGCAACCGGGTGATGGAGGTCGAGAGGTTGACGATCGCCCCACCGTCGCGCACGTGCCGCGCCGCCAGCTGGTTGACCACGAACGCGCCGCGCACGTTGGTGCGCTGGACGCGGTCGAACTCGGCGAGGTCCATCTCGGCGACGGGAGCGAGCGGCATCACGCCGGCCGAATGGACGAGGACGTCGACGCCGCCGAGCTCCGCCTCCGCCCGCTCGAACAGCGCCGCCATCGCCACCTCGTCGGCGACGTCGCCGCCGACGGCGACGGCCTCGCCGCCCCGCTCGCGGATCTCCGCCACCACCTCGTCGGCCCGTCCGGCGTTGCCGCTGTAGTGCACGAGGACGCGGTGTCCCTCGCGCGCCTGCCGGAGGGAGATCGCCCGACCGATCCCGCCCGACGCCCCCGTCACGATGACGGTGCGCCCGTCCTGACTCGCCTCACGCTCGGCCGACATGCTGATCTCCTTAGTGGTCACGGTGTCCACATCGAGCGTACGCCCGAGATGGACAGCGCGTCCACTACCGTGGGGGCATGACCGATCCCGCACCGCGCCCGGGCCGCGGCCGCCGCCCCGCCGCCGAGGTCAGGACCGCCGCGCTCGCCGCCGCCGCCGAGGTCCTGCTGTCCGAGGGCATCAGGGCCGTCACGTTCGAGCGGGTCGCGACGACCGGCGGACTGAGCCGGACCACGCTGCACAAGTGGTGGCCGACTCCGGGGGCGCTCGCCGTCGAGGCCTACTTCGCCCGGGCCGAGCCGCTGCTCGACTTCCCGGACACGGCGGACGTCGAGGCGGACCTCACGACCCAGCTGACGGCGTTCGTCGTCCTGCTCACGGGGCCCACGGGTCCCGTGGTCGCCGGGCTGCTGGGCGCCGCCCAGTCCGATCCGGCGCTCGCCGCGGCGTGGTCGGAGCACTACTCCCGCCCCCGCCGCGACCTCGCCGTCCGGGCGCTGCGGCGAGCACGCTCGCGCGGTCAGGTCGCCGAGGACGTCGACCTCGCCGTCGTCGTCGACCAGCTCTGGGGGGCCTGCTACCACCGGCTGCTCATCCCCGACGAGCCCCTGACCCCCGACCTCGCGCGCCACCTCGTGCGCAACGTGCTGCACGGCATCGCGCCGCGGTCGGGACCGGGGGCGGGCGTGCGCGACGGGCTCACCGGCCTCGTGACGGCCGCGCGCGGGCGGTTCGGGCGGCGCTGAGAGGCGCCGCCGCTCAGCCGGCTGCCACCTCCCGCAGCACGCGCACGTCCCACGCCCCGAGCTCCACCCGGGTGCCGGCCGCGAGGACGGGGCGCGCGCCGTCGTCGTCGCGATCGGCGAGCAGGTCCTCCGAGTCCACCGGGACGACGACGGTCGCAGGCTCCCACGAGTAGTTGTGGACGTAGCGCACGGGACCGTCGGCGCCGCGCGCCCCGGTCACGGTCACCGACTCGGGCCGGTCCACCCCGGAGACCCATGCCGCCGTCGCCGCGTCGGGTACGGCCCACCGCAGGATCGCGGCGCCGAACACCGGATCGGGCTGCGTGCCCACGACGGTGATCCGGCCCGCGCCGTGCTCGCGCGTGGTGACCGCCGGTGACTGACCGAAGTGCGGGTGCGCGTAACCTGCGAGGACCTCCGTGCCCTCGTCCGCGCGCAGCGCGTCCGCCCAGAGCCGGGCCGCGGCGCCGTCGGGCACCGGCAGCGTCCCCGACCCGACGGCCGGCACGGAGGCGAGGTTGGAGAACTCGTCGTAGCTGACCCCGGCCGCCTCGGCCAGGCGCGCGGGCTGGGCGTCGGTGCGCGGCCGAGCCTCGGCGTCGGCGTAGCCCGAACGGATGCCGAGCACGAGGTGCCCGCCCGCCGCGGCGTACTCGCGCAGCCAGTCGAGCTGGGCGTCGGTGGCGATGTAGAAGCCGGGCACGACGAGCACGGGCAGATCCGCCGCGACGTCGGCCGGGGTGTCCGCGAACACGTGCCGAGGCTGGACCACGCGGGTCTGCAGGCGGGCGTCGAACGCGGCGCGGTACCAGCCGTCGACGATGCGCTCGTAGGAACGCACGTCGGGCTCGGCCAGGCCGAACGGCGGCTGGAAGGCCATCGCCCACTTGGAGTCCGTGGAGTAGAGGAGGCCGATGTCGGCCTCGGGCACGAGCCGCGCGACGTCGGCGCCCGCGGCCGCGAGCTCGCGACCCAGCTGCGCGGCCTCGTGGTAGATACGTCCCGGCCGGTCCGTGTGCGGCAGCACGCCGCCCCAGTACGTCTCGGCACCGTAGGGCAGCGAGTTCCAGTGCCAGTACTCGATCGCGTGCGCGCCACGCGAGACCAGGGCCCACGCCGCCTGCCGGAGCTGGCCGCGGTAGGGCGGCTCGTTGAGGCTCGAACCCCAGATCGACGCGGCGGCCGTCTCGGTGACGAGGAACGGCGCCTGCTTCGTCGACCACATCCGGTCGGCCGTCCGGTAGACCGACCACGCGCCGGTCGTGTACCAGGACTGCTCGACGTCGAGATCGGCCGTGTCCGGCAGCGCCAGGTGGTCCTGGACGCGGAAGTAGGGGTTGCCGGAGGCGATGTCGAGCACGGCCCCGACGGCGTCGTCCCGGAGCGCGGGGCGGTCGTAGGACATGCAGGTGGTGACGAACTGCTCGGGGCGGGCGTATTCCTTCACGACGTCGCGCTGCCACGTGATGAGCTCGGTCGTCAGCCGCGCCTGGAACCGGCGCCAGGCCAGGTCGTACTGCGGCTGCGCGTTGTTGTCCGGCGTCCACAGGTCGGCCCAGGTCGAGAGTCGGTGCGACCAGTAGGTCAGCCCCCACTCCTCGTTCAACCGCTCGACCGTGCCGTACTGACCGCGCAGCTCGTCGACGAACCGCTGGAAGACGCTGTGGTTGTGGAAGAGCTCGTTGCCCGGCTCGTTGTCGACCTGGAAGCCGATGACGGCGGGGTGGTCGGCGTAGCGGCCGACGACCTTGCGCACGACCCGCTCCGCGTGGAACCGGAACGCGGCGTGGCTGAAGTCGGCCTCCTGCCGGGTGCCCCACCCGATCTTCTGGCCGGTGCGTCGCTCACCACCGATCTCCGGGTACTTGCGCGCGAGCCACATCGGGACGGCGTAGGTCGGCGTGCCGAGGATGACGCCGATCCCGCGCGCGTGCGCGGCGTCGAGCACCGGCTGCAGCCAGTCGAGGTCGAAGACGCCGTCCTCGGGCTCCCACGTCGACCAGACCGACTCACCCACCCGGATGACGGTGAAACCCGCCTCGACCATGAGGTCGAGGTCCCGGTCGAGCTGCGGGTCGCGCTGGTACTCCAGGTAGTACGCGGCCCCGAAGTGGATCCGGGAGGGGGCGTGGTCGGTCATGACGAGCGTCTTCCTTCGTGGGGCGGGGGCGCGGGATCACGACGGCGGAGGCGCGCGTCGTCGTTCCGGGTGCGGGGTGAGTGGGTACGGGGTGTGCGGGTGCGGTGGTGTGTGGGTGCTCGGGTGTGCGGGCGGTGCGGGTCAGCTCGCGAGCCGGCCGACGCGGTCGGGGTGGGCGGCCGCCGCCGAGTCGCGGACGATGAGCTCCGTCGGCACGGCGAACCGCTGCGAGGCGAGCGGGCGTCCCTCGATCACGTCGAGGAGGCGCGACATGCCCTCGCGCGCGATGGCGTCGAAGTCCTGGCGGACGGTGGTCAGGGGCACGGAGAGGTAGGCGGCGAGCGGGATGTCGTCGATGCCGATGACGCTGACGTCCGTCGGAATGGCCAGTCCGGCGAGCTCGAGCGCGTGGATCGCGCCGATCGCCATCTCGTCGTTCCCGGCGAGGACGGCGGTGACGTCCGTCCGGGACGCGAGCACCTGACCGGCGTCGAACCCGGACCCGACCGACCAGTCGCCGCGCAGCACCTGGGGCGCCACGAGCCCCTCGGCGGCGTGGGCGTCCTGCCAGCCGAGCAGCCGGCTCTGGCTCGTGGCCCAGCCCGCGGGTCCGGCGACGTGCCAGACGGCACGGTGACCGAGTCCGATCAGGTGGGCGGTGGCCTCACGGGCGGCGGCCCGGTCGTCGGCGCCGACCATGATCCAGTCGCCGGCGTCGCCCGGGTTGTTCTCCAGGGAGAGCACCGGGACCCCGCGGACCCCCAGGTCGGAGGGGCGGACGTTGTCCGCCGGCTCGGAGACGACGATGCCCTCGACGCCCCGACCGATCAGGTCGTCGAACGCCGCGCGGACGCTGGCGGGCGAACCGTCAGGCGTGTGGACGACGGCGACCGAGTAGCCCGCGTCGCGCGCCGCGCGCTCCACCCCGACCGACATCGAGCTCGGGCCGAACAGCGCACTCCCGGTGTAGACGAAGCCGATGACCCGGGTCCGCGCCGTGACGAGCGCGCGGGCCGCCGTGTTCGGGCGGAAGTTGAGCTCCTCGATGGCTGCCAGCACCCGCTCGGTGACGTGCGGCGAGACGTGAGGCTCACCGTTGACCACGCGCGAGACGGTCTTCTGCGACACCTCGGCGAGCCGGGCGACGTCGACCATCGCCGGCGGGCGCTCGGCGCGACGGGTGGAGGGCGGCATCGATGACTCCTCGGGACGGTGACTGCGCAGTCACTCTAGTGGGGAAGAGGTCGGCCTTCCCGGGTACGGGAGGGACGACGGCGGTCGGGACGCCGGAGGTTCCGGCGGTCGGGACGCCGTGGGTTCGGCGCCCCGACCGCCGGGGCGTCAGCCGCCGTTGACGGTGAAGCCCTGGCCGTTGCCGTAGCTGACGATGGCGTCCTGCCAGGCCGTCAGGCCCTCCATCAGCGGCTGGCTGCCTGTGTAGGTCGAGCCCAGGTTGTCGTTGTAGATCGAGACGGCGTAGGCCTGGTACGGCAGGTACTGCCAGCCGGAGGAGACGGTCGTCGCGGCCTCGGCGAGGACCTCGTTGACCTTCTGGTTGCCGAAGTACGGGAACTCCTTGTCCGTGAACTCGGTCGACTCGATGTCGGCGACGGTGGCCGGGAAGGTGCCCGCCTCGAGGCGGACGCCGACGCCGTCGCCGGCGTTGGAGAACTCGACGAAACCGTAGGCGAGAGCCTGCTGGGTGCTGGCCTCGGTGACCACGAGCGCGCTGCCGCCGTTCTCGGAGTTCACGGCGTCACCCGCCTCGTACTGCGGCATCGGAGCGGCGCGCCAGTCGCCCTCGGCCTCCGGGACGCCGCTCTCCAGGTTGACCGGCATCCACGCGCCGATGAGGAGGGAGTTGATCGTGCCGTCGCCGAGAGCCTTGTACCACTCCTCGCTCCAGGTGACCACGGGTGCGACGAGGTCCTCGTCGAGCATCGGCTGCCACATCTCGGCGAACTTCGCGGAGCCCTCGTCCTCGAGGTCGACGGTGATGTCGGTGCCCTCGACCTGGAACGGGCGGCCGCCGGCCTGCCAGATCATGCTCTGCGTGAACCCGGCGTCACCGGCGTCGCCGACGAGGTACTTGGTGGGGTCGGCGGCGTGCAGCGCGCGAGCAGCCTCGACGAACTCGTCCCACGTGGTCGGCACGGCGATGCCGTGCTCCTCGAGCACCGTCGCGTTGTAGAACATCGCCATCGGGCCCGAGTCGAGCGGAAGGCCGTAGATGCCGTCGTTGATCTTCACCGAGCCCCAGGTGCCCGGCGTGTAGGAGGACTCGAGGTCCGCCGCGCCGAACTCGGTCAGGTCGGCGAGGTCCTCGGTCAGGGCGAACTGCGGCACCGCCGAGTACTCCATGTGGACGACGTCAGGGATGCCCGAACCCGCCTGGATGGCGTTCTGGACCGCCGTGTAGGCGTCCGTGCTCGTGCCGACGTTCGCCAGCTCGACGTTGACGTTCGGGTAGGCCTCCTCGAAGGCCTCGATCATCGGGGGCAGGGTCGCGTCCCAGCCCCACACGAGGAGGTCGCCGCCCTCCTCGAGGGCCGCGGCGACGTCGTCGGCCGAACCCTCGCCGCCGCCGTCACCGGCATCGCCACCGCCGCAGGCGGTGAGGGTGAGGGCGAGGGCTGCGACGGCGGCGCTCGAGGCGATCGCGCGTCGACGGGTGGTGGTGCGTGTCATGGGTCTCTCACTTCGTTGTTGAAAGGGGCGAAAACAGGGAGAAGCAGGGGACGAACAGGGGTGACCGCTACTCCTTGACGGAGCCGGCGGCGAGGCCGGACTGCCAGAAGCGTTGGAGGAAGAGGAAGGCGATGATCAGGGGGATGATCGTCAGGAGGGAGCCGGTGATGACGAGGTCGAAGATCGCTTGGCCGCCGACGGTGGAGGCCTGGGCGTTCCACGCGTTCAGACCGATCGTCAACGGGTACCAGGCGGGGTCCTTCAGCATGATCAGCGGGAGGAAGTAGTTGTTCCACGTCGCCACGGTCGTGAACAGCAGGACCGTGACCGTCCCCGGCGCCAGGAGCGGCAGGGCGACCTGCCAGAACGTGCGGAACTCACTGGACCCGTCCATGCGGGCGGCTTCCATCAGCTCGGTGGGGACGGCCTGGGTGGTGAAGGTCCACATCAGGTAGAGCCCGAACGGGGAGATCAGCGAGGGGATGATGACCGACCAGGGCGTGTTGGTCAGTCCCATCTGGGAGAACATCAAGAACGTCGGGACCGCCAGCGCCGTCCCGGGCACCGCGACCGCGCCGATCACGATCGCGAAGATGGCCTTCTTGCCGGGGAAGGTGAACTTCGCCAGACCGTAGCCGCCCAGGATCGCCAGCAGCGTCGCCCCACCCGCACCCAGGACCACATACATGAGCGTGTTCGCCAGCCAGCGCAGGAAGATCCCGTCGTTGTAGGCCAGCGTGTTGGCGATGTTCTCGAACAGGGCGAAGGAGTCCCCGAAGGAGAACCCGAACGTGGACAGCAGATCCGGCTGCGTCTTGGTCGCACTGATCAGCAGCCACGCCAGCGGCAGCAGCGCGTACAGCAGCACGATCGCGGTCAACACCGTCAGCAGGACGTTCCTGCGGGGCTTGTCGTTGCTGTGAGCCTTGCGGGACCGCAGCCGCGGACCCGCGGAGCGGGACTTGGTGGTGGAGACGCCCACGGTCGTGGTGGGGGTGGTGGTGGTCATCAGGCGTCCTTCCGCATGCCGCGCAGCTGGACGACGTAGGCGATGACCATGGTGAAGATCCCCATGATGATCGCCACCGCAGCGGCGTAGTTGTACTGCTGACCGGCGAAGGACAGGTTGTAGGCGTACAGGTTCGGGGTGAAGTAGGTCGTGATCGCGTTCGGCGCCAGCTTCTGCAGGATCGAGGGTTCGTTGAAGAGCTGGAAGGACCCGATGATCGAGAAGATCAACGCCACCGCGATCGAACCCTGGATCGCGGGCATCTTGATGTGACGGATCACGTGATGCTGACGCGCCCCGTCCAGCTCGGCCGCCTCGTACAGCGAGACCGGGATCGTGCGGAGGCTGGAGTAGAAGATCAGCATGTTGTAGCCCACGAACGACCACGTCACGATGTTCCCGATCGCCAGCAGCACCCACTCCGGCCCCAACGGGTTGGGGATGCTCCACCCGAAGAAGTCGTTGATGTAACCCACCAGACCAAACCTCGGCCCGTACATGAACCCCCACATCAGAGCCGCGACCACCGCCGGCACCGCGTACGGCATGAACACACTGATGCGGAAGAAGTCCTTCCCGTACAGGCGGCCCGAGTCCACCGCCAGGGCCACGAGCATCGCGATCCCCAACATGATCGGAACCTGCACCACCAGGAACAGGCTCACCCGGCCCACACCGTTCCAGAACTGCGCATCACCGAACGCCCGGACGTAGTTGTCCAACCCCACGAACACCGTCCCCCCCACCAGCTGGGAACGGAACAGGGAGATGTACAGGGAATAGGCCAGAGGTGCGATGAACACCAACGTGAACACCGCCATGAACGGCCCCACAAAACCCCACCCACCCCACGCCACCCGCGCACGACGAGCACGGAACGGGACACCAGCACCCACGACATCCGCCTGCTGAGGAGGCACCACGGCCTGCGTCATCGGAGCAGCCCCGACGCCGACAGGCGGTCACCCGCACCAGGCCGGCCGAGCTCGCGCACGGCAAGGCCGTACAGGGTCACGAGGCGGTGCGGGTTCCGGAGGCTGTGCTGGCTCAAGACGTCTCCTTCGACGGTTTCCATCGGCCCTGACTGCGTAGTCAGGATCCGCGATGGCACGACAGTAGGCCCGACTGACTACGTTGTCAACGACGCGTCAGCTACCCCGACGGAGCCCCGCACCACCGGCGAGGGGTTTACGCACTATCGGCGAGGGGTTTCTGCACCACCGGCGAGGGGCTTCTGCACCACCGGCGAGGGGTTTCCGCACCACCCGCGAGGGGCTTCCGCACCACCCGCGAGGGGCTTCTGCACTGCCGGCGAGAGGTTGGCGCACCGCTCGCGAGAGGCTCCGGCGCCCCTCGTTCAACAACTACGCGCTACCGATCCCCCTACGTGCACCCAGAAGCTGTCCCGCGAGTCGGACCGAGGGCACGAGTCGCTGCCGCCGAGATCCACAGGGTTACCCACCGCCGAAACCTGTATCCACAGATCGCGCCAAACCCCTTCCCATCGCACCCAGACAGCGTAAACTGTACGCATGTTCGAGAACGGATCCGGAGCAACCCCCACCACCGTGTGGGGTCTCGGATTCACGCCCACCGAGGACCCCGACACCATCCGTGACCGCCTCGGACTCACCCAGCCCGACGACGGAGGCCCCCGACAGAGCTGCTCGAGCGTCTGCTGCAGCTGTCGGACTTCACCCACCTCATGACCCTGGACCCCGGTGAACTCCTGGAAACAGCAGCCGCGTTCGCCGCTGTCGCCGGCTGGGCCGAAGCCGGACTCCGCGCCACCGCCACCCGGCTCCACACCCGCCACGGCATCCTGGACGCCAACCGACTCGCCGCTGACGTCCCCGGCGCCCCCGCACGGGTCGAGCGAGGTGGCCCCGCCGCCGACGAGCTCGCCATGCGACTCGGCCTCAGCCGGCAACGAGCCGCCCGACTGGTCGGGGAAGGACACCTGCTGGAGAGCACCCTCCACCCCGTCGGGACCGCCCTGGCCGCCGGACACATCGACGCCGGCAAGGCCGCGATCTTCACCGACCTGCTCGCCACCCAGGAACCAGCCGTCTGCTTCGCCGTCACCGACCAGGTCCTCCCCGCAGCACCGGGACTTCCCCACCACGCCCTGAAGAAGCGGATCCAGGCCGCCCTGATCCAGACCGACCCCACCACCGCCCACCACCGCGCCCTCCAGGCCGCCACCCGCCGACGGGTCGAGCACCCCCGACTGCTGCCCGACGGCCAAGCCTGCCTGCGCGTCATCGCCCCCGCCCTGGACATCGCCGCCATCTACACCGCCACCGAAGCAGCAGCCAAAGCAGCCCGCGCCACCGGCGACCCCCGCACCCTGGACCAGCTCCGCGCCGACGCCCTCACCACCCTGGCCACCACCGCCCTCAACAACGGCACCCTCACATCCGTCCCCGGATGCCACACCCTCCTCACCAACGACGACACCACAGCCACCAGCACCGGCACCGGCACCGGTGCGGGCATCGGTTCGAGGACCGGCAGCGGCACCGCGAGCGTTGGCGTTGGCGTTGGCGTTGGCGTTGGCGACGCCACGATCCGATCAGGGTCGGGCACGGGCCCCGTGGCGTCCTTCGACGACCTCATCGAGCTGGCCAAGCGCGAGCACCATGCAGCCGAGAACGACCCCAGCCCACTCGGCCAGGTCCGCCGCACCCTCGACGCCGCAATCGAGGCCGTCAGCGCCCGCACCAGACAACGCCTCGGACACCCACCCACCAGCACCAGCACCGGCACCGCTACCGGCAGTCAGGGTCCAGCCTCGATCGCCGACGCCCTCCTGCACCAGGACGCCGAGAGCGCCAACGCGCCCACCCAGCCCGACAGCACCCAAGACCTTGACCCCGGCAACGGCCTGGCCGACCCCACCGAACAGTTCCGGCCATTCGTGCCGTTCTCCGGTACTACCTCCCGGCTGACGCTCGCCCTGGCCCCCGAGCACCTCACCGAGCCCGATCCCGACCACATCGACCCCGTCCACCCCTGGCAGGACGACCTCGCCCTCACCACGAACGAGTCGCAGTGGCGGTTCGAAACCTACGAAGCCCCCGAAACCTGCCGCACCGGCATCGACGTCCCCGAACTCCTCGGCTTCGCCCCCCTGGACCCGACCACCGCCCGACTCCTCGCCGCCCACCCGCCCCGCTGGCTCACCATCACCACCGCCCTCGCCGACATCACCCAACAAGCAGACCGCGAACGTCAGGCTCAACGGGATCGAACCAGCCAGGCGGACGCCGACTCTCAGGCCCGCAGCACTGACGCCAGCACCACCGAACCCATCAGTGCCATCGGTCCCGGGGACGCCAACAGCTACCCGCCGTCAACAGCGGCCCCGGGCGAGGACACCACGCGCTACTGGCCGCCCTCCTTCAACCCCGCACCCCACCTCGCCACACCCAACTACCGCCCCGGCGCCGAGCTCGACCGCCTCGTCCGCGCGCTCCACCCCACCTGCATCGCCCCCGCCTGCACCGTCGCCTCAACCGCCTGCGACAACGACCACGCCGTCGAATGGCCGTCTGGTCCTACAGACGCCCCCAACCTCCGCCCCCTCTGCCGCCACCACCACCGACTCAAGACCCACCACGGCCACAGCTACCGCATCACCCCCGACGGCTCCACCATCTGGACCACCCCCACCGGCCACACCTACCACCGACCCCCAGCAGGCGACACCCGCCTCATCGGCACACCACGACGACACCGACGGGGAGCTCGCAATGGCAACGCGGTGTGAGACGGCGAGCCAGCGGGCCGGGCCGGGCCGGGCCGGGCCGGGCCGGGGTAAGTCAGCACGAGACCCACGACATCCGCACCTCCCTGCCCTACCCGAACACCCCCCCAGCCCGCCCTGTCAGACCCCTCTGACAAACTCGAACCTCACCGACGAACGGACCCCCGATGCCCCACATCAGCCCGCTCACCGACGACGTCGTCGGCGAGATCCTGTCCGTCGCGCCGGACGGCTACGCGCGCCTCGGCCTGATCCCCGAGGCCGATCCCGAGGAGGTGCTGCGCGCCGTCGAGGACGTGCTCCACCTCCATCGCCGTGGCGGGGACGAGCTCGACAGGCAGGACCTGATCACGCTGGGCGTCGTCGTCGGTGACGTGTTCGTCCGCAACCTGGGCTGGGAGTGGGCCAACCTCACCTACCCCGACGGGGCGACGGCGTTCGCCGTCCTGGACGAGACCCACGCCGTCGGGAACCAGCCGATGAACTGGGTCTACGACATCGCCGGCAACGCCAACCGCGAGATCGCTCTGGTGCTGGGCTACAACCTCGTCGCACGTGGCGAGTGGCCGCCGGCCCAGCCGGGCGACGCCCTCATGCTGCACTGACCGCGCGGGACTGCCGACCCTCCCACTCGCGACTCAACGGCTTCCACATCGCCGCGCCGATCAACAGCACGACCCCGACGGCGACGGCGAGCCCGCCGAGCGTGTCCGTGAGCCAGTGGACGCTGAGGTACGTGCGAGACACGAGCATCGCGAGCGCGTACAGCACCGCGACGACCCAGAACCACGCCCGCCCGACGAGGATCGCGAGCACGAGCGCCATGACGCACGCGTTCGCGACGTGTCCCGACGGGAAGGAGCCGGCGTCGCTGGTCACGAGCATGTCCTGCGGCCGCTCGCGGGCGTAGAGGAACTTCAGCAGCTGCACCAGTGCAGCGCCCGCGACCGTCGAGACGAGGAAGTACAGCGCTCCCCATCGTCGACCCGCGAGCAGCAGCACGAGAGCGACCACCAGCGGCACCACGACGATCCCGAGCAGGTGCCCACCGAACTGGTCCAGCCCCCGCGCCACGGCCATGAACCACGGCGCGGCGTCACGCATCGACGCCATCAGGTCCGCCCACCCGCGGTCGAGCGCGTTCTCACCGCGGAAGCCGAACATCACCACGAGCCCGATCACCACGGAGACCACGACGGCGAGCCCGCCGGCGACGGCGGCCTCCCGCCGGCGCGGACGATCGTCGGCGGGATCCACCGGTGTCGCAGCACCCACGGGGTCGGCACCGGCAGCTGCATCAGGAAGATCGGGCATCTCGCCACGCTACAACGGGGAATGGCTCCCCTCCCGGACACGTTGGCCCTCACCATGAAGGCAATCACGTACTCCGAGTTCGGCTCCGCCGACGTCCTCACCCTCACCGACCTCCCCGAGCCCCACATCGGCCCGGACACGATGCTCGTCAAGGTGGTCGCCGCCGGCGTGAACCCCGTCGACCACAAGATCCGCGAGGGCTACCTGCAGGGCCTCATCGACGCGACCTTCCCCGTCGTCCCGGGCTGGGACGTCGCCGGCGTCGTCGTGAAGCCGGGCCTGGACACTCCCGAGTTCGCGGAGGGCGACGAGATCCTCGCGTACGCGCGCAAGGACTCGCTCGACGGCGGATCGCTCGCCGAGTACATCGCGGTCCCGGTCCGCACGGCCACCCGCAAGCCCGCGGCCCTGTCGTTCGAGCAGGCCGCAGCCCTCCCGCTCGCGGGCCTCACCGCCCTCCAGACGGTGCGCCGCTCCGGCGTCCGCGAAGGACAGACGGTCCTGGTCCACGCCGCCGCGGGCGGTGTCGGCTCGATCGCCGTCCAGCTCGCGGTCCACGCCGGCGCACGCGTCGTCGGCACAGCCTCGCCCCGCAACCACGACTTCCTCCGGTCCCTCGGCGCGACGCCGATCAGCTACGGCGAGACCCTCGTCGCCGAGGCGAAGGACGCCGCCCCCGACGGCTTCGACGTCATCCTCGACTACGTCGGCGGCGACGCGATCGAGACGGCGCCCGCGCTGCTCGCCCGCGGCGGCACGATCACCTCGATCACCGACGCCCGCGCCCGCACCGAGCTCGGCGGCCACTACGTCTGGGTGCGCCCCAGCTCCGAGCAGCTGGGCGAGCTCGCGCAGCTGGTGGCCGACGGCGTCGTGCGACTCGAGATCGCCGAGACCTTCCCGCTGGAGCGGGCGGCGGACGCGCACCGCGCCGTCGAGACGGGCCACGTCCGCGGCAAGGTCGTCGTCACCGTCGCCGACCCCACCGCCTGAGCCTCAGACCGGCGGGGTGAGGAGGTCCGCGCGGACGCGACCGGTCTCCAGCAGGCCGAGCACCGCGCGGTCCCCCGCTCCCCGTCCGGGCACGACGGCGTAGCGCCGCACCTCGGCGTCGTCCGCCCCGTACCGGAACGCGGCGACCGCGACGGACGCGGGGTCGACCCCGGGCTCCGACCCCCACGCCGACCTCGGCCCCCCGATCGCCCGCGGGACGTCGACGAACGGACCGAGCACCCGCGAGCGTCGTCCGCCGACGCCTCGACCGTGCCGGCCACGCCGGACACCCGGCCCCGCGCCGTCGAGCCGGAGCCACCAGCGCCCCTCCGCGCCGGCCGCCATCAGCTGGTGCGCCCGCAGTCCCGGATCCTCGAAGGCTCGGGCCCCCGTGCGGCGCAGCTCCCGGGTCGACGGCGGCACCTCCGCCCCGCGGACGTCGGCGACCCGCCGCCACAGCTCCCCGAGCCCGACGGCGACCAGCGTCGCCTCGAGCGAGGCGAGCCACGCCGTCGAGGCCCGCAGCGCCTGCGTCATCGCCACGGCGTGGGCCCCCTCCCCCGTCAGCCCACCCTCGAGCGCATCCCCGCGCGCCGCGACGCCGAACGGTGCCTGCCAGCGGGTGTCCAGGTTGATCCCCGGCTGCGCCGCCGTCAGCCGCGACGGCGTCGCGAACCGTCCGCGCAGCGGGATCGCGACGGGGTGCCACCCCGCCCGCCGCCGGCCGAGACCGCCGTGGTGCGGCTCGCCGTCGCCGTCCACCGCTCCGGTGACGACGTCGGAGACGTCGCCCCCGCGCGCCGTCCACTCGTGCCAGGTGAGACCCCGCCGCTCCGCGCGGTCGATCCAGGTCGAGTGCGAGGCGAAGTCCTGCACGGCGTGGAGGCTGAGCCCCACCGCCTGACGGGCCGCCGGCACCGCGACGTCGTCATCGAGCCCAGCGGCCCACAGCAGCGCGCACACCGTGCCGCCCAGGTAGCGCCGCCACGTGGCGGCCACGTCCTGCGGTGTGGCCAGGTCGTCGAAGTGGAGCGTCGCGAGATCGGACCGGATCTCCCGTGCGGCCCGCACGCGGTCCGGACCACCGCCCCAGAGCCACAGCGGGTTGAGGAGGTAGTGGTCGACGTAGGTGGCGTGGAAGGCGATCTCGGACGCGGCGGCCTCGGACCACCCGACCGCACCGGCGGCTCGCCGGGTCAGGCCCTCGTGGTGCCAGGTGTCGGCATCCGGCCACGGCGCGAGGAAGGCCTCCGAACCGAAAGCAGGAACGAGACCGACGAGCGTGGTGGCGAGGCGGACGGGAGAGGTCACGTCGGCGATTCTGCCCGTCGTGGGGATCCCGCGGGCACCAGGGCGTCACCGCGTGGACGCCGGCACCGCCGACATCCACGCGGTAGGAACGCGGCCCCTGGAAATCACCCCCCTGTTTCCAGAACGCCGGCATCCACACCTGCACCGCGCCTTTACCCTGCCTCGTCGAAGGTCATTCGCGCCGCAT
Source organism: Serinibacter arcticus (assembly GCF_003121705.1). Lineage (NCBI taxonomy): Bacteria > Bacillati > Actinomycetota > Actinomycetes > Micrococcales > Beutenbergiaceae > Serinibacter > Serinibacter arcticus. Next base: position 2,780,511 of record NZ_PYHR01000002.1, on the reverse strand, counting down.
TCCCGAACGCATCCGAACGCCGACGTCGAACAGTCCGCAGCCGCCCCGTTGCTCGCATCGCGCCGTCCGTCGATCGACGGACCCCGCCGTGCGGGATCGATCCCCCACGAACGTAGAGCGTCGGTTATCGTGACCCTCGGCATCGCCGAGCAGGCGGACGTACTACTTGTTGAAATTAGAACCACCTCCCGGTCTCGTTGAATTCGTGACATCCCGGGAGGGCGGGGCCGGGGGGCAACATGGCGATCAGCACACCCGAACGCGAGAACGACGGCTCACCGCTGCTGATGTGGCGGCTCATCGACGAGGCGGTCGAGTCCTTCGGCCGGGAGTCGACCGTCGACACGGACGCCATGCGTCTCGCCTTCACCCTGCGCGGCGCGAGCGGCGCGCTCGCGAGCGATCTCCAGCGGCGTCTCCGTCACGCCGACGCCTCCCCTCCCCGGACCCTCAACGCCCTCCTGCTCATGCACGTGCGCGGAGAGATCGAGCAGGGCGACCTCGTGCGGCACGGGGGGTTCTCGAAGGCGGCCGCGTCCACGCTCGTCGAGACTCTCGTGGCCGACGGACTCGTCCTGCGGCGGGGATCGAACCGCGACCGCCGCATCGTCCTGCTGTCGCTGACGGACGCCGGGCACGAGGTGTTCCTGCACGACCTCGAGGTGGCCAACAGGGGCGAGGCCGCGTGGTCGAGCGGGCTGACCCCCGCGGAGCGCGCGATGCTGGTCCAGCTCCTGGTCAAGCTGGTCGACCAGGGCAGCGACGGCGGGACGGACCTGGGCTAGGCCCGGCCGACGGCCGACACGCCGGCGCCGACCACCACGCCGCGGTACGCGCGGGCCACGACGGCGCCGACCGAGTCCCAGGTGCGTGCGACGGCGTGCTCGCGGCCCTGGCGGCCGAGTCGCTCGCGGAGCTCGGGCTCGGCGAGCAGGCGGTCGACGGCGGCCGCCCAGTCCTGCGGCCGTCGCCCCTGCACGAGGAGACCCGTCGTACCGTCGCGCACCGCCTCGACGAGACCCCCAGTCGCGCTCGCGATCACCGGGACGCCGCTCGCGGCAGCCTCCAGGGCCACCAGCCCGTAGGTCTCCGAGTGCGACGGCACCATCACCATCGTCGAGCTGCGCATCAGGTCGGCGAGGCCCGTGCGCGACTGCGGTCCGAGGAGCTCGACGTCGTCGCGCAGCCCGAGCCCGGCCGCCAGCTCGAGGAGCTCGGGGCCGAACGAGGCGTCCGCCGTCGCCCCGCCGGCGATGCGCAGCAGCGGTCGCCGCTCGACCGGCAGCAGCGCGAGCGCGCGGATCGCGAGGTCGACACCCTTGAGCGGCTCGAGCCGGGCCGCGACCAGCACGCTGCTCCGCTTCCCCGGGGTCTCGGGCGCCGGGTGGAAGAGCGCCGAGTCGACACCCGGGTAGACGACCGTCAGCCGCTCGGGCGGCGCACCCAGGCGCTCCAGCGCGGTCATGGCCTCGGCGCGGGAGACGGCGAGCACGCCGTCGCTCTGCTGCGCGAGGAAAGCCTCGCCCTGGAGTCGGCCGGGCGACTCGGGCCGCTCCCCGGCCGACAGGTCGGTGCTCTCCGGCGCGGCGATGCTGTGGAAGGACTGCAGGTGCGGCACGCCCCAGGACCGGGCGACGGGCAACGCGGCGATGCCCGAGAACCAGTGGTGGGAGTGGAGCAGGTCCATCGGTCCCAGGAGCGCGAGCTCCCGCCCGAAGTCGTCCATGAAGGCCTCGTTCTCGCCCTTCAGCACGGTGCGCGGGGGGCCGACGGCGAGGCGGTGGACGACGACGCCGTCGATCTCCTCGCGCCCGGCCGTGGCGGGATCGCTCCATCGCGTGATGACCTCGACCCGGTGCCCGGCGCGCGCGAGCGCGTCACAGGTGTGGCGGACGACGACGTTCATCCCGCCCACGTCACCGCTGCCCGGAGGGGCGTAGGGATCGGTGTGCAGGCACACGATTCCCACTCTCAGGCTCGATGGCACGCCTCCCATTGTGCCTCGCCGCCCGGTGGGATGTCGGACGGCTGTCGTATCGTCCGTGGCCAGGGCCACGCCGACGTGGCGGAGTCCTGCGGATCCGACCCCGAGGGAGTGACCCATGGCACTGCGCTGGTACTCGACCGTGATCGAGTCGACCCGACCCCGCGAGCTCGCCGCCTGGTGGCGGGAGGCGCTCGGCTGGGACGAGGTCTACGCCGCCCGGGACGAGGTGGTCCTCGTGCCGCCGTGGGCCCGTGAGCTCTCCGAGCAGCTTCCGTTCCACCGGGTGCCGCCCGGCCTGGTGTTCGTGCTCGTCGAGCACGAGAAGACGTCCAAGGACCGGCTGCACCTCGACTTCGCGCCCCACACCGGCGACGACCGGGACGCCGAGATCGCGCGCCTGGAGGAGCTGGGCGCGACGCGGGTGGACGTCGGCCAGGGCGACGACGTCACCTGGACCGTCCTCGCCGACATCGACGGCAACGAGTTCTGCGTGCTGTCGTCGCGCGAGATGTAGGCGCTGCGGGAGGGCTCGCCGGCGCGCGGGCTCAGTCGCCGTCGCGGACCGCGATACCCAGACCGGCCGCGATCGCCGGGGCCAGCGCCATGAGCTGACCGTGGTCGATCACGGCTCCCCGCAGGTGGGAGATGCCGACGATCTCGCTGAGGTCCGCCCCGCGCAGGTCGACCTGGGAGAGCTCGGCGCGCCCGACGTCGAGACGCGTGACGCGGCAGCCCTCGAACGCGACGCGCTCCAGCCTCGCCTGGCCGAGGTCCAGCTCGTCGACGACGCAGTCGACGAACCGGACATCCGTCAGCCGCGCCCCGCGCAGGTTCAGGTAGCTCAGCCGCACCCCGCTGACCACCAGGCTGCGCCACTCGCTCTCGTACGCCTCCACCGAACCGAGCCGTCCGCCCACGACCTCGACGTCGATCCACGAACCGCGTGTCGCGTTCACCACGGGGGCGTCGACCCCCTGCAGACGAACCTCGCGGAGCCTGGCGGCGCGGAGGTCGAGCCGCGCCGTGCGCAGGGGGCCGAGCTCGGTCTCGCGCAGGTCGAGCCCGGCGAGGTCGAGCTCGTCCGCGACGGCGTCCAGCTCGTCCGCGCGCCCGTCGGCACCCGGTACGAGCCTGACGCCCTCGTGCGAGTCCTCGGCGAGCAGCGTCGCGAGGTCGATGTCGGCGATGTCCTGCAGGACGAGCGGGTCGATCCGGGGGGAGCCGGCCGGGGCGGTGCGGCGGACGCGGGTCACGCCGGGTCCGCCGTCGTCGTGGGGCTCGCGGAGGTCACCGCCGGGCGTGCCGCCGCGATCGCCCCCGCCTCGAGCCGCGCCTCCAGGCCGGCCCTCACGGCCGGCCACTCGGCGGCGATCACGGAGTAGACGACCGTGTCGCGGACGTACCCGTCCGGCATGGTGGTGTCGCTGCGGAGCACCCCGTCGCGCCGGGCGCCGAGCCGCTCGATCGCCTTCTGCGACGGGAGGTTGCGCGCGTCGGTGTGGAACTGCACCACGACGGCGCCCAGCACGTCGAAGGCGTGGTGGAACAGGAGCAGCTTGCTCTCGGTGTTGGTGCCCGACCGCTGCGCCGACCGCGCGTTCCAGGTGTAGCCGATCTCGACCCGGCGGTGGGCCTCCTCGACGTTGCACAGCGTGGTCATCCCGATCACGGTGTCCTCCGCGCCGTCGCGGCCGCGCCGCACCGTGGTGAACGGCAGCATCAGCCCGGCGTCCGCGAGGGCGAGTCTGCGGTCGATCTCCGCGGCCATCTCCTGCGGCGCCGGCACCCGGGTGTACTCCAGGCGCCAGATCTCACCGTCCTCGACGGCGGCGACGAGGCCGTCGTGATCGGCGGGGTCGAGCGGGCGCAGCTCGACGAGCTCGCCGGTGAGGGTCAGGGGCGCGAGGGGGGTGAGGAAGGGCACCCGGCGAGCGTAGCCCTGGCCGTCGGCTGTCCCCAGGCACCTGGCGCGGGCTCTCCTTCCCCGGCCGGACCCGGGTCACGAGCGCTGTCGGAACCCGCGGGTAGCCTCGCCGCCATGACCACCGAGACGACCAGCAGCGGCTCCGGCACGGGCGACCCCGACGGCACCGATCCAGCCCCGACGGCCGGCGGCCGGTGCTTCGGCGACGGCGACCCGCTCTACGAGGCCTACCACGACACCGAGTGGGGGGTCGCGGTCACCGACAGCCCCGACGAGCGCGAGCTCTTCGAGCGGCTCGCGCTCGAGGCGTTCCAGTCCGGGCTGTCCTGGATCACGATCCTGCGCAAGCGCGAGGCGTTCCGGGCGGCGTTCGCGGACTTCGACCCCGTGGTCGTCGCGGCCTACGACGAGGCGGACGTCGAGCGGCTGATGGGCGACGCCGGCATCGTTCGCAACCGCGCGAAGATCGACGCCACGATCGCCGACGCGCGCGCCCTCCTCGCGATGCACGAGCGGGGCGAGCGGCTGCGCGACGTGCTGGAGCGCTACCGCCCCGCGCAGGTGCGCGTGCCGTCCTCGTTCGCCGACGTGCCGGGGACGACCCCGGACTCGGCCGCCCTGGCCAAGGACCTCAAGAAGCTCGGGTTCCGCTTCATCGGTCCGACCACCGCCTACGCGGCGATGCAGGCGGTCGGGATCGTCGACGACCACCTCGCCACGTGCCCGACCCGGCTCGCGAGGGGGTGAGGCCCGCCCGGTAGCCTCGAGACCCATGAGCGACGTCGAGCGGTTCCCCGTGTCCGAGGACCACCCCGACCGCGAGGTCCTGACCTGGGGAGAGTTCGGTCACGCGATGCGCGACCTCGCGCGCACCATCGTCTCCTCCGCGTGGCAGCCGGAGGTCGTCGTCGCGATCGCCCGCGGCGGCCTCGTGCCGGCCGGCGCGATCGCCTACGCCCTCGAGACGAAGGCGATGGGCACCCTGAACGTCGAGTTCTACCGCGGCGTCGGCGAGACCCTGCCCGACCCGATCGTGCTGCCGCCGGCGCTCGACACCTCCGAGCTGTCCGGTCTGCGCGTGCTCGTGGTCGACGACGTCGCGGACTCCGGCCGCACGCTCCTGCTCGTGCTGGACCTCATGCGCTCGCACGGGGCCGACGTCCGCAGCGCCGTCATCTACGCCAAGCCGACCTCGATCGTGCAGCCGACCTACGTCTGGCGCGACACGGACCGCTGGATCATGTTCCCGTGGTCCTCGCTCCCACCCGTCACGGGCGCGACCAGCACCGACGGCTGACGCCGCACGTCGTCAGGCCTCGCGCTGCCGTTCGCGCGTGACGTGGGCGAGGATCCCGGGCACGCACGCCTCGATCGTCGCGAGCGTCTCGACGAAGTCCTCCTCGCCGCCGTACCAGGGGTCGGGAGTGTCCTCCGCGCGCACCTCGTGCAACGCTCCGCCGACCTCGGGACTCTCGAACGCCCGGAACAGCACGACCTTCTCGGCCGGGAAGCCCAGGCGTCGCAGGGCCCGGGCGTGCTCCGCCGTCATGGCCAGCGCCAGGTCGGTGCCGGCGACGTCCTCGGCCTCCACCTGCACCGCCCCGCGGTCGGGCACGGTGAAGCCGGCCGCGGCCAGCACCCGACGGGCGCGGGTGTCGATCGGGTTGCCGACCTCGTAGGCGGTCACGGCGGTCGAACGCACCTCGACGTCGTCCAGACCGGCGTGCGCGAACGCCTGCCGGAGGACCACCTCGGCCATGGGCGAGCGGCAGATGTTCCCCGTGCAGACCGTCATCACCGTGTAGGTCACGAGCGGTCCTCACCGCGCTGCGGCGACCACGACGTCCGCTCGAACCGCTCCCAGCGCTCGACGACCTCCGGGGCCGCGGGATCGCCGTCGCCCACCGCACCCGGCCGCAGCACCTCGCGACCGCCGATGAACACCTGACGCACGCGCGAGGCCAGCTCGAGGGGATCGCCCGACCAGAGCACGACGTCGCCGTCACGCCCCGCCTCGAGCGCACCGACCCGGTCGTCCAGCCCGAGGATCGCGGCCGGGTTGGTGGTGAGCGCCTCGAGCGCCGTCGCCGCCGGCAGCCCGTCGCGGACCGCGAGCTGCGCCTGCAGCACGAGCTGTTCGATCGGCACGACGGGGTGGTCGGTCGTGATCGCCACCCGCACTCCCGCGGCGGCGACCAGGGCCAGGTTGCGGATGGCCCGGTCCCGCAGCTCGACCTTCGAGCGCGAGGTGAGCATCGGGCCGAAGATCACGGGGATCTCCTTCTCGGCGAGCACGTCGGCGATCTTGTGCGCCTCCGTGCCGTGGTTGACCACGAGGCGGTAGCCGAACTCCTCCGACAGCCGGATCGCCGTGGCGATGTCGTCGTGGCGGTGGCAGTGCTGGTCCCACGCGAGCTCGCCGTCGAGCACGGCCGCGAGCGTCTCGTGCGTGAGGTTGCGGTCGAACGGCTTGCCCTCCTCCGCCGCCGCTGCCCGCTTCGTGCGGTAGTTGTCGGCCGCGACGAACGCCTCGCGCAGCACGGCGGCGACGCCGAGCCGGGTCGCCGGCGTCTGCTTGCGGTCGCCGTAGACGCGCTTCGGGTTCTCGCCGAGCGCGGACTTCACGGAGACGGCGTCGGAGACGATCTGCTCGTCGACCGTGCGGCCGCCCCACGTCTTGAGCGCGACGGTGCGCCCGCCGATCGGGTTGCCGGAACCGGGCTTGACGACCGCCGTCGTGACGCCGCCGCGCAGCGCGTCGCGGAACCCGAGCTCCTCGATGTCGATGCCGTCCAGGGCGCGGAACCGCGCGCCGTTGGCGTCGGTCATCTCGTTGGTGTCGTTGCCGGACCAGCCCTCGCCGTCCTCGTGCACGCCGAGGTGCCCGTGGGCCTCGACGAACCCGGGCAGCACCCACGACCCGGTCGCGTCCACGCGACGCGCCCCCTCGGGGACGACGACGTCGGAACCCCCGACCGCGGTGATCACCCCGTCGGTCACGACCACCGTCCCGCCCGGGATCGGCGGCGCCGAGACGGGGACGACGTGGCCCCCGACGAACGCGACGGTGCCGGAGGAGCGGGGGCTGACGGAGCTGGCGGGAGAGGGCGTGGTCATCTCTCCACCCTGCCACGCGCGCCGGGCGGCGGCGCCGACCAGGATCTCTCAGCGCCGGGCGTAGTACGTCTGCCCGGGCTGCATCGGACCGAGCAGCTGGTCGACGGTCACGAAGGTGTAACCCTGGGCGGCGAGCTGGTCGAGGATCGCGGGGACCGCGTCCACGGTGGAGGCGTGGATGTCGTGCAGGAGCACGATCGACCCCGGCCTCACGTGCGCCATCACCTCCTCGGTCGTCCTGACCGCGTCCTTGGATCGCCAGTCCAGCGAGTCCACGTCCCAGAGGATCGCGGGCAGGCCGTCCGCCACGAGATCGGCGCGCACGGCGTCGTCGATCGCCCCGTACGGCGGCCGCATCGTCGTCGGTACCCGACCGGTGGCCTCGAGGATCGCCTGCGACGTCCGGGCGATCTCGCTCGCGCGCGTCGCGGGATCGACCGTGGTGAGGTCGGGGTGGTTCCACGTGTGGTTGCCCAGCGCGTGACCGGCGTCGACGATCGCCTTCGCCGTGGCGGCGTTCTTCCCGACCCGCGAGCCCACGAGGTAGAAGGTCGCCCGGGCCTGGTGATCAGCCAGGATCTGGAGCAGTCGGGGCGTCTCGGAGCCCGGTCCGTCGTCGAAGGTGATCGCGACGCACGCCAGCACGGCGCAGTCCACGGGCGGCGGTCCACCGGGCGGCGGGGGGTCGGGCGGGAGGGGTAGCGGCGGCAGCGGGACCGTGGCGGGCGTCACCGGCAGGGGGTCGGACGTCACGGACCCGACGAACGCGCCACCCTGCCGCGCCGCACCGCGCACGAGCCGGCCCGCCTCGGTGAGCGCGACGTCGGCTGGCCGCGTCACGGCCCAGGCACGATCGCCCCGGGGCGCGACGACGACCAGGTCGCCCTCGGGCGTGAACCGCAGGTCCCGCAGGAGGTCGTCGGGCACCTCGACGGTGTCGGGGGCGCCGCCGTCGCCGTCGAGATCGCCGTCGTCAGCCATCGCCGCGCGCACCGCCTCCTCGAGGTCGGCCGCGCTGGTCTCCGCCAGCAGGTCGCGCGCAGCCCACGTCGCTCCCGAGGTGACGTCGCCGTACAGGACGTCACCGCCGCCGTCGCCGTCGGCCGTCTGCGGCCGCACCTCGATGCCGAGGATCTGACGGTGGGCGGCCACGACGTCGAGCCGCCCCTCGTCCACCGACCCCAGCCCGGCGAGCAACCGGGCCGCGCGGTCCGCGAGCTCAGGGAAGAACGCGAGCGCCGACGTCGCCACGCTGGTCCCCGCCGCCTCGGTTCCCGCCGCGGGGGCCTGGACACCGGAGGAGACCTCGACCAGCCCGACGGACGCGGCGTCGACGAGCGGAGGGGGCTCGACGGCCTCGAGGAGCACGACCGCGGGGCGGTCCCCCGGGTCCGTGCACGCCGTCAGGGCGAGCAGCGCCGTGGCCGCGCCGAGCGCCAGGGCGCGTCCGGTTCTCCGCGAGATCATGCGGGTCGTGCTCCTGCTTCCGGTCGCCGGGTGCTCTGCCTCGGCGATCCTGTCACGCGCTCGCGAAAAATCCGTGGCAGACGGGCGGGGGCGGGCGTAGCGTCGTGGCACACGCGAAAGGAGGTGGTCCGAGACATGACGTTTTCACGGACTCGTGAGGTGATCGCCCGCTAGTCGGGCGTGGGACGGTTCGCCGTTCGCGCACGGCGCGAAACCACGGCGATCACCGGAGCCCGCGGGAGCCGCACACTCGTCCAGTGCGGCAGCCACCAGGCAGCCCGCGGGTTCTTCCGCGCCCCGCTCCGTCGGCTCCTCCGCCTCCGCCGGCTCGCACCCGTCAGCGTCGCCCGAACCAGCCCTTCCTCCTCGGTGCCTCCTGCTCCGGTGCGGGCGTCGCCGCCTTCGCTCGCGCCGGCGGCACGGCGTCCAGGACCCGCCCCATCCCGATCTCGCTCTCCCCGGCGGTGAGCATGTGCGGCACGCCGGCGACGGTCAGCGTGGACCCCGGGGTCGGGAACGTGCCCGACTCGAGCACCGTGGCGACGGAGGAGCGCAGCTCCCGGTAGGCGTCAGCGGGGCCCAGCGCCCCTGAACGGAGCTGGACCTCCTGGCCGCCGAGGTGCGCGAGCCCGATCGTGTGGGCGATCGACGTCGCCTGGTCCACCGCGGCGGCCATCGTGTTGAACCACGTCAGCGCCGGTCGCTGCGACGCCTCACCGGCGTAGATGACGTCCGTCGTGGCGAGGTCCATCTCGGGGAGCCAGACCGCCAGTCCCGCGTCGGAGGCCGCGTAGGTGGCTGTCACGTCCGAGAGGAGCGCGCTGGCGCGGAACACGTCCGTGACGTCGTCGGCGGAGAGCACGAGGTAGCCGCGGTGCGCCTGGACGGCGGCGCGCACCCGGTCGCGGAGCAGGGACTGGCTGACGGCGTACTCGAGCTCGCGCGCCGCGAGCGGCCCTGCCACCACCTGGAACGTCATCGGCACGCCGTTGACGTCCATGCTCAGCTGGCTCAGCGGCAGCCCACCCAGGGCTGAGGACGCGTCGGGCATGAGCTGGTCGAGGATCGGGCCGATCGACGCGGGCACCTCGGCGAGCAGGACGACGGCGCGAAGCGTGCGTCCCGCGTGCTGCGCGGGACGCTGCGGCGGCTGGACCGTCCCGGCGGGCTGGGAGGCCTGGACGGCATGGGTGGGGTGGTCGGTCGGGGCTGGGACACGATTCCTCCTCCAGCTTCCGGCCACCCCAGGGCGAGCGGCGCGTCGCCCCAGGCTAGGGCTTGCAACGCCCGTTGCGGTGTGGCGAGATCGGTCGGCCGGGTGAGACACCGAGGGTGCGGCCGAACCGCCACCCGCGCCCCGGTGTGAGACTGGAGGCATGGACCTTCGCATCTTCATCGAGCCCCAGCAGGGCGCCTCCTACGACGACCAGCTCCGTGTGGCCCAGGCCGCGGAGCGCCTCGGCTACGACGCGTTCTTCCGCTCCGACCACTTCCTGGCGATGGGTGGCGACGGACTGCCCGGGCCGACGGACTCCTGGGTCACGCTGGGCGGGATCGCCCGCGAGACCTCCACGATCCGCCTCGGCACCCTCGTCACCTCGGCGACCTTCCGCCTGCCCGGTCTGCTCGCGATCCAGGTCGCGCAGGTCGACGCGATGTCGGGCGGGCGCGTCGAGCTCGGCCTCGGTGCCGGCTGGTTCGAGCGCGAGCACGCCGCCTACGGGTTCCCGTTCCCCGCGAAGCGGTTCGGCCTGCTCACCGAGCAGCTCGAGATCGTCACGGGGCTCTGGACGACGCCCGCCGGCGAGACCTTCTCCTACGACGGCGAGCACTACACGCTCGTCGACTCCCCCGCCCTTCCCAAGCCCGTGCAGGCGCCGCTCCCGATCGTGATCGGCGGGAACGGCCCGTCCCGCACGCCCGCACTCGCCGCCCGGTTCGCCGCCGAGTACAACACCAGCTTCCCGGAGATCGCCGACATCCCGACGCGGTTCGACACCGTCCGCGCCGCCGCCGAGGACGCCGGACGCGACCCGGGCTCGCTGAAGTACTCAGCGGCGCTGGTGCTCGCCGTCGGGAAGGACGAGGCGGAGTTCACCCGCCGCGCCGCCGCGATCGGGCGCGAGCCCGCGGAGCTGCGCGAGCACGGCATCGCGGGCACCGTGCCCGAGGCGCTCGACCGGCTGGCCCAGCTGAAGGAGTGGGGCGCCGACCGCGTCTACCTCCAGGTGCTCGACCTGGCCGACCTCGACCACCTCGAGCTGGTCGCCGCGGAGATCGCACCGCACCTGGGCTGAGTCTCTCCAGGGGGTACTTCTGGTCCTGCCAAGGGGTACTTCTAGTCCTGCCAAGGGGTACTCCTGATCGCACCCGGGGGTGCTCGTGGCCGCACCCGGAGGTACCTCCGCACGCCCTGGCGTACGGTCGTCGGGGACGACGCGAAGGAGCGCCATGAAGTTCGGACTGCACACCGGGTACTGGTCGGCGGGACCCCCGCCGGGATGGCCGAGGCGGTCGCCTGGGCCGACGAGGCCGGGCTCGACTCGATCTGGACGGCGGAGGCGTACGGCTCGGACGCCCTCACGCCGCTCGCGTGGTGGGGGGCGACGACGACGCGGGTCCGGCTCGCGACCGGGATCGCCCAGATGTCCGCCCGCACCCCGACGGCGACGGCGATGGCCGCCCTCACGCTCGACCACCTGTCGGGCGGTCGGTTCGTCCTCGGGCTCGGCGCCTCGGGACCCCAGGTCGTCGAGGGCTGGTACGGCCAGCCCTACGCCAGACCGCTCGCCCGCACGCGCGAGTACGTCGCGATCGTGCGGGACGTCCTGCGCCGCGAGGGTCCCGTGGCGGCCGACGGACCGGCCTACCCGCTGCCGCTGCCGGCCGACGTCCCCGGCGCCACCGGCCAGGGAAAGTCGCTGCGCTCGACCGTCCACCCGCTGCGCGCCGACCTGCCGATCCACCTGGCCGCGCAGGGTCCGCGCAACACGGCGCTCGCGGCCGAGATCGCCGACGGCTGGCTCCCGGCCTTCCTCTCCCCCGCGCTCGACGGCGAGGCGCGCGCTCTCCTGGCGGAGGGGTTCGCCGCCCGTCCGGAGGGCCGGCGCCCCGAGGGTGAGCACGATCCGACGTTCGAGGTCTGCGCAACGGTGCCGCTCGCCGTCGCCGGCAGCATCGAGGACGCCGCCGACCTGCTCCGGCCCCACCTGGCGCTGTACGCCGGGGGAATGGGGTCCTCCTCGACCAACTTCCACCGTGAGGCGATGGCCCGCCTCGGGTACGAGGACGCGCTGGCGGAGGTCGCATCGCACTACGCGGCGGGCGACAGGGCGCGGGCCGCCGCGGCGATCCCGCTCGAGCTGGTGCGCGAGGTGTGCCTCGTGGGAACACCGTCGGACATCGCCGAGCAGGTCGCGCGGTGGGAGTCCACGTGCGTGACGACCCTGGTGCTGCAGACCGACCCTCGCGCGCTCCCGGCGCTGGCGCCGCTGCTCACGACGGCGTAGGTCGCGCACCCGAAAGGCCTCGCGAACGCGCCCGAACGGCCTCGCGAACGCCGACGACCGGCCGGCGCACGGGCGCCGACCGGTCGTCGGTGGAGCGGGGCGCCTGACGGCGCGCCGGCTCAGTCCTTCTTGCTGAACTTGTCCTTCAGGTTGTCCACGGCGCCGGCGACGGCGTCCTTGGCGTCCTCGAGGGCGTCCTTCGCCGCGGCGGCGGCCTGGTCGGCCTTGCCCTCGCGCTTGAGGTCGTCGTTGCCCGTCAGCGCGCCGGCGGCCTCCTTGGCGCGACCCGCGCCGTCCTGACCGGCGTTGCCCAGCTTGTCTCCGAGTCCCATCGTTCTCTCCTTCGTGGTGGTGGGGTGGTGCAGTACGTGGTGCAGACCTGGATGGCGCGCACCGTGGACCGGATCAGCGGCTCACGGTGATCCTGACGCGTGCGGGCAGGTTCGGCACCTCGAGAGCCGTCCCGAGGTCGGCGAGCGTGGCGCGGACGTCGTCCGCCGTGCGCGTCAGCGGACGGTCGGCGCGGGCTAGCACCGAGCCGTGGACCTCGATGCGACCGCCGCGGTGCACGAGCTCCAGGCGGGCGCGGCGCACGTCGGGGTGGTCGCCGAGCACGGTGTTCGCCGCGCGGATCGCGGCCGACGGGTCCAGCGACAGCTGGTCGTCCGCCGTCGAGCCGGCCAGGCCGATGCGCGCCACGCGCTCCCCGGGGCCTGCCCCGGAGCCAGCTCAGCGCGAGGACCACGAGCACGACGGCGAGCAGCACCGCTGCGGCGGTGACCCACCACGGCTGGTCGGCGAGGCCCGTGACGACGGCCGAGGCGTCGTCGAGCGTCCACGGGCTGCCCGACCAGAGCGAGGGCAGCGCCGCGGCGCCACCGACGGCGACCAGCAGCAGCCCGAGGAGCAGCAGCCCGGCGCGGTTCCCGCCGGAACGGGAGTGGTGGCTACGCATGGTGGACCTCCTGGGTGGTCGTCGGGGCGGTGGTCGACGGCGCGGGACGGCTCGAGGGAGCCGCGGCGGGCGTCCGGGACACCACCCGCACCTGGCGCGCCAGGCCCAGGCCGCCCAGGGCCGCGGTCACGGCGCCCTCGACGTCACCGGGCGTGCGGTCGGCCCCGGTGGTGGACAGCGTCACCGTGAGGCGACGCGGGTCGGCGACGGTGCTGGCCGACAGGACGCCACCGACGGCGTTGGCCGTGGCCGAGGACAGCCGCGCGAGGTCGCCGTCGGCCACGACGAGTCCGTCGCGGTCGGGCAACGCGACCTCACGGACGCGCCCGGCCCCGAGCGCGGCGGCGATCAGCACGACGCCGAGGACGAGGACGGCGAGCCCGAGCGCCGCGGCCCACGTCGGGTGGAGCGCACCGGCCCAGGTCAGCGCCTGGGCGATCCAGCCGTCACCGGCGAGGGCGCCGCGCGAGGCGAGCACCTGCTGGCCGAGCAGCACGGCGATCCCGAGGAGGGCGAGCGAGCCGACGACGGCGAGCGTCGTGACGGTCGCGCTGCGTCCGGTCGGGCCGGCGAGCGAGACGTCGGGTCGCGGGGTGGAGGCGTGCAGGTCGGGGGTCTCGCTGGTCATCGCACTCTCCTCTCGGGGGTCGTCGCGAGCACGAGCTCGGCGACGGCGACCTCGACCACGTCGACGGTCAGGGGGGTGAGAGCCTCGAGGCTCTCGCGGATGTGACGGGCGGCGCGGGCCGCGGTGCTCGACGGCGGCGCTCCCCAGGGGGCGGCGATCCGCGCGTCGACGCGGGCGCGTTCGCCCGCCGTCGTCACGCTCACGACCGGCAGCCCGCTGCCGAGGACGCGACCGGAGGTGACCGGGGAGCTCGACCGGGCCGCCTGGCGCGCGATCTTCTCGATCACTCGGTCGGCGACCGTGGTCCGGCCGCGGTGCGAGGGGTCGGCGAGCTCGCGACCGGCGCCCGGGGCGTCGTCAGCCACGACGACGGTTCCCGGTCAGAGCCCCGAGGTCGAGACGACCCTCGAGCACGGCTCCGACGGCCAGGCCGATCGCCCCGAGGACGAGGGCGAGGAGGAATCCGCCGAACCCGCCCACGGTGGCGGAGAGAGCCAGCAGAAGTCCGGCGAACAGGCCGGTACGCATGAGATCCATCGTGTGTTCCTTCGTTCAGCCGCGAGGGGGTGTCGCGGGCGTGGCAGGGAGGGCGGGCGGGTCCGGCTCGGGCGGGGTGTCCCCGAGCGGCGCCGGCTCGCGCAGGTCGTCGACGTGGACGTCGACGGCGGGCAGTCCGAGGGTGCGGACCGCGGCCTGCACCTCACCGGCCAGCTCCGGGATCCGGGCCGACGGGGAGACGACGAGGTGGACCTCGGCGCGCTCGGCCGTCAGCCGGATCCCCGGCACGCGGCGGCCGGGGAGGTAGGTGGCGATCTCTCCGAGCAGACCCGGGGAGAGGTCGACCACCCCGGGGACGGCCAGGACCGCTGCGGCGACGCGATCGACGAGGTCCTCGCCGGTCGCACCACCCTCAGCCGGTCCCGGACCGCCCGTCGGGAGCGTCATGATCAGCGAACGCGCGGCTCGGTGCCGGCGCCGTCGTCGTCGCCGTTGCCGCCGCTGCGCTGCGAGCTGCGCGAGGAGCCGGAGTGGTCCTCGTCCTCGGGCAAGTGCACGTCGTTGACGTTCACGTTGACCTCGATGACGCGCAGGCCGGTCATCCGCTCGATCGAGGAGATGACGTTGCGACGCACGGACTGGGCGACGTCGGAGATCGCGACACCGAACTCGGCGACGATCTCGAGGTCGACGGCCGCCTCCTCCTGACCGACCTCGACGTTCACGCCCTGGCTGTAGTTGGTGGAGCCGCCGGGGATGCGCTCGCGGAGCGAGCCGAACGCGCGGGCGGCGCCGCCGCCGACGTCGTGCACGCCCATGACCTCACGGGCGGCGAGGCCGGCGATCTTGCTCACGACGCCGTCGGCGATCGTGGTCGTGCCCTCGTCGGTGCTGAGCGGCGAGGTCTGCTCGCGACGCTGGCCGACGCGGCCGCCGCCGGTCGAGGTGCGCGCGACGTCGGTGCTGCTGATGCTGCTCGCGGCGTCGGTGGCGTCGGTGCGAGGAGTGGTCTGGCTCATGGCGAATTCTCCTTCTCGTGGCCGGCCCCGGGATCTCCCGGGCCCGCCGTGTGTCTGACATGAGGTGAGTGCCCGCAGGTCCCGTTTCGTCACGGTCCATTCGATGTGATACACCTCACAGGTGACATCGCGGCCGAACGAGGCGGACCTGATCCGTCGGGCGCAGCTCGGCGACCGCGCGGCCTTCGAGGCGCTGGTCGAGGAGCACGGCCCCGGCCTGTACCGCTACGGCCTGCGCATGCTCGGCGACGAGGGCACCACGCAGGACTGCGTCCAGGACACGTTCCTGCACGCGTGGACGCAGCTCGACGGCTTCCGCGGTGACTCGAGCCTCAGCACCTGGCTGTTCGGCATCATGGCGAACCTCGTGCGACGCGAGTACCGTCGCCGGTCACGTCGCCCCACGGCCGAGCTGAGCGACGACGTGCCGGCCCGCCGGACCGACGAGCCGGAGCAGGAGGTGCAGCGCTCGGCGCTGCTGCGGGCGCTGGAGGAGGCGCTCGCGGAGCTGCCGCCCGACCAGCGTGCGTGCTGGATCCTGCGGGAGGTCGAGGGCCTGAGCTACGAGGAGATCGCGCTCGTGCAGGCGACCACGGTGGGTGGCGTCCGCGGGCGCCTGGCCCGCGCCCGGGAGAGTCTCGGACTACGGATGGAGAGGTGGCGATGACCGACCACGACCCGCTCGACGAGATCCTCGCCTCGGCGGCGCGCGAGCTGCGGCAATCGAGCGACGCCGGCTGGGTGCGCGCGAAGGACGGCATCGCGGCGCGCCTGCTCGCGGCGCTGCGCCCCTCCCAGCCCGTCCTGGCGACGCACGGCGAGGGCACGTTCACCGTCGCCTCGACGGTCCTGGTGGCCAAGGTCGACCTCGCCCTCGCAGCCGTCCCCCGGGCACGAGTCCTCCGGATCGGCGTCGAGACCGACGACGACCAGCGCCTCACCGGGCTCGCCCTCGCCCTCAGCGTCCAGTTCCCGCACCCCATCACCGAGCAGGCCGAGGCGGCGCGCGAGGCAGCCCTGACGGCCGTGCACGAGACGACCGGGATCCGGCTCGAGCCGGAGCGCATCTCGGTGGACGTCATGGTCGCCGACGTGCACCTGGCGCTCCCGGAGGCCGATCCGACCGACTGACGCGCGCCCGAAGGGCCTCGCCGTCACACCCGAAGGGCCTCGCCGTCACACCCGAAGGGCCTCGCCGTCACACCCGAAGGGCCTCGCCGTCGCGCCCGAAGGGCCTCGCGAACGTGCCGACGACCGGCCCGCGCGGGTGCGCGGGCCGGTCGTCGTCCTCACGCGGGGCGGCGGCAATCGCCTCGCGGAGGTCTCCGGGCCGCGAGGGGTCAGCCGCGGGCGACCCTCAGCGTGAGGATCTGGAACGGGCGCAGCTCGACGTCGACCACGCCGTCCGTCCCGACCGTGACGCCGGTGGTACCGGCGCCGTCCAGCTCGCGCTCGAGCAGGTCCGTCACCGTCACCGCGCCGTGGTCGAAGCCGAACGAGACCGTCGTCGCGGCCCGCGCCCCGAGGGACTCGTAGAGCCGCACGACGACGTCACCGCTCCGGTCCTCGGCGAGCTTCACCGCCTCGACCACCACCTGGGGCGAGCCGACGGCCACGAGCGGGGTGACCGCCGTCGTGCCGGCCACCCGGCGCTCGGGCAGGTTGATCGCGTAGCCCTGGCGCACGGCCTCGGCGACGTCGGCCCCGAACGTGACGGCGTTGCGGAACGTGTGCTCACCCTGGTCGGCCACCGGGTCGGGGAACAGGGGCGCCCGCAGCAGCGTCACGCGCACGACCGACCCCACCGCCCCGTCGCTCCCGTCGGCACCGGCGAACCGCTGCCGCGTGATGTCGTGCCCGTAGCTGGAGTCGTTCGCGACGGCGACGCCGAACCCCGGCTCCCCCACGTGCACCCACCGGTGGGCGACGGTCTCGAACCGTGCGACGTCCCAGGAGGTGTTGACGTGCGTGGCCCGCGTGACGTGCCCGAACTGCATCTCGCTGGTCGCGGCGGCGGAGTGCACGTCGAGCGGGAACGCGAGCTTGAGCAGCTTCTGCTTCTCGTGCCAGTCCACGTGCGTGACGACGTGCAGGGTCGGGTCGTCGCCGTCGGCCAGCCACAGCTCCTGCTCGACCCGGCTCCCCGAGAAGGTGCGGACCACGCGCAGGCCGGCCTCGCCGTCGGGCGCCACGGACTCCGCGTCCACCAGGTCGGTGACGTTGCGGCGGTAGTGCGCGTCGATGTCCCACGCCTCCCACGTGTTGGGGATGTCGCGGTGCAGCTGCAGCAGGTTGCCGACCTGGCCGGCGGGCAGCACCTCGCGCCCCGTGGCGCGGTGCACCACGGAGGTCACGAGACCGCGGCCGTCGACGGCGATCCGCACCCCCGCGTTCTCCAGCACCCAGCCGCCCGAGTCGGCCGTGCGGGTGGCCGGCGTCGCCGCGACGGCGGCCCCGCCCCCAGCCCGGCCACGCCGCCACGGGCGAAGGGTGAGGCGTTGAGCACGAGCTCGCCCCCGCCGTCGCCCGCCGCGCCGCCCTCGCCCGAGGTGAGCGACAGCAGCGACGCGGAGATCAGGGCCTCGACGTCGGCCGCGAGCGCCGCGTAGTTCCGCTCCGCCTCGCGGTGCACCCAGGCGATCGAGGAGCCGGGGAGGATGTCGTGGAACTGCTGGAGCAGGGTGGTGCGCCACGCCCGCTCGAGGTCCTCGTACGGGTAGGCGGCGCCGGTGCGGACGGCCGCCGTCGCCGCCCACAGCTCGGCCTCGCGCAGGAGGTGTTCGCTGCGGCGGTTGCCGCGCTTGGTGCGCGACTGCGAGGTGTAGGTGCCGCGGTGGTACTCCAGGTAGAGCTCGCCGACCCACGTCGGCGCGTTCTCGGCGTACTCGGCGCGTGCCGCGTCGAAGAACCCCTGCGGCGTCGAGAGCGCCACGGTCGGGGAGCCCTCGAGGTCGGCCGTGCGGTGCGCCGCGGCGACCATCTCGCGCGTGGGGCCGCCACCGCCGTCGCCGTAGCCGAACGGCACGAGCGAGGTGTTCGCGGCCCCCTTCTCGGCGAACTGGTCCGACGCCCGGGCCAGCTCGGGGCCGGTGAGGTCGGAGTTGTAGGTGTCCACCGGCGGGAAGTGCGTGAACACGCGCGTGCCGTCGATGCCCTCCCACCAGAACGTGTGGTGCGGGATCCGGTTGGTGTCGTTCCAGGAGAGCTTCTGCGTGAGGAAGTCCGGGGAGCCGGCGAGCGCCGCGACCTGCGGGAACGAGCCCGTGTAGCCGAAGGAGTCCGGCAGCCAGACGTTCGTCGGCTCGAAGCCGAGCTGCTCGATGAAGAACCGCTTGCCCTGCACGAACTGCCGCACGAGCGCCTCGGAGCCGACCATGTTCGTGTCCGACTCCACCCACATGCCACCCACGGGCAGCACGCGGCCCTCCGCGACGCGCGCCCTCAGCCGCTCGAACAGCTCCGGGTAGTACTGCTCGATCCACGCGAACTGCTGCGCCGAGGAGAACGCGAACGTCACGTCCGGGTCCTCATCCATCAGCGCCAGCACGTTCGCCACGGTGCGGCTGACCTTGCGCACAGTCTCGCGCACCGGCCACAGCCAGGCCGAGTCGATGTGCGCGTGCCCGACGGCGTGGACCTTGTGGGCGCTGGCCACCGCCGGCGCGGCGAGCGCGGCGGCGAGCGCCTCGCGCCCGGCGGTCGCGGTGCCCGGGACGTCGTCGGGGTCCACGACGTCGCACATCACCTCCAGGGCGCGCACCACCTCGGCGCGGCGCGGGGAGGTGGTGGGCAGCGTGTGGACCAGGCCGCGCAGCGCTGTCGCGTCGGCCACCAGGCCGGCCACCTCGGTGTCCACGAGCACGACGTCGACGTGGCGCAGCCGGTAGATGGGATCGGCGCCGGACGTGGCCTTGTCCCCCAGCACGGTCGGCTTCGTCCACTGGTTGCCCGGGACGTCCGGGTTCGCGGCGCCCTCGAGGTAGAGGTCGATCGGGGCGGAGGTGTCGGCGATAGGCACCCAGGAGTTGCGCGGCGAGATGCCCTTGACCAGCACGCCGTCGGGCGTCCAGGCGGCGCCCTCGGCCTGGAAGCCGGGCTGTTGGGCGATGAAGCCGAGGTCGACGTCGAGCTCGACCCGCGTGCCGGGCAGCGGCCAGTCGGTGGGCACGTCGCCCGTGACGTGGAACCACACGGTGCTCCACGGCGCGCCCCACGGCGTGCCGACGGGGTGCGGCGTGTACGTCGCCGCACGAGCCTGGTCGAACGGCACCGGCTCGTCCGGCACGGTCCAGCTGCTCACCTCCAGCGGGTGCCGCTCCCGGTGGAGGGCGGGGGCGATCCACTCCGCCAGGAACCGGTCGATCCGGGCGAGCGTGAGGTCGGTGTTGTCGTGCATGTGACGTCCTTCCGAACGGTCGAGGGCGTGACGAAGGTCGGGATCGGGGCGCCGAGAACGCCCTGGCTGCTCGTCCGCGCCGATACGGCAGCGAGGAGCGTTCTCGGCGGGGTGTGTGTGACTTAGCCCTTGACGGCTCCCGCCATCGCGAAGCTGCTGCCCGAGAGGCGCTGCACCAGGAGGTAGAGCGCCAGCACGGGCACGGAGTAGAGGATCGAGAACGCGGCGAGGCGGCCGTAGGAGATGGTTCCGTAGGTGCCGAAGAAGCCGAAGATCGCGACGGCGGCCGGCTGGCTGCTCTCGCTGAACAGCAGCACGAAGGGCACGAAGAAGTTTCCCCAGGCCTGGGTGAACACGAAGATGAACACGACGGCGATGCCCGGCCGCATGAGCGGCACGACGATCCGCCACAGCGCCGTCATCGCGCTCGCGCCGTCGACCCAGGCGGCCTCCTCCAGCGAGATCGGGATGGAGTCCATGAAGTTCTTGGTCATCCAGATCGCCATCGGCAGCGACGTCGCCGCGAGGAAGAGGACCGTGCCCCACAGGTTGTCCAGGAGCCCGAAGGCCACGAACAGCGCGTAGACCGGCACCATCATCGCGGTGATCGGCAGGCACGTGCCGAAGAGGATCCCGTAGAGGAACGGCTTGCGCCAGCGCATCGCGTACCGCGAGAGCGGGTAGGCCGCCAGCACGGAGCAGAGCACGGTGATGACCGCCGTCCCCATCGAGATGATGAAGCTGTTGCCGAGCGGACGGAACGTCGTGTCGACGTTCATGATCTGGGTGAAGTTGTCGAGCGTGACGCTGGTGGGCAGCTTCACGCTGACGGTGGCGGCCGAGTCGAACGCGGCCAGCAGGATCCACCCGAGCGGGATGATGAACGCCACCGCGATGGCGAGCAGCACCACCGTGGCGGCGATCTTGCTGTTGCGACGACGGGGCGAGGCCAGCGCCGCACCGGCGCCGCCGCGGGAGGCGCGAGGGGCGCCGCGCTCGGGACTCGCGCCGAGACCGAGCGTCTCGGCGTCGGGAGTGGCCTGAGTCATCAGTCGACCTCCGGCTTCAGCGCCTTGATGTAGACGATCGCGAACAGGCCGCCGAGGATCAGCGTCACCGTGGCGATCGCGGTGCCGTAGCCGACCTGGGAGAACTTGAAGGCCTCCTGGTAGGCGAGCACGGGCAGGGTGGAGCTCTCCACGCCGGGGCCGCCCGCCGTCATCACCCAGATGAGGGTGAAGACGCCGAGGGTCTGCAGCGTGGTGAGCATGAGGTTGGTGGAGATGGACCGGCGGATCATCGGGATCGTGATGCGGGTGAACCGCTGCCAGCCGGACGCGCCGTCGATCTCCGCGGCCTCGGTGATCTCCGGCGGCACCTCGGCGAGCGCCGCCGAGTAGACCATCATCGAGAACGCCGTGCCGCGCCAGACGTTGGCGATGATGACCGACACCATCGGCGCCACCACCAGCCACGCGCGCCCCTCCATCCCGAACCAGCCCAGGATGATGTTGAGCGTGCCGTCGGACGCGAAGAACGCGTACAGCGCGAACGCCGCCACGATCTCGGGCAGGACCCACGCCACCACGACGATCGTGGAGACGAAGGCCCGGACCGGCCCGTGCGCCGTCTTCAGCAGCAGCGCCAGCGCCATCCCGAGCACGTTCTGCCCGATCAGCGCCGAGGCGATGACGAAGACGAGCGTGAGGACCAGCGACTTCCAGAACTGCGGGTTGTCGAACAGCTGGGCGTAGTTGTCCAGCCCGATGAACTCCGGGTTCGCGGCGCGCGGCCCCGTGAGGGAGGCGTTGGTCAGCGACCCGTACAGCGAGTAGACGATCGGGCCCAGCAGGAACAGGGCCAGCAGGACGACGGCGGGCAGCAGCGGCGAGGTGCGCAGCACCTGCTGCAGGGCCCGGCGGGAGGCCGGGACGCGCGTGCGTCCCGGCTCCCCGCCGTCACCGGTGCCGCGGCCGTCCCGCCCGTCGAGGGCGAGGGTGGCCATGGATCAGCTCGCGTCCGCGACGTTCTCCTCGCCGACGACGCGGGTGACCGCCTCGTCGTACGTGGCTGCGGCCTGCTCGGGCGTGGCCTGACCGGTGATGACCGACTCGGCCGCGACCTGGATGTTGTTGGAGATCTGCGCGTAGTCGGGCGTGGCCGGACGGAAGTGCGTGGTCGGCACGAGCGAGGAGAAGAACTCGAACGACGGGTTGAAGCTCACGTACTCGGGGTTGGCGGCGACGTCGTCGCGCGCCGCGATCTGGCTGTTCTCCGTGGCGAACTTGAAGCTGTTCTCCTCGTTGAGCGTCAGGGCGATGAAGTCGAACGCGGCCTGCGGGTCGTCGGCGTTCGCGCCGATGCTCAGCAGCCAGCCGCCGGACATCGAGGTCGAGCCGGGCTCCTGACCGTTCTGCGTCGGCATGGCGGCCATGCCCATGACCTCCTGCCACTCCGGCCAGGCGTTGTCGCCGGCCATCCAGCCGCCCGGGACCCACGAGCCGTCGACGGCGATCGCGAGCTTGCCCTGCGGCAGCAGCTCACCGGAGACGCGGTTGGGGAGGTTCGTGTCGAGCGCGTCCTCGAGGCTGGGGGCCAGCTCCTCGTCCTGGAGGGTCTTGAGGAACGTGAGGGAGTCGGTGAAACCCTGCGAGCCGACGATCCACTTGCCCTCGTCGGCGTCGTAGAGCGTGTCCTCGGTGCCGTAGAGCAGCATCTCGAAGCCCTGCATCGAGGCGGCCTCGCCCTGCGCCTTGGAGGAGTAGATGTTGATCGGGATGACGTCGGGCACGGCCTCCTTGACCGCGCGCGCGGCCTCGAGCAGGTCGTCCCAGGTCTCCGGCTGCCAGTCGACGGGGAGGCCGGCCTGCTCGAAGATGTCCTTGTTGAAGTAGACGCCGCGGGTGTCGGTGCCCATCGAGACGCCGTAGATGCTGCCGTCGTCGCCCTTGCCGGCCTCGCGGATGCCCTCCGGGAACTGTCCCCAATCCTCCCACTCGGCCAGGTAGTCGTCCATCGGCAGCAGGTAGCCCGCCGCGGCGTCGGGGCGCACCTGGAAGGTGTCCTCGTAGATGATGTCCGGCGCCGTGTCGGGCGAGCCGTTCATGAGCGCGAGCTTCGTGAAGTAGTCCGTCTCCTGCGCCGCGATCGGCTCGAGCTCGATCGTGTAGCCCGGGTTGGCCTCCTCGAACTCCGCCTTGGACTTGGTCAGGAGGTCGTGGAGCTGGAAGAACGCGTCAGTCTTCTGGTAGGCGACGGTGATCGTCATGTCGCCGCCGCTGCCGTCGCCGCTGTCGCCGCCGTCGCCGCCCCCCGAGCACGCCGCGAGGACGAGGGCGAGGGCTGCCGTGGCCGTGACCAGCTGTGCTGTCTTACGCATGGTGCTCCTTTGCCGCATACGAAACGCTCCTCGGCCCTGAGGAGCTCTCGCCGATTACTCTAACGTCTGGATTTAATCGGTCAAGGGGCGGATCGCATCCGTGTCCCATTCGTGATCCGCGAGGGGTTTCCGCACCCTCCGCGAGGGGGTTGCGCACCACCGGCGAGGGGCTTCTGCACCACCCGCGAGGGGGTTGTGGCGTCCTCAGGCCCCCGCGGGCTGCGCCACCAGCAGGGACGCGTGCGGCGTGAACGCGGCGTCGAGGACCTGACTGGCCGCCCCGACCGCGCCGATCCACGGCCCGAGCGCCGTCCCGCCCACCTCGACCCCGTGCAGCTCCCGCATCGTCGCGTGCCCGGCGAACTCGGTCCGGGCCGCGGCCGAGAGGTACGGCGCCAGCCGCGCCCAGTTCGCGCCGCCGACCACCACGCCGTCGGCGTCGATGAGGTCGGAGACGATGACGATCCCGCGGGCGAGGCGGCGCGCGGCCCTGTCCAGGATCTCGCGCGCGACGGCGTCGCCCGCCTCCCCCGCCGCGGCCAGTCGTCCCATGGCCACGTCGAGCTCCGCGGGCGTGCCGCGCGGCGTCGAGGCCGGCAGCACCCCGCCGTCGACCGCCTCGGCCACGAGCCGGTCGAGCGCGACGCTCACGCCGAGGCAGCCGCGGTTGCCGCAGAAGCACGGCGGCCCGTCGGCGTCGACGATGAGGTGGCCGATCTCGCCGGCGTTGCGAGAGCTGCCCGAGAGCACCTCCCCCTCGCGGGCGAAGGCGAACCCGATGCCGAAGCCCAGGTAGACGAACAGCGTCGTCGTGTGGAGCTCGTGGTGGCCCTGCCAGAGCTCGGCGACCATCGCGGCCGCGACGTCCTTGTCCAGGAGGGTGGGCAGCCCGGTCGCGTCGGCGAGGCGGTCACGCAGCGGCACGTCGCCCCAGCTGGGCATCAGCGGCGGGTGGATGACGCGACCCGCCTCCGGGTCGATCGGTCCGGGGGCGGCGACGCCGAGCCCGACCACCTCACCACCCGGCACCAGCGCGCGCATCCGCGCCACCTCGTCCGCGATCGCGGCGACGACGGCGGGCGACCCGTCCGGCGTCGTCACCACCGCTCGCTCCACGATCGTCCCGGCCAGGTCGAGCAGCACGATCGTCACCGAGACGGGGTCGATGTGGGCGCCGAGCGCGTAGCCGGCGCCGGGCCGCAGGTGGAGCAGCGTGCGGGGTTTGCCGCGGCCGGTGATCTGCCGCTCGCCCTCCTGCACGAGGCCCTGCTCGAGCAGCCGGCCCACGACGTTGGAGATGGTCTGACCGGACAGCCCCGTGACGGCGGCGAGCTCGACCCGGCTGACGCTCACGCGGGCGCGCCGGATGTGGTCCAGGACGACCAGCTGGTTGTAGTCGCCCATCCTGGGAAGGTTCGTGCCGCGTCGCCCCGGATACCTCATCGCACCTGCTCCTGGCGGCCCGCCCCGTGCGGGACCCGCAGTGTCAGGGTACGACGGCGCTCAGGCCCGTCCGATCCAGACGGTGTTCAGCTCCCCGAGCGGCACCGCCGCGACCTCCGCGAAGCCGACGGCCTGCAGCAGCCGGGCGCGGTCTCCGTCGAGCGCGACGGCGAGCACGTCGCCGTCGCCGCGGACCACGGGGGCGACGACGGCGCGCGCGAGCGCGACCACGGCGGCCGGGTCGGACTGCGGGGCCACCGTCACGGCGAACAGCACCAGCCGGGGCTCGTGCGCGTGCACGTGCTCCATCACGCCGGCCATCGACTCCATGAGCTGCGGGCGGACGTGCTCGGGCGGGCCGATCGCCTCGCTCGGGTCGGGCAGGTGGAGCTCGCGCTCGAGGATGCGGTGCAGCTCGTCGGAGGCGCCGGGCAGCGCGCCGGGCATCCAGACGGAGATGGCCTGGAGCGTGCCCGCGTCGTCGTGCGCCACCCACAGGTCGCCCTGCTCGAGCACCACGTGCGAGATCGCCATGCGGGCCGCGGAGCGCGCGGCCTCGGGGTCGACGGGACCGTCGGGGTCGCCGTCGCCGTCGATGTCGACCTCCTGGCTGCCCTCCCGCAGGAGCCTGACCACGGAGTTCACGTCGACGAGACCGCCGCGGCGCACGGTCACGCCCGCGACCGTGGCCTCCGCCGTCGGGACGGCGACGGCGGGGTCCAACGTCAGGGTGTCGGTGGTGGCGACCGTGTCCGTCGGGTCCGGGTCGACGGCGAGGAGCTCCTCGGCGTCGGCCTCACCCGGGACCGGGCTGCCGGGCTCCGGCAGCAGCGCGAGCTCGATCGTCGCCCCGTCGATGCCTGACCCTCCCGCCAGGGCGGTGAAGGTGGTGCTGACGGTGGGCGAGGAGCTGCTCATACCCGCGACGCTACGGGAGGAACCTTGACGAGCGCTGGAGGTTCGCTTGGCGCATAACTGGGAACCGCAGGCTGTGGACGACGGATCCCCGCCCCACCCGGATCGGGTGGGACGGGGATCGCCAGGAACCGCTGGTGCTACCTGTGCTCGATCGGCTCAGCCGCGGTCGTGGACGTAGCGGTAGAGGAACGCCGCCATCGCGTCGCGGTTGACCGGGTTGAGCGGCTGGAACACCGAGGTGCCGTCGTTGCCGACCCAGCCGGTCGCGATCTTCGACTGCGCGAGCCACGCGATCTCCGCGTAGAACGCGTCGGTCGTGGCCACGTCCGTGAACGGCGAGGTGGCCGGGGCGTCGAACGTCGGCTCGTCGGCCAGGCGGTAGAGGAACGCCGCCATCGCGTCACGCGCGATCGGCTCGAGCGGGCGGAACTGCGCCTTCCCCGTCGCCGGGTCGACCCAGCCCGTGGAGATGCCCTCCTGGGCGAGCCAGGTGATCTCCTCGTAGAACTGGTTGCTCGGGTCGACGTCGGTGAACGGCGAGACCTCGGGCAGCTGGACGTCGGGCGAGCCCGACAGCCGGTAGAGGAACGCCGCCATGGCGTCGCGGGCGATCGGGGCGAGCGGGCGGAACTCCCGCGTGCCGTCCTCGTCGACCCAGCCGGTCGAGATGCCGGCGTTCGCGAGCCAGTCGATCTCCGTGAAGAACTGGTCGCCGTCGGCGACGTCGGCGAACCGGATCGGCTCGGGCGGCGCCTCCGCGTAGACCTGGACCTCGACCAGACCGGCGGCCCAGTGCGCGTCGTTGCCGTTGTGGTCGTTCTTGACCGAGGAGATGTCCACGCGGACGTGGCGGTAGGTGCCCTCGAGGTCGTCCGTGGTGAAGGCGACGAGACGGTTGGCCTCGCGCTGGGCGATGCGCTCCCACGTCGTGCCGTCGAGCGAGCCGTAGACGGAGTAGGTGCTGCGGCTCTCGGAGCCGTTCCAGGAGCGCCACGACAGGTCGATGCGCGCCAGGTCGCGGGCCTCGCCGAGATCGACCTGCCAGCTCGCCGGCACGGTCGACGGCTGCCAGTAGTTGGTGCTGTCGCCCTGCAGGTTGAGGTTCGTGACGATCCCGTCGTTGGCGCGGGACGCCGGCGTCGTCTCGGAGGAGGCCGTGGCCGGCTTGCCCTGCGAGACCAGCTCGACGCGCGGCGTCGTGATCTCCGCCGTCACCGGGTCGAACGACCAGCCGGGCTGGTAGGTGAGGCTGACGTCGGTGCCGTCGATCTCGAGCGGCAGCCAGACGTAGGTGGACGTGCCGAGCTTCTTGGAGTTCCAGCGGTCGCCCATGTAGAGGTAGGAGCGCTCGCCCGCCTCACCCTCGACCGTGATGATGTTGGTCGGCTGGCTGTAGAACGAGGTGTTGTTGCCCACGAGGCTGAGGTCGGACCAGCCCTCGGGGTCGGACAGGTCGGTCGTCGAGGCGACGCGGGTCTGGTTGGGGTACCAGCCGCTCTGGCCCGAGGTCATCACGAAGTAGCGACCGTCGATCTTCACGACGGCGGGGGCCTCGCGGTGACCGCCGGCGAACAGGCGGTAGGACGTGTCGAGCTTGACGGTCGTGTAGTCGTCGCTCAGCTCGTAGACGCGCATGTTCTGGTGGTCCTCGGTGCTGAACAGGTACGCCTTGGCGGAGTCGGGGTCCTTGAAGACCGTGAAGTCGCGCGAGCCGTAGCCCCACAGGCCGTCCGTGCCGGGGTAGGTCGGGTCGGCGTGCTCGGTGCCGACGACGCCGACGCCCGGGCGGAAGTTGCCCGTGATCTCGTAGTCGCCGTCGATCGTGTCGCTCGTCGCGACGATCACGTGCGAGGCCGAGTAGGAGTTCTCGGTCTCCCAGTGGCCCCACATGACGAACTTGTCCGTCGCCTCGTTGTAGAGGAGCTTCGGGCGCTCGATCTTGCACTCGTCGCCCTCGGAGGCGAGTGCGGCGCTCGGGTAGAGGCCGGTCTCGCAGACGCCGGGCGTCTCGGTGGTGACGATGTCGTGGACGTGCTCCCAGTTGAGCAGGTCCTGCGAGCGGTAGAGCGAGACGGCGTTGAGGACGGCGCGGTCGTGCGCCTTGTTCTCGCCGATCCAGTAGAACCAGCCCTCGTGCTGCAGGAACCCGCCGCCGTGGGCCTGGATGGAGTCGCCGTTCGTGTCGTACCAGGTGCGGCCGACCGGCGGGGCGGTGTACGGGCTCGTGGGCACCGGGTCGATGAGGTAGTCCGCGGTGACGACGGCGCTGGCCGTGCCGTTGCGGATGGTCACGGCCTGGACGGAGGTGTCGGAGGTGACCTCGATCGGCGCGCTGTAGCGGGTGCCGTTCGCGCGCGAGGGCACGGAGCCGTCGGTCGTGTAGTAGATCGAGGCGCCGGCGGTGGTCGTGGCGAGCGTGACCTGCTGCGCGGTCTCGTAGACGCCGGTCGGGACGCTGATCGTCGGGGCGGCAACGACGACGGGCGTCGTGTCGACGGCGACCGTGCCGCGGGCGACGGCGACCCACGAGACCGCGGGGGCCTCGGTGCCGGCCGTCCGGCGGAAGTTGAGCGTGACGTCGCCGGCCGCCGTCGTGGTCACGGTGCCCGAGAGCGTGGCGCTGCGCGAGGAGCTGTTGACGACGACCTGGTTGCCGACCGGGGTGTCGGCGGCGAGGCCGGCGCCCGAGGCGAAGGCGCGCAGCGTGCGCGGACCGCTCCACCACTCGTTCACGCCGGCGGTGATCGTGTAGGTACCTGGTTCGAGGCCCGACAGCGTGTAGCTGAGCGGCAGCGCGGAGTTGTTGATGCCGTACAGACCGTTGGAGGCCTTGTCCTTGGAGTCGTACGGGCTGGGGCGCCGCGTGCCGTCGTAACCGGAGGCGTTGTAGCCCCAGGAACCGGCGGCGTAGGCCTTGTCGGAGGCGGCGTTGAGCAGACCGTCCTCGAGCGCGGCCACGGCGTCGAACGACGTGGAGACCTGGCCGGCCGTGCCGGAGTCGATGAAGTAGGCGAGGTCCTCGGGCACGACCTCGACGTAGGCGGTCGTGGCGAGCGTGCCCTCGACGAGCCCGGCGACCGGGACGGTCGCGTAGTGGCGGTCGAAGACCAGGTCGGAGGTGTCCCACTCGACGGCGGCCTCGCGCGTGGCGCCGGCGGCCGTGCGGACGGTGACCTCCTCGGGCAGCTCGGGCGTGCCGTTCGCGACGACGGCCGCACCGATCGGCGTCGGGACGGCGACGGCCGGGTCGGTCGGGTCGGCGGCGGCACCGACGGCGGTCAGGCCGACGAGACCGACGGGGATCGCGGCGAGGGCGGCGACGGCCCGCAGGAACGGGCCGGCCGACCTGCGGTGGGGGGCGGTGATCGGTGACGGGGGTGCACCGGATGACGTCTGCGTCATTGAACTCTTCCTCGAGTACCAGGGGGAGACCGGAGATCGGTCAGATGGTGACGTAAACACATGCGGGCGGGTGGAGTCAACCGATTCCGTCTGGTGGATGGGTTTTCAACCGATGTGGGGCCGGTGACAGGACACCTCCCGGCCGAACAGCGCGAGGTGATGACGTCACCAGCGGCGGTGAGGGTGCAACGATCGGACGTGACGTCGGCCCGCGACGCCCGCTCGAGAGGGACACCCGTGACCACGACCTTCGCCCCGTACGACCCGGTGGACCTGCCGGCGCCAGTGCTCGCCTACCTCGACGCGCGTGACGACGAGCGGTTCGCCGACGCCGTCGCTCTCTTCGCCGCGGACGCGACCGTGCTGGACGACGGCGGCACCTACCCGGGGATCGACGCGATCCGCGCGTGGGTCGAGCAGACCTCGACCGAGTTCACCTACACGGCCACCCGGATCGGGCAGCGGGTCGAGGACGGGGGCGACGTCGTCGTGCAGGTCCGTCTCGACGGCACCTTCCCGGGTGGGACGGTGACGCTGCGCTACCGGTTCGCGCTGGACGGCGAGCGGATCACGCGGCTGGCGATCGCGGTCTGACCGCCGGCGCGGCGTCAGAGCGCGCGCGTCATGAAGACCGAGTGCGGGTCGAGGACGTAGTCCCCGAACGGCGGGCAGGGGCGGAAGCCCTCGCTGCCGTACAGGGTCCTGGCCGGGAGGAAGAGGTCCTCGACCCCGGTCTCGAGCCACAGCGAGCGGTGCCCCGAAGCAGCGGCCTCGGCGACGAGGTGGCGGAGCAGGGCGCGCCCCGTCCCCCGGCCGCGGCCGGCGGCGCTGGTGCGCATGGACTTGATCTCCGCACGCTCGGGGTCGAGTTCCTTGAGCGCCGCCATGCCGAGCAGCTCCGCGCCGTCCCAGGCGGTGAAGAATCGCATCCCCGGCCCGACGAGAGCGTCGGCGGCGAGCGCGTGGACGCTCTCGGCCGGCGAGGTCGCGTGCATCTGGGCGAGGTGCTCGGCGACGAGGGCCCGCACCGCGGACCCGGTCAGGTCGTCGGGTCGGATCGTCAGCATGGCGGCATGGTGCCATCCGCGCGTTTCTGCGATGTTGCCCCGCCCGGGCCGCGCGGCGGGGTGCTCAGCCGCGCCGCTCCACCTGACGACGTCGCGCGTTGCCGACTCCGCGCACGAGAACGGCCAGCAGGACGAAGGCCACCAGCAGCCCCGCGCAGTAGGCGGCGACGCCGCCGTACCCGCCGACGGCGCCCGGGTTGAAGAACGGGTAGCAGTAGAAGCCGGTCGCGGCACCCCGGAGGACCGAGTAGATCGTGTAGACGACCGGGACGGCGACCCAGAGCATCGCGGTCCGGAGGCTGACGGGCGTCCGGGGAGGCAGGAGGATCCAGTCGAGCACGACGATCAGGGGGAGCAGCATGTGGTGCACCACGTTGACCCACGGGAGCAGACCTCCGAGATCGGCGCCGACGAGCAACGTGTTGAAGACGATCCCGACGAAGGCGAGATAGACCACCGAGGCGCCGCGGACCGCCTCCCACCCGGGACCGCCCGGACGCTTCCGGAGGAGCTGGACAGCGCCGACGACGAGCACCACGCTCCCGAACAGGTTGCTCAGCGTCGTGAAGTAGCTGAAGAAGTTGACCAGCCCGAAGTCGGTGCGGATCGCGATGACGAGCTGCGTCACCACCCCCGCGAGCGAGGCAGCGGCCGCGAGGAGACGGACGACGACGGGTCCGAGCGGGTTCATGGGTCGACGGTACCCAGGGGCGGGACCGGTCGCCCGACGGCGCGGCTCCCGACGTGCGGATGGCTACCGTGCCGGTGCGAGCCACGCACGCGCGGCGGTGACGAGCGCCTCGACACCCCGGGTGAGTGTCGGTTCGATGACGGGTGCGAAGTGGGGCGAGTGGTTGGAGGGCACGTCGCGATCCAGGGTGCCGGCGGCTGCGGCCGCCAGGTACGACGGCGTGTCGGCTCCACCGAGGATCCAGTAGACGAGCGGCGCTCCGGCCGCGGTCGCGAGCAGTCCGACGTCCTCGCTGCCGCTGACCTGGCCGGGGTCGAGCACGGCGGCGTCCCCGAACGCCGCGCGGAACGCAGCCTCGATGCGTTCAGCACCCGGGACGTCGTTGACCAGGACCGGGAAGGACTCCACGTGCTCGATCAACGGCGCAGGAGCTCCGGACGCGGCGGCCTCGGCGCGGACGATCCGTTCGATCGCGTCGAGGATCCGCACGCGCACCTCCTCGGTGAACGCGCGCACGGTGAGACCGAGGGTCGCGGAGTCGGGGATGACGTTGTTCGTGGTGCCCGCGTGGAGGCGCCCGACCGTGACGACCGCCGTCTCCTGGGGGGCCACCTCCCGGGCCACGATCGTCTGCAGCCGCAGGACGACCGCGGCGGCCAGCACGACCGGATCGATGGTGGTCTCCGGGCGGGAACCGTGACCACCCCGGCCGACGAGCGTGACGTCGAGACTGTTGGCCCCGGCGAACGCCGAACCCGGGTGCACCCCCACCGCACCGGCGGGGGCCGGCCCGACGTGCTGACCCAGCACGACGTCCGGCACCGGCACCTTCTCGTAGAGCCCGTCATCGATCATGGCCTGAGCCCCGCCGCCGCCCTCCTCGGCAGGCTGGAAGAGCGCGACCACCGTGCCCGACCACTCCTGTCGGGTCTCGACGAGCCGATCGGCGGCACCGACCAGGCACGCGACGTGGACGTCGTGACCGCACGCGTGCATGACTCCGTCGACCTCGCTGGCGTAGTCCAGTCCGGTGTCCTCCCGGACCGGGAGCGCATCCATGTCGGCGCGCAGGAGCACGGTCGGGCCGTCCCCGTTGTGCAGGACCCCTACCACCCCGGTGCGACCGATCCCGGTGACGACGTCGTAGCCCGCCGACCGCAGTCGTTCCGCAGCGATGCCTGCCGTGCGCGTCTCCTGGAACGCCAGCTCCGGGTGGCGGTGCAGGTCGCGGTAGAGCTCCGCCGGGGACTGGGAGACGTCGGTCATCCGGCCATCGTGCCCCAGGTCGGAGGCGCGTGAGAGGTCGAGATGGTGAGCCTGGGCGGCGGGCCGTCGGGTAGCCGTGTCGGAACCTCGGCGAACGACGACGACGGCGCCGCTCACCTCGGGAGGTGAGCGGCGCCGTCGTCGTCGTTCATGTGAGACGACAGGCAAAGTGGCCTTTACCTTTGACGAGAATCTGGCGATCCTCGAGACCTCACTGGGCCCGAGAGCATCACTCACGGTCAACCTACTTGGCAACTTCTGGGTCTATCCAGGTCGCGCCAGGTCCCGGTTCGGTCCCGATGTCCTCCATGGGCGACCTTCGTCTCGTGTGCCCGAGTGAGATTGGGGCGCTAGTTTCGGAGCAATGGAAGCAGGTCGACGAGCGACCGGCCCAGCACCCCTAGAGCGCTCCTCCACTGCCGGTGGGCTGCCTCCCGCGGGGCAGTGAATCGTGTTGAGCTGCGCCAGGCTCCCTCGCCCCGCCCTACAGCCGCAGAGGGTCGTCCCTCGGATCCCAGCCGACTTCGCACGGCCTAGACGAGCGCCTTATTAATCGCGGCGAGCAGCTTCGCGACCCCTGCTTGCTCATCGGCTGTGAGGTCGGTGACCTCATGCGAACCGATCCAGCGGATGAACCCCCGAACGAGCTTGAACTTGGAGAAGCCGCTGACTTCCTTGGTGAGGATGTCGATGATTGGACGGTGAGGCTGCGCTGTCGCCGTGGCCGTGACGTCCCAACCCATATCGTCGCGAGCAACGCGAACCAGGGTTTCGCGCAGGAGGTCCTCAATCTCGGGATGCGAGACCGTTGGGCTGCAGTAGTCCTTCGTCCGCAGGATCTTCTTGGAGGTCAGTAATTGGACGAGATCATCCTGAGCGGCGGCGCGGTTTCCAGCTTGGTCCGAGTCGAGTAGCGCCGCGACCTTCAGGTTCTGGCTCACGAGGATGGTGGCATAGTAGGCGACCTTGCTAGCCCCCGAGGCCGGGACGATGCTGACGCCAGTCCGCAGTCCCTTGCCCGCGTCAGTGAAGGCGATGTTGAGCGCTTCTACGTACATCATGTCGGTCAGACCTTCGCAGATCAGGTTCCGGCTCTGCCCGAAGAGGCTCTGGGCCAACTCGTACCCCAGGGCGATCTGAAGAGGGTAGATCGAGCGGGGGTCGTCAACGACCATCCGAGTGTGCACTCGCGTGCCGGTCGTGCGATCAGTCATCTCGACGATCCGAACGAGGTCAAGCTCATCCGTGCCCACCATGAAGGGTGAGTGGGTGGAGTAGACCACCTGGTTGTCCTCGGCGAGCCGCGAGACCGTCTTCCGGAACTCCTGTTGCTTGAGCGCGTGCAGACTGAGTCCGGGCTCATCGAGGAGCAGGATCGCGTTGGCGAGATTATCCCTCGCCTGGGCCTTGAAAACCACGAAGAACGAAACGAGCCAGCGAAAGCCCTCACTGCGTTGATCGAGCTCGACCTCGACACCGATGTCGTCGACGACCACGACCTTGAGGTACTGACCGTCGACGACGAGTCGGAGCTGAACGGACTCGTCACCCCAGACTTCGCGGATCGAGCGGGTCAGGTCAACGCTGGCTGCGTTGAGTCTGTACTGCCTGTCATCGAGCGCCGCCTGACGATCCGTCATCGCCGTCTGGTACTCGGCGCTGCCGGCACCCCCTCGGTAGTTCTCAGGGCGAGGTTCCCCGGCGGCGAGCTCCGACAGCTCCGCAGCGGTGTGTCCCAACAGGCGCAGCAGACACAGGTTGCCGAAGTCGTACTCGACGTCGATGTCTCCGGCCGCCTCGCGCGCTGCCAGGGCGGCGAGGTTGATGCGTGGCCGAACCGTGAAGTACGTCGAGTAGTAGACGAACAGCGGGATCCGCGCTCGCACGGCCTTCCCAGCAGCTGCAACCGAGACCGCCAGCGTGACGTGCCCCTTGATGCGGTCGAAGCGCTGCTCCTCCTTCTCATCGTCCTCATCGATGAGCGGGTACGCCTCGGCGAGCCAGGCCGTGAGCTTGGTCGCGAAGACGCCGTTCAACGGAGCTGTCGCGGAACGCCCAGTGTTCAGAGCGTCAAGCGCTGCGACCACTTCGCCTGTGTCGGTCCGATTCGCCAAATGCGCCCGGAGCCGGGCCAGGTCCTTCTCGATATCGTCCTGGACTGCAAAGAGTCTTGCGTGACCGAAGTTCCACTTCAGCGAGTTGTCCAGGTACCGGAAGACCGTCAGAACCTCGACATCGGTCGAGAGCGGCGAGTGCTCAATCACAAGCGCCTTGTCAGCATCTGTCAGGCGAAACGTCGCCCTCGCGACCACGACGTCGTCGGGAGATCTCTCCCCGCGCTGCACCTCGGTATAGCGCGAACGCGGGTAGTCGCGCAGTGCGCTGAAGCCCTCTGTGTCGCTTGGAGCATTGATCTGCTGCAACGCTCGGAGCACAGCCGTCTTCCCGGCCTCGTTCACTCCAACGAGTAGCGTCTTGGCGTCTTCGACTTCGACCTCTCCGCTATCGTGGACCGACCGGTAGTCAGAGATCTGGAACGACTTCAGCAGCATCTATCTGGCTCTCCTCCAGGGGCCGAGCCGGCCCACGCGTCGCCGCCATCTTCACTCATCAGCGCTACTTTCGCACGGCGGAGACTGCAGCTTCCCACGAACGTTCGGCTCCTTCGACCCCGGACCTTGCTGACCTTCCTCTGGTCCAGCGAGGGTGGCGCAATGACGACGGGGGCGTCACCTCGCGGTGACACCCCCGTCGTCGTTTGGTGCTGTGCTCGATCAGCTCAGCTGGTCCTCGTAGCCCTGGTACCTGAACAGGAAGGCGGCCATGGCGTCGCGGTTGACGGGTCCGAGCGGCTGGTATTGCGCCGTCCCGTCGTTGCCCTGGAAGCCGGTAGAGATCCCTGCCTCACCCATCCATGCGATGTCGGCGTAGAACTGGGTGCTCGGCGTCACATCCGTGAACGGGGAGGTCTCGGGGAGCGTGACAGCAGGCTCGTCCGCGTACCGGTAGAGGAACGCGGCCATCGCGTCGCGCGCGATCGGCGCGAGCGGTCGGAACTCCGCTCCCCTCGCCGTGGTCCATCCTGTGGTGATCTCCTGCTCGGCCAGCCAGGTGATCTCACGGTAGAACTGGTCTCCGGGCGCCACGTCGACGAACGGCGAGGTCTCAGGCTCCTCGAAGGCCGGCGAGCCCGCGAGACGGTAGATGAACGCCGCCATCGCGTCACGCGCGATGTGCGTGACCGGCCTGAACTCCTGGCCGGCCGGGGTGGTCCATCCTGTGCTGATGCCGCGGGCAGCCAGCCAGTTGATCTCCAGCGCGAACTGGTTGTCATCGGCGACGTCGACGAACCGGTCGCGCACGACGACGGTGAACGTCGCCTCGCGCGTTGTGTTCTCGGCAGTCAGCGCGAGGGTCACCACCTGCTCGCCGAGCACGTCGGGGCTGTAGTCCGAGACGGTGAGCTCGTCCCACGGAACGGTGTCGATGCTGCCGTCGGTGTAGGTCGCCTCGACGACCTGGCCGGAGGGCCCGGGTCAGGCCGCGGTGCAGGACAGTTCCCCACAGGAGCGCGATCAAGACGGGCCCGACCCGGTCTCTGCGTCGTCACCGGCGATGAGCTGGGCGATCTGGGCGGTGAGCTGGGCGCGAACGGTGTCGCTGATGCGCTGGTTGCTGAGGGAGTCGTAGGACCACAGCCCATCGGCGGTCCGGCACGCCAGAACTCACGGAGCGCCCGGGGTCCGTTGCGGCCTCGTCCGGGGATGGGGTCCAGCGTCGCTGCACCTCATCCAGTGGGTGGTTTAGGGAGGCGTCGTGACCGGTGGCGTGGATGAGCTCCAGTTCGCCCCGGGTGGCGGAGGCGGTGGCGGTGGCCAGGGTGATGTAGGCAGCCGTTCGCTCGGTGCGAGTGGCCCTTTCGGCACTCTTGCCGGCGATCGAGATCAGCCGCGAGCATGCCGTTCTCTATCACCGTAGAACGAGAACACCGTGGGGACGGAGGTGGATCAACCCCCAGTGATCGCCTTCACCGCACCCCCGGCGACCAAAACCGTTCCCGCCCATAGGGATTGCCCGCCAGCTTTCGCGAACGAGTCCACGAACGTGTCGCGAAGGCCTACCCACCAGACCTTGCGCTCTGGATCACTCTCAGCCGCCTCAGCGACTGCTGTCGCCCCAACAAACTCGTTGACAGCAGCTACGTAGTCGCGCGGCCTCCTGGAGGTCAACGCTTCCTCTATACGCGCCAGGACCGAGAAAAGGTAGTGCTTCGTCGAGTCGGCGAGCCCTGCGCCCTCGATGTGACTGCGTGCGTCTCCGATCGCGGCGATGACTCCATCGAGCGCTTCAGACCGGGGGAACTGAGTCGACCCGTAGACCTCGATGAGGTGCCCAATGGTCCGAAGGTTGGCAAGGCTTGCCTCGGAGATCGCGGGCGTCGTCCGGTTGACTCCGGCACCCCAGGGGAAATCTTCTGAGAGGACGGCCTTCACCCAGTCGGGGATGCCGTGCCGGGCGTTCACGTCAATCATCCCGCGCGCCTGAAGGTCATCGAGCTCGGACACGAGGTTGGCGAGAGCACGCATCGCCGCAACAGTCTGGTCGCTGTAGTTTGTGCCGGCCTTCTTGGCGGCCTCCATGCGAGCCTGTCGTGGACCTGAAGGTCCGACCGACCACGACTCGAGGATGTCGGCGAGTGCGAAGGCTGGGTTGCTCACCTCCCCAGCGTATCTAGCCGTCTCCCGATACGATTCCCCTCCCATGTCTCCCCTGAACTAGTCGACCTGTGAGGAGCGACCTCCCATGCGCCTGCTCACGAGGGCGTCTGCCCTGGAGCGGCTGAGTTAGCAACTTGTTCGAGTCCTCGCGCAGGCTCGAAGAGCGGAACGAGCGGCTCGCAGTCGCGAGCCTAGTCGGCGAGCGAACGAGCAGTGCAGTCACTGAGCAACAGCGCAGGGCCTGCGCTGTTCCGTGACTCTCGGTTTGCCCGAAACGCTCAGAGGAGGAGGCGATAGGACCAGGACGCCCCCGCCCGAGCGATAGCCTCGAGCCATGGCTGACCCGGTGAGCGTGGACGCAGAGGTGACGCTGGGGCCAAGGGCGAGAGCCAGGCGCGACTCGATCGCACTACACACGCTGTCCTGCGTCAGGGAAAACGGGTGGGACGCCACGACTATCGATCACATCGTTGTAGCTGCGGGCGCGAGCCGGCGAACGTTCTTCAACTACTTCAAGACCAAGGCTGACGCGTTCTGGTATGCGGCGCAGATGGGACAGGCCGATCTCCTGGCGCAGGTCCGTTCGGCTGGCGCAACGTCTGACCCCTGGGGCGCTGTTGTCACAGCCCAGGTGTCCTGGGCTCATCAGGTGGAGAAGCGAGGACGTCAGGGCTTGCAGGCTCTGATCGAGATGATCGACTCAGTCGATGAACTAAACCGTTCCGTCCCGGTTCACGAACTGCTCTGGGTCGATGAGGTGAGTCACGTCCTCACTGCGCCAGATCACTCTCCTCAGGCTCGAGCCGCGACTCGTGCCGCAGCAAGTTCATTCAACGAGGCGCGTAATCAGGTCACGCGTCTTTGGGCTCGTGAAGAGATCGACGACCTCGCAGAGGCGATGGACGATGTTCTTTCAGCACTCTCGCGCGGTGCTCAGCAGGCTGCGGCCTCGCTCGCCTAGATAGACCTCCCGACAGTCGGCCTGATGCTGGCCGAGTAGTCGGTGCGAGGGCAGAGGGGCTCTGAAGGCGTCCGGCGTACGCCTCGCTGCTTCACGTCTGCCTTGGCCAGCGTTAGACCTCTCTCAACTAGCTATCGACTCCTGTGGCGCGGTGGCGGACCCAGGTTGTGGCTTCGTCGCGAGCGGGAGCGGGGCCTGCGTGGAGGGCTGGGGGCTGATCTCGAGCATTCCGTCGTGATCGAGTCGCACGCGGGAGCGGGTCGCCGTCAGGAATGCGTACTCATCGAGCATGACACTGCCTCGACGACGAGCCCGGTTCCATCGCACGCCTGAGTTCCGTGCGGGTACGACTGCCCGCTGGTACCGCTCCAGTCGGGTGAGCGCGAGCGTTTGGGCCAGGCCGGCGATGGCCGCCTCCACGCTCTTGGTCCCAAAGCGGCCGGGGAGGAGAGCGATGACTTCGGGCCCGCGATCGGATAGAGCGGGCGATACTCCGAGGAGGTGGCCCTCGAGATACTCCACCACCCAGACGGGGCGCCACGCCCTCGCGCGTGTGAAAGAGCGGTCCACCCTGCGTTCACCTCGCATCATGTCGTGATCTGACCATCTCGCTGGAGAAATATGCGGCGGCCTGCGCTGGGCGTGGTGCACCAGCGCAGGCCTCTGCCGTTCTCAGGACTGCTGATTGCTAGCTGAGCTCGTGGTAGCGGCTGAGGAAGGCGGCCATCGCGTCACGAGCGACCGGGGCCAGCGAGCGGTAGTAGTCCCGTCCGTCGTTGCCCTGCCAGCCGGTGGCCACACCGGTGGCGTGCATCCAGGCGATCTCCTCGTAGAACTGATCCGAGGTGAACACGTCCTGGAACGGAGAGATCGCCGGGACCTCGAAGCTCGGCGAGTCCGCCGAACGGTAGAGGAACGCGGCCATCGCATCACGCGCGATCGGGTCTAGGGGGCGGAAGGAGAAGGTTCCGTCGCCGTTGTCCCAGCCGGTGGAGATGCCCTCCTGGGACAGCCAGACGATCTCCTTGTAGAACTGGTTGTCCGGCTTGACGTCCGTGAACGGCGATGTGGCCGGCAGCTGGACCTCGGGCGAACCCGCGAGGCGGTAGAGGA
Source organism: Serinibacter arcticus (assembly GCF_003121705.1). Lineage (NCBI taxonomy): Bacteria > Bacillati > Actinomycetota > Actinomycetes > Micrococcales > Beutenbergiaceae > Serinibacter > Serinibacter arcticus. The sequence goes on along the minus strand of NZ_PYHR01000002.1, from coordinate 2,742,053 downwards.
ACGCTGCCATCGCATCGCGGGCGATGGAGTTCAGCGGACGGTACTCGCGGGTCCCGTCGGCCTGGACCCAGCCCGTGGAGACGCCGGCGCGACCCAGCCACTGGATCTCGTCGTAGAACTGCACGCCCTCGGGAACGTCGGAGAACATCGGGGAGGTGGTGCGGATGACGGTCGATCCCACCTCCAGTCCGTCGGCGGTGGCGGTGACGCGGATCGGTGCTCCGCTGCCGTCGGGGCGGACGATCGCCAGCGCCTTGCCCGAGAAGGCCTTGCGCTGGTTGGTGCCCTGGAACTTCTCGAGGCTGATCGGGTTGCCGTTGTCGGTGGCGACCAGGGTGCCGCCGGTGACCTCGAAGGTGAGGTTGTCGGTGGCGCGGGGGACGAAGGTGCCCTGGGCGTCGAGGATGTCGGCGGTGATGAAGGCGAGGTCGCCGTTGTCGCCGTCGATGGTGGTCGCGTCGGGGGTCAGCTCGATGGCCGCGGAGTCGCCGGCGGTGGTGACCTCGTCGGTGGCGATGAGCTCACCGTCGGCGTAGGCCTCGGCGCGAAGGGTGCCGGGGGTGAAGGGGATGTCCCACGACAGGTGGAGCTTGCCGTCGGCGGTCTCGCGGTAGGCCTCGCCGCGCGGGGAGTTCTTGTCCTCGAAGGTGCGCTCCCCGACGAGCTCGTCGTTGAGGTAGAGCTTCACGCTGTCGGCGTTGGTGTAGGCCCAGACCTGGACGGTCTCGCCCTCGGTCCAGTTCCAGTGCGGCAGGAGGTGGACCATCGGGGTGTCGGTCCACTGGCTCTGGTACAGGTACCAGACGTCCTTCTTGAACATCGCGGTGTCGATCAGGCCGGTGTAGGTGCTGCGCGCCCACTCGGTCTTGTCGCCTGAACCACCATTGATGAACGGCAGGGGCTCACCGAGGTGGTCGATGCCGGTCCAGACGAAGGAGCCGGCCGTGTGGACGTTGTTCCGGTCGCGCTGGATCGTCTCGCTGTGCGTGGTCGTGCCACCGCCGCCCGTGGACTGCACGTGCACGTGGTTGTCGTAGGAGGAGCCCTGCATCTCGGTCCCGTACGGGCCCTTGATGACCTGGTTCGGCTCGTAGTAGTACCCGCGGCTCTGCATCGAGAAGGAGACCTCGCTGGAGATGAAGGTCCCGGTCGGGCTGAGCGCGGCGACCTCGTCCATCCGCTGCGGGTTGGGGTAGTTCGCCCCGGGCACGTCGACCTTGGACAGGATGCTGAGGGAGTTCTCGTCGTACTTGTTGTTCCCCAGCGTGGTGGGACGGGAGCCGTCCTCCTCGTTCGTCCACTCGATGAGGCTGTCGGCGGTCGCGGCACTGGTGGGGCCGTAGGTGATCTCGTTGCCGATGGACCACATGATGACCGACGGGGAGTTGCGGTCGCGGCGGACCATCGCCTTCATGTCCATCTCGGCGTCGGTGGCCCACCACTTGGTGTACTCGTTGGCCAGGAAGCGGGGCGTCTCCCAGTTGTCGAACGCCTCCTCCACGACCACGAAGCCCATCTCGTCGGCGAGCTCGATGAAGTTGCGGGCCGTGGGGTTGTGCGCGGTGCGGATGGCGTTGGTGCCCATCTCCTTGAGCGTCACGAGCTGACGGCGTGCGGCGCTCTCGTTGTAGGCCATGCCTAGCGACCCGAGGTCGCTGTGGAGGTTCACGCCGCGCAGCTCGACGTACTCGCCGTTGAGGGCGAAACCGTCGGAGTTGAACTCGATGGTCCGCAGGCCGGTCGAGGTCGTGTAGGTGTCGACCTGCTCGCCCTCGACCATCACGCGTGAGACGACGTCGTAGAGGTAGGGCCGGTCGATCGACCACAGCTCGGGGTCGGCGACCGTGATCGTCTGGTCGAAGGTGTGCTCGCCGCCGGTGACGGTGCCGCTCACGGTGTCGGTCGCCACGACCTCGCCGGTCGCGTCCACGACGTCGGTCACCAGGGTGACCTCGCTCGAGGCGTCCTCGGGGGCCTCGATCTCGGTGGCGACGGCGAGGTTCGCCTCCTGCGAGGCGAGGTCGTCGGCCAGGGTCGGGGTCGTGATGAAGGTGCCGTCGCGCTTGACGTGCACCGCGTCGGTGACCGTCAGCGCGACGTCACGGTAGATGCCACCGCCGGCGTACCAACGGGTGGAGTAGTCCAGGGAGTCCGTCTTGACGGCGACCTCGTTGGCGGAGCCGTCGGTGGTCAGGTAGTCGGTGATGTCGTAGGAGAAGGCCGTGTAGCCGTGGTGGTGCACGCCGACCTGCTCGCCGTTGATGAAGACGGTGGCGATCTGCTGCACGCCGTCGAAGTCCAACGACACGCGCTGTCCGAGCGCGACCTCGGGCACCGTGAACGACTTGCGGTACCACGCCGTACCAGCAGACAAGTGACCGGCAAGCGCCGCGAGGGGGTTGGCGGTGACATTGAAGTCCTGCTCGATCATCCAGTCGTGCGGCACGTCGAGAGTCCGCCAGGAATCGTCATCGAAGCCGAGCTCCTCAGCCCCGGCAGGGTTCCCCCGAACGAACTTCCAGTCGCTGTTGAAGTTGGTGCTCCGGCCATCAACGTCCCCAGCACTGATCACCTGATCCGCGCCCGGGTCGGGGGCGGGTGCTGCGTTGGCGGTCACCGCGGTGCCCGCCAGAAGCGCCGCGCAGGCCACTCCGGCCACCAGCGCTGAGCGCGTTCGTCGTCCGTGCATGTGTGTCTCCTACGTCGTCCTTGCCGTGGATTAGCAGGGCGAGCGTAAGCTCGAGTTGCACAGTGTGCAAGTCTGACCGATATTGCGAGATCCTGGTCGTTTGACCGAGTCGGCTTCGCGCGCGGGGACCACGGGGGACTGTTGCGCCGATGAGCGACGGGTAGTAACACCTCTACAACTTCTTCCGCAACAAGGAGGACCTCGCGCTCAGCGGGTTGGCCGAGCAGGGTGGCCAGATCGCAGCACGCCTCGCGCAGCGGCCTGACGACGAGGATCTGTGGGTCTCCTTGGAGGCAGCGTTCCGGGCGCTCGACGAGATCGACCTCACGGCCGAACGCCGACTGGAGCTGGCCACGCTCCTGTTCGGGAACGAGGCCCTGCGCGCTGGCCACGCCGAGAAGCAGTCACGCTGGCAAGATCAGCTCGCCCCCTGATCGAGCAACGGCTGCCACCCTCTGAGGACCGGGCATTCCAGGCGCGCGCCATCGCGGCCGTGGCCATCACCTGCCTCCAGGTCGCGATCGAGGAATGGGTTCGACACGACGGGGAGGTCGACCTGTACGACCTGTACCACCGAGCTACTCACGCCGCCCGGAGGAAGTGACCCCGGCGGCGATGGTTCACGGCACAGTCGCCTTCACCTCGTCACGGTTCGGCAGGTCTCGCGTCCGTCGCCGGGCCCGGCGACGGAGCTTCTGGTCAATCTGATTGGCAACTTCTGCGCCTGCGCCCCCGCCTGCATTCAGGCCGCCCGACGGCCTGGCTGGAGAGCGTCCAGACACGATCGCTCAGCGACTACCTCGACGAAGCGATGGCCTCACCCGCCGTCAACCCCTGACAACCGCGGGGCAGGACAGATCGAGCGGTCGCGCCGGCAAAATCTCAGGTCCTGCCGCCGTTGGCTGCGCCGACACTGGGCCATCAGCTAGCGGTCGTCATCATCCTTGCGAAGTCCGAGCAGCGCTTCTTCCAGGACAGCGAAGGACGCCTGCATGTCGACCGCGTCAGGGTCGAGCAACCACTGGATCTGCAGGCCGTCGAGCGCAGCAAGGATGAGTGCCGCTATCGCAGGGGCTCTGTCGACGTCGCCCTCGAGGGAGGCGTCTGCGGCGAGGGGAGCTGCCACCCTCGAGCGCGCCTCGCGGTAGCGCCGACGCATCGGCTCCTTGGCAGCGTGCCCCTCGGTCAGGCTGTCAGCCACGATCACGGAGTGCAGCTGGGTGAGGAGGGGCTGCCGTGCATTCTGCTCGACGGTCCGGGCGAGCGTCGCCAACACCGAGGCCAGATCCCCGGTGGTCTCGGGCCGGCCCTGAGGCACCTGCGACCGGGATGCGCTCTTGCTGGTCCTCTCACCGAGGACTGCCAGAAGAAGGTGGTCCTTGGTCGGGAAGTAGTGCAGCAGACCGGGCGCGGTGAGACCGACCTGCGCGGCGACCTGAGCGAGCGAGGCCCGCTTGTACCCGCGTTCCGCGATCAGCCGGGTCGCGGCCTGGACGATCTCCTCGCGCTTGCCCCCGGCGGGCTCCGCGGCGCGATCGGTTCCGTACTCCAGCGGGCCGAGACCTTGCCCTCGCTCACACCGCCACCAATCTGGGCCACGCCCTCGCGCCCCTGCTCGCCAGCGGCGTGCTCGTCGCGACCGGCGGCTACGCAAGCATCTGGCTGGCAGCGGCCATCCTTGTCGCAGTCGCCGGCGTCGCGGTCGTCCCCGTACGGGAACCCGGCCGGAGTCCTGCGCCGTGAGCCGGGACGTCACGGACACGCGTTCCCGCCGGGGGCCGTCGCACGGGCCCGGGACGACGACGGCGCCGCTCACCTCGGGAGGTGAGCGGCGCCGTCGTCGTCGTTCAGAAGGGTGTGAGCCGGGGGCTCAGAAATCCCAGTCGTCGTCCTGCGTGGTGACGGCTTTGCCGATCACGTACGACGAACCCGAACCCGAGAAGAAGTCGTGGTTCTCGTCCCCACCGGGGGCGAGCGCCGCGAGGATCGCCGGGTTCACGTCCGTCAGCTCCTTGGGGTAGAGCGCGTCGTAGCCGAGGTTCATCAGCGCCTTGTTGGCGTTGTACCGGAGGAACATCTTGACGTCCTCGGTCAGGCCGACGCCGTCGTAGAGGTCCTCGGTGTACTTCTCCTCGTTCTCGTACAGCTCCTCGAGGAGGTCGTACGTGTACGCCTCGAGCTCCGCGCGGCGCTCGGGCGTCGCGGACGCCAGCCCCTTCTGGAACTTGTAGCCGATGTAGTACCCGTGCACCGCCTCGTCACGGATGATCAGGCGGATCACGTCGGCCGTGTTCGTCAGCTTGGCCCGGCTCGACCAGTACATCGGCAGGTAGAAGCCCGAGTAGAACAGGAAGGACTCCAGCAGGGTGGAGGCCACCTTGCGCTTGAGCGGGTCGTCACCCTGGTAGTACTTCATGACGATCTCGGCCTTGCGCTGGAGGTTGTCGTTCTCCTCCGACCAGCGGAACGCCTCGTCGATGTCCTTCGTCGAGCACAGCGTCGAGAAGATCGAGGAGTAGCTCTTGGCGTGCACCGACTCCATGAACGCGATGTTCGTGTAGACGGCCTCCTCGTGCGGCGTGAGCGCGTCGGGGATGAGGCTGACGGCGCCGACCGTGCCCTGGATCGTGTCCAGGAGCGTCAGTCCGGTGAACACCCGCATCGTGAGGAGCTTCTCGTCCTCGGTCAGCGTGCCCCACGACGGGATGTCGTTGGAGACCGGCACCTTCTCGGGCAGCCAGAAGTTCGACGTCAGCCGGTCCCAGACCTCGGCGTCCTTGTCGTCCTCGAGACGGTTCCAGTTGATCGCCTGGACGGCGCTCACCAGCTTGAGCTTCTCAACCACTGTTTCGTCGACCTTCTTCTCGTGTCAGCTCTGGTCTGCGTGCGCGCTCGTCAGAGCGTGCAGGAGACGCAGCCCTCGACCTCGGTGCCCTCGAGGGCGGCCTGGCGGAGGCGGATGTAGTACAGCGTCTTGATGCCCTTGCGCCACGCGTAGATCTGCGCCTTGTTGACGTCGCGCGTGGTGGCGGTGTCCTTGAAGAACAGCGTCAGGGACAGACCCTGGTCCACGTGCTGCGTCGCAGCCGCGTAGGTGTCGATGATCTTCTCGAAGCCGATCTCGTACGCGTCCTGGTAGAACTCCAGGTTGTCGTCGGACAGGTAGGGCGCCGGGTAGTAGACGCGCCCGATCTTGCCCTCCTTGCGGATCTCGATCGGAGCCACAATCGGGTGGATCGAGCTCGTGGAGTGGTTGATGTAGGAGATCGACCCCGTCGGCGGGACGGCCTGGAGGTAGGCGTTGTAGATGCCGTGCGCCTGGACGCTGGCCTTCAGCTCGCGCCAGTCCTCCTGCGTCGGGATCGCGATGCCGGCCTTGGCGAAGATCTCGGCCACACGCGCCGTCGCCGGCACCCACACCTGGTCGGTGTACTTGTCGAAGTACTCGCCCGAGGCGTACTTGGAGTCCTCGAAGCCGCGGAACGTGGTGCCGCGCTCGATCGAGATGCGGTTGGAGGCGCGGATGGCGTGGTAGGCGACCGTGTAGAAGTAGATGTTCGTGAAGTCGACGCCCTCCTCGCTGCCGTAGTGCACGCGCTCGCGAGCGAGGTAGCCGTGGAGGTTCATCTGGCCGAGGCCGATGGAGTGCGACGCGTCGTTGCCCTCCTGGACCGACGGCACGGAGGTGATCTCCGTCTGGTCGGACACGGCGGTGAGCGAACGGATCGACGTCTCGATCGTCTTGGCGAAGTCGGTCGAGTCCATCGCCTTGGCGATGTTCAGCGAACCGAGGTTGCAGGAGATGTCGCGACCGATGTGGTCGTAGCTCAGGTCGTCCTTGAACGTCGAGGCCGTGGAGACCTGGAGGATCTCCGAGCACAGGTTGCTCATCGTGACGCGGCCCTTGATCGGGTTGGCGGCGTTCACCGTGTCCTCGAACACGATGTACGGGTAGCCCGACTCGAACTGGATCTCGGCGAGCAGCTGGAAGAAGTCGCGGGCCTTGATCTTCGTCTTGCGGATCCGGCCGTCGTCGACCATCTCGTGGTACTTCTCCGTCACGGAGATCTCCGAGAAGGGCACGCCGTAGACGCGCTCGACGTCGTACGGCGAGAACAGGTACATGTCCTCGTTCTTCTTCGCCAGATCGAACGTGATGTCCGGGATGACGACGCCGAGCGAGAGCGTCTTGATGCGGATCTTCTCGTCCGCGTTCTCGCGCTTGGTGTCGAGGAACCGCAGGATGTCGGGGTGGTGGGCCGAGAGGTACACCGCGCCGGCACCCTGACGCGCGCCGAGCTGGTTGGCGTAGGAGAAGGAGTCCTCGAGCAGCTTCATCACGGGGATGACGCCGGAGGACTGGTTCTCGATCTTCTTGATCGGGGCGCCGTGCTCACGGATGTTGCTCAGGAGCAGGGCCACGCCGCCGCCGCGCTTGGACAGCTGCAGGGCGGAGTTGATGCCCCGCGCGATCGACTCCATGTTGTCCTCGATGCGGAGCAGGAAGCACGAGACGAGCTCGCCGCGCTGCTGCTTGCCGGCGTTGAGGAACGTGGGGGTCGCGGGCTGGAAGCGGCCCGTGATGACCTCCTCGACGATGTTGCGCACGAGCGCCTCGTCGCCGTCGGCGAGGGTGAGCGCGACCATGACGACGCGGTCCTCGAAGCGCTCGAGGTAACGCTTCCCGTCGAACGTCTTCAGCGTGTACGAGGTGTAGTACTTGAACGCGCCGAGGAACGTGGAGAAGCGGAACTTGTAGGCGAACGCCTCGTCCCAGATCTGGTGCAGGAACTCCTGGGAGTACTTCGCGAGGACCTCGCCCTCGTAGTAGCCCTCCTCCACCAGGTAGGAGAGCTTCTCGTCCAGGTTGTGGAAGAACACCGTGTTCTGGTTCACGTGCTGGAGGAAGTACTGGCGCGCGGCGGCGTGGTCGGCGTCGAGCTGGAGCCGGCCGTCCGGGCCGTACAGGTTGAGCATCGCGTTGAGGGCGTGGTAGTCCATGCCGTCGAAGCGGTGGGTGGTGGTCAGGCCGGGATCTGCGAGCGTCGTAGCCAAAACTGTGCCAATCCTTCACGGACGCGCGAGACGTCCTGATCGGTTCCGAGGAGTTCGAAGCGGTAGAGGTAGGGGACGTCGCACTTGGCGGCGATGATGTCCCCCGCGAGGCAGTACGCCTCGCCGAAGTTCGTGTTCCCGGCGGCGATGACGCCGCGCAGGAGGAGGCGGTTGTGGCTGTCGTTGAGGAACCGGATCACCTGTTTGGGGACGGCCCCACCCTTGGTCACCCCTCCCCCGTAGGTGGGAAGGATCAGCACGTACTCGCTGTCGACGACGAGGGGATCGTCCTTCGCGCGGAGCGGGATGCGGCTGGCCGGGAGTCCGAGCTTCTGGACGAACCGGTGCGTGTTCTCGGAGACGGACGAGAAGTAGACGATGGACAACTCCCGCTCCTCTCCCTCTCGTGGTGCCGGCGCCGGGCGGCCGACGGACCGGTGCCGCGTACGCCGTCGTGACGACGGGCGACCGCGGCGCGGCCCGCACGGTCCCGGTGGAACCGTGCGGGCCTCGCGGCGATCAGGCCGTGGCGACCACGCCCGTGGCGGCGGCGGCCGTCGCGAGCGCCTTGATGCGGTCCGGACGGAAGCCGGCCCAGTGGTCGCCGTTCGCCAGCACGACCGGAGCCTGCTGGTAGCCGAGCGCCTTGACGGACTCGAGCGCCTCGGCGTCGACGCTCAGGTCGACGATCTCGTAGCTCAGGCCGTGCTTGTCGAGCGCACGGTAGGTGGCCGTGCACTGCACGCAGTTCGGCTTGCTGAAAACGGTGATGCTCACGTGATTCCCCTCGACGACGCCCGGTCGGCTTCGACCCGTGTAGTTACACGGATGTTGTTCTTGGTCGGGTGAACTGCTTCCCGGCTTCCAGACACTACACCTAGTGGTCGGCCACGCAACGCACCACCACATGTCGTGTCTGGCGGCGTGTCGGCCCACAGGCTGGGTACGACGTTTCCCCACCCTGTGGACAGGTTCGTGCCCGCCCGCGGCACCGCGCCGATCGCCGTCTGCAGGCCCTGTGGGCAACCTGTGGAGCGCCGATCCCGCACCGCCCGGCGAGGCGGTCGACACGCCCAAGAACTCGTGTGCTGCGACATGCCAGAAGCGTCTCACCGACCACTGACATCGGTGCTGGGCGACGACGGGGCGAGGAAGGCAGCTCCGCGGGCGCGCCCCTGTGGTTGCTGCGGGTGGCCGACCGCGTCCTTGTGGTCGCTGCGAGCGCCGGATCGCGACCACAAGGACGCGGTCAGGGCGGGCCGGCGACCACAAGGGCGCGGTCGGGGCTTCGAGGGAGGGCGACGGCGGACCACCGCCGGAGGGCGGGCGCGGCGGGAGGGCGGGAGCGGCGACGGCGCCCCGTCAGCCGGCGCCGCCGTCGAGCACGATCTCCCCGCGGGAGACCGCGCTCGCCAGCGCCACCCGACCGGCGACGCCGAAACGCTGGTAGGCGCGCGAGAGGTAGACCTCGACCGTCTTGACGCTGTAGCTCAGCCGGGAGGCGATCTGCTGGTTCGTCAGCCCCTCGACGGCCAGGCGCGCCACCTCGACCTCGATGCCGAGCGCCACCCCGGCGCGCCCCCGCGTCCGCGGCACCGGGACGCGCCGGACGCGCATCGCGGCGCTCGTCAGCCGCACCAGCCGCACCGCGCCGAGGTCGCGGAAGATCGTGTGGGCGCGTCGGAGGTTCTCGGCCGGGGAGTCGCCGAGCGTGCCGAGCACGAGCGAGGAGCGGCCGATCTCCGCCGTGACGTCCTGCTCCTGGGCGATCCGCAGGCAGGCCCGCGCGGCGTGGACGTCACCGTGGACCCGGGCCTGGCACCGCAGCGTGTAGAGGTCCTCGAGGGGCCTGCCGAGCGGGGCCACCAGGTCGCGGACCGGCCCGACCAGCGTCACCGCCGCTGCGGCGGCACGCGGGGATCCGAGCTGCACCAGCTCGTCGAGCGCCAGCCCGATCGCCGTCGGCTGGCCCAGCGCGAGCAGGGTTCGCACGCGGGCTGCCAGCCGCTCCGCCGCCCCGTCCACGTCACCCCGCCCCGCCAGCACGCGGGCGAGCGCCACGTCGACGTAGACGCTGACCGCCGTCGCCCGTGACCGCAGCCCGTCCACGAACCGGGCCGCCTCGCCGGGGCGACCCGCGTCGTCGAGGAGGATCGCGCCGAGCGCCCGGACGCCGTCGAAGGCCGTGCTGCTGTCGGGGTGCAGCGCCGCCCGCAGCGCCAGCGTGGCGTCGTCGATCGCGCGCTCCCAGCCCCGGTCGAAGAACGCGAGCTCGACCTCGGCGAGCACCCGGGGTCCGGCGGACGTCAACGGCGACCCGCGGCGCACGCTGAGGCACGCGTCGACGAGGCGGCGCGCCTCGGGGGCTCCGCCCGGACCGTGCAGCGCCCCCGGCAGCAATGACGCCAGCAGCTCCAGCCGCAGGGCCGGGCCGACCGCGCCGGCGATCTCCTCGAGCCGGTCCGCGTACGTCTGCAGCTCGGGGCGACCGAGCACGTGGGCACCCAGGGCGGCGGTGAGGAGGTGGGCGAGGTCAGGCTCGGCCGCCGCGTCCAGCAACGCGGTCGACGACCCCCAGGAGGCCGCGGCCTCCTCACGGTGACCCAGCTGGCCGTGGGCCAGGGCCTGGAGACCGACGAGCGCCGGATCCGCGGCTCCCGCGGCCCGGGACCGGTCGATCAGCGCGAGGGCCTCGTCGAATCGCCCGGCGGCGGCGAGCACCAGTCCCGCGGTGCGGGCGAGCTCCCGCCCGCCGCCGATGACGCCGTACCGCTCCACGGCGCTGACGGCGACGGCGATGGCCGCTGCGCCGTCGCCCCCGAGGCTCAGCGAGCTGGCCGCGCGCGCGAGCAGGTCGGCGCCCCTGCCGTCACCGTCGGCGAGGTGGTCGGCCGCCTGCTGGAGCCAGGTCGCCGCGACGAGGGGGGAGAGCGGAGCGGCCGCCTCGGCGGCGGCGAGGGCGGCCGCGACCCCCTCCTCGCCCCCGCGCGGGGTCGAGCGCAGCACGTGGGTCGCCCACTCGAACACGTCGACGGCGTGGCCCTGGTCCCGGCTCTGCGCGATCACGGCGGCGGCGATGCCGTGCAGCCGCGTCCGGGTGGCGGCCCCGAGGTTGTCGTAGAGCGCCTCGCGGAACAGGGGGTGGGCGAAGACGTAGGCGTTGCTGCGAGCCGTCAGCAGCCCCGTCCGCAGGAGACGGTCGAAGGCGGCGGTCACCGCGGGGCCGGGCAGTCCGGTCACGGTCTCCGCGAACCGCAGGTCCTCGACGTGCAGCCGCGAGTAGACCGAGAGCGCCCGGGCGACCTCGATCGCCTCCGGGTCGTGGTTCAGCATCCGCACCGACAGCGCGTCACGGGGATCGATCGGGCCCTGGAGGTGCGACGGGTCGGCGAGGTGTCGGAGCAGCTCCGTGACGAAGAGGGGGTTCCCGCCCGTGCGCTCGAGGACCTGGACCACCAGGTCGCCGGGCGGCGACCCGTCGACGCAGAGCGCGGGGTGGTGCCGGCCGATGAGCTGGGCGACGTCGTCGTGCCCAAGGGCGCCGAGATCGGTCGTGAGGCCCCACCCCTCGCGCTCCCGGCGTCGCACGAAGTCCTCCAGCACGGCCGTCCGCTCGGAGTAGCCCGTGCGGATCGTGACCACCAGCACCACCGGCAGCGACTCGCACAGCCTCACCGCTGCGGCGACGGCGGCGAGCGTGGCGACGTCCGCGTGGTGGAGGTCCTCGAGCGCGACGAGAACCGGACCGTGCCGGCTGACCTCCGTCAGCACGGTCGCGATGTCGCCGAGCACGGCGTCCGTGTCGGGATCGGGGACGTGGCTCCGGCCCGGACCGGCACCGAGGGTGGAGACGAGGGCGGCGAGCGCGGTCAGCGCCGAGGGCGGGACCTTCTCGCGGGGGACGCGGGCGACGAGGTCGCGGACGACGGCGAACGGCCGCCCCCGGTCCATCTCGTCCGCACGTCCGACAGCGAGGAAGAAGCCCCGCTCCTCCGCCGCGGCGAGCAGGTGGGCGAGCAGCGTGGTCTTGCCCACGCCACCTTCCCCGCGGACCACGACGGCGAACGCCCGCCCGCGTGCCTGGGCCGTCGCACAGGCGCGGACGAGCTCGTCGAGCGGCTCCTGCCGCGCCACGAACGCCGTCTCTCCGGCCACTCACACACCCCCGTTGCCGACGAGATTAGGGCCAACGACCGGGTCGTGACACCCTTCCGGCGCGTTGGGGTCGATCTCGCGCACGGTTTCGCCTCACTGTAGGGAACCCCCTACTGACGGCGACCGCTCACCCCGACCACGCTGGAGGTGCCGCGCGGTGCCGGTCCCGTGTCCCCCACGACCGGCCGCTGCGCCGCCGCCGAGAACGGGAGCGCCTGCCCCCTGCACTCCCGTTCTCGGCCCGTCACCGGGACGGGCCGTCACCAGGACCGGTGCGGTGGCGGGGCCAGCCGGTGACCGCGACGCGGAGCGGCCACCCCCGTGGCGAGCAGGAGCCGGACGACGCGCTCCCGGTGCCCCTCCCACGGCTCGAGCAGCTCGGCCATCCGGAGGTCGGCCACGCGCGGGGGGAGCAGCTCGCGCGCGAGCTGCCAGCACACGGCGCGGGCGATGTGCTCGTCGCCGTAGGCGGGCGAGTCGGGATCGCCGTGCGCGGTCTGCGTCGTGAGCGCCGCCGTCCACACCCCGATGCCCGGCAGCGTCCTCAGCAGCCGGCTGGTCTCCGGACCCCCGCGACCGGCGCGCAGCGTCCTCTCCAGCCGCGGGGCCACCTCGGCGGCGCCGACGACGGTGCGCCAGCGCCGCTCCGTGATGCCCGCCGCGTGGAAGGCCCAGGACGGCACGGCCCGCCACCCGGCGGCGGTGGGCGGGACGGTGAGTCGCGGGGCGGACGCGGCGGTCGCCGTCGGGATCCCGACGACGGCGGGGGCGGGGGTGCCGTACCGCCCCACCAGGAGGCGCCAGCCGCGCAGGGCCTCGATCGTGGTCACCTCCTGCTCGAGCACGGCGGACACGAGGGCGTCCAGGACGCGGTTCGTGCGCGTCAGCCGCAGCCCGGGAAAGCGCCGCGCGGCCTCGTGCAGCACCGGGTGGCGCGTCGCGTCGAACCCCTCGAGGTCGTCGGAGGCACCGCACAGGTCGGGCACCGAGGCGATCGCCCACTCGGCGCCCGGCCCCCACGCGTGCGCGGACACGCCGTCGTGCGTCCTGGCCAGGGCGAGCGTCGCCGGGCCGAGCGGCGTGGTCAGCGCCAGCCACGCGCCGTCGCGCACGAGGACGGCGGCGGGGTCGCCGCTCCCGTGCCGCAGCGGCCGGATCGTGCGGGCGAGGTCGAGCGGGTGCGACGGCGCGTACGTGGTCGCGAGGGGGCGCGGCGGACCCGGCCCCTCTCCGCCCTCCGCCCCGTTCGTCACGGGAGCCACGGTAGGCCGGGGCACCGACACGGGCGCCCCGGCCACCACCGCGTCGTCCGCGACACACGCCCCGTCAGTGCGACGGCGGGATGCGGAACTCCGCGACCTTCCCGTCGCGCACGGTGACGTACGCGTCCGAGCGACCGTTGAAGACCGAGCTGCGCCAGTCGAAGGTGATCATCGTCGTGTCGCCGTCGGTGGTGGCCTCGACGACCGTCATCCGGGCGCCGGCGCCGATGGCGTCGCTCTGCCCCCACGACCGCACGCCCTCGGGACCCGTGAGCACGCGGCCCCAGTCGTTCACCACGCCGTCGGGCGTGAAGGCGTCGACGAACGCGTCGATGTCGGCGTCGTTGATGGCCGCGACCACGCGGGCGACGGGCTCGGGAAGGGTGGTGCCGGACATGGGTGCCTCCTGCTGACAGACGTGCGGGGGCGTCAGCCTAGGCCCTCGGTCAGGCGACCCGCTCGGCCTCGCGCACGCCGACGACGGCGGGCGCCGGGCGGGCGGACAGCGAGCCGTGGCCGGCGACGTCGACCGCGACGGAGAGGATCCGCGAGATCGTGACGTCGGTCCCGGGCTCGCGCACCACCTCGACGGTGGACACCGACGCGTTGGGCAGCGGCACCAGGCCGACCGGGTCGATCGTGGCGAGGTAGGCGCCGAGCGTGAGCCCGTGGCCGACCACGAGCACGTGCTCGCCGGGGTGCGCGTCCACGATCTCGGAGAACGTCGTGCGGACGCGGTCCATGAACGCCTCGCCCGACTCGCCGCCCCCGGGCAGGCCGGGGTGCTGACCCGAGAGCACGCGGGGGATGAGCTCGGCCCACGGCTCGACCTCGTCGAGCTCGCGCTCGGGGCGGCGCTCGTAGGCGCCGAAGGAGAACTCGCGCAGGCCCTGGACGCTGCGCAGCGGGAGGTCCGCGTGGTGGCGGACGATCTCGACCGCCGTCATGACGGCGCGACCCTGCGGGGAGGAGTAGGCGGCGTCGAAGTCGTGGGTGGACAGGTGCTGCGCGGTCACGAGCACGCCGGCGCGGCCGGTGCGGGTGAGCGGGGAGTCGCAGGAGCCCTGCATGATGCGGCGGGCGTTGAGGTGCGTCTGCCCGTGGCGGACGAGGGTGAGCGTGGTCGTCGTCGGTGCGACCGGTGCTGTCGTGGTCATGGCAGCGACGCTAGGACGCCCCGTGGCCGGTTGGGCGACGCCCGCGTGGCGGTCGGGTGAACTCTGTGTTGCGTCATCCTCGCGCGGGGCCTCAAATCTCCCCGCGGTGCGTCCACTCCCCCGCGAGCAGCGTCCCGGCGACGCTCGTCCCGGGGTCGGCGGCCAGCGGGTCGACGTCGGTGATCGCCAGGTCGGCGACCTCACCGACGGACGGCGTCGTGCCGCGCCCGTCGGTCGAGCTCGCGAGCGCCGTCGTCGCCTCAAGCCGCTGCTCCGGGTGCCAGGCCGGGCGCTCGTCGCCCGTACGACGGACGGCCGCGGCGATCGCGAGCCACGGGTCCAGCGGCGCCACGGGGGCGTCCGAACCGAGCACCAGCGACGCGCCGTGCGCGTGCAGCGCGGCCAGCACGAACGCGCGGTCGGTCCGTCCGGGCCAGAGGTCGCCGGCGACGTCGCGGTCGTCCAGGAGGTGTGCGGGCTGCACGCTCGCGACGACGCCGAGCTCCGCGAACCGCGGCACGTCGCGGCCGGCCAGCAGCTGGGCGTGCTCGATGCTGCCGCGCGCGCCGGTGGCGGCGAACGCGTCGAGCGCGAGTCCGCACGCGTCGTCGCCGATCGCGTGGATCGCGCACCGGAGCCCGGCCGCGTGCGCGCGGCCCATGAGGTCGCGCAGCTCCTCGGGGCGTAGGTGAGCACGCCCCGGTCGCTCGTGCCCGGGTAGGGGTCGTGGCAGTAGGCGGTGCGCGTGTTGAGCGAGCCGTCCGTGATCACCTTCAGCGGGCCGACCGTCACGAGCGCCTGCCCGACGGCGTCGCGCGGCGACCCCGGCAGCGCGTCCCCCGTGCGGCGGCCGGCCGCGATGGTCTCCGCCAGGAACTGCGGCCACACGCCCGCGCGCACGCGCAGGGCCAGCGGCACCTCGCCGGCCGTCGCGCGGCGCGACCACGAGAGCGGGTCCTCGGCCTCGTAGTCGGCCACACCCACCACGCCGCGCCTGGCCGCCTCGGCCGCCGCGGACAGCACCCACCGGTCGCGGACGGCGTCGCCCGCGTTGTCGAGGTCGCCCGCGATCGGGAGGAACTCGTCCTCGCGCACGAGGCCGGTGCCGTCGGGCGCGACGCGGTCGAACCGCGCGAGCGCCGCCGTCGAGAACCAGCCGCAGTGCAGGTCGCCGCTGACGAGCACGACGGCGAGCCCCGGCGCCGCACGGTCCAGCAGCTCGGTCGAGGGGACGTCGGGCCACGCGGCGTCGCGGAAGCCGTAGCCCACGAGCACGCCCTCGCTCCCCGCGGGCAGGAACGCGGCGCGCTCGGCGACGAGGTCGGCGGCCTCGCGCGCGGACGTGGCGCCGCTGACGTCGAGCCGCTGCGCCGCGAGCGCGTGCTGGACGGAGTGGACGTGCGCATCCCACAGACCGGGCACGAGCCAGCGCCCGGCGAGCTCGACGACGTCCTCGCCGCGCTCGTGGGTGAGCGTGCCGGCCGGGGCGATCCCCGCGATCCGGCCGGCCGCGAGCCGGACGTCGACGGGCGCGTCCGCACCGACGAGCCGGGCGCCGCGCAGGAGGGTCAGGGTCGGGGTCAGGACGGCGGTCACGCCACGTCCCCCGCGAGGCCGGCTCCCGCGTGGCCGCGGCTCCCGAGCCCGTGCGCCGTCCGCATCGCGACGGCGAGGCCCGCGTCCGCGTGCGGGTCGCCGTCGGTCTCCAGGCCGCGCACGATGCGCGCCACGACCTCCGGCGGCTTGTCCTGCGACAGCTTGCTCTTGGCCTGCCACGACGTGACGTGCAGGCGCGCGCCGACCACGCCGCGCTGGATGCGGCGCGCGTAGGCCAGGTCGTCGGTGCCGCCCGGGCCCGCCGTCGTGAGGACGAACGGCTCGGAGCGCTCGCGCTCGAAGACGTCGATCGTGGCGACCAGCGCGTCCCAGGTGGCCTCGGCGTCGAGCATCTCGACGCGGGCACGCAGGTGTGCGGCCTCGTAGTTCCAGGTCGGCACCGCCGGACCCCAGGCGTACCAGCCGGGTGAGACGTAGCCGCTCGCGCCCTCGACGACCACGAGCACCTCGACGCCGTCGGCGAGGCCGAGGATCTCGTCGTCGGGGATGCCGAGGTGGGTGACGAGGGTGAGCGGCGCGCCGGGGTCACCGGCCGGGGCGTCCTCCAGCAGCACCGGCATGTGCGTGGCCGTGGGGACGCCGCCGGGCGCGGCGACGATCGTCATCCAGGGTCGACGGGCGAGCAGGTCGCGCACCCACGCGACGTCGTGCACCTCGTAGTCGGGAGTGTCGAGCATGGGAGGAGTGTCGCACCGGCAGGTGTCCGGCCGGTGACACGAACGGTCCGCGCGAGCCCCGCCCGCAGCCTCACCCGGGATTCACCAGTCGTGCACGGACCCGTCCAGCCGGCGGGCGACCGGCAGGTACTTCGGCGAGTACTCGAACCGGGCCGCCGCGGCGTCGTCGTACTCCACGCCGAGACCGGGGACGTCGTCCACGTGCAGCGCCCCGCCGTCGTAGCGGGCACCGCCGTGGAACACCTCCGCCGTCAGGTCCGGGTAGCCCATGTGCTCCTGGATCCCGAAGTTCGGGATCGCCGTCGCGAGGTGGGTCGCGGCGGCCTGCGTCACGGGTGAGAGGTCGGAGGCGCCGTGCGAGCCCGACCGCACGTTGTACAGGGCCGCGAGGTCGTAGATGCGCCGCAGGTGCGTGATCCCGCCCGCGTGCACGACCGAGCAGCGGACGTAGTCGACGAGCTGCTCGGTGATGAGGTCCTTGACGTCCCAGATCGAGGTCAGGACCTCCCCGACGGCGATCGGCGTCGTCGTGTGCTGACGGATCAGCCGGAACGCGTCCTGGCTGTCGGCCGGCGTGGGGTCCTCCATCCAGTAGAGGCCGACGTCCTCCACGCTGCGCCCGAACCGGGCCGCCTCCAGCGGCGTGAGCCGGTGGTGGACGTCGTGCAGGAGGTGGACCTCGGCGCCCAGGTGCTCGCGCGCGGCGCGCAGGTAGTCGGGCGCGAACGCCAGGTAGGCCTCCGTCGACCAGGGCTGCTCCTGCGGCAGCGCGTGGTCGGCGGGCTCGTACCGACCGTTCTTCTTCACGCCGTACGTGCCCGCGATCCCCGGCACGGCGGCCTGCACGCGGATCGCCGCGTACCCGAGCTCGCGGGCGCGGTCGGCGTCCTCGAGCATCTCGGGCACGCTCTCGCCGGAGGCGTGCGTGTAGACCAGCACCTGCTCGCGGGAGCGGCCGCCCAGCAGCTGGTAGACCGGCAGGCCGGCCACCTTCCCCTTGACGTCCCAGAGCGCGACGTCGACCGCGGCGATCGCGGTCATCGTCACCGGGCCGCGGCGCCAGTAGGCGCCGCGGAACAGGTACTGCCACAGGTCCTCGATGCGCGCCGGGTCGCGGCCGACCAGGAGCGGCACGACGTGGTCGCGCAGATAGCTCGCGACGGCGAGCTCGCGCCCGTTGAGGGTCGCGTCACCGAGCCCGGTGACGCCGTCCGACGTCGTGATCCGCAGCGTGACGAAGTTCCGGCCGGGCGAGGTGAGCAGGACCTCGGCCCGCTCGATGGTGGTCACGACAGCGCCAGCACGACGACGTCGGTCGGCTCGAGGCGCAGCTCCTCGCCGGCCAGCAGCCGACGGCCCGTGATCAGGTCCGTGCCGCTCGCGTGCAGCGCCACGGTGACGGCCTCGGTGCCGTGGTGGAGCAGGAGGTCGACCTGACCGCCCGACGGCGCCACGCGCGTGGCGAGCTCGAGCCCGGGGACGTCGGCGTACGGCCCGAGGAGGTCGTGCCGCGCGAGCACGCGGCGGAGCACGTGGGCCAGGCCCGGCTGGTCGAGCTGCGTGCCGAGGTACCAGGCCTCGCCGTCGCCCGCCGCGTCACCCGTCGCCGGGGTGCGGCGCCGGGTCACGGCCGGGACGCCCGCGTAGAAGTCGGCGCCGTAGCGCGCCACGACCTCGGTGCCGGGGTGCGGCTCCAGCAGCTCGAAGATCATCCGGCCGGGGACCTCGAGCGGGGCGTCGCCGTCGAACGCCACCGGGTTGCCGACCTCCGGCTCGGCCGCGTCCGTCTCGGTGACGCGCACACCCACGAGGTCGGCCAGCGGGCCGGGCACGTCGGCGAGGAACCGGCGGTCGTCCTCGTCGACCCGGCCCGAGAGGTAGCCGGTGACGACGGTGCCGCCGCGCGCCGTCACGGCCGCGAGCCGCTCCGGCAGGTCACCGGCCACGAGGTGCAGCAGGGGCGCGGCCACGACGTCGTACCCGCCGAGGTCCGCCGTCACGGGCACGACGTCGAGCTGCGCGCCCGCCTCCCACAGCGCCCGGCCCCACTCCAGCACCGTCGGGGCGTACTTCACGAGGCGGTTGGGCCCGTCGGCCATCTCCACGGCCCACCAGGAGTCCCAGTCCACCAGGAGCGCGACGCGCGCCGGCGTCCGGCCGCCGCGCAGGGCCTCGCCCGCCCGCTCGAGCTCGGCGCCGAGGCCGGCGACCTCGCGGAAGGCGCGGGTGTCCAGGCGCCCGGAGTGGTCGAGCACGGCGCCGTGCGTCATCTCGCACGCGCCCCGTGACTGCCGCATCTGGAAGTACAGGACCGAGTCGGAGCCGTGCGCGACGGCCTGCCAGGACCACAGCCGCATGATGCCGGGGCGGCGCACCGGGTTGACGTCGCGCGACGCGGTGACGGTCGGCGTCTGCTCCATCAGCCAGAACGGGGCGCCGTCCTTCAGACCGCGCATGAGGTCGTGCGTCAGCGCGGTGCGCCACGGCTCGTCGCTGCGCGGCGGGTAGTTGTCCCAGGAGGCGAAGTCGAGGTGGGGCGCCCAGCGGTGGTAGTCCAGCGGCTGGAAGAAGCCCATGAAGTTGGTGGTCGCGGGCAGGTCGGAGAACTGCCGGATCGCGGCCTTCTCCTCGTTGTACTGCCGGATCGCGTTGTCGGTGGTGAACCGGTAGTAGTCCAGCGTGATGCCCTGGAAGGCGGTGTAGCCGCGCCCCTTCCAGTGCTCCGTCAGGGCGCTCGGCGGCACGATCTCGTCCCAGTCGCCGAACCGGTGCGACCAGAACGTCGTGTTCCAGGCCTCGTTGAGCTCGTCCAGCGTGCCGTAGCACTGCTGCAGCCACAGGCGGAACTCGGCCGCGCACAGGTCGCAGTAGCAGGCCCCGCCGTCGCCGCCGTACTCGTTGCCGATGTGCCACGCGACGACCGCCGGGTGGTCGGCGTAGCGCTCGGCCACCTTCCCCGCGATCCCGACGGCGAGCCGGCGGAAGTGCGGCGAGCTCCAGCACGCGTTGTGTCGCTGTCCGTAGCGGTGCTTGCGCCCCTCGAAGTCGACGCGCGTCACCTCGGGGTGGGCGCGGGCGATCCAGGGCGACAGCGCGCCGGTGCCGGTGGCGAGGCAGATCGTGCGGCCCTCGTCGGCGGCCCGCTGGACGATCTCGTCGAGCACCGTGAAGTCGAACGTGTCCTCCGCCGGCTGCGTGAGCGACCAGATGAACACGCCGAGCGTGACGGTGGTGATGCGGGCGGCGTCGAACGCCTCGTAGTCCGCGTCCCAGACGTCCTTGCCCCACTGCTCGGGGTTGTAGTCGCCGCCGAACGCGAGGCCGGGCGTGGCCGGCAGGCGCGCGGGGGTCGGCGCGGGCGCCGGGGTGCGCAGCGGCGCCAGCGGGAGCGGCACGGACACGGGGGTGGTGGCAGCGGTCGGGGCGGTCGGGAGCTGCGGGTCAGTCACGGGTGGTGAACCTCTCGGTGACGTCGGCGACGACGGGTCGGGCGAACGGGCGGAGCATGGCGAGGAGCACGCCGGAGGCGAGGATCGGCGCGGGGTCCCAGGCCAGGACCACGAGCGCGCCGACGACGAGCAGGAGGCAGAGCACGGCGACGTCGAACCGCCAGTACCGCACGAGGCCGTGCAGCGCGATGCGCGCGGCGTCGACCGTGCGGAAGCTGAGCGTGGCGGTGATGACGAGCATCTGCGCGCAGAGCAAGGCGAGGACGACGAGGAGCAGCAGGCTGACCGGCACGTAGAACGCGGCCCCGGCGACCAGGCCCGCCCCGGCGAGGTTGATCGCGAGCACGGTCCCGAGCGCGAGCGCCGGCACCCACCACCGCAGCACGTCGCCGAGGTTGCGTCGGTAGCCGCGCCAGAACGGGCGCGCGGGGCGCTGGTCGTCGTCGCGCTCCCACTCCCGCTGGGCGTACAGGGCGGCCGACAGCGCGGGCGCGAGCGGCACCAGCGCGAGCGCGAACAGCGGGGCGTTGGAGGCGTCCCGGTGCAGCAGGAACGCGAGCACGCTCCCCGGCAGGGTCGTCAGCGCGATCAGGGCCGTGAGCACGAGGTATCGGTAGAACGCCGCCGTCCCGCGCGAGAGCGGTCCCCGGCCGACCTCCTCCGCGCCGGTGGCACCGCGCTCCGTCATGGCGGTCATCCCTTCGTCCCCGGGCCGCCGAGCAGGCGGCCCTCGTCCAGCCAGGGTGCGGGCTGCGGGTCGGTCGGCGCCACCTCGACCAGCGCGATCCCGTGCCGGCCGAGCTCGACGTCGACGACGACGCGGCCGCCCTCGGCGCGGACGGCCCGTCCCCGGTAGGCCGGGACGGAGGCGGCGTGCAGGTCCTCGGTGGCCCGCGCCGACGGTGCGAGCGGGGAGCCCATCGCCTGCCAGGCGGTGCGGGCGTTGCCGCGCTCGGCGTCGACGTGGCGCTCGCTGACGTGCACCTGAGGCGCGGCGACCGAGAGGTCGAGGCGGACGGTGTGCCCGGCCTCGGCCACGCGGGTCGGGTCGAGGGGCTGCCACAGCAGCGCCGCGATCCGGCCGTCGGGGTGCCGCGTGACGAGGTGGTCCCCGCCGCGGGCCAGCACGTCCGCGCCCAGCGCGGCGGCGAAGGCGTAGAGGTGGAACACGGGCTTGCGCACCTGGCGGTGACCGAGCAGGCCGAACCCGCCGTGGAAGGGCGCGGTCGGGATCCCGACCTCCTCGAACACGTCGCACAGCGTCCAGTAGGAGAAGGAGGCGACGTGGTCACCGCCGGCGGCGAGCACCGGGGCGAGGTAGGCGGCCTGGTAGGCGGTGTCGTGGATCGGGTTGTCGGGGCGGTAGGAGGAGGAGAACTCGGTGATGTGGACCGGCAGGCCCGCCAGGGCCGTCCCCGCCAGCAGCGTCGACGGCGTCGCGAACTGCTCGAGCAGGTGGGACGCGGGGCGCAGCGTCTGGTAGGTCCCGAACGGCACGTGCTGCGCGGGACCGCTGGTGTAGGCGTGCTTGCTCACGAAGTCGCACGGCAGGTCCCGGCGCTCGACGACGTCGGCGAACCGCGGCAGCCAGTCGTCCGCCCCCGGGGAGACGGCGGGGCCGCCGACGGCGATCTCGGCGTCGACCTCCTTCACCGCGTGCGCGGTCACCTCGTACAGGTCGTGGTAGTCCGCCTCCGACCCGCTCCAGAAGTCCGGCAGGTTCGGCTCGTTCCACACCTCCACGGGCCAGGTGCGGACCTGCTCGACGCCGTAGCGCGCCACCAGGTGGCGCAGCAGCGCGGCGACGAGGTCGGCCCACTCGCGCGCGTCGCGCGGCGGTGTCACGTTGCCCTGCCACCAGAAGATGGTCTGCTCGCCCGAGGCCAGGTCGCGCGGCATGAACCCGAGCTCGAGGAACGGCGCGATGCCGGCCTCGAGCCAGGTGTCGATGACGAGGTCGACGTAGCTGAAGGAGTACCGGGTGCCGGCGACGCCCTCGTGCTCGTAGCGGCGCACGAGGCCCATGTCGTCGTGCAGGATCCCGTGCGCGCGGGTGGCGCCGAAGGTGATCTCGCGCTGCACGAGCGCGAGCGAGTCGCGGTAGTCGGCGTGCAGCACCTCGCGTGTGCGGCCGGTGCCGACGCAGGCGCGCCAGGCGTCGGTCAGCGTGCGCTGCGGGGTGGCGGGGACGAGGACGTGAGTCATGGGAGCTCCGGTGGTCCGACTCGGGCGGTGCGGGGACGGCGGGCTGGGGCCGTACCCGACAGGGCCGGGCGCGACGCGGCCGCCCCGCCCGGACCTGGGGTCCGGGTGGGGCGGCCGTCGACTCAGCCCTGCTGCCGCTCGAGCGCGGCGTTGTAGGTGTCGATGAGCTGCGTGGCGCCCAGACCCTCGATCTCGGAGACGTAGGTGTCCCAGGTGTCGAGCGAGCGGCCACCGGTGATGAACGCGGCGGTCGCGGCCATCACGGCGTCCTGGATCTGGGTGTCCAGCAGGGAGGTCTGCTCGAGCTCGAGCTCCTCCAACTGCGGGGACGGAGAGACCGGGAGGGTCTCCTTGCCGGCGAGCACCTCGTCGGTCCAGGTCTGGATCTCCTCGGACATCACCGACTGCAGCAGGTCCGTGGTGGACCCGTTGGCCAGCAGGAAGACGCCGTTGCTGAAGCCGTAGTCGGCGTTCAGGCGCTCCGGCGCGTCCGGGTTGAGGGCGTTCCAGCCGATGGTCGGCTCGAGCGTGCGCACGCCCTCGGCGTCCTTGGTGTAGGTCTCACCCTCCACGCCCCACTGGGCGAACTCGATGCCCTCGTCGGAGTAGTAGAGCCAGTCCGCGAACTGCAGCAGCGCCTTGAAGTGCGGCTGCTCGGCGGCCTTCGCGGAGATCATGAGACCGGAGGAGAGCTGGCTGCCGGAGAGGTAGTTGCCGAACGGGCCGTCGGGGATCTCGATCAGACGCAGCGGCACGTCGGCCTGACCGCTGTCGGCGAACTTCGTGCGGTAGGACGTGAGCTCCTGCGTGTTGCCGGAGATCGCGGCCGACGAGCCCGAGACGAACTTCTGGATCGCCTGGTCGTCGCTCTGCGTGACCTCCGGGTCGAGCGACCCGTCGGCGACGAGGCCGGCGGCGTAGGTGACCAGGTCGCGGTAGGCGTCCGTGGTCCCGGCCAGCACGAACTCCTCGGCCTCCTGGTCGTACCAGGCGTTCTCGTAGCCCCAGCCGGCCGACGTCCCGAAGGTCGGCGCCATGACGTTGAGCGCGGAGCCCAGCGGCGTGCTGTCGGTCCAGCGGTCCGACCACGCGTGGGAGAGCCCGGGGTTCGCGGCCTTGACCTGCTCGAGCTGCTCGGCGAACTCCTCCCAGTCCTCCGGGTCCTCGGTGATGCCGGCGTTCGCGAACAGGTCCTCGCGGATGACGACCGAGTACTGCACGTCCGGGATCTCGCGCAGGCCGGGCAGCAGGTAGTACTTGCCGTCGGCCTGGCGCAGCTGCGCGTCGATGTCGTCCTGGAGGCCCCAGTCCTCGACCTTCTGCGTGTAGTTCGGCATGTACTCGAGGTAGTCCGAGACCGGCAGGATCGCCCCGCCGCTGATGAACTGGACCTCCTGGCCCGGGTAGGTGACCGGGATGAGCTCCGCGGCGTCACCGGCACCGATGAGCAGCGCCTTCTTCTGGTCCCAGTCGGCCAGCGGCACGTCGGTGCGGCTGAAGGTGACGTTCTGCTCGCTCTCGAGCGTGGAGAACGCGAGCCAGTCACCCAGCACCGGGTAGTTCGGGTGGTCGCGGTACATCAGGGAGAACTCGAGCGGTTCGGTCGCCCGGAACGTGGTGCCGGCCTCGAACTCCTCCATCGCGCCCACGGACTGGGCCTCGCCGATGCCGGCCTCGCCGTCGGCGTCGCCACCTCCGGTGCCTCCACCGCCGCTCGAGCAGGCGGCGAGAACGGCGCAGGCCGCCGCGGCGGCCACGGCCGTCGTCCATCTGTTGCGGGTGGTGATCATGGTGCTGTCTCCTTCGAGTGAAACGTCGTCGTTTCGACGCGTGGGGCGGGTGCTCATCCCTTGACCGACCCGAGCATCACGCCCGAGACGAAGAACTTCTGGATGAACGGGTAGAAGCAGATGATCGGCAGCACCGTGAGGAGCATGGTGACCGACTGGATGTTGGCGCCGATCTGGACGGCGTCGCCCCCGGCGCCACCCGTGACGGCCTCGGTGCCGGTGGCGGCCGCGATGAGGTTGCGCAGGTAGACCGTGACTGGGAACAGGTTCTTGTCGTCGAGGTAGAGGAACGCGCTGAACCACGAGTTCCACAGACTGACGGCGTAGAAGAGCGTCATCGTCGCGATGACGGCCTTCGACAGCGGGAGGACGATCCGGGCGAAGACGCCGTAGGTGGACAGGCCGTCGATCGAGGCCGCCTCCTCGAGCTCGACCGGGAAGTTCTCGAAGAACGACTTCATGACCAGGAGGTTGAAGACCGACAGCGCCCCGGGGACGACGATCGCCCACATCGAGTTGCGCCAGCCCAGGAAGTTGGCCACGAGGATGTAGTTCGGGATGAGGCCGCCGCTGAAGAACATCGTGAAGACGGCGATGCCGACGAAGAACGTGCGGCCCTTGAGTCGCGGCCGGCTGATCGCGTAGGCGTACGTCGTGGTGATCGCCATCGCGATCACCGTCCCGAGCACCGTGTAGACGAACGTGTTGCGGTAGTTCGTCCAGAACAGCGGGTCGCTCATCACGGCGGCGAACGTGGCCGTGTTGAAGCCGCGCGGGATGAGGTTGACCTCGCCGGCCGCGATGAAGCCCTCCGAGGAGAACGCCTTCGCGATCAGGTTGAGGAACGGGTAGAGCGTGACGGCGCAGACGAGCGTGAGGATGACGACGTTCACCACGCGGAACACGCGGTAGCCCGTCGTGTCCTTGAGGGAGCCGCCCTCGGGGCGGACCTCCGCGATGTCGGGCGTCCTGGTCAGGGGATCGGTCACCACAGCGAGGCTCCAACCACGCGGCGCGAGATGGCGTTCGCGCTGAGGACGAGCACCAGCCCGATCAGGGCCTCGAAGAGGCCGATCGCGGTGCCGTAGGAGAACTGGGCCGACTGGATGCCGACCCGGTAGAGATAGGTCGAGATGACGTCGGCCGTCGAGTAGATCAACGGGTTCTGCAGCAGGAGGACCTTCTCGAAGCCCACCGCCATGAACGACCCGATGTTCAGGATGAGCAGCACCATCATCGTGGGGCGGATGCCGGGCAGCGTGATGTGCCAGGTCTGCTTCCACCGGTTCGCGCCGTCGATGCGCGCGGCCTCGTAGAGCTGGGAGTCGATGGTGGTCAGCGCGGCCAGGTAGAGGATCGTTCCCCAACCCACGGTCTGCCACACCTCGGAGGAGACGTAGATCGTGCGGAACCACTCCGGGCTCTGCATGAAGGCGACCGCGTCACCGCCGAACGCCTCCACGATCTGGTTCACCGTGCCGTTGACCGCCGTGAGCTGCAGCACGAGGCCGGCCACGATGACGATCGACATGAAGTGCGGCAGGTAGGAGATCGTCTGCACGAACTTCTTCGCGCGCCGCGAGCGGAGCTCGTTCAGCAGGAGCGCGAGCACGATCGGGAGCGGGAAGCAGATCAGCAGCGTGAGCCCGCCGAGGATGACGGTGTTCCAGAACACCGTCCAGAACTGCTGGTTGTTGATGAAGGCCTCGAAGTAGTACAGGCCCACCCACTCGTCGCCGAAGATCGAGCCGCCGGGACGGAACCGCCGGAAGGCGATGATGTTTCCCAGCATCGGCAGGTAGCGGAAGATCAGCAGGAACACCAGCGGCACGATGAGGAACGTGTACAGCTGCCAGTCGCGACGCAGCGCCTTGCGCCAGGTCAGCTTGGCGCTGCCGTCGCGGCGGGTCTTGCGGCGCGGGACGACCGTCTTCTCCTCGAGGGCGACGGCGGCGACGCCGGGCGTCGCCGGGGCGTCGGCCCCGCGCGTGGCCTCCGGCCCGGTGAGGCTCATGCCGGCACCACCGTCTCGGACGCTCCCGCGCGGGCGGCGAGCGCCACGGTGGAGGAGGTGACGAGCCGTCGGGCCGCACCGGCCGGTCGCTGCGCGCCGACGATCTCGAGCGGGACGACCTCGTGCACGTCGAGGCTCGAGCGCGCCACGCGCAGCTCGACGGCGCCGGGTTCGACGATCCGCTCCCCCGCGCGGTTCACGTAGGACGTGAGATCCGCGTGGATCCGGAAGGAGACCCGGCCCGTCTCACCCGGGGCGAGGGTCAGGCGCTGGTAGCCGATCAGCTTGTGGTCGGGCCGCGGCACCTGGGCGACCGGGTCGTGGAGGTAGACCTGCACGACGTCGGCCACCGTGGTGTCCGTGGTGTTGGTGACGTCCACGCCCACCTCGACCTCGCCGTCGACGTCCCAGGTCGGACCGGTGCTGGTGACCGCGCCCCAGGTCGCCTCGGCGTAGGAGCGGCCGTGCCCGAACGGGTACAGCGGCGTCGGGTCGATGTTGGAGACCTCGTTGCGTCGGCCGTAGGGCGGCGCGAGGTAGGTCGAGGGCTGGGAGCCGGCGTCGCGCGGGATCCCGACCGGCAGGTGGCCGGAGGGGTTGACCGCGCCCGTGAGGACCTCGGCGATCGCGCGCCCGCCGAGCTGGCCGGGGAAGAACGTCTGCACGAGGGCGGCGGCGCGGTCGGCGAACGTGCCGAACGCGTACGGCCGGCCCGCGAGCGCCAGCACGACGACGGGGGTGCCCGACTCCAGCACCGCCTCGACGAGCGCCTGCTGCTCGCCGGGAAGACGGAGGTCGGCGGCGTCGCAGCCCTCCCCCGACGTGCCGCGGCCGAACAGCCCGGCCTGGTCGCCGACGACGACGACGGCGACGTCCGCGGCCCGCGCGGCCGCCACGGCCTCCTCGAAGCCCTCGCGGCCGGGGGCCTTGACGTCGCAGCCCCGGGCGAAGGTCACCTCACCGGCGTGGTGGGTGCGCAGCTCGGCCAGGACCGAGGGGATCTCGATGCCCGTCGCGTGGTCGGGGTGGTGGACCCCGACGTGCGCGGGGAAGGAGTAGCAGCCGAGCATCCCGAAGGGGTCGTCGGCGAGCGGGCCGAGCACCGCGAGCCGGGCGGCCGGAGCGAGCGGGAGGGCCCCGCCGTCGTTCGCCAGCAGGACGACCGCCTCGCGGGCGAGCTGCAGCGCCACCTCGCGGTGGGCCGGGGCGTCGAGGTCGATCTCGCCGTCGACCTCGGGCGTCCAGCCCGCGTCGAGCAGCCCGAGCTGCGCCTTCTGCTCCAGCACGCGCCGCAGCGCGCGGTCGACGACCGCCACGTCCAGCGCACCCGTGCGGACCGCCTCGATCAGCGGCTCGCCGTAGGCGAACACCGAGGGCAGCTCGACGTCGATGCCGGCCGTCAGCGCGAGCGCCGCGGCCTCGCCGTCGGTCGCCGCCACGCGGTGCAGCGTGCGCAGGAACGCGATCGCGAAGTAGTCCGCCACGACGACGCCCTCGAAGCCCCAGTCCTCGCGGAGCAGGCCGGTGAGCAGCTGCTCGTCTGCGGCGGCGGGGACGCCGTCGACGTCGGCGTAGGAGTTCATCACCGAGCGGGCCCCGCCCTCGCGCAGCGCCATCTCGAACGGCGGGTAGAAGATCTCCTGCATCTCGCGCGGGCCGGCGGAGACCGGCGCGTGGTTGCGGGCGGCGCGGGAGCCGGAGTAGCCCGCGAAGTGCTTGAGCGTGGCGACCAGGCCGGTGCTCTCGAGACCGCGCACGTAGCCGGCACCGACCGTGCCCACGAGGTAGGGGTCCTCGCCGATGGTCTCCTCCACGCGTCCCCAGCGGTAGTCGCGGACGACGTCGAGCACGGGGGCGAGGCCCTGGTGGACGCCGACCGAGCGGAGGGACTCACCGATCTGCGCAGCCATCTCCTGCACGAGCTCGGGGTGGAAGGTGGCGCCCCACGAGAGCGGGACGGGGTAGGCGGTGGCGCCCCAGGCGGCGAAGCCGGCGAGGCACTCCTCGTGCACCTGCGCGGGGATGCCGAACCGGTTGGCCGCCATCACCGCGCGCTGTGACCGGGCCAGCGACCGCGCCCCGAGGGCGGGGTCGACGGGCGCGGTCCCGAACGGGCGCGTGAGCTGGCCGAGGCCACCGACGATCACGTCCGCCAGCTCCGGACCGTTCTGCGTCATGTCGCCCTGGTGGGGGGCCACGTCGCCGCCCGAGGCGTCCGCCCCGACCCACAGGCCGACGAGCTGGCTCACCTTCTCCTCGAGCGTCATCTCCGCCACGAGGGCCTCGACGCGCTCGGGCACACCTCGCCGGGTGTCGTGCCAGGGTGCCTGCGTCTGGTCAGTCATCCGTCCCCACTCCGCTGTGGTCGAAACATTTCGACATCGTCTCCGATATCTTTAGTGCCACGACCGTACGGAGCGCGTCGGCGATCCGTCAACCCCCAATGGCAAACGTTTGATCAGTGACCCACCTCACGCCCGGATGGGGCTAGGCTGGCGACACTTTCGAAGGAGAAACAACGTGGCACAGACCCGCGCGACGATCGCGGACATCGCCCGAGAGGTCGGCGTCTCGGTGCCGACCGTCTCCAAGGTGCTCAACGGCCGGCTCGACGTCGCCCCCGGGACGCGGTCGCGCGTCGAGGAGGCGCTCGCCCGCCACAGCTACCGCAAACCCGTGGCCGGACCCACGAACGGCAGCGGCCCGCGCCTGCTCGACCTGGTCTTCCACCAGGCCGACAACCTGTGGGCGCAGGAGATCATCACCGGCGTCGAGCGGGTGTGCGGCGAGCAGCGCGTCGGCGTCGTGCTCTCCGAGCTCGGCGGCTCGCACCGCCCGCCCCAGGAGTGGATCGACGACGTGATGGCGCGCCGCCCGCTGGGCGTGCTGCTCGTGCTCTCCAGCCTCGACGAGACCCACCGCCACCAGCTCAGCTCGCGCTCGATCCCGTTCGTGGTCCTCGACACCCAGGGCGAGCCGCCCGCCGGGGTGCCCACCGTCGGGTCGAACAACTGGAACGGTGGCCTCGCCGCCACGCGTCACCTGGTCGGGCTCGGCCACCGGCGGATCGCCGTCATCTCGGGTCCCGACGACGTGCTGTGCTCCCGCGCCCGCGTCGACGGCTACCGCTCGGCGCACGACGAGGCCCAGCTGCCGCGCGATCCCGCGCTGGTGCGCTGGGGGGCGTTCGACGCCGAGAGCGGCTACCGGTTCGGGCGGGAGCTGCTGTCGCTGCCCGACCGCCCCACCGCGATCTTCGCCGGCTCGGACTACCAGGCGCTCGGCGTCATGCGCGCCGCCCGCGAGCTCGGACTGCGCATCCCCGAGGACGTCTCGGTCGTGGGGTACGACAACCTGCCGATCACGCAGTGGCTCAACCCCGCCCTCACCACGATCAACCAGCCGCTGCGCGAGATGGCGTCGCTCGCCACGCGGATGCTGCTCACGCTGTCGGCCGGCGGCCCCGCGCCGACGACGCAGGTCGAGCTCGGCACCGAGCTGGTGGTGCGCGCCTCGACGGCACCACCCCCTCCGACGCCCACCCCGGGCGCCGTCTGACCCGACCGCCCCTCACCCCCACCCCCTGGAGCACCGATGCCCCACCTCGACCGAGCGACGCCGTCGTCGCGCGGGGTCCCCGAACGTGCGCTGCTGGCCCTGCTGGACCGCCTCGAGGACGGCCTGGACCCGCACGCCCTCGTCGTGCTGCGGCACGGCGACGTGGTGCTGCGCACCGCCTGGCGCCCCTACGACACCGACGGCCCCGCGCTCGTCTACTCCGTCTCCAAGACCGTCACCGCGCTGGGGATCGGGCTGCTCGTGGGCGAGGGGCGCCTGACGCTCGACGACCGGCTCGAGACCCACCTCGACCTCCCCAACCCGCACGGCCTCACCGTGCGGCACCTGCTGGCGATGGCCACCGGCCACTCCCGCGAGCAGACGCTGGCGCTGCCGTTCTCGGTGGAGGCGCTGCTGACCACCCCGCCCGAGCACGCGCCGGGCGGCCACTTCGCCTACAGCTCCCCCGCGAGCTTCGCGCTCTCGCAGATCGTCACGACGCTGACCGGCGAGCGGCTCGGGGACTACGTGCGGCCGCGACTGCTCGACCCGCTGGGGATCGGCGAGCGCTGGTGGCGCCCCCTCGGCGACCTCGACGAGGGGTTCTCTGGGCTCCACCTGACGGCGGAGGACCTCGCGCGTCTCGCCCTGCTGATCGCGCAGGACGGCTGCGCGGGCGGGCACCGCCTCGTGCCGGCCGAGGTCGTGGCGGCGATGACCACCCCCGCCACCCCGCTCCCGTCCGAGTCGGCGGGGGACGGCGGCGAGCCCGGAACCACCGGCGACTGGGCGCACGGCTACGGGCTGCACCTGTGGCGCAGCCGGCACGGCTTCCGGCTCGACGGCGCCTACGGCCAGCTCGGCGTCGCGGTGCCCGAGCGCGGCCTCGTGATCGGCTACCTCGGCGCGACGACCGATGTGCAGCGCACGCTGGACGCGTTCTGGGCGCTGCTCGCGGAGCTCGCCGACGACGCGCTGCCGCCCGACGACGAGGCCGCCGCACTGCTGGCCGAGCGCGTCGTGGCCGCCGACTCCTGGGGCGCGCGCGACGCCGTCGTGGCCGGGATCCCGGGCGAGGCGATCGACCCCGTCGGCTGGGAGCTGCGCGACGCCGACGGCGGCGCGGGCTGGGAGCTGCGGTTCCCGCTCGGCCACGGGTCGGTGGTGCTGCCGGTGCCCGACGGCGACTGGCGCCACGCCCGGGTGCCGCACGGCGAGCGCGGGCTCGCGACGGCGACGCGCGGCGAGCGACGCGCCGACGGCTCCGCGCTGGCCCACCTCGTGGTGACGAGCTCGCCCCACCGGCTGCTCGTGCGCCGCGACCCCGCCGGCGCGCTCGACGTGCGCTGGCACACCACGCCGCTGTGGCGACCCGACCTCACCACCCTGCTCGTGCCCGACCACGTCACCGACCGCGCTGCCCGCTGACCGTGCCGCTCACTGGCCACGCTGCCCGCCGGCCCCCCGACCACCCTGCCGCCCACCGATCCCCCTCGGAGCCATGACCACCTCCTCGCTCACGTCCACGCCCACGTCCACCCCGACCCCGCACGCCGCCTGGCTGCCCGACGCCGCCCTGGACGCCGTGCGCACCCGCAGCGTCGCCGTCCTCGGCCACGGCCTGCTCGACACCGTCCGCGCCGAGCTGTCCGGCGCCCCCGAGGGGACGTCCGCACGGGCAGAGCTAGTGGTGGCGGTGCGCGACGCCGTCGCCACCCCCGCCGACCTCGGCCTGACCACGCTCACCGCGCTGCCCGACCCGGCGCCGCACGGCTACGTCCTCGTCCGCGAGGCGGGCCGGACCCTCGTGCTCGGGCACGACGACGTCGCCGCGCTGCGCGGGTTCTACGCGTTCGTGCGGGAGACCGCCGTCGCGCGCCTCACCGGCGCCGTCCCGGCCGACGGCGTCACCGCGTCCGCACCGCACCAGCCGCTGCGGATGCTCGACCACTGGGACAACATCGCCGTGCACCCCGTGATGGGGCAGATCGAGCGCGGCTACTCGGGCGGGTCGATCTTCTACGCCGACGGCGAGGTGCGGGCCGACCTGAGCAGGGTGAGCGAGTACGCGCGACTGCTGGCCGCGACGGGGGTCGACGCCGTCGCGATCAACAACGTCAACGTGCACGCCCGCGAGGCGCGGCTGCTCACCGACGGGCTGCCCGACGTCGCGCGCATCGCCGACGCGCTGCGGCCCTACGGCATCCGCACCTACCTGTCGGTCTCGTTCGGGTCCCCGGTGCTGCTCGGCGACCTGGACACCTCCGACCCCCTCGAGCCGGCCGTCGAGCAGTGGTGGGCGACGGCGGCCGCCCGCGTCTACGACGTCATCGAGGACTTCGGCGGCTTCCTCGTCAAGGCCGACTCCGAGGGTCAGCCCGGGCCGTTCGCCTACGGCCGCACCCACGCCGACGGCGCGAACGTGCTCGCGCGGGCGCTCGCCCCGCACGACGGCACGCTGATCTGGCGCGCGTTCGTCTACAACCACCACCAGGACTGGCGCGACCGCCGCACCGACCGCGCCCGCGCCTCGTTCGACCACTTCGCGCCGCTGGACGGCTCGTTCGAGCCGAACGTGGTGCTGCAGGTCAAGCACGGCCCGCTGGACTTCCAGGTGCGCGAGGCCGTCTCGCCGGTCATCGCGGCGATGCCCCGCACCCGCGTGGCCCTGGAGCTGCAGGTGACGCAGGAGTACACGGGTCAGCAGAAGCACGTCTGCTACCTGGCGCCGTGGTGGAGCGAGATCCTCTCCTTCCCGCTCGACGGCGAGCGGTCGGTCGCGCAGATCGTCGCCGGTGAGGGCGGCGGGCGCCCGGGCGGGATCTCCGCCGTCTCCAACGTGGGCTCGGACGAGTTCTGGACCGGGCACCCGCTCGCGCAGGCCAACCTGTACGCGTTCGGCCGGCTCGCCTGGGACCCGACGCTGCGGGCGCAGGACGTTCTGGACGAGTGGATCGCACTGACCTTCGCGGGGGCCGACGACGCCGACCTCACGCGGCTGCGCGCGGTGCTGCACTCCGTGATGGACGAGTCCTGGCGCCGGTACGAGGGCTACACCGCGCCGCTCGGCGTCTGCTTCATGGTGAGCCCGACGCGCCAGCACTACGGGCCCGACGTCGACGGCTACGAGTACTCGGCGTGGGGCACGTACCACTTCGCCGATCGCGACGGCGTGGGCGTGGACCGCACGCGGGCGACCGGGACCGGCTTCACCGGGCAGTACCCGCAGCCGTGGCACGACGTCTACGAGTCGCTCGAGACCTGCCCGGACGAGCTCGTGCTGTTCTTCCACCACGTGCCGTACACCCACGTGCTGCACTCGGGCACCACCGTGATCCAGCACATCTACGACTCCCGGTCCGACGCCGTCGAGGAGCTGGACGGCGTCGAGGAGGCGTGGGAGTCGGTCGCCGACCTCGTGGGCGGGGCGCTGCCCGCCTCGTTCGACGCGCGGGTCCGCGAACGGCTGGCCGAGCAGCGTCGCAGCGCGATCGAGTGGCGCGACCAGATCCGGACGTACTTCTTCCGCAAGTCCGGCGTCCCCGACGCGAGCGGACGGACGATCTACTGACGGGCGCTTCGCCCTAGGCTGGGCCGTCGCTGGAAGGAGCGTGCGTGGTACGGAGCGAACCGGGGGTCCGGCGGGCGCGAGGGGTGACCCTCGCCGACGTCGCGCGCCACGCGGGGGTGAGCACGTCCGCCGTCTCGCGCGCCCTGAACAAGCCGGGCCGGCTCGGGGCCGCCACGGAGGCGCGGATCCAGGCGTCCGCGGCGGAGCTCGGCTACCGCCTCAACCCGGTGGCCCGGGCGCTGCAGACCGGGCGCACGCGGATGATCGCCGTCATGCTCTCCGACCTGACGAACCCGGTGTACTCCGGGTTCGTCAGGGGCGCGGAGGCGGTGACGACGGCGGCCGGGTACACCCTGCTGTTCGCCGAGTCCCACGACTCCCCCGAGCTGGAGATCGCCTCGGTCGACCGGCTCGCGCAGGCCGTGGACGGCGTGCTGCTGATGGGGCCGCGCGTCGACGACGCCGAGGTGCTCGCCCTCGCCGAGCGCACGCCGGTGGTCGTGGTGAACCGGGAGGTCGCGGGCCTGCCCACGCTGGTGCCTGACCTCACGACGGCGATCGACGACGTCGTCGCCCACCTGCACGCGCACGGCCACCGCAGCCTCGGCTGGATCGCGGGGCCCCCGGCGTCGTGGGCGAGCCGCCGACGACGCGAGCTGCTCGGCGCGGCCGCAGCGTCGCGCGGCCTGGACGTCGTGGATCTCGGTCCGTACGCGGCGACCCTCGAGGGGGGCGGCGAGGCGGCGACGGCGGTGCTCGCGTCGGGCGCGACGGCCGTCGTCGCCTACAACGACCTCGTGGCGCTCGGCCTGATCGCGCAGCTGCGCGAGCGGGGCGTCGCCGTGCCCGACGACCTGAGCGTGGTCGGGTTCGACGACATCTTCGGGGCGGCATTGGCGAGCCCGGCGCTCACGACGGTGCGCAGCCCGCTCGGGAAGGCCGGCGACGCCGCCGTCCGGCTGCTGCTCGCCGAGATCGAGGGCACGGAGCCGGAGGCCGCCCCGGCGCTGCCGGCCGAGCTGGTGCTGCGCGCGTCGACGGGCCCGGCCCCTCCGCCTAACCCTTCGCGAGGCCTTTCGGGTCCACTCGCGAGGCCCTTCAGGTCCGGTCGCGAGGCCCTTTGGGGGCCGGTCGCGAGGCCATTTGGGTCCGGTCGCGGGGCGCTTCAGGGCAGCAGTGCGGCGACGGCGGTCTCGACCCCGCGGAGCTCGGCCAGTCCGATCAGGCGTCCGATGAGGGGGTAGCCGGGGTTGGTGGTGCGGTGCTGGTCATCGAGCATCTGGTGGCCGTGGTCGGGACGCATCGGGATCCGGGGACCACCCTGCGGCAGGGCCGCCCGCCGACGCTCCTCCTTCACCAGCGCGGTGATGACCCCGACCATGTCGACATCACCCGCGATGTGATTGCCCTCGTGGAAGGACCGCGCATCCGGCTCCTCGCGCACGGTCGAGCGCAGGTGGGCGAAGTAGATCCGCTCGGCGAACTCCCCCGCCATCGCGACCAGGTCGTTCTCGGCCCGCACCCCGTAGGAGCCCGTGCAGAACGTCAACCCGTTCGCGACCGACGGCGCCGCCGCCAGCAGCTCACGCGCATCGGAGGCGGTCGAGACCACCCGCGGCAGACCCAGCAGCGGTCGGGGCGGATCGTCGGGATGGATCGCCAACCGCACCCCCAGCTCCTGCGCGACCGGCACCACCGCCCGGAGGAAGGCCGCGAGGTTGGCCCGCAGGTCAGCCTCGGACACGGTGTCGTAGGCCGCGATCGCCGCCCGCAGGGTCTCCAGGGTGTGATGCTCCTCCGACCCCGGCAGGCCCGCGATCACCGTCTCGACCAGCTCGGCGCGCCCGGCATCACCGAGCGCGTCGTAGACCTGCCGCGCCTGCTCCTGCTCGAGGTCGTCATACTCCCGCACCGCCCCGGGCCGCTGCAGGATGAACAGCTCGAACGCCGCGAACGCGTCCTGGTCGAACCGCAACGCCCACGCCCCGCTGGGGAGGCGGTGACGAAGATCGGTCCGGGTCCAGTCCAGGACCGGCATGAAGTTGTAGCAGACCACCTCGATCCCGGCCGCGGCCACCGACCGCAACGACGCGATCCACGTCGCGACAGCCTCGTCCCTACCCGCGTCGCCGCGCTTGATCGACTCCGTGACCGGGATCGACTCCACCACCGACCACGTCAGCCCGGCCTCCTCGATCACGGCCTTGCGTTCCAGGACCGCCTCCAACGGCCAGGGCCGGTCGTTGGGAATCTCGTGCATCGCATGCACGATCCCCGTCGCCCCCGTCTGACGGATCTCCGCCAACGTCACCGGATCCTCCGGCCCGAACCAGCGCCAGGTGTGCTCCACAGTCGTCTCCTCGTGCGTCGTCGCAGCGTCTCGGCGGAAAACCCCATCGAACTCGACGGCGACCGGCCGAGGGGTCGTCCACGACGGTAGCGGGGCGGCCCGCCTGGTGGCAAACGATTGACAAGCCCAGGGCTATCCGGTCTGCTGGTGCGATGCCCCGCTCGCACCGCCGCGACCCCGATCGCCTCCTGCCCCTCGACCCGACGCTGCGCGCGATCGCGCGCGAGCTGTACCGGGCGGTGGCGGACGCGCCGATCCTCTCGCCGCACGGTCACGTCCCCGCCTCGCTGCTGCGGGCGGACGAGCCGTTCGGCAACCCGACGGAGCTGCTCGTCGTCGGCGACCACTACCTCACGCGCCTCCTGCACGCCGACGGCGCCGACCCCCACCTCATCGGCATGGCCGGCGCCGTCGCCGATCCGCGCGAGACCTGGCGCGAGGTGGCGCGGCGCTTCCACCTCTTCGCGGGGACGGCCACGGGCTACTGGATCGAGGAGGAGCTGTCGGGCGTCTTCGGCATCGACACCCCGCTCGACGCCGCGAGCGCCGACGAGATCTACGACGCCGTCGCCGAGGCGCTCAGCACCCCGGCCTTCCGGCCCCGCGCGCTGCTCGAGCGGTTCCGGATCGACGTGCTCGCGACCACCGACGACCCGCTGGACGATCTCGCCGATCACGCCCTCCTGCAGGCCCAGGGACTGCGCGTCGCGCCGACGTTCCGGCCGGACGCCTACCTGGATCCCGACGGCGCGGCGTTCGTCGGTCGCGCGGAGGCGCTCCTCGCGGCGACCGGCCACCCGGCCACGTTCGCCGGCTACCTCGACGCCCTGCGCGAGCGACGCGCCCACTTCGTCGGCCACGGCGCCTTCTCGGCGGACCACGGCGTCGTCGAGCCGTTCACGATCGACCTCGAGCCCGGGGAGGCCGACCGCCTGCTGCAGCGCGCGCTGCGCGGAGAGTCCGACGCCGCCGAGAACCGCGCGCTCCGCGGCCACCTCCTGCTGCAGATGGCGGGCATGAGCGTCGAGGACGGCCTGGTGATGACGATCCACGCCGGCGTCCGCCGCAACCACTCCTCCGCCACGCTGCGCACCTTCGGGCCCGACACGGGGCACGACATCCCCCTGCCGACGTCGTTCGTCGACGGCCTGCGCCCCCTGCTCGAGCGCCACGGCCTGGAGCCGGGCCTGCACCTCGCGCTGTTCACGGTCGACGAGACCACGTTCTCGCGCGAGCTCGCCCCGCTGGCCGGGTTCTACCCGAGCGTCTACGTCGGCGCCCCGTGGTGGTTCCTCGACGCTCCCGACGCGATCGCGCGGTTCCGCTCCGCCGTCACCGAGACGGCCGGCTTCTACCGCGGCACCGGCTTCATCGACGACACGCGCGCGTTCCTGTCGATCCCCGCCCGCCACGACACCGCGCGTCGCGCCGACGCCGCCTACCTCGCCCGCCTCGTCGGCGAGGGGCGCCTCTCCCACGACCAGGCCGGGCGCGTCGCCCGCGACCTCGTCGACGCCGTGCCGCGCCGGGCGTTCAAGCTGTGACCGCCGATCCGCGCCCCCTGCGGCGCGACACCGCCCCCGCCGCCCCGCCGCGCCTGGTCCACCTCGGCCTGGGCGCCTTCCACCGGGCGCACCAGGCCTGGTACACCGCCAGGGCCGACGACGCCGCCGAGTGGGGCATCGTCGCGTTCGGCGGTCGCGCCCCCCGGCCGGGCGACCTCGACGTCCCGGCCGCGCTCGCGCGCCAGGACGGGCTCTACACGCTGGTCGAGCGCAGCGAGGACGGCGACGCGTTCACCGTGGTCGACAGCATCGTCGCCGCGCACCCCGGCCCCCGCACCGACCTGATCAACGCCCACCTCGCCGACCCGCGCACCGCCGTCGTGACCCTCACCATCACCGAGGCGGGCTACCGCCTCGCGCCCGACGGCGGACCGGACCTCGCGGATCCGGCACTCCTCGCGGACCTCGCGCGGCTGCGGGAGGCGTCCGCCGTCGACGACCCCGCCGCCCTCACCGGGGCGACCACCGCCCCCGGACGCCTGCTCGCGGGGCTCGAGGCTCGACGGCGGGCGGGCGCCGGCCCGATCGCCCTCGTCCCGTGCGACAACCTGCCCGGCAACGGCGCGCTGCTGCGGGGCGGGCTGCTCGCGCTGGCCGCGGAGGTCGACGCCGGCGGGCACCACGGCTCGCTCGCGTCCTGGCTCGCCGACCACGCATCGGTCATCTCCACCTCCGTCGATCGCATCACCCCGCGCGCTGAACCCGACCTCGCGGAGACGGTGCGGCGGGCGACCGGCCGGTCCGACGCCGTCCCCGTCGTCACCGAGCCGTTCTCGGACTGGGTGTTAGAGGGCGAGTTCCCGGCCGGCCGACCGGCGTGGGAGGCCGCGGGCGCGCTGGTCGTCGACGACGTCGAGCCCTTCGAGTCGCGCAAGCTCTGGCTGCTCAACGGCGCCCACAGCCTGCTCGCGTACGCCGGGCTGCTCGCGGACCACGTCACGGTGGCGCAGGCGATCGAGGACCCGACGCTCCGCCGCGCCGTCGAGGGCTGGTGGAGCGAGGCCGCGCGCCACCTCCCGGCCGACCTGGATGCCGCCGCCTACAGCCGCGCGCTGCTGGCCCGCTTCCGCAACCACCGGGTCGAGCACCGGCTCGCCCAGATCTCGGCCGACGGAAGCGCGAAGATCCGGCTGCGGATCCTGCCCGTGCTGCGGGCGGAGGCCGACGCCGGGCGCGCGGCGCCGGGCGCGGAGCTCGCCGTCGCGGCCTGGGTCGCGGCCCACCGGCGCGGCCTCCCGCTCGTGGACGCGGCCGGGGACGACGTCGCGCGGGCGTGTTCGGCCGCCGAACCGGTCGAGGCGCTGCTGGCGATGCTCGATCCGGCGCTGTTCGCCGGGACGCCCGTGGGCGCCCGGGTGCGCGACGGCGTGCGGCGGCTGGTCGGGGCGGCTGAGGGCTCGCGGCACTGCGGCGAGATCAGCCCCGGCGCCACCGCTCGGCCGGCGTGAGGGGGACGACCGGCGGGACGAGGGGCGCGGTGGTGAGGTCGATCCGCCGGCCGGTCTCCGCGGAGTCGAGCAGCGCCGTCATGATCTCCATGACGTGGAGCGCGACGCCGCCGCTCGCGCGCGGGGTGTCCGACGATGCCGACGATGCCGACGACGCCGCCTCCAGCCCGGCCGCCTCCACCATCTCCAGCAGCCCGATCCCGCGGGAGGCGTCGACGAACCCGGCGCTCGGCTCCAGTGTGACCCAGTCGCGGGTGCCCCGCGCGAGGAGCTCGACGTCGCCGTCGAAACGGTTGGGGTCGGGGATCGCGAGCGATCCCTCCTCGCCGTGCACCTCGATCGGTCGCGCATGCGTGCCGACCGCGTCGAAGCTCACGGTGACCGTCGAGATCGCCCCGTTCGCGTGGACGAGCGTCCCGGCGACGTGCGTGGGGACCTCGACGTCGATGACGGCCCCGGCCCGCGGACCCGTCGCGATCGTGCGGGTGTCCCGGAGCCTCGAGGCGGCGCCGCTGACGGCCACGACCGGACCGAGCAGGTGCACGAGGCTCGTCAGGTAGTACGGCCCCATGTCGAGCACGGGGCCACCGCCGCGGGCGTAGTAGAAGTCGGGCTGCGGGTGCCAGGCCTCGTGGCCGGGCGAGAGCCAGGTGGCGACGGCGGCCGTCGGGCGGCCGATCCGGCCCGCCTCGACGGCGGCGCGCGCCGTCTGGATCCCGGTGCCGAGCACCGTGTCGGGGGCGCACCCGAGGACGGTGCCGGCCGCCGTCGTCGCCCCGACGACCTCGCGCGCGTCCGCCAGGGTGGCGGCCAGCGGCTTCTCGCCGTAGTGGTTCTTCCCGTGCGCCGCGGCGGCGAGCGCGACCTCCGCGTGCGCGCCGGGGGTGGTGAGGTCGAGCACGGTGCCGACCTCGTCGCTCGCCATCAGCTCGGCGACGGCGACGGCGCGGGCGCCGGTGCGCTCGGCCACGGCCCGCGCGCGGTCGGGGTCGAGATCCGCCACGGCGGCGATCCGCACGCCGGGGTGGTCGGCGAGCGTGGCGAGGTAGGCGTCGAGGATGACGCCGAGACCGACTACTCCGACGCTGTGCGGCTGGCCCACAGCAGACCCCTCTCGACGATGGTGCGGACGTTCGGGTCGGCCAGCACCTCGGGGGTGTGGCCGGGGGTGGCGACGACGATCCGGCCGGCGCCCCACCGACGCGTCCAGACCGCGGGCGAGACGATCGGTCGGTGCCACGGGCTCCACGGCCGGACCGGGTGCTCGGTCGTGGCGAGGACGTCGATGAGGTCGTCGTGGACCACCCAGTACTGCTCGGTGTCGAGGGCGAAGTCACTCAGCCCCGCGGTGATCGGGTGCTCACGGCCGAGGTCGGTGATCTCGATCGTGTGGGGCACGTAGTTGTCGGAGGGGTCGCCGACCCGCTCGCTCGGCGACCGACCGGGGTGGGTGGCGAACTGGCCGCCGACGAGCTGCACGTAGTCGGAGCTCTCGCGGAAGGAGTCCGCGATGCCGCCGTGCCAGCCGGCGAACCCGGTGCCGTTCTCGACGGCGGTGCGCAGGCCGGTCACGGCCTCGCCGCTCGCCCGACCCATCGTCACCGACTGCAGCACCAGGTCGGTCGCGGCCATCAGGTGCTCGTCCGCGTAGACCTCGGGGTCGTCCGTGATCTCGACGGCGAACCCGTTCTCGCGCAGGAACGGGAGGAACGCGTCGGTGGTGGCGACGGGCTGGTGGCCGTCCCAGCCGCCACGGACCACGAGCGCGCGGCGGGTGGGGGTGGGCGGGATGGCAGTGGGCGGTGTGGTGGTGGGCGGGGTGGTGGTCATGCTCGACCTCCTCGTCGGGTGGTGTGTGACCGGTCACACACGGCCATCAACCCTGCCCCATGCGGCGGAGCGTGTCCACCGGCCGCCGGCGTGGTCACGGCCGTGGCCGGGCGAGGCGGATGTCGTCAGGGACGGCGAGCTCGCGCCACGCACCCGCGCCGCGGACCGACGGCGTCTCGAGGACGTCGGCGGCGGCGAGCGGCCCGACGTCGAGCCCCGCCACGTCGCCGATCTCCGCCACCGGCACCTGGAACGTGCGGAAGGCACCCAGCGGCGGGACTGCCGCGCCGCTGACGCTCGCCGTCACGCGCTCGACCAGGTCGGACTGGTCCAGGAGGAAGGCGGCGGCCGCGAGCACCGGTCCGCCGTCGGGCCCGTCCGAGACCCCCGCCGGAGTCGCCCGCGCTGCCCGCACCGACGACCACGCCGCGATCTTCCAGAACCGCAGCGGCACCTGGAGGCCGCGGTAGGGCGGGTCGTCGTCGTCGAGCACCGGCGCCGTGAACACGGACACGCGCAGGTCCTCGGCGTCCGCGTGCTCCAGGACGTGGTCCTCGAGCCCGAGCCACAGCTCCTTGCTCTGGTTGAACGAGGCGACCTGCGGCGCCGCGTTGGGATAGGCGAAGGTCGCCGCCGTCGCGACGCGCGCCTGCTCGTCCGTGCCCCAGCCGGGATCGCGGCGTCGCACGAGGTGGCCGCGGTCGAGGTCGTTGCCGGAGTAGATCTCCGGACCGGCCTGTGCCTCGGCGGGAGCGCGCGGATCGAGCCGCCAGTCTCCGCGGCGCGGGACGTCGCGGAGCGTCGCGCCGTCGATGACGACGCCGGTGGTCACCGCCAGCCGCCGCACCGGATCCAGCAGCACGGAGAACCGCGGGTAGGTCAGCTCGAGGACCTCGCGGCCGTCGAGGGGGCGAGGAAGCGGGACGTCGACGCCGAGGAAGCCCGGCTCGTAGCTCGCGGTGGTCATGTCTCCATCGTGGAGCCGGGGTGTGACATCGGACCAGGGTCGGGTGGGAGACTGGCGCGACACCGACCGGCGATGGCGAGGAACCCGTGAGCAACGACGCACCAGACCGACCCGCCGTCTCCGACCGCGCGTCCCGACTGAGCGAGGCCCTGGCCTGGAGCGACGCCCCGCCCGCGGGCGAGGGCCCCTCCACCCACCCCCTCTGGGACTCCACCTCCTCCGCCGCGAGCGACCGCGAGGCCGCGACCTGGGGACAGGTGCTGAACGCCGTCGTCGGCTCGGGTCTCGCGGCCGTGGTCGCCGCGGCGCTGGTGGTGCTCGGCGTCATCCTCGGATCCGGCGGGGAGGATGCGTTCTCCCCGGTCGCGGTGGCGGTCGGCGCCGTCGTGGCCCTCGTCGTCCTGACGCTCCTGACGCCCCTGCTGCTCGCCCGCTCGCGCGCGGACGTCCGCCTGCGCGGACATGCCCTCGCCGCGATCGCTGGACTGGTCGGCGTCGTGGTCGGACTGGCGGCCGTGACCGTCGTCCTGGTCGGCGGCATCGCCCTGGTGGACGGGATCGCCGGGGAGAGCGGCGCCGCGCCCTACCTCTACGTGGCGTACTCGGTGCTCGCCGTGGTGATCCCGGCCGCAGCCGTCCCGTGGGCCGCCTCGCGGATCTACCGCCGGCAGTACACGCGCCTGACCTGAGGCCCGGTCCCGGTGCGCGCTGTCCCCAGGCGGTGACGGCGCCCCGTCGTCCACCGCCCTCGGACACCGTGCCGGAGGTGTCGGAGGGCGCGCCTAGGCTCGTTCCATGCACGCACCCATCGAGCTCGTCGGCCTCGTGGGCCGGCACGCGTTCGATGCGGGGTCGTCCTACGCGCGTCAGCACCGCGCCGTCGTCCGGCGTCACGACGCCGAGGCGCGCGTCGTCGTCGGTTCGGTCGACGGCAGCGGGCGCCACGTCTACACCGCCACCACCTACTACGGCTTCACGCGGAACGGCACGGTCGACTTCTTCGACGGCCGCTGCTCGTGCCCGGTGCAGGTCGACTGCAAGCACACCGTCGCGCTGCTGATCACCGCGCTCGAGCAGGAGCGCGCCGCGCAGGCGCGCACCGTCGTCGTGAGCCAGTGGCGCTCCCAGCTCGAGGGGATCTTCCCCGACCCGACGACCCAGGTCTGGTCCCCGCTGGCCCTGAGCCTGCAGTTCACCCCGCCGCCGAGCCTCGCGGGGCCGCAGCGCACGGGCATGGGCGGCTACCGCGCCGTCCACGAGGGCTCGCTCGAGGCCCGCGCGATGCGGCTCGGCAAGCGCGGGCAGTGGATCGCGACGGGGGCCGCCTGGCACGAGGTCACCCGGGCGGCGATCGACGACGCCGATCCCGCCCAGCTCGACGCGCTGTCCTCGCTCGTCCGCCTGCACCAGGCCTCGGACGTCTACGCCTACGGCGTGCCCACGTGGCTCTCGCTGCAGACGATCCCCAGCCGCGCGCTCTGGACCGTCCTGCGCGACATCGCGGACTCGGGCGTCCAGCTGCTCGAGGTCGACGGCGAGCCAGCGATCCTGTCCGACGTCGCGGCCCTGACCGCGGTGACGGTCTCGTCCGTGGACGACGACGGCGGCGCCCCCTCCCCGGGCGGGCCCGACCTCGAGGTCGCGGCCACGATCGACCACCCCTCGACGCTGACCGAGACGCTGCTGCTCGGGCGACCGACCCACGGGTTCGTCGGGCGCGACGCCACCGGCACGCTCACGCTCGTCCCGCTCGAGACCCCGGCGACGCGACCGTGGGTCGACCTGCGGCGCAGCGGCGCGATCCAGGTCCCCGCGTCGGAGCGAACGCTGTTCGAGCGCACGATCCTGCCGCGCATCCGGCAGCAGACCTGGCACGCCGCCGGCGACTTCGCGCCCGAGGTGCCGCCCGGCCCGACGCTCGTGGTGCGGATCCGGCTGCTGTGGACGGCGCTGGGCGCGAGCCCGCGCGCGTCCGTGGAGTGCGAGTGGCGCTACGGCGACTCCGACAACCCCTTCGCGCTCACCTACTCCCTGCCCACCGACCCGCGCCGCACCGAGCGCGACGACATCGCCGAGAACGTGCTGCTGCACCGCGCCGCGGCGGCGATGGGCACGCTCCCCTCGCTCCTCTCGCGCGACGGACTGCCGCTCGAGGAGATGGTCGTCACGGGCCACTCCGTGGTGGAGCTCGTCGATCACGTCATCCCGGCGCTGCAGCGCATCGAGGGCATCGACGTCGACCTCCCCGAGGAGGAGCTGCCGACCTTCCGCGACCTCGGGGAGCCGGAGATCGCCGTCGACGTCGTGGGCACCAACCGCGACTGGTTCGACCTCGAGGTGCGGCTGCGACTGACCGACCGCGACGTCCCGGTCGGTCACGTCATCACCGCGCTCGCGCGCAAGGAGCAGACGCTGTTCCTCGAGGACGGCGCCTACGTCTCGCTGGACCGGCCCGAGCTCGACCAGCTCCGGCAGCTGCTGGAGGAGGGCCGCGAGCTCCAGGACCAGCGGCGCACCGGGCTGCGCGTGAGCCGGCTCAACCTCTCCTGGTGGGAGGAGCTGCAGGCGCTCGGTGTCATCGACCGGCAGGCGCAGGAGTGGCTCGACCGCGTCAAGGCCGCGACGTCGCTCGACGGCGAGCCGCCCGCCGTGCCCGCCGGCCTGCAGGCCCAGCTGCGGCCGTACCAGCGCGCGGGCTACGAGTGGCTCGCGCGCCTGCGGCGGGCGGGGCTCGGCGGGGTGCTCGCCGACGACATGGGCCTCGGCAAGACCCTGCAGACCCTGGCGATGATCCTCGACGCGAAGGACTCAGGCGCGCTGACGGCGCCCGTGCCCGGGGAGGCGGTCGACGAGTCGACGGCAGGGGACGGGATGCCGCGCCAGCGACCATTTGTGGTCGTCGCGCCGACGTCGGTCGTGCCCAACTGGGCCACGGAGGCGGCGCGGTTCGCGCCGGACCTGCGGGTCGCCGTCGTGACGGCCACCGGCAAGAAGCGCCGGGAGAGCCTCGCGGAGCTGGCGGCGACGGCGGACGTGATCGTCACGAGCTACGCGCTCTTCCGCCTCGAGCACCACGAGTACGAGGCGATCGTGCCGGCCGGGCTGGTGCTCGACGAGGCGCAGAACATCAAGAACCGCACCTCACGCGGGTTCGCGCACGCCAAGACGCTGCCGGCCGACGTGAAGTTCGTCGTCACCGGCACCCCGATGGAGAACAACCTCGCCGAGCTGTGGGCGATGTTCGCGATCGCGGCGCCCGGGCTGCTCGGCACGCCGCAGCAGTTCACCGAGGTCTACGCGGCGCCGATCGAACGGGGCAACGGCGCCGAGCTCGGCCTGTTCGAG
This sequence comes from Serinibacter arcticus, assembly GCF_003121705.1. Lineage (NCBI taxonomy): Bacteria > Bacillati > Actinomycetota > Actinomycetes > Micrococcales > Beutenbergiaceae > Serinibacter > Serinibacter arcticus. The sequence goes on along the minus strand of NZ_PYHR01000002.1, from coordinate 2,697,349 downwards.
CGGCTGCGCAAGCGGGTCGCGCCGTTCCTGCTGCGCCGCACCAAGGAGGAGGTGACACCCGACCTGCCGCCGAAGCAGGAGCAGGTGCTCACCGTGACGCTGGATCCTGCGCACCGGAAGGTCTACGCGCGCCACCTCGGCCGCGAGCGCCAGCGCGTGCTCGGACTGGTCAAGGACATGGAGCGCAACCGCGTCGAGGTGCTGAGCGCCCTGACCCGGCTGCGCCAGCTCGCGATCGACGCGTCGCTCGTGGACGAGGAGTACGCCGACGTCCCCTCCTCCAAGCTCGACGTGCTGATGCCGCTGCTGACGGAGGCCGCCGCCGAGGGGCACCGCGCGCTCGTGTTCAGCCAGTTCACGCGCTACCTCGGCAAGATCGCCGCGCGCCTCGACGCGGAAGGCATCCCGTACGCCTACCTCGACGGGTCGACGACGAAGCGGGCCGAGGTCATCCGCGGCTTCGCCGAGGGCACGCAGCCGGTGTTCCTCATCAGCCTCAAGGCGGGCGGGGTCGGGCTCAACCTGGCCATGGCCGACTACTGCATCCTGGCCGACCCCTGGTGGAACCCCGCGGCCGAGGCCCAGGCGGTCGACCGCGCGCACCGCATCGGTCAGACCCGACCCGTGATGGTCTACAGGATGGTCGCCTCCGACACGATCGAGGAGAAGGTCATGGCGCTGCAGGACAGCAAGCGCGCGCTCGTGGCCGGCGTGCTCGGGAGCGGGTCGGGTCCGGACGGTTCAGGGTCGGGCGCCGGTGCCGGCACCGCCGGGTCCGGTGCCCGCCTGGGCGCCGACGACATCCGCACCCTCCTCGCCTGACCACCCTTTTCCGCCGAGCACGCGTCTGGCTGCTCTATCGGCGCGATACAGCAGCGACGCGCGTGCTCGGCGAGGCTGTCACAGCTGCGCCGCCGCCGCGACCAGCGCGTCGAGCACGGCGCGCAGCGCCGGCGACTCCCCCAGGCTGCGCCGGTGCAGGGCCACGACGTCGCGGGTCGAGGCGGGCTGCGTCGTCGGGATCGCGACGATGTCGTCGCCGAGCGGACCCCGCCCGAGCCGCGGCACGAGCGCGACGCCGAGCCCGGCCCGTACGAGATCGACATGGTTGGCGAACTCCATCGACTCGTGGACCACGCGCGGGGCGTTCGGAACGCCGTCGAACAGCCTCCGCAGCCACTGCCGGCAGATCGTCGCCTCCGGCGTGCCTATCCAGTCCTCGTCCGCCAGGTCGCTCGGCCGCAGCTCGGAACGACCGGCGAGCGGGTGGTCGCGCCGGAGCAGGACGTCGGCGACGTCCGTGACCAGGGGCGTCGCCACCAGATGGCTCGGCATCGCGAGCGCCACGCCGCCCCACCGGTGCACGACGCCGAGGTCGCGCTGCCCCGACGCCACCAGGGAGACCGTGTCCCACGGTTCCGACTCCAGCAGGGGGACGCGCACGCCCGGGCGGCTCGACCGCAGCTCCGCCAGCACCGGGGAGACCAGGCCGCGCACCGCCGTCGAGAACACCGCGAGGCGAACCTCACCTGTCACCTCGGCGGCGTCCTCGCCGACGCTCGCGCGCAGGTCGGTCTCGATCTGCTCGAGGTCGGCGAGCAGCGCCCCGGACGCGCTGACGAGGCGACGCCCGGCGTCGGTCAGCACCACCCCGCGCCCCACCCGCTCGAGCAGTCCGACGCCGGTCGAGCGCTCGAGGCGCTTGATCTGCTGCGAGACCGCGCTGGGGGTGAACCCGAGCGAGGTCCCGGCCGCGGCCACGCTCCCCTGGGTGGCCACCGCGCGGAGCGCCACCACGGCGTCGAGATCGATCATGCAGCGATGCTACCGAATCACGCCTCGACATGATCGCTGGTGCTGCGCGATCGGACGTGGTCGAGTAAGCAGGTGAACAGACGCGACATGCTCCTCGCCGCCCTCGTCGCCTCGCTCTGGGGCTTCAACTTCGTCGTCATCGACTGGGGCATGGACGGGATCCCGGCGCTGCTGTTCGTCGCGATCCGGTTCGCGATCGTCTCCCTCGCGGCGTTCGTCGTCCCGCGGCCGGCGATGTCCTGGCGCACGATCGTCGGCGTCGGCCTGTTCATGTCGCTCGGACAGTTCGGGTTGCTCTACACCTCGATGGCCGCCGGCCTGCAGCCGGGTCTCGCGGCGCTGCTGCTCCAGGCCCAGGTCGTCTTCACCGTGCTGATCGCCGCGGGGGTGCTGCGCGAGCGGCCCTCACCGGCCCAGATCGTCGGCGTCACCGTCGGGTCCGTCGGCCTCGCGATCGTCGCGGTGGGTCGGGGCGGGAACGCGCCGCTGCTCGCCGTCGTCCTCTGCCTGCTCGCCGCGCTCTCGTGGGCGGTCGGCAACGTCATCTCGCGGCGCGCGAGGGGTGTCGGCGGGCTGTCGCTGACCGTGTGGTCCTCGCTCGTGGTGCCGCTGCCGGCGCTCGGCCTGTCGTTCGTCGTGGACGGGAGCGATGCCGTCGCCGCCGGGCTCGCGGCGTTCGGCTGGCGCCCGGCGCTCTCGACGCTCTACACCGCAGGTCTGTGCACGCTCGTCGGCTACGCGATCTTCAACGCGCTGCTGGGGCGGAACCCGTCGTCGGCGGTCGTGCCGTGGGTGCTGCTGGCGCCGGTCGTCGCGATGCTGTCGGCCGCGCTGCTGCTCGGGCAGCACCCCACCGCGGCCGAGGCCGTGGGTGGCGCGGTGCTGGTGGTCGGGGTGCTCGTGGCGACGCTCCGCCGTCGAGCGCGGGTCACCGAGCCGGTGGTGTCGGCCGAGGCGGCGGTCGCTGGGGAGCTCGAGCGACCCCCGGCGTCGCCGGCGCGGATCTGACCGGCGTCAGCAGCCCCCGGCGAGCGACGTCACGGACTGGACGACCTGGGCCTCGATCCCGTCGACGGTCTCCTGGCTGACGACGCCGCCGTCGCGCGCGGTCTCGGCCTGGGCCTTGAGGTCGCCGAGCCAGGTGGAGATGTTCTCGAGCGTCGTCCGCGTCCCGCCGGAGGTCGTGGCGGCGGCGGTGTCGACCTGCCCCTGCAGCCCCTCGAGCGTCGCGATCGCGCCGCTCGGGTCGACGGCGATGTCGTCGGCCACGACCTGCACCTGGGCTCCGAGGTTCTCGGCGATCGGGGTGATCAGGGCGCACGCGGCCTGATCGGTGGCCTCCGAGACGCTCTCGCTGATCGCCGAGCAACCCGTCACGGCCAGGGCGGCGACGGCGAGGCTCGCGACGGCGACCAGCCGCCGGAAGCGCGCGGGGCGGGCGGTCATCGGGCGGCCTTGCGGGCAGGACGGACGGTCCGGGTGACGGTGAACGTGCCGTTGTCGCCCATGATCTCGGTCGGGCCGACCATGCGGCGCAGCGCGCCGGCGTGCGCGAGGCGCGAGTTGAAGACCGTCCACAGCTCACCGCCGTCGGTCAGCACGCGGGCCGCGCCGCGGATCATGCGCAGCGCCGCGTCGGGGGCGAGCGTCGCGCCGACGTGGAACGGCGGGTTGCAGACGATGAGGTCGGCCGAGCCCGCCGCGCGCTCACCGAGTCCGTCCTCGCGCACGACGGCGACGCGTCCGGCCAGGTGGTTGGCCTCCAGCGTGGCGGTGGTCGAGCGGACGGCCGCGTCGGAGGCGTCGATCGCCGTGACCGTGAGGTCGGGGCGGGCCGAGGCCAGCTCGGTGGCGAGCACCCCGGTGCCGCAGCCGAGGTCGATGGCGGTGCTCGCCGTCGGGCCCATGGTGTCGAGGAAGGTCAGCAGGTAGCGCGAGCCGACGTCGACCTGCGGGCCCGCGAACGCGGCGCCGTGCGCGACGATCCACAGCCCGCGCTCGTCGTCGACGACCTTCTTCGGGTAGACCGCGTCGGACGCGGTCGGGCCGGTCGCGACCAGGGCGCGCGACTTCTGGCGACCGAGCGTCGCCGTCACGCTGCTGAACGAGCGACCGAGGACGTCGTTCATGCCGCGGGACATGTGCTTGACGCGGCCGCCGGCGATGACGACGACGTCCGGGTGGGCGTGGGCGGCGATCAGCTGGGCGATCTCCTCGAGGGCGTCGAGGCCGCGCGGGAGCTGGACGAGGACGACGCGGGCGCCGTCGACGAGCTCGGGCACGAGGGAGAGGTGGCGGTAGGTGCCCGCGAGACCGGAGTCCTCGGCGTTGGTGTCGAGGGCGCGCTCGCCGGTCAGCATGTCGACGTGGACGCGGACGTCGCTCGCGCCGTGCAGGCCGATCGCGCCGAGCGTGAGGGCGCCGTAGTGGTCGTTGATCACGACGACGGTTCCGGGCGCGGCGGACGCGACGGCGTCGGCGGCCTCGTCGAGGATCAGCCGGTCGCTGGCGTCGACGGCCACGAGGTTGGGCGCCTCGATGTCCGGGAACCGGCGCAGGCGGGAGAGGTCCAGGGTGTCTGCGCTCATCGCTCCATCATCCCTGGTGTTCCTGGGAGGACGGCGCGGGCGGGGCGACGGCGGGCGACGGCGGGCGTCAGCCGGCGACGGCGAGCGTCAGTCGGCGACCGCGGGCGTCAGCTCCCGGGCCACTCGCCCGTCCACTTCTGGAACGTGCGCGCCCCGCCGCGGTCGATCGCGGCCTTGACGACGGAGTAGATGACGCCCTGGATCGCAGCGGCGACGAGGATCTGGCGCAGGTTGTACTCGGACTGGAGCGGCCCGGGGGCGTTGGGCTTGTCGCCCTTCACCACGCGCTTGTAGACCTGCTTGAACACGGCCGACGCGATGAGGCCGCCCGCCATCGAGGAGACGATGCCGAACGGACGGTAGAGAATCTTGGCGGACGTGCTCGCGGGTTCCTCGTGCTTCGTTTCGGCCATGCTCGACGCTAACCCGCGAGGACCGCTGAGTCACGGGTGGAGTGGGACTCGGGGCGGGGCGTCGGGGGCCGGTGCGGGCGCGGGTCAGGCGTCGGGGTCGGTTCGACCGTCGACGCGGATCATCCGGACGATCCCGGCGACCGTGACGGCCAACGTGCCTGCGAGGCCGACCCAGATGAGCCAGCCGACCTGATGGCCGAGGACTCCGACGATCATCGCGACGCCGACGACCACCAGGGCGATCATCAGCCAGACGAGCATGCGTTCGGCCTCGCGGTAGAGCAGCTGCGCGTTGGACTCGGTGACCACCAACGGGTAATTCAGCATCCGTGGCCGCGCGGACAGCCATCCGATCCCCGCGAGCAGCACCCACCAGATCCCGACGAGAACGAGGAGCGACCACCGAGGTCCGTAGCTGTCGGGCTGCCCGTTCGCCCCGAAGTGCGTCGGGACGGTGTCGGGGAGGTCGGGGTAGGCCCGCAGCACCGCGATCGTGACGGCGAGCATCCCGAGGAGCGCGAGTCCGCGCAGGATCTGGGTCGCCAGGCCGGTCCGGTAGGTGCGGCGCGGACGGGTCGCGGCGGCGGAAGGCACGGATCGATCGTAGATCGAGTCCTGTGGCGGTCACGGGCCACCGCCTCAGGTGACGGTCGTGCGCCAGGTGGTGACGGCGTCGAGCACCGCACCGTCGGGCTCCACGCCGACCCCCGGGCCGGTGGGCACGGCCATGCGCCCGTCGGCGTCGAGCTCGAACGGCTCGGTGATGTCCTGCGCGTAGTACCGGGAGGTGGCGGAGATGTCGCCCGGAAGCGTGAAGCCAGGGAGGCTCGCGAGAGCGAGGTTGGCGGCGCGCCCGAGTCCGGACTCGAGCATCCCGCCGCACCAGACGGGCACGCCGTGGGCCTGCGCGACGTCGTGGATGCGCCTCGCCTCGAGGTACCCACCCACGCGCGCCGGTTTGATGTTGATGATCCGGCAGGCGCCGACGCTGATCGCGGCCGCGGCAGACCGGGCCGAGGTGATCGACTCGTCCAGGCAGATGGGCGTCCGGATCAGGCGGGCGAGGGCGGCGTGCTGGTGGAGGTCGTCCCACGCCAGGGGCTGCTCGATGAGGAGGAGGTCGAGGTCGTCGAGCTTGGCGAGGTGGGCGGCGTCGCCGAGGGAGTAGGCGGCGTTGGCGTCGACCTGGAGGAGGACGTCGGGTCCGATGTGCTCGCGTACCGCGCGCGCGACGGCGATGTCGCGGCCGGGCTCGATCTTGAGCTTGATGCGGCCGTAGCCGGCCTCGAGGTAGCCGTCCACGGTGTCGAGGAGCTCGGGGATGGAGTCCGAGATCGCGACGGAGACGCCGGTCGGGACGGTCGCGCGGACGCCCCCGAGGTGGTCGGCGAGGCTGGTGCCGGCGGCCCGGGTCCAGGCATCGAGGACCGCGGCCTCGAGCGCCGACTTCGCCGTCCGGTGGCCCTTGAAGCGCTGCAGGATCTCGGCGACCGACGCTGGCGTGACGGCCTGGGCGGCCGGTCCGCCGGTGCCCGCGAGGAGCGCTGGGGCGAAGTGCCGCACGAGGACGTCGATCTCCGCCTCGAGGTAGTCGGCCCAGTAGACGGGCTCGTCGTCGGTCGAGCACTCGGCCCAGCCCGTACCGACGTCCGTGACCAGCTCGACGACGACGAGCGTGCGTTCGGTCTCGACGTGCTGGGAGGTGCGGAACGGGGTGACGAGCGGGAGCGTGATGCGCCGCAGGTGGACGGCCTCGATCTTCATGCGCTCTCCTCCAGGACGTACCAGCCGGTGCGGGTGATGCCGGTGAGGTGGGCGCCGCCGTCGATCGCCGGCTGCAGGACGGCGCGCTGCGCGGCCCGCCACCCTCGGGCTGCGTCGGGGTCGCTGCGGAGCAGGTGCTCGATGTCGGCGGGGGTGCCGCAGAGGTGGCGCTGCGGGGTGCGCGGCGGCGGGCCTGGTGCGGGTGTGTCGTCGGTGTCCCGCTCGCGGTGCGGGTGTGGCGCCGCGGGGGTGTCGCGGTCGATTCCCGGCGGGAGCGACGCCGTCGCAATCTCGTCGTCGGTCACGACGGGTTCGGAGAGGTCTCCCACGGCGGCGGCCGCAGCCCGGGGGCTGGTGAGGTCCCAGCGGACGAGGACGCGGTCGCTCTCCTGCCCGGCGTTGAGGGCGTCAGGGATCTCGCCGTAGAGGTTCGGGAGGTAGCGGACGCCCGTCGCGCCGAGGAGCGAGAGGTTCACGAAGGCGTTCCGGCGCACGAGCGGGTCGAACGTCCACTCGATGGCGCCGATGCCGCGGTCGAGGGCCCAGTCGCGCTGGTGCAGCTTGAGGGACCTGCCGACGCGGCGCCCACGGGCGGCGGTCGAGACGGCGGCGACGTGGGAGTGCATCGAGGGCGACGCCGACGGTGCGCCGGGGGCGGCGATCTCGCCGAAGCCGACGGCGACGCCGACCAGGCGGCCGCCGAGGAAGGCCCCGCCGACATAGCCTCCCGACAGCGCGATGCCCATCATCAGGTCGGCCGGAACCGGCTCACCGTCGGTTGCTCCGAACACGGCGCTGATCAGCGCTGCTGCCGCGGAGATCTCCGCGATTCCCGCGAGCTCGCGCAGCACCAGCTCGTCGGTCGGAGCGGGGGTGGAGGCCATGGCTCATCCTGGCACCGAGGTCCGACATCCAGGTCCGGGTCGGTGGGGTTGTCCACAGATTCTCGTTCGTCCTATCGCTCGGCGTTTGAGGTGCTCTAGGGTCGGCTGGCATCGGGGCGGACGAAGGGCGGCGAGACGTGGGCGGACGGACGTGGGTGGCGACGGCGTGCGGGTCGGTCGCCGTGATCCTCGCGCTGGCGGGGTGCTCGCCACAGGACGAGCCGGGCGAGCCGGAGACCTCCGAGACGACAACGGAGGCGACGCCGACCGAAACCGAGACCGAGACGACCGAGGCGCCCACGCCGACGGAGACGGAGACCCCGCCGACGGTGGAGGAGCAGCACGTCGCCGAGGCGGAGCAGACGGTGCGGGACTACCACCGGCGTGCAGATGAGGTCGGCGCCGAGGGCTTCGCGACCTGGACTGACAAGCTCTACATGTACTGGGGATCCCCCGAGATTTCGAACGCCATGGGTGCCGCATTCCAATCGAGCGCTGACGACAGTAAGCGCACTCAAGGATCGACCGCGATCCCAAGCATGTCTCTGATCGAGTACATCCCCGATCCCAGCGGCGCTGGCTACGAACAGATCCGACTGCAGTACTGCGCCGACTATTCCGAACTGTCCACGCTCGATAGCGGGGGAATGCCGATCGCCAGGACCACTCCCTCCCGATTTACCTGGGAAGTGCTGATGCAGCATCAGCAGACCGGAAACTGGACGATCAACGAGGCCAAGGCGCTCGTTGAGCAGTCATGTTGAGACGGCTCACAAACTCGGCATTAGTGGCCGTCACGCTTGCGCTCTGGGCGTTACCATCCTTCGTCGTCGAGGCTGCCTCGAACCCGAGCAACGGCGACTGCAGCATCATCGACGCTCTTGGCAACGTCGTCGGCGTCGATTGCTCGGCGCTTGGCGGCGGACAAGGGGGTTCTAGCGCCAACCCGATCAACCCGGTCCTGTCGCCAGTGGAGGGTGCGGATTCGGGTCCTCGGGTCTGCGCCTACGGCGCCATCGTCGTACCGTGCGCAAATGCCGCCGGGTCGTGGATCGGAAACTGCTACGTAGCCGTCGCAGACCCGCAACCCCCACTTGATGCCCTGGTCTGGGCCGGGAATACGACAGGCGTCATCGTCACATGCACGCCCTACCCATGCGTCAACACCACAGGCGCGACCATCCCCGACTGCCCGACGATCTCGCGCTACTGGGCACCAGCAGCCCCCGCAGCCGCTCCGGTCGACGAACCCGGGGCCGCGCGTCGAGCCGTCGCGCAGCTCGACCTCGACCCCATCACGATCGGCATGGCTCCGGCGCCCGACCTCGTCGACCCGAATGTCCTCATCGGAGCCCCGGCCTACTTCTGGGCCGAGGGCGGAACCCCGGCGATCGGCCCGCTCACGACCACCGTGACGCAGGACGGCCTGACGATCACGCTCGCCGCCACGTTCGCCAGCGTCGACTTCACCACCGGTGACGGCACGACCGTCACCTGCACCCGCGATGAGGTCGCCGCGCCGCCGGCGTCGATGACCCTCCAGGGCACGCCCGTGTGCGGCCACACCTGGACGTCGTCGGGCACGTACGCGCTCGAGGCCACCAGCGCGTGGACGATCGACTGGCAGGGCCCGACCCAGGCCGGATCCTTCGATCACACCCTGACCGAGACGATCGACGTCGCCGTGACCGACCGCCCCGTCAACCTGACGACCACCAAGGCGCCATAGACGCGCCGTGCTTCTGCCGTCCGTCGACTCGGCGGAGAATGGGTCCATGACCACCGACACCCCCACGCCCACCACCCCGACGCTCACCGTGTACGGCGCCGACTGGTGCGGCGACTGCCGTCGGACCAAGGCGCAGCTCATCTCGCTCGGCGTCGACTTCACCTACGTCGACCTCGTCGTCGAGCCGGAGGCCGCCAAGGAGGCCCACCGGATCTCGGGACGCACGAACATCCCCGTCGTCGTGTACCCGGACGGGTCCCACCAGGTCGAGCCGTCCAACCTCGAGGTCGCCGCCAAGCTCCACCTCTTCGGGCTCGCCTGAGCCATCCCGGGTCGGGGGAGAATCGCCTCCGCGCAGGGCTGAGGAAGCCCCCGAGTACGACCGCACCCACCCCCTCGAAGGGCACGAACCACCCCCTCGAGGGACAGGAACCACCCCCTCGAGGGGCGGGAACTACCCCCTCGTCAGTACCAGACGCTCAGGCGGGGCTGCGCGAGCGGCGCGAGGGCGACGTCCAGCCAGGAGGCCGCATCGCCGTCGCACTCCACGCGGCCCGCCGCGCGCAGCGTGGTCGCGCGGACACCCCCGACGAGCAGCGCCGACAGCTCCGCGATCCCGAGGTGCACCTCGTGCCCACCGGCGCCCGCACCGGCCTCCCCCGCCGTCACCGAGCCGGCACCGTCCTCGTCGATCGTCAGCGTCCACGCGCCGTCGGTCAGCCCCACCGGGTCGGACACGACGAACGTGACCGCTCCCGGCACCCGGTAGGTGCGCGCCTCGAGGCACGCAGCCACGTCGAGCACCCGCAGCCAGTGGTGGTCCCGCTCCGTCACGGTCGCCGCCCGGGTGTCGGCGATCAGCCAGCGCAACGGCTCGTCGGCCGAGAGCAGCTCGGCCTTCACGGTCGCCACGAGGTCGTGGGTCAGCGCGAACCGCCAGAGCGCCGCGTAGGCCTCCGGACCGTCCGCGATGAGCGACCGCACCGCCAGCGTGTTCTTGGTGAAGTCGTCCGGGTGGTTCTCGATCTCGTACACGAGCACGCCACGACGCACGCCGTCGGCGTCCGTGTACCGCACGGCGCGCACCTTCGCGGCGCCCTCCTGACCGGCCCCGAGACCGACCGTGAAGCGCCACAGGTTCGCCCAGGCCCGGATCTCACCCGGTCGCCCGCGGCGGACGACGTCGTGCAGCGCCGTCACGTCCTCGCGCGCGTGCTCCCGCTCGATCGGATCGATCCGGCCGGGCCGCTCACCCTCGGTCGGACGCGGTCCGATCCACCCCGCGCGACGCGCGTCGACGGACCATGACGTCGCCGTCGCGGCCTGGCCGAAGCCGTACCGCCCGTAGATCGTCGCCTCGGAGACCGTGAGCCCGGCGATCGGGAATCCGGCCGCCGCCGCCGACCGCAGCTCGCCCTCGAGCATCGCGCGCGCGATCCCGCGCCGCCGGTGCGTCGGCGAGACCGTCACCCCGCTGATCGCCCACATCGGCAGGACGCGGCCGACGTCGACCGTCACCTCCTCGACCCAGGTGTCGACCGTGGCGACCGGCACGCCGGACTCGACCGCCGCGTCGTCGAAGACCCCGATCGGGCGACGACCGTCCATCGCCCCGCGGAAGCCCTCGAGCTGCTCGGGCGTCCCGCGCTGGCCGAGGAAGCCGCGGTCCATCGCGAGCGCGAAGCGGTCGAAGTCCTCGCCGGCGACGTCGACCTTCCGGTACGTGAGCCCCACCGCCGCGAGCGCCGCCGTCGAGGCGGGGTCGAGCGGCACCGTTCCGGCGTCGAGCGCGGACAGGTCGGACAGGTCGGACGGCTGAGCAGCGTTCTGGTCGGTCATGACCCCAACGCTAGCCACCGTCACCGACATCGGTCCCGTCGTTTTCCCCCGGACCCACAGCACCCGGACCCACAGCACCCGACCCCACGCCGCCCGGCGCCTCAGCCACCGGCAGCACCACCGGCACGTTCCGACTCACCAGGTGGGCGACCGCATCGGGGTCCACTGCCTCGAGAGCTTCGCGGTCAGCACGGGTGAGCAGGAGCCAGCCTCGCAGGGAGCCCTCGTGCGCCCGCTCGCGCACGATCGCCAGCATGCGTCCGGCCTTCTCCCGGTCCCCGGCACGCACGGCGATCGCCGCCTCCAGGAGCCTCGCCACCGTGAGCTTCCCGTCGTCGTCACCGAGCGTCTCGCCGATCGTCGACCGGGCGCCCTCGACGTCGTCGGCCGCCAGCAGGAGCGCGGCGTCGAGCAGGTGGACGAACCGGTCACCGGGCTCCGGCGGACCCTGCCGGGCGGCCTGCAGCTCGCGGAGCACGTCCGCGCCGTCCCCGGCGGCCGTCCGGACGAGACGTCCCAGCGCATCCTGCCGCGCCCGCCACACGGGGGCGGTCGAGGCGTAGGACTCGTGGGCGCGGGCCCACGCGAGGACCTCGAGAGAGGCGGCGAGCCTTCCCCGGCTCAGCTCGGCGAGCATCTCGGTGATCACCCCCAGGGGCGCGAACTCGTCGAGCAGCGTCGGTTGCGACCGCACCCCCTCGAGCGCGGCGGCGAGCGCCTCGCCGTCGCGACGCTCGAGCGCGAGGATCGCCCGCGTCCGCAGCAGGGCGTTCGCGCCGTAGGAGCCGAGCGCGGCCACGGCCTCCGCCATCGGCGGGTGCGACCGTGTGAGCCGCTCGGCGGCCGCCGCCTCGCCGCCCCACCCCAGCACGAGCGCGAGCAGGCAGGCCGTGAGGAGGGCCGAGTCGGAGTCGGGATCCTCCTCGTCGTAGGCCTCCTGCAGCAGGATGCCGGCGGTGTCGCTGTAGCCGGCCACGAACAGCGCGCTCGCGATGTTGCGCACGAGGAACGCGTGACCCGGCAGTCGGGCTCCGTCGTCGATCGTCACCTCGCGCAACGACCCGAGCGCCGCGGTGGCGCTGAGGGCAGCCTCCTCGGGCAGCCCGAGGAAGCGCTGCGCCATGCTGCGGACCGTGCCGAGGTAGGCCCGCTCGGCGCTGTCGCTCGGCGCGAACAGCCCCAGCCCCGATGCTGCGAGCTGGAAGAAGTGCTCGGCCTGGCGCTGTCGCGCGGGGTCCTGGTAGATCATCAGTCCGAGGGTGAGGGCGACCGTCGGGTAGCGCTCCACGGGCCAGGCCTGGACGGGCGACATCACGCGGGCGAGAAGACTCAGATCGGCGTGGCGCAGCTCCATCCACGCCGCACGACAGACCTCCTCGAGGAGTCTCGGCTCCCCCGAGTCCACCGCGGCCAGCGCGGCCACGGCGAACCCGCGCTCGTCGAGGCTGGCGTCCACAACCACCGGGAGCAACGCGCTCTCTCTGCCCGGGTTCTCGCGTCGGAGCCCGTCCCGGAGCGCTCGGCGGAAGACGCCGAGCATGTCGAACACACCTCCGTCGTCGGAGTCGACCAGCGCGGCGGTCCGCGCGCTCCACGCCCCGAGCCCGCTGGCCTGCGCCTGGTCGAGGAGGTCGAGCGCGGCGTCGCCGGCGATCGCCCGGGCGAGGTAGCGGGTCAGACGCAGGGGAACGGCGAGCGGTCCGAGCGCGCGCTGCTGCTCGGGCGTGACGGTGGAGTCGAGGATCTCGCCGGCGCACCTGGCGGCCTCCCGCCCGAGCTCCTGGGCCGTGGCGACGCCCGGGTCGCGGCGTGTCTCCGCGAGCACGACGAGCAGCATCCCGAGGGTGAGGGCGTGCCCACCCGTCGCCTCGAGAAGTCGGGCGGCCGTCTCGTCGTCGAACGTGTCGCGGTCACCGAGGAGCTCGGCGACGTCGGCCGCGTCCAGGGCGAGGTCGGGGCCGATCCGCGTCACGTCGACCCGGGCCCGGACCAGCCGCGACTCGAGCGCGGTCACCTGGCGCGACGTCGCCACGACGAGAATTCCGGGGAGGCGCCGCACGAGACCGACCACCCACTCGGCGAGCGCCGGATCCTCGCACCGGTCGACGTCGTCCAGCACGAGCACGACCCCACCGCCCGCTGCGAGCACCGCCCGCCTCACCGCATCGGTCGCCTCGGCGGCGGACACCGGCTTCTCGACCGGCGCGGGAACCACGATCGGCCCGGCCTTCAGGGGGGTCTCCATCCGCTCGAGGTGACGAGCGACCGCGGCCCACACCTCCGCGCCGCTCCCGCCGTCGCCGGCGAGGGTCGCGACGTCGGCCCACACGACCAGGCTGCCGGCCTCCCTGGCCTCGACCGCAGCCATCCCGGCCAGGAACGTCTTGCCGACACCGATCCCCCCGCGCACGATGCAGAGCCCCTGGGCGTCGCGGATCTGGTCGACGAGGGCGCGCCGACGGGCGAGACCGGTGGGCAGCGGAGGCGGGTTCATGAGGCCGTCACAGGGTTGGCACTGCTGGGGACTGCGGGCGCGACGTCCGGGGTCGCCCTGCACCGGCTCCGGCCGTTCGTGCCGAGCCTGAGCCCGGCCCTTCCCACGCTACCGGGGAGAGCCCCGCCGCACACCCCGAAGGCCGACGCGGTCTACCGTCGTGCATGCGCACCTCCCCGACGGCGACGGCGACCCTCGCGCTGGCGTGCACGCTCGCCCTCGCCGCCTGCTCACCCGCGGTGGACGACGGCGGAGCCACGCCCGCACTCCCGCCCACCTCCGGTCCGTTCGACTACCAGCTCGGCGAGCCGTACGGCGAGGCGGGCGAGTTCGCCGTGGTCGGGCGCGACGTCACCGCCGATCCCCTCGAGGGGGCGTACAACGTCTGCTACCTCAACGGCTTCCAGACCCAGCCGGGCGCGCTGACGAGCTGGGAGGACGAGCACCCCGATGCGCTGCTGCGCGAGGACGGCGCGCTCGTGATGGACCCCGACTGGCCCGACGAGGCCGTCCTCGACCCGACCACGCCGGATCAGCGCGAGGCGATCCTCGCCGTCGTCGGACCGCAGATCGACACGTGCGCGGAAAAGGGGTTCGACGCCGTCGAGCTCGACAACCTCGACACCTTCCTGCGGTTCGACGGCGTGGCGCGCGAGGGTGCGCTCGCCCTGGCCAGCGAGTACGTGGGCCGGGCGCACGACGCTGGTCTCGCCGTCGGGCAGAAGAACGCGGCCGACGTCGGGGAGGCGGCGCGCGAGGAGGCCGGCTTCGACTTCGCCGTCGTGGAGGAGTGCGCCGTCTACGACGAGTGCGGCGCCTACCGCGAGGTGTACGGCGAGCACGTGCTCCAGATCGAGTACTCCGACACCCTCGACGACGCGCTGACGTTCGACGACGTCTGCGCCGACCCCGACCGCGCGCCGCTCACCGTGCTGCGCGACCGGCTGCTCGTCGGGTCGGACTCCCCCGACCACGAGCGCGAGCAGTGCCCCTGAGACGGTCGCACCCGACGGTGCTCAGATCGCGACGACGAAGCCGATCAGTGCGCCGACCGTCAGGACGAGCGCGGTGCCGGAGGCGAACCGCGGGCGCCCGGCCTCGGACAGGCTCACGGCCGCGAGGGTGAGGCTGGTGATCGACGTCGCGAAGAAGGCCAGCAGGACGAGTGGGCGGGCTCCGCGGAACTGCTGAGCGACCGCGCCGATGGGAAGGTCGCTGCCGTCGCCCATCATCCAGCGGTGGACCAGGACGAGGACGACGCTCGCGACGGCGAGAGCCAGCGCGATCCGGCCGAGCCGGCCGGCGGTGCGGGGGTCGGGCGGAGCGTCTCGGGCCGATCGGGTGGTCATCGCCCCGATCGTAGGGCGCGACCCCCGGCGAGGGGTTTGCGCACCACCCGCGAGGGGTTTCGGCACACCCGCCGATGCGGAAACCCCTCGCGGGTGGTGCGCAACCCCCTCGCTGGCGGTGCAGAAACCCCTCGCCGGGGTGGGGCCGTCGGTCAGCGCCAGCCGAGCCCCGGCGCCACGTGCTCCAGGATCGCCTCGAGCACGTGCGTGTTGTAGTCGACGCCGAGCTGGTTCGGCACCGTCAGCAGCACGGTGTCCGCGGCCGCGATCGCCTCGTCCTGCGCGAGCTCCTCGATCAGCTTGTCCGGCTCCGCCGCGTACGACCGGCCGAAGATCGCCCGGGTCTGCGCGTCGATGTTGCCGATCTGGTCCTCGCTCCCGCCGTCCCGACCGAAGTACGCGCGGTCCGTGTCGTCGACCAGCGCGAAGATCGACCGGCTGACCGACACCCGCGGCTCATGCTCGTGACCGGCCGCGGCCCACGCGGCCCGATAGGCCTCGATCTGCTTGCGCTGCTGGACGTGGAACGGCTCGCCCGTCTCGTCGTTCTTCAGCGTGGAGCTCATGAGGTTCATCCCGAGCGTCGCTGCCCACTCGCCGGTCGCGTTCGAGCCGGAGCCCCACCAGATGCGCGTCCGCAGGCCGGGCGACTGCGGCTCGAGGCCGAGCGGCCCGGGGTGCGGGTTGGGGAACATCGGGCGCGGGTTCGGCTCGGCGAACCGCGCGCCGTCGATCACCTTGAGGTAGACCTCCGTGTTGCTGCGCGCCACGTCGTCCATCGACTGCCCGTCGGGGGCGCCGTACCCGAAGTACTTGTAGCCCTCGATGACCTGCTCGGGTGAACCCCGGCTGATGCCGAGCTGCAGCCGTCCGCCGGAGATGAGGTCGGCCGAGCCGGAGTCCTCCGCCATGTAGAGCGGGTTCTCGTAGCGCATGTCGATCACGCCGGTACCGATCTCGATGCGGCTCGTGCGGGCGCCGACGGCGGCGAGCAGCGGGAACGGGGAGGCGAGCTGCCGGGCGTAGTGGTGGACGCGGTAGTAGGCACCGTCGACGCCCAGCTCCTCCGCGGCGACGGCGAGGTCGATGGACTGCAGCAGCACGTCGGACGCGGACCGCGTCTGCGAGTGCGGCGACGGCGTCCAGTGACCGAAGGACAGGAACCCGATCTTCTTCATGTCCGGTCCAACATTCATCTGGATGAACCTGTTCCCGCCGCCCCCGAGCGCCCCGCCGACGAACACGCCGCTTTCCTGGGCGGCTCAGGCGTGATTGCCTGGAGAGATGACCTCCTCCATCGGCGACTACGCCCTGCTGGCCGACCTCCGCACCGGACCCCTGGTCTCCTCCGACGGCAGCATCGACTGGCTGTGCCTGCCCCGGTTCGACTCGGACGCGGTCTTCTCGGCGATCCTCGGCACGCCCGACGACGGCCGCTGGCGCCTCGCGCCGGTCGACGGCGTGCTCGAGCACCGCGAGTACGAGCAGGACACGTTCGTGCTGCGCAGCACCTGGAGCACGCCCACCGGACGCGCCGAGATCATCGAGTTCATGCCCGTCGGGACCGACCGCGCCGACCTCGTGCGCATCGCGCGGTGCACCGAGGGCGAGGTGCGGATCGAGCACGACCTGCGGCTGCGCCCCGAGTACGGCGCCTCCAGCCCGTGGGTGCGGAGGGTCACGGACGACGGCGAGGACGGCGACGGCTACCTCCTCGCGATCGCGGGCCCCGACGCCTACGTGCTGCGCGGCCCGGCGCTCACGCCCGACAACCACCACCACGCGGGCGACATCCCGCTGGCCGCCGGCGAGGAGGCCGTCTGGGACCTGGCGTGGGCCCGGTCCTACAGCAGCGTGCCTGAGCCGCTCGACGTCGAGGAGGCGCTGGCCACCACGCGCGCCTACTGGCGGGACTGGTCAGCCCAGGTCGAGGTCTCCGGGCCGTGGGCCGACGCCGTCCGCCGCAGCCTGCTCGTGCTGCGCGCCCTGACCCACACCGACACGGGCGGGATCGTCGCGGCCCCCACGACGTCGCTCCCCGAGGACCCGGGTGGCGTGCGCAACTGGGACTACCGCTTCGTGTGGCTGCGGGACTCGGCCCTCGCGCTCGAGGCCCTGCTCGCGCACGGCCGGACCGAGGTCGCGCTGCACTGGCGCGACTGGCTGCTGCGCGCCGTCGCCGGAGATCCGCAGGACCTGCAGATCATGTACGGCATCGCGGGTGAGCGGCAGCTGCCCGAGCGCGAGCTCGACCACCTGGTCGGGCACCTGGACTCGCGCCCGGTGCGGGTCGGGAACGGCGCCGTCGACCAGTTCCAGGCCGACGTCGTCGGCGAGGTGATGATCGCGCTGGCTCAGCTGCGCGACGCCGGCGTCCCCGAGGACGACTTCTCCTGGCCGCTCCAGCGCGCGATGGTCGACTTCGCCGTCGAGCGGCTGCCCGAGATGGACCAGGGCCTGTGGGAGATGCGCGGCGACCCGCACTTCTTCACGCACTCGCGCGTGATGATCTGGGCCGCCCTGGACCGCGGGGTGCGCGCGTGCTCCGAGCACGGGCTGGACGCGCCCGTCGAGGAGTGGACCCGCGTGCGCGACGAGCTGCGCGAGGAGATCCTCGAGCGCGGCGTCAGCTCCGAGACCGGCGGCTTCACGCAGACCTACGACAACACCGAGGTCGACGCGTCGCTCCTCCAGATCCCGCAGACCGGCTTCCTGCCCTACGACGACCCGCGCATGCTCGCGACGGTGGAGCAGATGGAGCGCGACCTGCTGCACGACGGCCTGCTGCTGCGCTACCGCACCGACGGGACCGACGGCCTCGAGGGCCACGAGCACCCGTTCCTCATCTGCTGCTTCTGGCTGGTGGAGCAGTACGCGCACAGCGGCCGCATGGACGACGCGCGCAGCCTCATGGACCACCTCGTCGGTCTGAGCACCGACCTCGGGCTGCTGGCCGAGGAGTTCGACACCGTGGACGACCGTCAGATGGGCAACTTCCCGCAGGCGTTCTCCCACCTCGGACTCATCCGCGCCGCCGACGCCATCGAGGCGGCCGAGGCCGCCCTGGCGGCGGGTGCCGAGGCGTCCGACGCCGGCCCGCTCGCCGACCGGACCCCGAGCGCATGAGCGACCTCCCCGCCACGCTCGTCGTCCTCGGCGCCTCGGGCGACCTCACCCGGCGCCTCCTCCTGCCCGGCATCGGCTCGCTGCTCGCGCAGGAGCCCGACCGCGACGTGCGGGTGGTCGGCGCCGACCGCGTCGAGGTCGAGGCGTCGACCTTCGACGCGGTGCTGCGCGAGGCGCTGGCGGAGGGGGGCGCCGCGGACGAGGTGATCGACCGCGTGGCCGCGTCGTCGTCGTACCGCTGCCTCGACGCCACGGACTCCGCGCAGCTGCAGGAGCTGCTGGCGCTCGCGTCCGGGGTCGAGGACGACGGCGGGGCTCGCGACGGCGGGGCGCGCGACGGCGACGGCGCCCGCCGCGTCGTGCTCTACTTCGCGCTGCCCCCGGCCGTCACCGCCCGCGTGTGCGAGGCGCTGCAGCCGCTGGACCTGCCCGCCGAGCTGCACCTGGCGATGGAGAAGCCGTTCGGCGAGGACGAGGCCGGGGCCCGCGCGCTCAACGCGCTGGTGGAACGCCTCGTACCCGAGGACCGGGTGCACCGGGTGGACCACTTCCTCGGGATGTCCACGGTGCTGGACATCATCGCGCTGCGGTTCGCCAACCGGATGTTCCAGGCGGTGTGGAGCGCGGAGCACATCGAGAGCATCGAGATCGCCTACGACGAGGCCCTCGCGCTCGAGGGTCGCGCCGGCTACTACGACCACGCCGGCGCGCTGCGCGACATGATCCAGTCCCACCTGCTGCAGGTGATGGCGCTGGTGACCATGGAACCGCCGTCGTCGATCACCGAGCGCGACCTGCGGGACGCGAAGGCGGCGGTGCTGCGCGCGACGCGGCTGTGGGGCGGCGACGCCCGGACCGCCAGCCGTCGCGCCCGCTACACGGCCGGCGTCACCGACGACCGACGCGTGCCGTCCTACGTCGACGAGGACGGCGTCGACCCGTCGCGCGAGACCGAGACGCTCGCTCAGATCACGGTCGAGGTCGCGACCTCGCGGTGGGCCGGCGTGCCGATCACGCTGCGGTCGGGCAAGGCGCTCGGAACGACGCACAAGCACGTCGTGATCACGTTCGCCGACGTCCGCCACCTGCCCTCCGGCCTCACGGGGACCGACCCGAAGGACCGGCTGGTCATCGGGCTCAACCCGGACACGATGGAGCTGCGCATCACCACGAACGCGGCCGACGACTCGCTCGCGCTCACCCAGAGCGTGCTGCGGGCCGACATGCGGCACGCGACGCTGCGGCCCTACGGCGAGGTGCTCGCGGGGATCCTGGACGGCAACGGCATGCTCACGGTGCGCGGCGACGCGGCCGAGGAGTGCTGGCGGCTGTGCGACGAGGTGCTCGCCGCGTGGGCCGACGGTGAGGTGCCGCTGGAGGACTACCCCGCCGGGTCTGACGTGCCTGAGAGCTGGGGGCCGGCGCTGCCGCCGGGGGACGACGCCGCGTGACGACGACGGCGCTCGGCTCTCGGCGCCGGGCGGTACCGGTGCACGCTTGGTAGCGTCGAGAAGATGGAACCGGGACACGTGCTGCTCATCATCGCCGGCTCCCTCCTGGCGCTCGGCGTGATCTTCTGGCTCGTCGGCTTCGCCGCCGGACGGGGTCGGCGGCGCGGCTGGGCGCGGACGATGGGCTGGTGGATCCGTGGCCGGGCGCTCCTGGGCCACTCCTGGCAGGTGGAGTACGTCGCGGACGACGGTCAGGTCCGCCAGATCATGCCGTGGATGAACGCCACCTCGTTCTCCCCCAGCGGTCCCGTCCCGATCACCTACGACCCGCATCGGCCCGAGCGCGCCGTGATCGACACCTTCTACCACCGCGGCGGCGTGTTCCTGGTGGTGGGAGGCGTGGTCGCGGGGATGGCCGTGGTGCTCCTGGTGGTCAGCCTGGTGGTGCTGTGAGAGGGGCCCGACCGCTCCTGGCTCCGCTGCTGCTCGCCCCGCTGGTGCTCGCCGGGTGCACGGGTGGGACCGACGACGGCGGGTCGGCTCCGAGCACGTCGACGGACGAGATCGTCGAGCGCCACGAGCAGGACGGCTTCACGTCCCTGGACGGGACCGTCCTGGCACGGTGGGAGCACGGCGTGTGCACGAGCGGTGTCAGCCCGACGTGCGCCGACGTCGAGGTCGTCACGACCACCGGCTGCGACGAGCTGACGATCGCGGTCGAGTTCCTCCAGGAGGGCAGTGTCGCCGACACCGTCGAGCTGGCGTTCGACGCCGTGGGGCCGGACGAGGTGCTGATCCAGACGGCGATGACCCGCCTCTCCGACGTGTCGGCGGTCGAGGTCAGCGAGCCGAGCTGCGACTAGGCGGGGTGTCCGTGGGGCGTCGGGAACGACCTAGGGTCGAGAGGTGAGTCTGCCCCGCATCGCCCGCCGCCTGGCCGCCCACACGGCCGGCAAGCCGCCGGTCACCCCGACCGGTCGGCGCTCCGACCCGACCACGCGGGACCCGCGCACCGTGCGCGACGCGCTCGAGCTCGCCGCCCGGCTGGGCGAGGCGATGCTGTCCCTCGGCGCGTCCGCCTCCGACGTCTTCGGCACGATGCGCGACGTCTGCCGGTCCTTCGACCTGCGCTGCCAGATCGACCTCACCTTCACCTCGATCCTCATCGAGCACGAGTCCACCGGTACCAACGTGCTGCGCGTGGTGCACGAGCAGGCCACCGACTACGGGCGCATGTCCCGCGTCGTCGACCTCGCGCGCGACGTCGCCTCCGCGCCGCCCCTGCGCGAGGCACCCGTCGAGGAGTGGGAGCGGGCGACGCGCGAGCGGCTCGAGGAGGCGCACGGCGCCCTGGACCGCATCGTCACGGCGCCCCACCCCTACCGCCGGCTGGTCGTCACGGCCGCGATGGCGCTGCTCGCGGCGAGCGTCGGCGTGCTGCTCGGCGGCGGCCTGATCGTCGCCGCGGTCGCCGCCGTCACGACAGGACTGATCGACACGGTGCTGCGACTCCTGGCGCGGTGGCAGCTGCCGCCCTTCTTCCTGCAGATCGCCGGGGCCGCGGTGGCGACCGGCGTCGCCGTCGCCCTCCTGACCCTCATCCCGGGGCTGCCGGTCGAGTTCACGACGCTGCCGCCGTCGCTCGTCGTGGCCTCCAGCATCGTCGCGCTGCTCGCCGGGATGTCGATGGTCGGCGCCGCGGACGACGCGATCAACGGGTTCCCGATCACGGCTGGCGGCCGGCTGTTCGAGGTCGTGCTGCTGACGCTGGGCATCGTGATCGGCATCGGTGGTGTGCTCGACCTGGCGCGGCGCAGCGGCGTCAACCTCGTGCTGCTCGACCTGCCGCCCAACCCGTGGCCGCTGGTGGTGCTCGTGCTGGCCGCGTCCGCGACCTCCGCCGCGTGGGCCACCGCGTCCTACAGCCGGGGCCGCGCCGCCGTCGTGGCCGCGGTGGCCGGCGGCCTGACCTACCTGGTCTTCGACCTCCTGACCCGGGCCGGGCTGGGCGCGCCGATCGCGAGCGCGGGTGCCGCCGTCGCGCTCGGTCTCGCGGCCGACGCGTCGGCGCGCAAGCTGCGCGTGCCCGCCCTGGTGACGACGGTCTGCGGCATCGTGCCGCTCCTGCCGGGCCTGACCATCTACCGCGGGATGCTCGCGATCGTCTCCGACGAGGAGACCGCCCAGGGTGTGTCGATGCTGCTGGAGGCCGGGATGATCGGCCTCGGGCTGGCGGCCGGGGTCACGCTGGGTGAGGTCGTGGCGCAGCGTCTGCGCGGGCTGCAGCCGCGCCATCCGCGACGTCGGCAACGGCACCCGGTCTCGGCGCGGTCCGAGACCTGAGGGCTGAGGGCTGAGAGCCGAGAGCTGGGGGCCGGCGCCGTTCGACCCTCAGGACTGCGCCAGCAGCCCCCGCACGTGGTCCGTCGCGGTGACGAACAGCGTCCGCACGTCGACCGGCTCCCCCGCCTCGACCCGCTTGGCGATCATCGTCAGCGGGTAGGCGACGATCTCACCACCCAGGTGGAGTCCCAGCGTCGCGCCCCACTGGTCGGTCACCAGGCGCCACGGGACGCCGAGGTCGCGCGCCATCGCGTCGCCCAGCACCGCGCCGAGCGCCTGCAGCTTCCACGTCTCGTCCGCGCGGATCCCGTCGGCGAGCAGCGCGTCGATCACCGACAGCGCCGTCGGCACGTGGGCGAGGTCGAGCGGCGGGTCGTTGCCGGCGACGCACGAGGCGACCCACTCCCGCATCCGGGTGAGGTTCTCGGTCCAGTCGGCGTCGAGCGGCTCGACGACAAGCGCCGGGGTGGCCGGATCGACCTGGGTCGAGGTGACCGTGTCCTGCTTCTTCCTGCCCCACATGGCGCTCCCCCGACGTCGTGCGAACGTGGTCGGGGTCAGGCTAACGAGTCGGGTCCGGCGAGCAGCGGTCTCAGCGCACGACGAGCTCGTGCGGCACGGTGATCCGGCCGTCCGTCGGGATCTCGTTCGTCCCCGCGAGCACGTCGAGGATGAGCGAGCAGGCCTTCGAGACCCCCGAGTCGACGGTCGTCAGCGGCGGGACCGTGAAACGGCTCTCGTCGATGTTGTCGTAGCCGACGAGCATGACGTCGTCCGGCACCGCGATCCCGTGCATCCCGAGCGTGTGGAGGGCGCCGAAGGCGAGCGTGTCGGTGAAGCAGAAGACGCCGTCGAACGGGACCCCGCGGGCGATCAGCCGCTCGATGGCCTGCGACCCCTCGGCGCGGTTGTAGCGCTCGACCTCGATCAGGAGGTCCGGGTCGAGCTCGACCCCCGCCGTCGCCAGCGCGCGGCGGTAGCCCTCGAAGCGACGGACGGCGGTGTCGGCGACGTGCGTCTGGAGGCCGATCGCGGCGATGCGACGGCGACCCGACTCGAGCAGGTAGCGCGTCGCGTGCTCGGCAGCGGCGGCGTTGTCGGGACCGACGTGGCAGACGGTGTCGGAGGCGAGCGTCTCGCCGTGCTCGCCGATGAGCACGAGCGGGACGGTGCTGCGACGGCTGCGGACGTCGTCGGGCGTGACGGCGAGGGGGCTGAAGACGAGCCCGTCCAGGGCGGGCAGGCTCGTGCCGTCGAGCATGTCCAGCTCCACCGCGCGGTCGCCCTTGCTCTGGGTGACGAGCACGGTGAGACGACGGACCTGGGCCGCGTCGACGAGCTCGGAGGCGAACTCGGCGAAGTACGGCTCCTGGAGGTTGGGCACGCAGAGTCCGAGGAGCCCGCTGGAGCCGCTCCGCAGCTGCCGCGCGGCGAGGTTGGGCCGGTAGCCGAGCTCGTCGATCGCCGCGAGCACCTGGGCCCGGACGTTCTCACCGACCCAGCCGGTGCCGTTCACGACGTTCGACACGGTCTTCGTGCTCACGCCCACCTTCTGGGCGATGTCGACGAGTCTGACGCGCGCCATCCGACCTCCGTAGCTCCGACCCACCGACGGGCCGCTTCGCCGCGCCCTGACCCTCAGTGTAGGAGGCTCGACGGGCCGCGAACGGCGCAATGACGCGGCGACCCGACTCGCGGCGGCCGTCCCGAGCGGCTGTGCTACGCTCCCAGAACACGTTCAGTTCAACGTCGAACTACGGTCCGGCCACCACCGGCGGATCCGAGATTCGACCCTGTCGCCGTGCTTCGTAGTTCAACGTTGCACTGGAGGGCTTGGCATGAAGACATTCGGTGGGCGGTGGACGCCCTACCTCTACGTCGCACCCGTCGTGCTCATCGCGGGCGGACTCCTCTACTACTCGATCGGCTTCGCCCTCTACGCGAGCACGACCGACTGGAACGGGCTGACCCGGATGGAGTTCGTCGGCCTCGACAACTACGTCCAGATGTTCCAGGACCGCACCTTCTACATCGCGCTGCGGAACACCGCGGTCTTCATGGTGATCACCGTGGTGCTGCAGGCGGTCCTCGGCCTGCTGGTCGCCGTCATCGCGAAGGAGCGGATCCCGGGGAGCAACGTCTTCAAGGCCGTGTTCTTCCTGCCGATCGCGATGGCACCGGCGATCATCGCCACGGTCTTCAAGTTCATCTTCGAGGCGAACTACGGCTCCCTCAACGAGACGCTGCGCAGCCTCGGGATCCTCGGCGAGGGAGACATCGTCCAGTGGCTCGGGGCCGATCTGGGCATCGTGTCGATCGCGATCATCGGGATCTTCTCGTGGATGGGCTTCTCGATGATGGTCTACTACGCCGGCCTGATGTCGATCCCGGAGGAGCTCTACGAGGCGGCGGAGATCGACGGCGCCGGCTGGTGGCGTCGCCTCGTCGCGATCTCGATCCCATCCCTCAGCGGCACCACGAACGTCCTGATCCTGCTCGGGATCGTCGGCTCGCTGAAGACCTTCGACACGGTCTGGCTGACGACGATGGGTGGGCCGGGCGTCTCGACGCACGTCCTGAGCACGTTCCTCTACCAGGAGCGCCAGGGCCGCGAGGCCGGTTACTCCTCGGCGATCGGCGTGATCATCCTCGCGCTCGCCTTCGCCCTCGCCCTCGCGCAGATGCGCGTCTCGAACCGGGAGAAGTGAGTCATGCGGAAGAAGCGTCTCCTCGCGTGGACCGCGATGTACGCCGCCATCGGCATCCTCGTCGCGATGTGGATGTACCCGATCGTCGTCGCCATCGTGAAGTCCTTCGACGTCGGCGGCTGGGGCAACTACTCGGCCGTGCTGAACCACGACAACTTCGACTACTGGGCCGCCATCGGCAACAGCTTCCTCCTCGCCGGGGGACGACGGTCATCATCGTGATCATCGCCAGCGTGGCTGCCTTCGCGTTCTCGAAGATGCAGTTCCGCGGCCGCACGGTCCTGTACCGCGTGCTGCTGATCTGCCTCGCGGTGCCCGTGGCCTCGGTGGTGACCCCGCTCTTCGCGACCATCAACACCATCGGCCTGCGCGGCACCTACATCGGCGTGATCCTGCCGCTGGTCGCGTTCAACGTCGTGGTGATGCTGCTGCTCATGCGCAACCACTTCGACGGCATCCCGCACGAGCTGGTGGAGGCGGCGACGCTCGACGGCAGCTCGATGTTCGGCATCTTCTGGCGGATCTTCCTGCCGCTCAGCGGGGCCGCGCTGGCGACGATCGCCGTCCTGTCGTTCGTGTACTCGTGGAACGAGTACCTGCTGCCGAACCTGCTCATCTCCGACCCGGGCATGTACCCGGTCACCCAGGCGATCTCGCTCCTGCAGTTCGAGCGCATGAGCCAGGAGCAGATCGGTCAGCTGTACGCCGGCCTGATCCTCATGACGATCCCCTCGGTGATCGTCTACCTCTTCAGCCAGCGGTACCTCCAGGCGGGCATCACCGCCGGTGCCGTCAAGAGCTGACCCCACCCCTCATCCCGACACACCTGTCATCGATCAAGGAGGATTCATGAACCCCGTCCGCTCCCGGCGCCTGCGCGCCACCAGCATCACCGCCACCGCCCTCACGGCCGCCCTCGTCCTCGCCGGCTGCGGCGGCGGCTCGGGGGACGACGTCGCCGAGGACGGCTCCGTCACCCTCACCTTCCGCACCTGGATCCCCTCCGCCGAGCAGTGGAACCCGATCGTCGAGGCGTTCGAGGCCGAGAACCCCGACATCAGGATCGACTTCCAGGGCGCCGACGGCGCGAGCAACTACCTGGGCGAGCTCGACAACCTGATCCTGGCCGGTGAGGTGCCCGACATCTACGGCATCCAGGTCGGTTCGGCCTTCGACGACTACGCCGAGTACGCGCTGCCGACCGACGACTTCGCCGCGGACTGGATCGACCAGGTCAAGCCGGAGCTGCTCGAGTCGACCACGACGTCGGACGGCACGGTCGCCGCGCTGCCGATCCTCACCGCGGGCTCGGAGTTCTTCCTCTACAACGAGACCCTGATCGACGAGCTGGGCCTCGAGCTGCCGACCGACCTCGACAGCGTCCTGGCCTTCAGCGAGGCGGCGCGCGCCGCCGGCTACACGCCGTTCGCGATGGGGGCCGCCGACGCGTGGCACGCCTCGGACCTCTTCGTCTGGCTGACCACCCAGTACGGCGACGGCGAGGACGTCTACGCCGCCGCCGCCGGCGACCTCGACTGGGACTCCGAGAACCTCGTGGCTGCCGCCACCACGTGGCAGAGCCTGTTCAGCGACGGCGTGTTCCAGGACGGCGCGACGTCGACCGTCACCTACCCGGCCGCCCGCGACGACTACTTCATGGCCCGCCGCGCCCTGGCGATGCCGACCGGCTCGTGGCACGTGAGCGCCACGCTGGCGGACAACACGGAGACGCCGGGCAGCGCCGTCGAGAACGACGTGCTCGGCATGCTGCCGATGCCCACCCTCGGCGAGAACGAGGCGTCGGCGACGACGGGCGTCGACTACGCGATCGCGCTGAGCGGCGAGCTCGAGGGCGCCAAGCTCGAGGCGGCCGCGACGTTCGCCGAGTTCATGGCCGTCGGCGAGGGCCAGCAGATCTGGGTCGACATGATGCAGGGCTTCCCCGCCGCGTCCGACGTGACGGTCGAGCTCGCGGACGACGAGTCGGAGACGGCAAAGGCGAGCGTCGCCGCCGTCACCGACGCGATCCAGGGCGCCAGCCACGCGCGCAAGCTGACGTCGGAGAACGGCGGCCTCGAGACCGACCTCGGCATCGTGCTGCAGAACATCGCCAACGGCGCCGACCCCGCCTCCGAGCTGGCGACGCTGAACTGATCGCCGTGCGGGCGCCACGCCCGCGGGACCAGCCCCGGATCCGCGCTGCGGGTCCGGGGCTCCTGCGTTCCCGGCACCCCACCCCCGCCCGAGCACGACGAAGCCCCGCCGGCCGAGGGCCGGCGGGGCTTCGGACGACGTCAGCGACGTCGTCGTGCGCCCGGGATCAGCTCGCCGCGGGGGCGACCCCCGCGGGGGCGACCGCCGCCGTCGTCAGCCGCACCATGCTCCAGGACACGGCCGGGAGCTCGACCCGCAGGCGCCCGTCCTCGACCACCGCGGACGCGTTCGGCGCGGGAAGCACCGAGGTCGGGTCCTCCGCCGTCGCGCGCCAGTGGTGGTCCGCCGACGCGTACGTCACGGCCTCGACCACGCTCGCGCCGCCGAACGCGCGCGCGTCGAGCGTCACGGTGGTGGCGTCGGAGAGCGAGCGGTTGATCACGAACAGCACGACGTCGCCGGTCGTGGCGTCGTGCGTGGCGACGGCGTCGACCAGGTCGGCGCGGCCGTAGCGCGCCGTGTCGTAGGTGTCGGAGGTGATCGCCACCCGCAGCACCTCGCCGCGCGCGTGCGCCGACGTCAGGGCGAACGGGTGGAAGATCGTCTGCCGCCACGCCGGGCCGTCGGGCTCGGTCATGATCGGCGCGATCGTGTTCACCAGCTGCGCGAGGCTGGCCGAGTGGACACGATCCGTGTTGCGCAGCAGCGCGATGAGCAGCCCGCCCACCACGACGGCGTCGGCCACCGTGTAGACGTCCTCCTCCATCCGCGGGGCGTGCGGCCAGGCCCCGCCGGTGACCACGCTCGGGTCCTCCTCCTCGTGGTACCAGACGTTCCACTCGTCGAAGGAGAGGTTGATCCGCTTGCGCGACTTGCGTGCCGCGCCGACCGCGTCGGCCGTCGCGACCACGGACTCCACGAAGTAGTCGAGGTCCAGCGCGCTCGCCAGGAACGAGCCGAGGTCGTTCTCCTCGCGGTAGTAGGCGTGCGCGGAGATGAGGTCGATCTCGTCATAGGCCTCCTCCAGCACCTCGCGCTCCCAGACCCCGAAGGTCGGCATGTTCGAGGACGACGAGCCGCACGCGACGAGCGTCAGGTCAGCCTGGGCGCGGCGCATGGCCCGCGCGGTCTCGGACGCGAGGCGGCCGTACTCCCGCGCCGTCTTGTGGCCGATCTGCCAGAGCCCGTCCATCTCGTTGCCCAGGCACCAGAACGTGATGCCGTACGGGTCCTCGACGCCGTGGCTGCGGCGCAGGTCGGCCAGGGCCGTGGCCTCGGTGCCGTTGGCGTACTCCAGGATGTCGAGCGACTCCTGCAGCCCGCGCGTGCCGAGGTTGACGGCCATCATCGGCTCGATCTCGGCCTTGCGCGCCCACGCCATGAACTCGTTCAGGCCGAAGGCGTTGGTCTCGAGCGAGTGCCACGCGAGGTCCTGGCGCACCGGACGCTCGGAGACCGGTCCGACGCCGTCCTCCCAGCGGTACCCGGAGACGAAGTTGCCGCCCGGGTAGCGCACGGTGGAGATGCCCAGCTCGCGCACCAGCTCGAGGACGTCGCCGCGGAAGCCCTCCTCGGTCGCGGTCGGGTGTCCGGGCTCGTAGATGCCGCTGTAGACGGCGCGGCCCCACTGCTCCACGAAGCTCCCGAAGGTGCCGCGGCGGACCGGACCCACGGTGAACGCGGGCTCGATGGTGATGTGTGCGGAAGGCAAGGAACGGGTCCTCTCTGACCTGGCTAGTTCAACGTCGGACTATGAGTGTCTTGCTAGGGTACAACGTTGAACGCACTCGAGGAGGAGACATGGCCACCACCGTCACGCACGAGACCGTCAGCCCGCCCCTGGGGGTTGTCGCCCCCCGCTTCCGCCCCCCGACCGGGGCGTCCTCCGCGTCGTCGCGGTCGCTCGACGGCGAGTGGCGGTTCCGCCTCTTCCCGCACCCGGACACCGGGGTGACGCGCGACGACGCCGGTGCCGACTGGGACGTCCTCGCCGTCCCGGGCCACTGGCAGCTCGCCGAGGCCCCGACGGCCTGGCCCTACGGCACCCCGGCCTACACGAACAAGCTGTTCCCGTTCCCGGTCGAGCCGCCGTTCGTCCCCGACGACAACCCCACCGGCGAGTACCGCCTGACGTTCACGCTCCCGGAGGACTGGCCCGCCGACGGCGCGACCCTGCTCCGCTTCGAGGGCGTGGACTCGTGGTTCGAGGTCGCGCTCAACGGCGAGTCGATCGCCCACTCCCACGGCTCCCGGCTGCCCACCGAGGTCGACATCACCGCGCGCGTGCAGCCCGGCGAGAACCTCCTGGCGGTGCGCGTGACGAAGTGGTCGGCCCTGTCCTACGTCGAGGACCAGGACCAGTGGTGGCTCTCGGGCATCTTCCGCTCGGTCTCCCTCGAGCACCGGCCGGTCGACGGGCTCGACCACGTCGCCGTCGTCGCGGACTACGACCACACGACCGGGACGGGCAGCCTCGCCGTCACCGCCGAGTCGCTGCTGGGTGGGCGCATCGACCCCGCGGCGGTCCGCGTGCGGATCGCCGAGCTCGGTGTCGACGCCGACGCGTCCACCGCCGTGGAGGTCGCCGTCGAGCCGTGGAGCGCCGAGACGCCGCGCCTGTACGCCGTCGAGGTCACCACCGCCGGCGAGACCGTGCGCCTGGACGTCGGCTTCCGCCGGATCACGATCGAGGACGCCGTGTTCCTCGTCAACGGTCGGCCGGTCAAGCTCCGCGGCGTGAACCGGCACGAGTTCGACCCGCTGCGCGGCCGCTCCGTGACGCCCGAGCGGATGCTCGAGGACGTGCTGCTGATGAAGAAGCACCACGTCAACGCCGTCCGCACGAGCCACTCCCCGCCGCACCCGCACTTCCTCGACCTGTGCGACCGGTACGGCCTCTACGTCATCGACGAGAACGACCTCGAGACCCACGGGTTCGAGAACGTCGGCAACGTCGGGCTCCCGATGAAGGCGACCACCGAGGACGGCGCCTCCTTCGAGACGTTCACCTGGGACGGCAACCCGATGGACGACCCCGCGTGGACGGACGTCCTCGTGGACCGCGTCACCCGCATGGTCAAGCGCGACGGACACCACGCGAGCATCGTGATGTGGTCGCTCGGGAACGAGGCCGGCCGCGGCATCAACATCGCCGCGATGGCCGACCGCGTCCGCGAGCTCGACCCGACCCGCCCCGTGCACTACGAGGGCGACTACTCCAGCGACGAGGTCGACGTCTACTCGCGGATGTACGCCACGAGCCAGGAGACCGAGCTCATCGGCCGCGGCGTCGAGGCGCCGCTCGCCCGCGCGGACCTCGACGCCCGCCGTCGCCGGATGCCGTTCCTGCAGTGCGAGTACGCGCACGCCATGGGCAACGGCCCGGGCGGGCTGAGCGACTACGACGCGCTGTTCGACCGCTACCCGCGCCTCATGGGTGGCTTCATCTGGGAGTGGATCGACCACGGCCTGCTGCGCACGGACGAGCAGGGCCGCGAGTTCCACGCGTACGGCGGCGACTTCGGCGAGCGGTTCCACGACGGGACCTTCATCGCCGACGGACTCGTCCTGCCCGACCGCACCCCCGCGCCGTCGCTGATCGAGACCGCGGCGGTGTTCACGCCCGTGCGGCTCGACCCGACCGACGACGGCGCCGCGCTGCTGGTCCGCAACCGGTACTCCTTCCGCGACACCTCGCACCTGGCGTTCACGTGGACGGCGCACCGGGGCGAGGAGACGCTGGCCGCCGGCGAGATCGACCTCCACCTGGAGCCCGGGGCGTCCGCGCGCGTGGCCCCGCCGTCGGACCTCGCGGTGCCGCACGACGGCGACGCGCCCGTCTGGTGGACCCTCGCCGCCGTGCAGCGCGAGGCCCGCGGCCTCGAGCGCGAGTGGCTCGCGGACGGCGACGCCATCGCGAGCGGCCAGGTGCTCCTCGCCGCCCCCGCCGCGCTCGCTCCCGCCACGGGACGTGCGACGGCGGAGGCGGACGGCGCGCTCGTCGCCGGCGGTGCGCGGTTCGACCGTCGCGGATCGCTGACGCAGCTGCTCGGCCTCGGCGTGGAGGAGCTCCGCGTCGACGCGTGGCGCGCCCCGACCGACAACGACCGGCGCTCGGGGATGTGGACCGGCCCCTCGGACGAGGAGCGGTGGCGCAGCGTCGGCCTCCACCTCCTGGCGGAGCGGAAGGTCCGGGCCGCGGTGCGCGACGAGGCCGTGAGCGTCGAGGCGCGGACGGCTGGCCCGACCACGGGTGCTGGCTTCCGCACCGCCTACACGTGGCGGCCGGTCGCGGACGGGAGCGACGCCGTCGACCTCCACGTGACCATCGACCCCGAGGGGCGCTGGCCCGAGAGCGTGGCGCGGCTCGGCCTGCTGCTGGTGCTCGACGTCGACGTGCCCGACGACGCCCGCGTCGCCTGGCACGGGTTCGGCCCCGAGGAGTCCTACGCGGACTCCGGCCGCGCGGCCCGCGGCGGCGCGTGGGAGCGGACGCTCGGCGAGCTGCAGACGCGCTACACGCACCCGCAGGAGAACGGCGCCCGTCGCGGTGTGACCCGCGCCGAGATCGCGCTGCCCGACGGGCCGCTGGTGATCGAGGTCGGCGAGGTCCGGCGAGGCCGCGAGCCGCAGCTGGGGATCGAGCTGTCGGCCCGGCCGTGGTCCGACCTCGCGCTGGAGGAGGCCGCGCACCCGCACGAGCTCGCCCGGGACGGGAAGCTCTGGCTGCACCTCGACGTCGCCCAGCACGGCGTCGGCAGCGCGGCCTGCGGGCCGGGCGTCCTCCCGAACGCCCAGCTGCACGCGGCGCCGGTGTCGATGCACCTGCGGTTCTCGCGCGGCTGATCCCACCACCACCGATCGCTGACGAGGGAGACGACTGTGGAGCACACCTGGCGCTGGTTCGGGCCGGAGGATCCGGTGACGTTGGCGGAGATCCGTCAGACGGGGGCGACGGGGATCGTGCATGCGATGCACGAGATCCCCAACGACCGGCCCTGGCCGTTGGAGGCGGTCCTGGAGCGCAAGGCGCTGATCGAGGAGGCCGGGCTGACGTGGTCGGTGGTGGAGTCGATCCCGGTCACGGAGTCGATCAAGCGCGGCGACGCGGGTAGGGACGAGGCTGTCGCGACGTGGATCGCGTCGTTGCGGGCGGTGGCCGCGGCCGGGATCGAGGTGGTCTGCTACAACTTCATGCCGGTCCTGGACTGGACCCGGACCGATCTTCGTCACCGCCTTCCCAGCGGGGCGTGGGCGTTGCGGTTCGACCAGGACGCGTTCGCGGCGTTCGAGCTGTTCATCCTGCAGCGGCCCGGGGCGGTGCGGGAGTATGACGACCTCGAGCAGGAGCAGGCGCGGCAGGTCTACGACGCGCTCGGTGATGCCGGGCGCGCCGAGCTGGTCGAGACGGTGATCGCGGGGCTGCCGGGGTCGGAGGAGCATCACACCCTGGAGACCCTGCGGGCGGCGATCGCGGCCTACGACACCGTGTCCGAGGCTGACCTGCGGGCCAACCTCGCGGCCTTCCTCCAGGCGGTGGTGCCGGTCGCGCAGGAGCTGGGGGTGCGGTTGGCGATCCATCCCGACGACCCGCCCCGACCGCTGCTGGGTCTTCCCCGGGTGGTCTCCACCGCCTCCGATGCTCGTGAGGTGCTCGCGGCGGCGCCGTCGGTCGCGAACGGGTTGACGTTCTGCACGGGCTCCTACGGGGTGCGGGCCGAGAACGACCTGGTCGCGATGGCGGGGGAGTTCGCTGAGCGGATCTACTTCGCCCACCTGCGCTCCACGGTGCGCGAGGACGATCCGCGCAGCTTCCACGAGGGCAATCACATCGCGGGTGATGTCGACATGGTCGGGGTCATCACCGCGCTGGTGAAGGAGGAGCGTCGGCGGGCGGCCCTGCCGCAGGGTGGTCCCCGGATCCCGATGCGTCCCGACCACGGCCACCAGATGCTCGACGACCAGCACCGCACCACCAACCCCGGCTACCCCCTCATCGGACGCCTGGTCGGCCTCGCCGAGCTCCGCGGCATCGAAACCGCCGTCACCGCCCTGATCTAGCAGCCGCCGCGGGGGTCCGGGAGTCGTCGATTCTGCGCTCCCCGGCCCCCGGTCGAGTTCGTAGCGTGGAGGGATGCTCCGCTCCACACCGTCCCGCCACGCCCAGCCCGCCCTCGTCGCCCTCGCCGCGACCTCCGCCGTCGCCCTCAGCGCGTGCAGCGCCTTCGCCGCGCCGCAGACGCTCGGCGACACGGTCGACCTCGACGGCGAGGCCCCCGCCGTCGCCCTCACCGTGACGGCGGCGACCGCCCACGACGCCGCCGAGCTCGGGCTGGCCGGCCTGCTCGGCACCGACCTCGACGGCGTGCCCTGGCTCGTGGACTACCGGGTCGACCTGGAGCCCGGCGCCCGCGAGGGGCTCTCGTTCGAGGACGCGCCGGCGCTGAACGCGGACGCCTGGGAGGGACGCACGTCGTCGACCCTGACGCTCGCGGCCGCCTCCGTCGGGGGCTGGAGCGCCGCGGACTGCCCCGGCGTCGTCGACGACCCGGCGGCGGACGCCCTGGTGAGCTGCCACGTGTTCGTCGTGCCCGAGGGTCAGACGCTGGACTCCGTGTCGGTGGAGGGCGCAGGGACCTGGGACCTCTCCGCCGGCTGAGGCGCCTTCACGACGTCCGCGTGACCGTCACCGCACCCCTGTCGTCCACCGCGACCGTGCCGCGCAGGACGAGGTAGGCGCGAGCGTCGGCGGGCTCACCGGGCACGCACGACGGAGAGGCGTCGCCCTCGCAGCTCAGCGTGCCCTCGACCTCGAGGATCGGGAGCGCCTGGAAGTGCCAGCCGTCCTCGTGGACGGACATCCCGAGGTCCGGGTCCCACCCCTCCCGCGTGCTCGTGACGTCGAGCCAGTCCGCGGGGACGCTCTCCTCCCCGCACACCGGCCCGGCGTAGCCGGAGGCGAGGCACTCCTCGACCCAGCCCGTCACCTGCGCGGTCACGGTGTCGACGATCTCGGCGGCGGGCGCCGGGTCGAGCTCGGTCCGGCCTGTCGTCGGGATCGTCACCTCGACCGGCGCCGCCTCCGCGACGCGGAACGGGTCGCGGTAGATCACGTCGTACGTGCCCGGGAGGGCCTCGGCCAGGAGGACGCGGCCGTCGACGACGCCGCACCCGCCGCTGACCCAGACCTCGCCGGGGCCGTTCGCCACGATCTGCGTCGGCGACGGCACGAGGTCGGAGTCGCCGTCGAGCCGCCACCCGTCCGAGTCGCGCGACAGCGTCAGCTGCGCCGTCGCCCGCTCGCCGTCCTCGCCCCGGGCGTAGGAGACGGAGGCACTCGCGGCCGGGCCGTCGTCGTCGGCGTTGACCCGGACGTCCGTGATCTCCGCGTCGGTCGGGCGCGCGGCCACCGTCGAGTAGACCGCGCTGGTCAGCAGGTCCGGGCACTCGCCCTGTCCCCGCCCCGCGATCAGGGCGACGGCCGTCTCGGCGTCGCCCTCCTCGAGCGCCGCGAGGTAGGAGGCGACCGTGCCACGCACCTGGCGCGCGTCGTCGTTCAGGTACGAGATCACGAGCCACGTCGCGACGGCGAGCACCAGCGCGCCCACCACGATCCATCCCTCGCGACGCCTCGTCGGACGGGCGGCCGACCCCTCGTTCTCGCTGCTCACCGGCGTGCTCCCTCGTTCTCGCTGCTCACCGGCGTGCTCCCTCGTGTCGTCGGGGCCTGGCGGCCCTCGCCGAGCCTGCCTCTGTTCGCGTAGTGGATCAAGGGGAGAGGTCCCCACGGCAGGTCGGGCGGTCGAGGCGGGCGGTTGGTCCGGCCGGTCGACTGGTGCGTCCGGCGCGGATCCGCCGCACGACTGGCGCGTCCGGCGCGGATCGGCGGCCCGAACCGCGCCGAACGCGCCACTCGCGTCGGCGTCGTCGTGCGACGCTCGTCCCGTGAGAGACACGGAGTCCGGCGCCCGCTACCTCGGCCTCGACCTCGCGTGGTCCGCGCGGAACGCGAGCGGGATCGCCGTCGTCGACGCCACGGGCCGCCTCATCGACTCGGCGACCGTGATCTCGGACGACGACGTCGCGGCCTGGCTCTCCCCGCACCTGGCGGACCTCGCGGTGGTCGCCGTCGACGCCCCGCTCGTCGTCCCCAACGCCACCGGCTCCCGGCCCGTCGAGCGCGAGCTCACCCGCGCCTACCGTTCCGCCGACGCCGGCACCTATCCGTCGAACCGCACCAATCCTCTGTTCGACCCGCCCCGGGGCGAGACCCTCGCGACCCGGTTCGGCTGGCGCATCGGTACCGCCCGCCCCTCCCTCGACACCTCGGCCGCCGTCGTGCCCGCTGCCTGCATCGAGGTCTACCCGCACCCGGCGATGGTCGGACTCTTCGGGCTCGACCGCGTCATTCCCTACAAGCCGCGGTCGACGCGCACGATCGAGGACCGCCGCGTCTCGCTCGGCGTCCTGATGGCGCACCTGGAGGCCCTCGAGCCGCTCGCCCTGGCCGGGCACCCGCGGTGGCGGGCGCACCGCGCGACGCTCGCGACGGCGTCGCGCCCCGTCGACCTCAAGCGCCTCGAGGACGAGCTCGACGGCATCTTCTGCGCCCACCTCGCCTGGCTCTGGGGCACCGGGTCGACGGCGCTGCGGGTGTGGGGCGACGACGTCGACGGGTTCATCGTCGCGCCCGACCGGGCTGACACCCCCGACCGGTCCTGAGCCCGGCTACGACTGATCCGGCGGCGTCCAGCCCACGCGGCCCGCCCGCACTCCCCCACCCCACACCGCTGCTGCGCTGGTTGCGGTTGACGACCCGCCATCCGCAACCACCGCAGCACCGGTGTGGTCAGAGGGGGCGGGCCAGGGGGCCGATCCCGCGGCGACGGCGACGGCGGAGGCCCCCCTCAGGCCGCCTCGCCGTTCTGCGTCGCGAGCGCCACGTCGATCATCGCCATCAGCGCCGGGACGACGTCGAGCGAACCCGTCTGGCTGGTGAACCCCACCACGACCCACTCCTCGTCCCGCCACAGGTCGAACTCGGTCTTGTCCGGCCGGA
Source organism: Serinibacter arcticus (assembly GCF_003121705.1). NCBI lineage: Bacteria > Bacillati > Actinomycetota > Actinomycetes > Micrococcales > Beutenbergiaceae > Serinibacter > Serinibacter arcticus. The sequence continues at coordinate 2,661,634 of NZ_PYHR01000002.1, read as the reverse complement.
GCTCGCCCACGCGCGCGGCGAGGCGGTGCCAGCCCGTCGCCCGTCCGGCCCAGAGCGGGTCGAGCTGCAGCGCGGCCCACACGAGGTGGTGGGTCTCCTGGGGGTCCTTCGTCGTGACCCGGGACGTGCGCACCCCCAGGCTCACCTGCTGCCCCTGCACCCGTCCGGTCACCAGGTCCGCGTGCATCACGTCGGTGGGAGAGCCGGCCGACCGCACCGCGGGCGGGACGAGCGCGGCGTCGGCCACGGGGCGGAACCCGAGCCCGTTCGCCTCCGCGAACAGGGCCACCCGGGTGTGTCGACGCCACCGGTTCCGGCGGGAGACGACCGCGCCGATGACTCCGAGCGCCCCGGGGACCACGAAGATCCCGGCCGTCAGCACCAGGCCTGCGAACGCGGTGTCCCCCTCGCCCCGGACGAGGTACACGAGCGTGACGATGAGCGGGATCCCGGCGAACAACCCGCCGACGAACAGCCCCATCGTGAGCGGCTTCGGCGCGTTCCGGTCGACGGCGGCCAGCTGGTCGGGGCCGTAGGCGCCGAGCGTGGCGTGCTCGCGGACCCGCGCGACGTCGGTGGAGCTGGGTGTGGCGGTGAGAGCGTCGTAGCGCAGGGTCTCCAGCAAGGGGCGGTCGAGGTCGTCGGTGCTCGGGGCGTCGTGCACGGGGGTCCTTCCGTCGGCGCGCTCCACGCTAGGCGAGATGGTCTGCCCGCGCCGTCCGACGGCACGCCTCGCAAGTTGTTGCAGTACTTTGCAGATCGAGCTCCGCGATTCTCTTCGCCTGCCCTCAAGGAAAAGTTCAGATCGGCGCAGGGAAACGCTTGCCAGCCCCTTGTGCCACGTCGTCGGGTCGCCCTAGTCTGAAACCGCTTGCGCAAGCATTGCCGCTTGCTTGCTACCCACCCCTCTCCTCGGCTGACCTCGAGGCGTCCGGGTGCGTGGCGCCGTCATCGCCAAAGGAGAAACGATGAGACGTGCTGGACCCAGACGTGGGATCGGGGCGCTCGTCGCCCTCGTCCTGACCGCGAGCGGACTGTCGGTGATGGCCACCGCCACCGCCGATCCGAACGCCCCGACCAGCGACGGCGTCAACGCCGTCGACATCACCCCCGAGGACGACGGCGGGGTCTTCCCCGCCTCCGCCGCCGTCACCGCCGCCGCCGAGGCGGTCTCGGCCGCCCGGGCCGACTGCATCCCCAACCCCTACGGCGAGCGCGAGCTCTTCCTCCGGGGCGGGATGAACAGCTGGGGGACCTCGCCGTCCTACCGCTTCGTGTACAACTGCGACCGCTTCGAGCTGCTCTTCGACGCGAGCGGTCGCCTCGACTTCAAGGTCGCCGACGCCGGCTGGACCGCCTCCTCGGACTTCGGACGCCCCGGCGGCGCCGGACAGCCCGCCACGGGGACCCCCTTCACCCTCGCCGCGGGCGGCGGCAACCTCAACTACACGTTCACGGGCAAGCACCTCGCGACGCTCGACGTGTCGCAGTCCGCGACCGCCCCGACGCTGCGCCTGGACACGTGCACCACGAGCCCGTGGGGCGACGTCGAGATCGACCTCCTCGGCGACCTCGGCGGCCAGGCCGCCAGCGAGCCGTTCGTCTGGGCCTGCAACGCCTACTACCAGAACCTCGACGTCGAGGGCACCTACTCCTTCAAGGTCGGCAACGCCGCCACGCCCGAGACCACCTTCGGCGCCGGCAGCGACGTCACCGTCGTGCAGCCCGACCAGCCCTTCGCGCTGACGTCCGCCGCGCAGGACGCCTCGATCGCGGACCTCACGTTCGCCTTCGCCGGCGAGCACACCGCCAAGGTCGACTTCACGGCCGAGGGCACGCCCCAGCTGACGATCAGGGACAGGTCCTTCGTCAACCCCGGCGTGCCCGTCATCGTGACGAACGCGATCGCCAAGAGCGTCTCGTTCGACTCGCGCGACGAGGCCGACAAGGCGCCGTTCGGCGCCGTCACGGAGGGCTCGGCCATCGACTTCTCGCTCGAGGCGCTGCCCGGCGTCACGAGCGCGACGCTCGTCGTCGAGAAGCGCCTGTTCGAGGGCAACGCCGACGTGCTCGACTACGTCGACGCGGAGCGGGTCCCGCTCGTTCGCAGCGCGGCCGGCGACGGCCTGGAGCGCTGGAGCGGCAGCCACACCTTCGACCCGATCGCGGTCTACGGCTACTACTTCGAGCTCGAGATCGCCGGACGCGACTACGTCTACATGAACAACGACAGCGCCGTGTACTGGACTGCCGAGCGCGGCACCTTCGGCGAGGGCGTCATCTCCTACGTCCCGAGCAGCGCCGACCAGATCCGCCGCTACCGCCAGACCGTCTACGCCGAGGACTTCACCGTCCCGGAGTGGGCCAAGGACGGCGTCTACTACTACATGTTCCCGGAGCGGTTCCGCGACGGCGACAGCTCGAACAACCCCGCCCCCGGCACGGACACCTACCTCGGTGGACCGGTCGAGGTCCACGAGAACTGGAACGACCGTCCGTCCATCCCCGGCAGCGGTGACGGCTTCGACGGCACCTGGAACAACGACTTCTTCGGCGGCGACCTCGCGGGCGTGACCGAGAAGCTCGACTACATGGAGGAGCTCGGCGTCACGATCCTCTACATGACGCCGATCATGGAGGCCGGCTCGAACCACAAGTACGACACGGCCGACTACCTCCAGGTCGACAACGGCTTCGGCACGAACGAGGACTTCGAGCTGCTGACCCAGCAGGCCGAGGAGCGCGGGATCCGCGTCGTCGTGGACGCCTCGTTCAACCACAGCGGCGCCGACAGCCGGTACTTCGACCGCTACGGACGCTACGACGACCTCGGTGCGTTCGAGGGCGGCACCGTGCAGCCCGAGTCCCCGTGGGCCGACCTGTACGAGTTCGACGGCCAGTCCTACGCGGGCTGGGGCGGCGCCTCGATGCCTGAGCTCGCCGAGTCCGAGGCGTGGAAGAACATCGCCTTCCGCAACGACGACTCCATCACCACCACGTGGCTCGACCGCGGCGCCTCCGGGTGGCGCATGGACGTCGCCCCATGGGTGAGCGACGACTTCTGGCGCGAGTGGCGCACGAACCTCAAGGCCGACGACCCCGACGCCCTCGCGGTCGCGGAGACCTGGTTCGACTCCTCGAAGTTCTTCCTCGGTGACACCTTCGACACCACGATGAACTACATCTTCCGCAACTCCGTCATCGACTACGCCAACGGTGGTGACGCGCAGGAGGTCTACCAGAACATCGAGCTCATGCGGGAGTCCTACCCCGAGGAGTCCTTCTACGCGCTGATGAACCTGCTCTCGACGCACGACGCCGCGCGCGCCCTGCACGAGTTCGGCTACACCAGCACCACGTCGTCCGCGACGACGATCGAGCAGGCCAAGCAGCGTCTGCGCCTCGCCGTGTTCTTCCAGATGACCTTCCCGGGCACCCCGGCGGTCTACTACGGCGACGAGGTCGGCGTCACGGGCGGCGAGGACCCGCAGAACCGTCGCACCTACCCGTGGGCCGACGAGGGCGGCAGCCCGGACGAGTCGCTGCTGGCGGACTATCAGGAGCTCATCGCGATGCGGCACGACAACGACGTGCTCCGTCGTGGCAGCATCGACGCCCCGATCTACCTCGACGAGGACCTCATCGTCCTCGCCCGGGAGCACGAGGGTGTCCTGGCCGTGACCGCGTACAACAACGGCACGACCGACCGCGAGGTGACGGTCGAGATCCCCGAGCAGTTCGCGGACCTCACCTTCACCGACGCCCTCACGGGCGAGGTCACGACGGCGGGCGGCGCCAGCCTCACGATCAGCGCTCCCGCCGTGTTCGGCACCGCGCTCATCAGCGAGGCGCTGCCGGCGTTCGTCGACGTGCCGAAGGGGACGATGTTCTTCGACGACATCCAGTGGCTCTTCACGAACGGCATCTCGACGGGGTGGGAGAACGCCGACGGCACCCGCGAGTTCCGTCCGCTCACCCCGATCGCCCGTGACGCCATGGCAGCGTTCCTCTACCGCCAGGCCGGTTCGCCGGAGTGGACGGCCCCCGAGGTCTCGCCGTTCAGCGACGTCGCCCCCTCCGACCAGTTCTACGAGGAGATCTCATGGCTGTCGGAGAAGGGCATCTCCACCGGGTGGGACAACGGCGACGGGACGGCCTCGTTCCGCCCCCTCGAGCCCATCGGGCGTGATGCCATGGCGGCCTTCCTCTACCGGATGGCCGAGGAGCCCGAGTTCGCCGCCCCGGCGACCTCCCCGTTCACGGACGTGACTCCGCAGACGCAGTTCTACAAGGAGATCACCTGGCTCGTGCACGAGGAGATCGCCACCGGCTGGCAGGGCAACGACGGGACGGCGATCTACCAGCCCGTCGCGCCCATCAACCGTGACGCGATGGCCGCGTTCCTGCACCGCTACGACGACGCCGGGTTCTCCGACATCGGCTGAGCGGGGCTGAGCCTCAGCACCACCTGAACGACCCGCACCACCCGCACGAACGACGCCGCCCCCGGTGGGTCCACGGACTCGCCGGGGGCGGCGTCGTCGCCGTCGTGGCAGACTCGATCCCGGTCACGAGGCCCAGCGACAAGCCCTCCGGCTTGCTGGCCAGCAACCGCGTCACGCGACACGGTGCTCCCGGAGGAAGACCCGCCCGCCGCAGCCCGCGGCGGGAAGACGCGTCCCGCCGTCGTGATCGACGGCGTCAGCCTGAGGAGCCTCCTCCATGTCTCGTCGTCCCCGGATCGCCATGGCCCACGCCGACCACCCCGACAACGCGAGCCTCGAGGTGGTGCTGCCCCACGCGGTCCTCGCCACCCTCGGTCACGACTGGGACCGCGTGCCCTGGGCCTTCGAGATGCCGATGCTGGAAGCGCCCGAGTGGGGGCTCGTGCTCGCCGCCACGCGGTTGCTCGACGGCGAGGCTCCCCTGCGCGACACGGCCGAGGTCCGGCACTGGCTCGACTGGCTGCGGGCGAAGGACGTCGTGCTCGACCACGAGCCCGGCGTCGGCTTCCGCTACGTGGCGCGCCGGGACGTCGACGTCGGGATCGTGCGACGTCGCGACCCCGAGCCGGGCCCGTGCGTCCGCGTGATCGGGCTGACCTCCGGCACCGGCGGCTGCCTCACGCACGGCCTCGCGCACGGCCGACCGCCCGGGCAGCTCGTGGGGTGCCGGCTCGTCCCGGCGGTGGTGTGCGACCTGTGCTGGCGGGTGGCCCACGTGCAGCTCCCCCCGCGCTCCTTCATGCCGTACGCCTACTCCGAGGCGTGTCTGCGGTGCCGGACGGCGTGGGACCTCCTCCCGGAGTGGGTGACCCGGCCGAGGCCAGGGTTTGGTCGGCGGCTCAGGCCGGGGGTCGATGCGGTATCTCGCGAGACCTTGCTGCCGCTGATGGCCCTCGGTCACGACGGCGAGCGGACCGCCGTGCCCTGGGCGCCCGCCCTCGTGCGCACGGTGCGCGACGGCGAGCTCGTCGACGTCGACACGACCGCGGGCCGCGAGCCCGAGGAGGTCGTCGTGTGGTCGACGTGGGCCGAGCGGTACCCGACGTCGATCGAGACGTCGGCGCACGCCGTCGTCGCGCTGGCGCGGCGCCTCGTGCCGGACGGGATGCCGCTGGAGGTCGACGCCCGGACGGTGGTCGGTCAGGTGCGGTTCGAGCTCGACGACGAGGGTCTGGCGTGAGGCGTCCGGCGTGAGGCGGCGTCACTCCGCGACCGGCGCGTCCGTCGGTTCGATCGCGTCCTCGAGCCCGAGGAGCAGGTCGATCGCCACGACCAGCGACCGCACGCGGCGCAGCGAGCGCGCGTCGTCGTCGTCGAGCCCGACGGTGATCCACCGATCGCCGTGGTCGACCAGCAGCTCCCCCTCGCCGAGCAGCTCCCGGCAGCCGGCCACGAAGGTGTCCCACCCCTGCTCCGGCAGCTCGAGGGTCGGGTCCCTCGTGATCGCCGCCCAGCGCAGGTGCTGGACCGCGTCCGCCCCGGGCGCGCCCGACCTCGACGTCCTCGTGCCGATCACGAAGGCCCGGCCCTGGACGATCCCGCGGACGACGAGGACGTGGCGCACGTCCCTGGGCGCGGGCCGGGCCTCGGTGGCTGCTGCGGGCGGGGCGGTGACGGCGGGCGGGAGCAGGCTCGCGTGCGGGTCGGGCTCGGGCTGCAGCCCGTTCACCGCCGCGAACTCGGCGAGCCGGTCCGACGGCGTCCACCGGCGTCGCTGCCGCCGGGCGGTGACGACCGCCGCGACGACCCCGAGCAGGATGAACGCCGGCGCGACGACCGCCGCGGCCGCGAGCGCCGGCCGGACGTCGGGGAAGGTCGCGACGGCGAGCACCGCGGCGGTGACGACGGCGCCCGTCACCCCGGCGAGGACCCCCGTCTGCCAGGGCTTGCGCCAGGCGCGGCGCCACAGGGTCGCGGATCTCCCGGTCGGCACCGGGGACCGACGGCGCAACGCGTCCACGTGCTCCTGCGTCACCGGGCGCGTGAGCGCGTCGAAGTGGAGGGTCCGGGCGAGCGGCCGGTCCAGGTGCGCGCCGACGAGGGCCTCGGGCTCCTCCCCGGCGGTACGAACGTGCCGAACGTCCGGCTCACCCCGCCCCCTTCCGCGCTCGCGGTCCTTCGCCGCCGCCTAGTCTGCCGCGCGTCGGGGGCGAGGGGTGTGCCCGTCGAGGTCGTCCGCTCGTCCGCCATCCGTTCGCGAGGCCTTTCGGGTCGTTCGCGAGGCCCTTCGGGTCGTTCGCGAGGCCCTTCGGGTCAGGCGTCGCTCTCGAACCGGTAGCCGATGACGTCGTCCGTCAGCCCGTTGGACTCAACCCTCGCCTGCGCCTCCTCGAGCGACAGGTCGGTGTCGAAGGGCACGTAGCCGGACGGGTCGACGTGGGGCGACGGAGAGTCGAGCGCGCCTCCGGGCGACGTGGCGGTCGACTCCGAGGCCGCCGGCGCCCCGCACCCGGCAACGAGGATCAGTCCGCTCGCGGCGATCACGAGGGGAAGGGCGCGCGAGCGGCGCGAGAGCGGCGTCATCTCGTCAGGCTAGTTCGACGTCGTGGTCGCGGCCCGCTGCGTCCCGGGACGCCGTCGAGCAGCTTCGGCCTCGCTCTCTGCGGACGGCCCTCGCTGTCTGCGGACAGAATCCGGCCGCGGCGGCGGCCCGCAGCATCGCCGCAGGTCAGGGGCCTGGGCGCACGACGGCGTCAGCAACCGTCCGCAGAGAGCGAGGTCCGTCCGCAGAGAGCGAGGCGCGCGGGGCAGAGGCGGCCGGGGCGGGGTCAGGCGCGCGCGGCCCGCTTGCGCCGGCTGAGCACGACGGCGATCGTCGCTCCGAGCGCGACCAGCACCACCCCACCGACCACGAGCCAGGGGAAACCCGCGCTCGCGGTGGTGTCGGACGCGGCGTCGCCGACCTCGGTCGTGCCCTCGGCGGCGGTCTCGGCGGCCCCGTCGGACTCGCCGCCCGCCTCGACCTCCGGAGCAGCCTCGGACGGCGCCGACTCCGGCGCCGCCTCGGGCACCGGCGGCGCGACGATGTCGAGCTCGACCGTGGCCTCGACCTCGGACGGCTCGGTGACCGTGGCCGTCACCGTCCAGTGCCCCTCGCCCAGCACGCCGGCGTCGGAGCGGTACCAGCCGACCCCCGAGGTCGCCGACTGCAGGGTGAGCGGCCCGACCTCCTCCCCCGCGTCCGAGACCGCGACGACGGTGATCGCCGCGCTCTCCTCCACGGGGTGGCCGTCGTTGACGTAGGTGAGGAACGCGTCGACACCCCCGCCGCCGTCGGTGCCGAGCTCGATCGTGATCGGGCCACCGTGCGCCTGCGCGGCCACGGGACCGAGCGCCACCGCGCCCAGGAGTCCGAGCAGCAGGGCGGCGAGCGACGCCCGCAGGCGAGCCGCGGTCGTGGGTCGGGGTCGGGTCATGTCGGGCCTCCGGGTCGCAAGGGTCGTGAAGGGTCGCAAAGGTCATGAGGTGTCGGCGGAGCCGACGCCCCGGCGCGGGACCGGGAGATCCCAGTCCCGCGCCGAGGTGCTGCCGGGCGTGCCCGGCGTGCTGCTGCCTGCGGCTAGCCCATGTGCTCCAGCCGGTACATGAAGGCCGCCATGGCGTCACGGTTGACGGGGTTCAGCGGGCGGAAGATGTCCGTCCCGTCGTTGCCCTCACCGATCCACCCGGTGGCGATCCCGTTCTCCGCGAGCCAGGAGATCTCCGTGAAGAACTGGTTCGTCGTGGGCACGTCGTCGAAGGCCGAGACCTCCGGGACGGGGTAGCCCTCGACGTCGGAGTAGCGGTAGAGGAACGCCGCCATCGCGTCGCGCGCGATCGGCTCCAGCGGGCGGAAGCTCGCCGTGCCGTCACCGTTGTCCCACCCGGTGGAGATGCCTGCCGAGCTCAGCCACGCGATCTCCGTGTAGAACTGGTTGCTCGTCGGCACGTCCACGAACGGCGACACCTCGGGCAGCTGGAAGTCCGGCTCACCCGCCAGGCGGTAGAGGAACGCCGCCATCGCATCGCGCGCCACCGGCGTGACCGGACGGAACTCCGCCGTGCCGTCGGGCAGCACCCAGCCGGTGGAGATGCGCTCGGACGCCAGCCACGAGATCTCCGTGAAGAACTTCGTGCCCGGGGGAACGTCCACGAACGCCTGCTCGACCGGCACCTCCTCGTCGTCGACCACGAGGAAGTGGTCGAAGCGCACCGGAACGATCGGCTCGGCCGCCGCGCCGAGCGCGAACAGACCGACCCTGGCCTCGGCCAGTCCCGTGTTCGTCACGGCCTCGGCCAGCGGCGTCCACGTCTCGCCGTTCGCGGAGAAGGCACCCGTGAAGGTGTCGCCCTCCTTGGTCAGGCGCAGGTGGAACACGTCGCCCTCCAGCCCGTCGACCCCCGGCTGGGGGTTGAGCACGACGCCGCCGGCCTCGCTGCGCAGCTCCAGACCGAGGTCGCGCGCCGACCCCACCGCGTTGCGGGCGACGACGTCGAGCTTCACGTAGTTGTCGTCGTCGCCGTACAGGATCAGACCACCCTGCTGGTACTGCTGGTCCAGCGCGGTGACGTCCACGATCGTCTCGACGGTCCAGTCCTGGGCGGGCTGGGCCTGCACGACGATGTTGGGAACCTCGCCGTTGTCGGTGCCGTAGATGTCCGTCGGGGTGGTGTCGAGCTCGAGCCACCCGTCCGTGACGCGGTACCGGTCGGTGTCCTCGCGGACCACGCTCCAGCGGCACGCGTCGAGCGCGTCACCGTCGAAGAGGTCGTCCGGTCCGGGCGTCGTGGCCGTGTCGTCCGGGCTGATCTGGAACCAGCCGAAGGACGCGTCGATCACGGGGCTGACCGACGACGTGTTGGCGAACGCCGTGAGGCCGACCTTCAGCTCACCGAGCTCGCTCACCTCACCGAGCTCGAGCGTGTCCGGCAGCTCCGTCCACGACTGGCCGTCGGCCGAGTACGAACCCGTGAGGATCCCGTCGGTCAGGGCGAGGCGCAGCTGCACGGTGTCCGGGAAGTCGACACCGAGACCGCTGGTGTTGACCTCCTGCGCCGTGCCGTTCTCCTCGACGGCGAGCTGCACGATGCGTGCCCCCGCGTCCGGGGAGGCGGTGCGGCCCTGGATCACGAGCTTGGCGTAGTTGTCGTCGTCGCCGTAGATGATCAGCCCGGCCTGCTGGTACTGCTCGCGGGCCGCGATGCTCACCTCCGTCGTGAGGACGACGTCGCCGTCGGGCAGCTCCTGCAGCACGATGTTGCTGACGTCGCCGCCCGGCCCGTAGATGTCGGTCTTGCTCGCCGGGATGACCAGCGAGCCGTCGGCGACCCGGATGTTCTGGTCGCGGCGCACCACGGTGGTCCACCGGTCGTCGTCGAGCTCGTCGCCCAGGAAGTCGTCCGAGCGGCCGGTGAGGCAGATCGGCGGCGGGGAGGACTCGGAGACGACCGTGACGGTGAGGTACTCCACCGCGAACGCGCCACCGGGGTCGGTGACCCGCACCTGCAGGCGGTAGGTGCCCGCCTGCTCGTAGGTGAAGGTGAACTCCGGCCCGCCGTCGGCGAAGCCGTCACCGAGGCCGGCGTCCCACTCGTAGGTGAGCTCGCTGTCCTCGCCGTCGGGGTCCGACGCCGTGGCCGTGGCGGTCACGGTGGCGGGGGCCGTCGGGGTGGCGTCGTCGATCGTGAGCGCGACGTCGGGGCGCACGTTGTCCGTGACGCCGCGGCCGTTGAACTCGGCCCAGTTGACGTTGAGTCCGCCGTCCAGGCTCACGAAGTAGAGCGTCCCGGTGCCCTCGGGCACCTCGACCGGGGCGCCCGAGGTGGTGACGTAGCTCTGCCAGTCACCCGTGGCCGGCACGTCGATGCTCGCCAGCTCCGGCCCCTCGGGGTCGTTCCAGCGGAGCGAGACGGTCCCGCCGCCGTCGGGCGACGCGGCACGCAGGGCGATCGTGTCGATCTGCGCGAGGCTGATCGGGTCGAACGCCCACCAGTCACCGGCCTCGATGTAGCCGATGTTGGAGCCGCCACCGGCGACGTCCGTCGTCGGCTCGATGACCACGCCCGGGTCGCCGGCCGCGTCAGAGGAGTCCAGGCGCCCGGTCGAGGTGAAGAACTCGGCCTGGAGCGTCTTGGGCTGGAGCACCTGCAGGTCGTCGGCGCGCAGCGGCACGCCGACCGAGCCACCGTCGTCGATGTAGCTGGCCTCGATGACCCAGAAGATGTTCTCGCTGATGCCGTGGCCCTCGTCGCGCGCCGTCTGGATCATTCCCGAGCAGCCCGAGAGCTCCTCGAACGGGTGGGCGTGCGAGTCGTGGCCGAGCGCGGTGAACAGCGTGACGTCGGCGCAGTCGACCGTGCCGTCGGGGTCCTCCACGACGACCTCGTAGGCGACCTGGTCACCGAAGTCGAAGAAGCCGCCGTTCTCGGGGAACGTGATCGTGATCGTGGGCGCGATGTTGCCCACCACGATCGTGACGTTCGCGACGCCGGTGCGGCCCTCCGCGTCCGTGGCGGTGAGCTGGGCGACGTAGCTGCCCTCCTCCTCGTACACGTGCACGGGGTTGGCCTCGGTGCTCGGCTCGGAGCCGTCGCCGAAGGTCCACTGGAGGGTGATCGCCTCGCCGTTCGGGTGGCGCGTGCCATCCGAGGAGAAGGAGACCTCCAGCGGCGCGAGACCGCTCGTGACGTCGGCCGTGGCCCGCGCGATCGGCGAGACCTCGCCGAGCACGTAGTTGACCTTGAAGATGCCGGAGCTGGGGTTGTTGCCGCCGAAGCCCGAGCCCCAGTCGATGACGTACAGCGCGCCGTCGGGCCCGAACTCGAAGTCCATCGGTCGGTTGAAGCCGACGGACGGGTCGAAGATGCCCGGCAGGACGCGGTTGACGTCGACGATGTCGGTCCGGTCCTCGCGTGCGAGCTGGATCGAGTACATCGTGCCCTTGTTCCACTCGCCGAACATCGCCTTGCCGTCCCAGTAGGCCGGCCACTTGACGTCGGAGACGAGCTCGGGGTCGTAGACGTAGGTGTCGCCCGCCATGGGCGCACCGCCGCCGCCGATCTCCGGCGTCGTGGGCGAGCCGCCCGCGTTGTAGTAGATCTCCGCGGGGATGGCGGGCGGGAGCTCCGTCAGCCCGGTGTTGTTCGGGGAGTCGTTGACCACGCCGCCGGTGCAGTCGAAGGGCTCGCCGGACTGCCCGGTCGCGAAGTTGTAGTCGTTGTACCCGGCGTTGTCACCGGTGCAGTGCGGCCAGCCGTAGAAGCCGGGCTCGGCCACGATGTTCCACTCCACGGTCCCGATCGGGCCGCGCGTGGGCGAGGCCTGGCTGCTGTCGGGGCCGTAGTCGGCCACGAGCAGGTTCCCGGAGGTGTGGTCGATGCCGATCCGGAACGGGTTGCGCAGCCCCATCGCGTAGATCTCGGGGCGGGTCAGCTCCGTGCCCGGCGCGAACATGTTGCCCTCGGGCACCGTGTAGGTGCCGTCGTCCTGCGGCGTGATGCGGATGAGCTTGCCGCGCAGGTCGTTGCTGTTGGCCGACGTGCCCTGGGCGTCGTAGCTGGAGCGGCCCGCGCGCTCGTCGATCGGCGAGAACCCGCCGGACTCGAACGGGTTCGTGTTGTCGCCCGTGGCGAGGATCAGGTTGCCCTCGTCGTCGAACAGCATGTCGCCGCCGGCGTGGCAGCACGTGTCGCGCTGCGTGGCCACCTCGAGCAGCGTGACGCCGCTCGCGGGGTCGATCGTCTGGGCGACCGCGTCGTAGGTGAACCGCGAGATCCGGTTGTGCGGCCCGGAACCACCGAGGTCGGTGGGCGACCAGTACAGGTACACCCAGCCGTTGTCGGAGAAGTTCGGGTCGAGGGTGATCCCGAGCAGGCCGTCCTCGTTGCTCTGCGTGACGCTGAGGTCGAGGACCGTCGTGGTCACGGTGGTGTCGGCGTCGATGCGCTGCACCCGGCCGTCACGCTCGATGTAGAAGACGGTGCCGTCGTCGGCCACCTTCAGCGCCATCGGGTTGGACGTGGAGTCGCTGAGGTCGACGCGCTCGAAGCTCGAGCTCTGCGTCGCGGTGCAGTCGCTCTCGACGGCGCCCGCGGCGGTCTGGATGCCTCCCAGCAGGTGCCGCACGAAGTCGGGCTCCTCGAAGGACTCGATCGTGTGGCCGCCACCGGTGTACCAGGAGCGGCCGCCGTCGAAGGTGTGGCACCAGGCGATGGGGTGGTCGATCCCCATGGCCGAGGCGCCGGCCTGGTAGGTCGTCTCGTCGAGCGAGGCGAGCACGTGCACGGTGTCGCGCGGGTTGGAGCGGAAGTTGTACCACTCGTCGTAGCGCACCCACTCGTCGTCCAGGTGCGCGGTGGAGTCGTGCGCGTGGTCCTCGACCTTGATGGTGGCGGTCTGGTTCTGGGGGTGACCGGCGAAGTAGGCGCCGACGAGCTCGCCGTACCAGGGCCAGTCGTACTCGGTGTCGGAGGCGGCGTGGACGCCGGCGTAGCCGCCGCCGTTGCCGATGTAGGTCTCGAACGCCTCCTGCTGCTCGGCGTTGAGGACGTCGCCGGTGGTCGACAGCCAGATGACGGCGTCGTAGTTGGCGAGGTTCTCGTCCGTGAACTGCGTGGAGTCCTCGGTGGTGTCGACGGCGAAGTTGTTCTCCTCGCCGAGCTTCTCGATCGCGGCGATGCCGGCGGGGATGGAGTCGTGGCGGAAGCCCGCGGTCTTGGAGAAGACGAGGACGGAGAAGTCCTCCTCCTCGACGACGATCTCCGGCTCGGGCGAGGGGAGGGGGACCGCGGTGGCCGAGGCCATCGCGGCGAAGGACATGGGTACTGCCACGGTGGCGGCGGCGGCTGCCGCGATCGCGCGGCGGACGCCGGGCGACCTGCGTGCGAGCAGGTTTTTCACCAGAAGCTCCTTTGGTCTGATGTCACATACGGGTGCTGCTGACGGTGGTGGTGGGTCGATCACCTCCTGGACCTCGGGCTGTCGACGACGACTGCGGACGCAGGTCAGCGGGAGGGCGTCTCCACCGGGCGGACCCGACGCGACGACGAGCGGTCCCCTCTGACCACCCGTCGACCGTAAGCAGACTTTTGCTGGCCGTCAATCAAAAGATCGAGTACTTTCATCTCAAGGAGACCAAAGGGCCGGGCGAGGACGCCGGGCCGGCTGCGCGGCGCCGTCGCGCGGCAGCTCAAGGGGGTTCACTGTGCTCATGGACGCATTGAGGAAGTTCCCGGCGCGACCCACGGGGGCCGGCGAGACGTTCCAGCTCTTCCGCGACGGCGCCCCGCGCACCCGCGCGTGGTTGATGACGCAGAGCGGGCACTCGCGCTCGACGGTGGCGGCCCGCATCGACGCGCTGTGCCGCATCGGCGTGCTCGCGCCCACCGGCGAGGCGAGCAGCACGGGCGGCCGGCCACCGGCCACGTTCGCCTTCGCGCCGAGCGCCCGCGTGGTGCTCGGCGTCGACCTCGGCGCCACGCGGGCCCGGATCGGTCTGACCGATCTGGCGGGCACGCTGCTCGTGGAGCGGGACGAGCTGGTCGCGATCACCGACGGACCCGAGCGGGTGCTGGCCTGGGTGGCCGACACCGCCGAGGCGCTGCTCGCGGAGATCGGGCGACCGGCGTCGGACCTGGCCGGCGTGGGGATCGGCGTCCCGGGCCCCGTGGACCACCTCACCGGGCGTCCGGCGAACCCGCCAATCATGCCGGGGTGGAACGACGTCGACGTCCCGAGCCACCTGGCGGAGCGGCTGGGGGTCGCGGTCGCCGTCGACAACGACGCCAACATCATCGCGCTCGGCGAGCAGCGGATGATCTACCCGGGCGAGCGCGAGCTGCTGTACGTCAAGGTCGCCACCGGCATCGGCGCGGGCGTCCTCATGGACGGTGCGCTGCGGCGCGGTGCGCAGGGGGCGGCCGGGGACATCGGCCACCTGTCGCTCCCGGGCAAGCAGGACGTGCTGTGCCGGTGCGGCAACCACGGCTGCCTCGAGGCGGTGGCCTCGCTCGCCTCGATCGCCCGCAACCTGGGCCAGGAGGAGGGCGCGCCGGTCTCCACCGACGACGTCATCGCTCGCGTACGGGTGGGCGACGTCCGCGCGAACGCGCACGTGCGACAGGCGGGGCGCGACATCGGGCTCGCGCTCGCGAGCGCCGTGAACCTGCTCAACCCCTCGCGCATCGTCGTCGGGGGTCTCCTGGCGCTGGCCGGGGACCAGCTCATCGCCGGGATCCGGGAGGTCGTCTACCAGCGGTGCATGCCGCTGGCCACGGCCCGGCTCCAGATCGGCACGGCGCGCGGGGGCAGCAACGCGGGCATCGTCGGTGCCGCGACGCTCGTGATCGACAGCTTTCTCTCACCGGAGGCCGTGGAGGGCCTCATTCTCAGCAAGGAGGAGTGACGTGCGACGAAGCGCGCTGGTGGTACGCGGTGGCTGGGAGGGGCACGACCCCGTCCCGACGACCGACCTGTTCATCCCGAGGCTCGAGGAGCTGGGCTTCGACGTGACGGTCGAGGACGCCCTGGAGGTCTACGCCGACGAGGACACGATGGACCGCACCGACCTGGTGGTGCAGGCGTGGACGAACGGGGAGATCCTGGCCGACGAGCTGGCCGGGCTTCGCCGCGCCGTCGAGGCCGGGACGGGCCTGGCGGGGTGGCACGGCGGCCTGCTCGACTCCTTCCGCGGGGCGACCGACTTCCACCACCTGGTGGGCGGGCAGTTCGTGGCGCACCCCGGGGACCTCATCGATCACGAGATCCGGGTGGTGCCCGACCGTGCCGAGCACCCCGTGCTCGAGGGCCTCGAGCCGACGCTCGCCCTGCGGTCGGAGCAGTACTGGGTGCAGACGGACGCGGCCGACGACGTGCTCGTGGAGACCACGCACGCGGTGCGGGAGGGGCAGCCGTGGAGCGAGCCGGTCACCGTGCCGGTGGTGTGGACGCGGCAGTGGGGAGCCGGGCGCGTGTTCGCGTGCACCGTCGGGCACTCGGTCGAGACGCTCGCGGACCCGTGGGTGTTCCGGGTGATCGAGCAGGGCATGGTGTGGGCGGCGCGCGACGGCGAGGGCGGGGCCGGGTAGGCGGGGTTCCGTTCCGCGCCGCTCGAGAGGCGCGGTCCGAGCGCGTGTGCTCAGCGCGTCGCGGCTGCCAGCACCCGATCGACGTGGCGACCGAGCCACGCGTCGTCGAACGCACGCGTCCTGAGCAGCCAGCGATGGAAGATCGGCCCGACGAGGAGTTCGGCGAGCTCGTCCGGGGCGTCGACGTCCGCGATCCGCCATCGCTCCCCGATCGCGCGCATCTGCGGCTCGAGCAACCGGTGCAGGAGCTCGAGGTTCAGGTCGGGGTCGGTCAGCACCTGCGCCGTCGCCGCCCGGAGGAGCCGGTCGCTCGCCGGATCGCTGAGCTCGGCGACGATCCCGGACGCGAGCGCGACGAGGTCAGCGCGAAGGTCACCGGTGTCCGGGACGAGCGCGTCGCCGGCGTCGCCTCGATCGCGGTCGAGCAGCGCGTCGAACAGGATCGCGCCCGGGTTCGTCCAGCTCCGGTAGAGGGTCTGCTTGCCGGCGCCGGCCCGCGCCGCGATCGCCTCCATCGTGAGCCCGCCGAACCCGACCTCACCTGCGAGCTCGAGCACGGCCCGGTGCACACGCTGCCTGGTCGACGCCCGCGCCATCACTCCTCACCCCGGACCGCTCGCTCGGCCGCGACGAACGCCGGGTCGCGCGAGTAGTCGGCACGTCGGCCCTCCAGCGCCGCCACCACGGCGCCGGCAGCGTCGTCGCCGACGAGCAGACGCAGCCGCTCGTCCCGCGGGTCGTCGACGTGGGCGAGCACGGCGGCGGCGATCACCTCGGGCGGGGTGCCCCCACCCGTGCCGGTCGTCTCCCACTCGAGCTGCGGCGTCCCGAGCACACGCTCGCGCGTCGCGTCGTAGGCCGGCGACGTCGCGGCGAACCGCATGCTTCCGATCGCCCACTCGGTGTCGATCGAGCCGGGCTCCACGATCGAGACGCGGATGCCCTGGTCGGCGACCTCCTGCGCGAGCGCCTCGCTCATCCCCTCCAACGCCCACTTCGACGCGTTGTAC
Organism: Serinibacter arcticus; assembly: GCF_003121705.1. NCBI lineage: Bacteria > Bacillati > Actinomycetota > Actinomycetes > Micrococcales > Beutenbergiaceae > Serinibacter > Serinibacter arcticus. Next base: position 2,645,055 of record NZ_PYHR01000002.1, on the reverse strand, counting down.
AGCCCGAACAGCGGCATCGTGCCCGCAGCGCCCACCGTCGAGATCTGCACGACGTGGCCGGATCCCTGCTCGCGCATCACGGGCAGCGCCGCCTGAACGAGCCACCACGGCCCGAGGACGTTCGTCTCCAGCGCGTCTCGCACGAGCTGCTCGTCGACCTCCTCGACGGCTCCGACCACACCGAAGCCCGCGTTGTTCAGGAGGATGTCGAGGCGACCGAACTCCACCCGGGCCCGCTCGACCGCCGCGAGCGTACCGTCGCGATCGCGCACGTCCAGCACGTGCTCGACGACGCCCGGGATCCGCGGCGTCGTCCCCTCGCGCCGGGTGGTCGCGAGGACCTGATCGCCGGCCCTCGCCGCGGCTTCGGCGATCGCCCGGCCCAGGCCGCGGTTCGCTCCGGTCACCAGCCACACGCGTCCAGTCATGGCTGCGATTCTACGCGGTAACGAGACGCAACGTCTCGTTACCGCTCCGCTCGAGGTCTAGCGTCGGCCCTCGTCCCGTCGGGACCGGTAGACGCCCTGCCCGATCGCGGCCAGAACCGTCAGCACGAACGCCGTCCCCACCCCTGCGAAGACATCACGGAAGACGGGGGAGGCTGCGTCCAGCTCCGCGGCATTGCTCCCTATCCCGACCAGGACGAGCAGGAGCAGCACCGCAACGACACGAAGCGCGTGGTGGAGCAACCACCCTCGCAGACCAGGACGTCGGCGCTCTCGCGAGGACGCCCGCATCCTCGTGTCGGGCGATGGGACGAGCCTCGGCCGGCCCGTCGACCCCACCACCGGCCCAGCCGTTCGGCCCGCGACGGGGTGGGCCGTCGGAGGTGCGGACCGCCACGCCAGAGCGCGCTCGGCGGCCGCGTTGCGGGCCGTGAGCCTGCCCTGGTGATCCCAGGTGAGCAGGATCATCCCGACGCCGTCGGCGTACGTCAGGGCGTCGCGCGTGTAGTTGGTGGCCGAGAAGAACCACAGCTGGAGGTGTCGGTCGTCGGCTCGCGCTCCGTAGAGGCGCTGCAGGGCAGGACGGCCGGTGTAGGTCGACTCCATCTTGACCTGAGCGATCGCCGACCGCGCTCGGACGTCGATCCCGCCGTCGGGGCCCACCGGCGTCGCCCGAGCGTCCGGGTGACCGAGGCGCCGCATGTGGTGCGCAGCCATCTCCTCGGCCTGCTGGTGCCCCTGCACGTGCTGACCGGGTTCCCACTGTGTCACTGCCGCATCATCTCAAGCCGCCCGCCGACGTGCTACATCCGGAAGCCGCAGAGCACGGACGGGCCAACCCTCGTCCCACCCCGGCTTCCGGCGGGCCCGGGACGTCGATCACCCTGCGATCCGCGAGATCACCGCCGCCTTCGCCATCGCGAACTCCTCGTCCGTCAGGATGCCGCCGGCGTGGAGCGCCCCGAGCTCCGCCAGCTCCAGAGCGGTCGGCGTCGTCAGCGGGGGCGGCACCCTGTCGCTGACGTGCGGCGCTTCCGGGGGCTCCGGCGTCCCGTACGGAGCGGTGTAGCCGCCGCCCCCGAGCGCCTGCGCCCGCGCCGCGGCGAGCGGCTGCGGATCGCTGCAGGCGAGAGCCGCGTCCAGGAGGGACCGAACCTCGCCCTTGTCGGACACCTCGAGAAGTGCTCCGAGGTCCAGGGCGCCGTCCCGGGTGGAGATGTGGACGCTGTTGCCGGAGAAGGCTTGGTTCTGGAAGAAGGCGGAGACGACGTCGACGTTGTCGATCTCGTGGACGACGTCCAGAGGGTTGCGGCCGAGGCTGAGCATGCGCCACTGCGTGAAGGCCAGGAACTCCAGGAGCCCACGAACTTTGTTCGTCTTGACCACGAGCGCCACGCGCTCACCCGGCAGGAGCGTGACGCTCAACAGCTCGAGCACAGCGTCCTGACGCTTGTTCTTCACCTTTGCGCCGAACCGAACTTCCATCTCGATCTCCTCCTGGCCCAGCGCCCACACGCGTACCCGGTATTCGACACTAACGTCACGCGAACCTTGTCGGGCAGCCGGCGCTCGACGCAGTCGATGCCGGGTCCACCCCTTGGTCCGGCGTCAGCCCGCCCGCAGCCGCGACGCCAACGACGACCGCGGCGGCCGCGCCCACGCGACCGCGGCGGCCACGACGGCGAGCACCGGCACCGCCGCCCACCACGCCATCAGCGGTCCGACCGCGACCCCCGGGGCTACCAGCACCACCGCGAGCAGCCCCGTCGCCACCCCGGCGGCGGCCGCGAGCGCCACCGGCACGGCCGCGGCGAGCACCGCCACCCGGGACGCCCGCTCCGCCGTCAGCCCGAGCGCGCGGGCTCGAGCGCCGTCGCGATCCCTCCGCGCGCGGTCGGCGATCCCCACGAGCACGACGGCGACCAGCGCGATCGTGATCAGCGCCCCGACCACCCCGGTGCGGGTGACGGTCGCGGCGTCGACGAACGGCGCCAGCACCGGGTCGAGCTCCGCGCCATCACCAGCCCCGCCAGCACCGCCAGCACCCCCGGCACCCGGCAGCGGCTCGGCCGCCGCGAGCACCGTCATCGCCACGCTCACCAGGATCGTCACCGTCGCCACCCCGCCGAGCCCGGCGCGCACCGATGACAGCAGCGGCACCGCCCCGACCCCGCGTCGCGCCGTCGCGACCGCCGCCCGTCGCAGCCACGGCGCGAGCCGCAGCGCGACGACGGCGCACGCCCCCGCGATCAGCGGCGCGGCACCCAGCACCACGAGATCCGCACCGACCGTGCCCGCGGCAGCCGCGTCCCCGCGCGTCCGCAGGGTCAGCGTCGCGAGGACCGCGAGCGCCACCACCACGACCTCGGCGGCCGCGCGCAGCGCCTGCTGTACCCGCCTCGACCGCGACCGCGCCGCCCCCGACGGCGGAGCCTCCACCGACGACACCGCCACCAGCACCGCGACAGGCGGCAGCAGCACCGCCGCGAGCACCGGCGCCACCCACCCCAGCCCGACGGCTCCCGCCCCCGCGCCGAACCCGAACCCCCACACCACGACCCCCGCCGCCACCGCTGCCCCCACGACAGCCACCACGACCGACTCCCCCGCCGCCACTCCCGCGAGCACCAGGCGCGAGGCCCCGCGCGACCTGGCCAGCGCCACCGCGGCACCACGCCGTCGCGCCAGCACGCTCGCCGCCAGCCCCAGCAGCGAACCGGCAGCCGCGAGCAGCCCCAGCAGCACCACCGTGGCCCGCGCCGACGCCTCCGCCGCGAGGTCGAGCGACCGCTGGACCACCACGTCGGCCTGCGTCGTCAGCGAGGTCGGGACGCCGGGGATGTCGACGGCGTCGGGTGCCGCCGTGAGCGCGCGCACGTCGTCGGCGAGCCGCTGCGCCGTCGCGACGGTCACCTCCCCCACCTCCGGCCGCGCGACGTACCGCGGGTCCAGCGACAGCGGCGGCATCGCGAACCTCGCGAACGGCACCGACTCGTCGCTCAGCAGCCCGACCACCGCGTTGCGCGGGTCGCCGCCGCGCACGACGAGCGGCTCGAGGATCGACGGGACGAGGCTCCAGCCCCAGTCCTCGGCGTCCGCCGGTTCGAAGATCCCCACCACCCGCACCGTGACCGGCCCGCCCCCTGTGGCTGCGGTCTCGATGTCGTCCTTGAGGCCGACGCCCAGCAGGTCCGCGCTCGCCCGCGTGAGCGCCACCTCGACCGGCGGGATCGGCGCGTCCGTGCCGACGACGTCCTCGGCCACCGCCGTCGCGCGTGGCTTGCGACCCTCGACCCACCGGACCTGCGGCGCGTTCTCGCCGTCGAGGTAGGCCAGGCGCAGCTCGGTGGCGACGTAGTCGATCCGCTCCGCCGTGAGGGGGCGGCTCACGAGCGTCGCGATCGGCGGTCCGTAGGCGTCAGGCAGCGCGTCGGTGACCTTGCCGAGCACGTACTCCACGGTGTCGGCGGTCGTGTCCCACAGCGGTCGCGGCACGACGTCGTCCCCTGTGAGCGGCACCGCGACGCTGACGACGGCGCCCGGATCCGCCACCGCCACCTGCACCGACGCGGTGGTCGCGTCGCTCTGGATCCGCGGCACGACCACGCTCAGCACGCTCACGAGGGCGACGACGAGCGCGCTCAGCGCGAGCAGCGGCGCCGCCGCGCGGCTCGTCCGCGCGAGGATCGCCAGCACCGAGCCGCGCAGCACCCCGCTCATGCCGCGTCCCCCGAGCGCAGCAGGCTGGCCGTCGAGGACCGGGCGGTCGACGATGCCGTCCGCGACCCGAGCACCGCCCCGACCACGGCCGCCCCCGCGGCGAGCAGCGTGAGGCCCGCGAGGGCGGCGCCGATCGGCGTCACCAGGGCGACGTCGGGGACCGGGCGCGCTCCGCCGTCGCCGGCCACGATCGAGGGGGCGACGGCGAGCGCGGCGCCCGTTCCGGCGACCGCCCCGACCACGACGGCGGCGAAGGTCGTGCCGATGATCCGCACGATCGTCATGCGCCGCACGTCGGCGCGGCGGGCGCCCAGCGCGCGCACCCGGGCGTCGACGATCGCCTGCGCCCGCGCGGTGGCGGCGGCGTCGGCGCCGACGGCGGCCCACGCGAGCACGACGGCGCCGGCGGCCAGCAGCGCGAGCGCGGCGAGCACGGGGCGGCTCAGGGGCGCGCGCGCCGCGTCCGCCGTCGCGATCCGCTCGGGTTCCGTGGGCTCGAGGCCCGCCGCCTCCAGCTGCGCGACCGCGTCCGCGGGGTCGGCCCCGGGCTGCGCCACCCACCACTCGTCCACGACGGGCCCGGTCTCGCCCGCCACGAGCATCGCGTCGGCGATCGTCGAGCGGTCGGCGAGCAGCGTGGGGGCGCCGGGTTCGGAGGGCACGTAGGGGATGACGCCGGCGACGCGCGCGGTGACGGCCGCGGCCCCGACCCGCAGGTCGAGCAGGTCGCCGTTGGCGAGCCCGAGATCCGCGGCGAGCTCCGCCGACGCCAGCACGGGCACCTCGGGCGCAGCCGCCACGGGGAACGCGCTCACCAGCAGCCGGGTGCCGCGGTCCAGCAGCAGGTCGACGCCCGCCGTCACGACGATCGCGCCGTCATCGAAGCGCAGCGCGCCGAACTGCTCGACCCCGCGGAACGACGCCGTCCACGAGCTGGTCACGGGGGCGCCGTCGATCGCGACGGCGACCGTCGCCGTCGCGCCGCCGCTGAGGAAGGGTGCGTCCAGAGACTCGGCGATCAGGTCGAAGCCGAGCATCACCGCGGGGACGGTCGCGCCGTCGGGCAGCGCGGTCTCGGCCGCGAGCACCGGCCGCTGCGGGGTGCCGTCGAGGATCACGGGCTCGGCCTCCACCAACGACCTCTCCCCCGACGGCGCCTGCACCACCAGGGTCACCGTGGCCTGCGCGAGGTAGCCCTCGATCCCGACGGCGTCCCCCGTCACGGTCACCCCGAGGGGGTCGGCGACGGTGCCCGGCTCGGCGCCGGTGCCGTCGCCGCGGTCCACGAGCGGCGCCATGACCTCCGACCACGACCCGGCGGCAACCGACCCGGCGCCGTCGAGCCGCCCGAGCACCACCTCGTCCGCACGCGCGGCGTCGAGCGCGACCAGCCGGGCGGACCCGGGCCGCGAGCCGAGCTGCACGGGCCGGCTCAGCACCGCGGCGGGCGAGGCCCCGACGGCGTCGGCGACGACGACGCCCGTGTCCCCGCCCGGTGCGTCGATGACGGTGAGGTCGGCACCCGCGGACGCCTCGGCCTGGTCCACCCGCGACTGCGACCACGTCGCGGACACGGGGACGACGAACGCGAGCGTGGCCGCCGCCCAGACCACCGCGGCCGCGGCGCCGGCGAGCGTGCCGCGCGCGATCCGCCACACGGCCAGGGGCAGCACCGCGCCGCGCACGCGGTGCACGACGCCGTCGGCCGCGCGGGCGGCGAGCGGCACCACGCGCAGGGCGACGGCGACGAGGGCGGCCAGGACGGCGCCGGGCGCCAGCACGAGGAGCGGGTCGAGGCCGGGGCTGGGGGCGTGGGTGCGCAGCTGCACGACGCCGACCGCCGCGAGGACGACGAGCAGCACCTCGCCCGCGAGGCGCACCACCGGGCGGGCCGTCCGGCCGGAGCCGCGCCCGCCCGCGATGCGCCACGCCTCGGCCGCGACGACCCCCGCGGGCACGAGCGTCCCGATCGCGACGGCGGCGATCACCACCGCGTCGATGCCCACGGCACCCGCCCCCGAGGCCGAGGGCCACCACGCCGCCGATCCCGACGAGGCCAGCGCGCGGTACGCGAAGGGAGCGATCGCCGTCGCCAGCCCGGCCGCGACCACCGCGGCGACGACCGCCTCGGCGACGGTCCCGCGGCTGACCTGCCAGCGCGTGGCGCCGCGCGCGCTCGCGAGCGCCCACTCGGCGCGGCGTCGGGCGGCGAGGGCGCGGCCCACCTGCGCCAGGACCGTCGCGGCGACGGCGACCACGACGAGGAGGACGGCGAGCACCAGCGAACGCGTGACGCTCTGCTCGGCCAGCCCGGCCCGCACCTCGCTGCCGAGATCGGACTGGACGGAGACGGAGCGGACGTCGTCGCCGAGGGAGTCGAGGGCGCGCGCCCGCAGGCCGGCCACCCCGTCGGCGATGGCCTGCGCTCGCTCGGGCTCGCTCGCGAGGTCGGGGACGACGCGGACGCTGCCGCGCGTGACGGGGGCGCCGGCGTCGAGCAGCGTGCCGGGCGCCACGAGCAGGGGCCCGAACGCGTCGAGGCGCCCCAGCACCGTGCCCGTCCCCTCGCCGTTCAGCTGGTCCCGCTGCCACTGCGCGTCGACGTCCCGCACGGCGATGCCGACGACGGCGACGCGGCGCGCGCCCTCCCCGCCGTCGGGCTCGCGGCCCGCGTGGGGGGCGAGCACGAGCTCGTCGCCGACGGCGACGGCGAGCGCGTCCGCCGTCGGGCGGAGGAGGACGACCTCGAGCGGGCCGGCGTCGTCGGCCCCGGCCGACGCGGCGGACGGCTCGGGCCACCGCCCGGCCTCGAGGGTCGCGTGGTCGGCGGCGGTGTCGGCGTCGAGCAGGTACGTGGCGCGGGGGTCAGAGCCGGGGAGGTAGGACAGGTCCGAGACGGCCCAGGTGGAGGCGGGCAGGGCGAGGTCGCCGGCGGCGTCGGTGGTCATGCCCGCGAGAGCGGCGAGCGCGGCCGCGCCGGACGCCGCGCCGTCGTCCTCCATGACGAGGTAGGCGGAGACGACGGCCGCGTCGTCACCACCCCGGAACCGGTCGGCGAGACCGCCCGCGACGCCCGCCGTCGCGAGCAGCGCGCACAGGGCCGCGAGCGTCCCGGACACGACGAGCGCCAGCGTGACGGTGGCGAGCAGCGGCCACTGGGCAAGCGCACGCTTGAGCGCGGGCGGCAGGCGACGTGCATCAGTCACCGGTGAGGCGCCCGTCCTCCAGGTGCAGCACGCGGTCGGCCAGCGCGATCATCACGGGGTCGTGCGTGGACAGGAGGGCCGTCATGCCCTCGGCCTCGACGACGCCGCGGATGAGGGCCATGACCGCGAGGCCCGTGTCGGTGTCGAGCTGGCCGGTGGGCTCGTCGGCGATGAGAAGGGTCGGGGAGGCGGCGAGCGCGCGGGCGACGGCGACGCGCTGCATCTGGCCGCCGGACAGCTCGTCGGGGCGGTGCGCGGCGTGCCCCTCGAGGCCGACGAGGCCGAGCAGCGTGGCGACGCGTCGCTCGCGCCGGGCCGGTCGCCAGCGCTGCAGCCGCAGCGGGAGGCCGACGTTCTCGGCGGCGGTGAGCTCCTCCACGAGGCCGAACCCCTGCAGGATCATCGCGACGCCCTGGCGGCGCAGGCCGTCGCGGCCGTCCTCGTCCAGGGCGGTGACGTCGGTGCCGGCCACGCTGACGCGGCCGGCGTCGGCCGACTCGAGGCCGGCGACGATGTTGAGGAGCGTCGTCTTGCCCGAGCCGGAGCGGCCGACGATCGCGACGAGCTCGCCGCGGTGGGCGGTGAAGGAGACGCCGCGCAGGGCGTGGACGGCGGCCGGGCCGGTGCCGTAGGAGCGGTGGAGGTCGTCGACGACGACGGTGGGCTCGGGGGCGGGCTCGGGGGTGCTGCGTTCGACGGCGGCGCTCATCGCTCGCCGTCCGGCCACAGCGACACGTGGTCGGCCTCGAGGGCGAGCCGCACGCGGCGCGTCAGCTCGAGCGCCTCGCGGTACTCGCGCGGGATCTGCACGCGCCCGGCGCGGTCCATCACGGCGTACTCCTGCGCGACGACGTGGGAGCCGCCCGCGCCGTCGTCCGAGAAGGTGCGCAGCACCTCCGAGCTGGTGCGCCCGTCCCGGATCGCGACGGTGCGCTCGACCGAGTCGCTCACCGTGGCGTCGTGCGTGACGACGACGACGGTGATGCCGTCCTCGCGGCTGACGGTGCGCAGGGCGCCGAGGATCTCGTGCGCGGTGGTGGTGTCGAGCTCGCCCGTGGGCTCGTCGGCGAGCAGGACGCTCGGTCCGTTGGCGAGGGCGACGGCGAGCGCGACCCGCTGCTGCTGGCCGCCGGACATCTCGTGCGGCAGGCGCCGGGCGCAGTCGCCGACCCCGAGCCGGTCCAGCAGCTCGGCGGAACGGGTGCGGCGGACCTTGCGGGAGGTGCCGCCGAGCGCGGCCGGCATCGCGACGTTCTCCTCCGCGGTGAGGTGGGCCACGAGGTTGCGGGAGGTCTGCTGGCGCACGACGCCGACGACGCCGCGCCGGTACCGCACCCGGCCGGCCGTCGAGAGGGCGCCGAGGTCCCAACCGTCGACGTGGACGCGGCCGGCGGAGGGGGCGTCCGAGCCCGCGAGGATCGACAGGAGCGTGGACTTCCCGGCGCCGGAGGGGCCGACGACGGCGATCATCTCGCCGCGCTCGACGCTCAGGTCCAGGCCCTGGAGGGCCTGCACCTCGATGGAGCCGTGGCGGTGGATGCGGACGACGGACTCGCAGACGACGGCGGGTTTCTCCGTGGCGGCGAGTGCAGGGGCCGCCGCGGTCGACGGTGGCATCGGGGCTCCTTCAGCGAGGCACGGCCGTGTGCCCGAGGGGCGCGCCCGGTGGTGCGCCGGAGCGACCCTAACCCCGGTCGGCGTCGTCGGCCCGTCCGGGGCGACCGGGGCAGCCGGGCGCTCACCTCACACCGGGTCCCGACGGCGGAGTCCCGGCACCGCGTCGAAGTCGTGGTCCGGCGTCACGATCTCCTCGAACCCTGCGACGAGCGCGGTGGCGGCGTGCACCGCGTCGCGGCCCCCGAGCGACGTGGTCGCCGCGAGGTCGAGCGTCCGCAGCAGGACCGAGTCCTCGAACGGGTGGACGTGACACAGCTCGCGCACGTCCCTGACCAGCGCGACGGCGTCCGGGCGGGACCCGCGCCGCATCCGGTGGAACAGCAGCTCCTGCAGGGCCTCGACGCTCACGTGGATCTCCGCCTCACCCCGCGCCGCCCGCTCGAGCAGTGTCCGGCAGGCCTCCCGGAGCGGGCGCTCTCCCCCGACCGCCAGGGCGAGCACCGCGGTGTCGAGGAAGAGCCGCTCGGCCGTCATCGGCCGGCGCCATCGGCCCCGACCGAACGGTCGGCGTCGCCGACGATCGCGGCCTTCGACTCCGCCCAGTCCGGCTCTCTCCCGTCGGTCTCGGCGGTGGCGTCGAGGATGCGCCTGGCGGCAGCGGCGCGAGCCAGCTCGACCCCCGCCGTCGAGAAGTGCTGGTCGATCGCCGTGCGCACGATGGAGCCGATCGAGCGCCCGGTCGTTGCCGACTCGGCCTCGAGTCTCGCGAAACGATCCTGGTCGAGGAGGACCTGAAGACGACGCTCGAGAGTGGACATGCGCGGACCGTAGCATGTGCAGGTATGTGCAGGTCGAGCGCGTCAGGCACCGGGCCACGCGAACGTCGTCGCTCGCGCCTGGAGCGCTGCAGCCGCGAGCGTCAGCGTTCTCGGCGCCTCGCTCTGGGCGCCGCACCCCGCTCAGGAGCTCGGTGTCAGCACCACCGCGCCGTCGTCGTCGAGCGTGACGGTGCCCGTGAGGCGATAGCTGACGAGGTCGCTCCGCGGGGCCCCGGGGACGCACCGCTCACCCTGACCGATGCAGCCGTCGGCGCGCAGGGTGCCGCGGATCTCCTGGCTCCCCGTCAGGCTGTAGGCCCAGCCGTCGCGGGTCAGGAACAGCCCCACGTCCCGGTCCTCGACCGGGTCGCGCTCGGTGATGTCGAGACGCCGGAGCACCGTGTCGACCCCGTCGGGGCACGTGGCGTCGGCCAGCGGGTCGGCGGCGCACGCGTCGATCCACGCGGTGAGCTGACCGGTCACGTCGGAGACGACCTCGGGCCGGGGCTGCAGCTGGACCAGCGTGTAGTCGGATCCGGGCACCTGGTGCTCGAACGGCTCGACCGTGCCGATCCCGGCCGTGTCCTCGACCGTGACCGAGTACGTGCCCGGGAGCACCGTGACCGAGCTCGCCTCGCCGGGGCTCGCGTGGCACGCGCCGTCCAGCGCCAGGACGGCGCCGCCGTCGATCCCGAGCTCGACCCTCTGGAGGCCCAGTGCGCCGTCCTCCTCGACCTGCCACCCGTCGTCGCCGCGCACCAGCGCGACCTGCGCGCGACGGAGGGTCTCCTCGCCGTCCCACGCGTGCTCGACCGCGACCGTCGCCGTCGGCCGCCCGACCCGGAGGCTGCCCGCCGTCACGGTGATGTCGGTGATCTCGCCGTCGACGGGGCGACCGGCGACCTCGCCGTACACGGCGTTCGTCACGAGATCGGGGCAGACCGTCTCGTGCGCCGCGACCCCGAGCAGCTCGAGCGCGGTCTCCGCGTCTCCCTCGGCGAGCGCGTCGAGGTAGGAGGTGACGACGTCGCGCACCCGGTCCTCGTCCCGGTCGCCGATCTCGTACCGGTCGGTCGAGGGCGAGCAGGCCGCGAGCGCCAGCACCGGGAGGACGGCGAGCGACGCGAGCAGGGCGCGAAGCCCGTTGCTCGAGGGTCCGGGGGTCATCGTGCCTCCTTCGTCAGGGTGACGGCGCCGTCGTCGTCGACGACGACCGACCCCGTGTAGCGGAAGTAGACCGTTCCCGTGATCGGCTCGTCCGGCACGCACCACGAGGTGGCGTCGGGGCCGCACACGGTCGTGCCGTCGACGTCCTGCGCCGCCGACGCGTCGAACCGCCAGCCTCCGGCCGGGTCGCGGACGAACCCGACCCCGAGGTCCTCCACGAGTCCTCCGGCGGTCGGGGCGAGATAGCCCGGGACGTCGACCTCCTCGCCCTCGCAGGTCGGACCGCCCCAGCCGCCCTCGACGCAGGCGGTGACCCACGCGAGCACCTGCTCGCGGGCCGCGTCGCCGACCTCGGGGCGCACCACGGGCGTGATCGTCTGCTCGGAGGCGCCCGGAAGCGTGACCCGGAATGTCGGCGCCTGCTCGAGGTGGAAGGGATCGGCGTAGCCGAGCGTGTAGCTCCCGGGCAGGAGCCGCACCTCGACCTTCTCGCTGGCGGGGACCGAGCACGTGTCGTCCACCGTGAACTCGCCGGCTCCGACGATCGCGCCCACGGGCGGGGCGCCGGCCGCGAGCTCCGACTCGATGTCGACCTTCCAGCCCTCGCTCGTGCGCACGAGCTCGATCCCGGCCGAGCGGCTGTCCCCTCCCTCTCCACGCTGGTAGACCACGTCCACGACGGCGCGGGGCCGGTCGTCATCGACCGAGCTGTAGACCGTGACGTCGGAGACGACGGCGCCCGTCGGCCGGTCCGGCACCTCGCGGTAGACGTCGGAGGTGAGGATCTCGGGGCACCCGGGCGTGAACGTGGAGCTGAGCGCTGCGACGGCGGTGTCGGCGTCGCCGTCCTCGAGCGCCCGGAGGTAGTCCGTCGCGGCGGCGCGCGCCTGACGCTCGGGGTCGGTGAGCGTGGAGACCGTGATCCAGGTGCCGGCGGCGACGACGGCGATCGTGGCGAGCACGAGGAGTGTGCGGCGACGGGCGCGCGGGTCCATCGGGGCGGGCATCGGTGGAACCGGCGACGGCGGGGTGGTCGGCGCAGGAGCGGGCGGCTCCTGCGCGGGTTCGTCACCCACGGGCGGCTCGTTCTCGGTGGTCATCCACTCCCCCTCTGACCTGCGCGGACGCGCGTGCGGCCGTCCGATCCTGCCGTTCACGCCCCGCGCGGGCAAGGGCAGAACTGCCCATCCACCGCCGGCGCGCGGCATGGCGCTACGTATGGACCTACGTCCGGTCGCGCTTGCCCCGACGCGAGTCACGCACGGTGATGTCGCCCGAGCTGGACTCGGCGTGGATGTGCACGCCGGGCGTTGGCGTCCCCCACGCGAGCGGGACGTCGAGCGGTCCGCTCAGCCGAGGACCGGGGACGACCGGGACCTTGCACCGGGCACTGCCGGACTCCGACCGGAGGTCAGCGCCCACGAGGTCCGACCCGCGTGCCACGCCCACCGTCACGTCGCCCATCGTCGTGCCGAGCCGAACCGATCCGGTCACCAGCTCCTTGATCTTGATGTCACCGGCGGTGCACGTAACGCGGACGTCGGCGGCCTCCCGACCCCCGTCGTCGTTCGCGGTGCCGCCGCTCGCGCTCACCTCGCCGAGGGTGACGTCCCCGAGCCCCGTGACGATCGCGGCGGTGCCGCGCAGCGTCCGCACCCGCACGTCCCCGACACCGCCGTCGATCGTGAGCGAGCCGCCGACCTCGGTGATCTTGACGTCGCCCGCGCCGCCGGTGATCTCCGCCGCGTCGCAGTAGCCGACCTTGAGGTTGCCCATCCCGATGTCCGCACTGAGGAACTCGGTCCGCTCGAGCGTGACGTCGCCGAGGCTGGAGGCCCAGCGGACCGAACCGAACCGCCCCTCGGTCTTCAGCGAGGCGACCTTCGAGCGCAGGTCGAGCCAGCTCCCGGCCGGCACGCGCGCCTCCACCCGCAGCCCCCACGACGCCCCAGAGGCGAGTCCGCGCCAGAGCCCCTGCGCGGCGATCGCCTCCGACATGGTGGGGAGGCGGATCTCGAGGCCCTCGGGGGTGAGGGTCATGGCGTCGTCGAGCAGGTCGGCGCCACGCTTCGACGTCGCGACGAGCTCGACGTGCGCCACGGTGAGGCCCTCGACGGCGACGATCCGCGCCTCGGCCTGGTTCAGGCTGCCTCGGATGCCGAACGGTCCGGTGACCTCGACGTCGATGGTGCGGGTGTTCTCGGGTGCGGTCATGGCTCAGCCCGCCCAGGGCAGCAGGCGCCGCAGCGCCTCGCCCTGCTCCTCGTCGATCGAGTCGTAGGCGTCGGCCGCTCCCGAGAGCGCCACCGAGTTCGACGCCGCAGCTCCAGCCGCGTCCGCAACCGTCGTCTTCCACTGCGTCAGGAACGTGTCGGCCGCCGCCTGCACGCGCGGCCCCAGCGCCGTCGTCGCGCCCTGCGCGGTGCCGAGGTGGGCGTTCGCGGACCCGAGGGACTCGCCGTGGTCCTGCCAGGTGCCGGCCGCGCCCCGCAGCTCGGACGGGGTGACCTCGAAGCTCATGACGTCGCCCGGTCCTGCTCGGGCACGTCCTCGAGCGAGCCGAGGCACCCGGCGCCGACCCCGACCGTGGCGTAGCCACGCTCGACCTCCAGGGTGGTGCCGATGTTGTAGCCCTCGTGGCTCAGGCGCACCCGCGGCAGGCTGCCGGTCGGCTCGACCCAGGTCCAGCCCTCGCCCTCGAAGTGGTCGCGCAGCCGCTGGCTGAGCTGCTCGAACGTCTCCTCGCCGTCGAGGTCGACCCGCACGTTGTAGATGTACTGCTCGCCGGTCACCTCGCCGGTGGCGGCGTCGGTGCAGTCGGCCCACTCCTCCTGCTGCACCTGCGAGCTCGTGCCGAGCTGCGCGGCAACGCTCTCGGCGTACCGCTGGGTGGTGGCAGCCACCGAGCTGCGGGTCTGGTCGTCCACGGGGGCCTCCGAGGGGGTGCAGGCGGTCAGGGCGATGAGGGCGGCGAGCGCGACGGCGAGCGGGCGGGCCGGGTGGCGGGCGTGGAAGCGGGACGGCGAGCGGGGCACGTGCCTCATCCTTCTACGTCGATCGTGGAGCCGTCGTCGTTCCAGCCGTCCACGCTGCGGTTCCAGTTGTAGACGGGGCCGCGGGAGGACGGATAGGTGACGGGGCCGTCGTAGGTCGGCGTGCGGTAGGTCTCGACCTCGCCGCCCACGAACACCTCCAGCATCTGGTTCCAGGAGTCCGACTCGTGGTTGAAGACGTCGCTGTGGGCCGAGGAGCCCTGGAGCGGGGCGCCGTCCGGGCCGGCGTCGTTCCCGGTGTGGAGACGCTCCGTGCCGGGGAAGGTGTCGGGGTCGGCGCCGTGACCCCAGCTGCCGGCGTCGAGGCCCTGGAAGTTCTCGATCGGGTCCCCCGGCGCGGTCATCGAGTAGCGGTGCACGTCGTTCTGCGAGTCGGGGTAGTCCGACGGTCCGCCGATGTCGTTGCCCATCCCGGCCGAGGCGATGTGCAGCACCCGGTCGGCGTCGAGTCCGGCGGCCTCCGCCCGCCCCACGACGGCGCCGCCGTAGGAGTGGCCCGCGTACGTCGTCGACGCCGACGAGCCCGAGCTCTCGATCTCGAGCCGGACGGCGTCGGAGAAGCCGGCGAGCTTCGGTCCGAGGTCGCGGGACCACTCGTCACCCTTGGCGTCGAGCAGCGAGTCCGGCAGGTCGCCGCCCATCCACGTGATCATCGCCAGGCGGTCGGGGGCGGCGTTGTGGAAGCTCTCCGACCGGGACGCGTTCCCGTCGTAGTTGCCCAGGTGCGACCCGGTGCCGGGCACCAGCGTGCCGACGTTTTGGGTGTCGGCGGTGATCTCGCCGTGCAGCTCGGCGATCCCGCCGTCGTAGGTGCGGTTGAAGTCGCTGTCGTGGGTGGCCGGCTCGAAGAACAGGATCGTGCGGTCGTCGTTGAGGATCGACTCGTACAGCGCGATGCGGTCGCGGGTGTCGGCGAGCGGGCCCTCGAGGTCGTCGTTGTTGCGGCCGAAGAGGTCCCAGTCGCCCTGGTGGTGCTCGTGGCGATCCTCCATGCCCTCCAGCAGCTCACGCTCATCGGCGAGCGCGTCGATGACCTTCACGCGGTTGGCGAGCTCGCGGGCGTCGAACGGGGCGCCGTCGGTGCTCCCGACCAGGGACGGGTACAGGGTCGCCAGGAGCGCGGCGCTCTCGGGGTCGAGGTCGGCGAAGAAGTCGTGCACGCCCTGCATCCGGATGGCCGACACGTCGGCCCCGGGGTTGGTCATCATGGCGCCGTTGACGAGCTGGTTGAGCACGGCCGCGGAGCCGGTCAGCGGCGCGGTCCCGTCGACGAGCCCCGCGGCCGCCTCGGGGTTGTCGGTCAGCCAGGCCTGGAGGTCGGCGGCGGAGGCGTACCGCATCGCCTCGGGGAGCACGCCGGCGTCCACCAGCGCGTCGATCGAGGCCTGCAGCTCGGGGGGACGGGCCTCGCGGAAGTCGCGCGCCTCGGCCGCGGTGTCCCCCGCCTGGAGGGCGGCGATCACGGCGTCCTCCGCCGTCGTGAGCTCTGTCGACCACGTCTCGACGGTCTGGGCGAAGGTGCTGATCGACAGCGTGAGCGTCGAGGCTCGCAGCTGCAGCCAGAGCGAGACCTCGTCCTCACCGACGGCGGCGGCGTCCGCGATGAGGGCATCGCGATCGGTGACCAGGCTGGAGCGCAGCGTGACGAGGTCCGCGTGCCGCGTCTCGAGATCGGTGATCGTCTCGGCGTAGGCGTCCAGCTCCTGCACGACTCCCCACAGCGCCGACACCGCGTCGCCGATCTCGTTGGTCAGCACGGTCATCGCGTGGTCGGCGGCGTCGGCGGCCACGCCCTCCCACGTCAGGCTCTGCGCACCGTCGCCGGCGGAGTCCGCGACCGCCCGCGCATCCTTCGCGGCCGCGAGCACGCTGTCGCCCACCGCCGAGCACGACGACGACGCCTCCAGCTCCGGCACGCTCACCGGAACGGGCGGGATCGTGATGGTCACGGGAACCTCCTGGGCGGGGGATTTGTCCCATCGAGGCTAGTCAGCGGGGTGGGGGGTGTGGGGATTGGGTTTGGGTGGGGTTGGGTTGGGGGTTGATGTCGGACCTTCGCGATGGAATGTCGCCATGAGCGAAGCGCCTCCTCCTGGTCCAGACGCCGAACCTGCCGACGTCGCTCGCCACCTCGAGGTCGACGCCCTCACCATCGAGGTACGTGGGGTGCTTCCCGCAGCCTTCGCGACAGCAGGTGAGCGCCCGTGGAGGGCGGCGGTTGCGAGATCGGCCGAGCAGACCGGTCGGGTGCTCCGACCCGGAGCACGACTCAACCTCGAGGTCGCCTTCGCCCTGCCTCCGGCTCGCTCGACGATGCACGGCTGGGACCTCGACAACCTGCTCGAACTGACGCTCGACGCCCTCGGTAGCGTGCTAGGCGAACGTGGTGGTTACTGGCGGCACCGGCAGGCAGACGATGAGCGGATCGACCGCATCGTCGCAAGCAAGCACCTCGCGAACGCGCCCGACGCCGTCGGCGCGACGATCTCGTTGTCGATCATCGGCGTTGAGTCGAATGTCGAGGCGTCCCAGCAGTCGCTCTTCCTCGATCGTCCACGACCGATCCTGAGCGAGCCCCCTCACGACGGTCGGGTCGTTGGGGATCCCCTACCCCTCGCTCTCGGGGTGACGGTCGACGTGGAGGTGGTCTCCGTGATCGAACGCGCTCTGCAGACCTTCCTTCTGCCGAACGAGGTCATCTTGTTCGTCGCGCGGGTGACCGATTCGTTCTGGGAGATGTACTACGTGCTCACCACGCACCATTTCTGCCGAGTGGCGCTCAACGCGCGACGCAGCGAGGCCCGAGTCGTCGCGTGCGCCTTCGAGCACGCAGCCAGCGGCACTGTGGACATCCGCTTCCGAACTGGCGAGGAAGTGAACCTCGGTCCGCTCGCGCACGTCCGGGACGGCCATCTACTGAGCTCGGCGATGTGGAACGTCAGACTCCCCGACGGTTCAGACGCGCGTAGGACGTTTGCTCAGCAGGAAGCCGTGGCTACGGGGACTGTCGACCTCGTGCGATCACCGACGCCAGCGTCGTTCGTCCGACCCAGCGGCCGACATGGGACTAGCTGATGCCGAGGTCCTGGCGACCTGGGCATCGAGACCTCGCCCTGGCGGGCAGTCGCGGGCCAGGGCAGACCCGTATGCAGTCGGGGTAAGAACGGGACCGCCGACACGTCGTCGGCTCCTCGCGCTCCGAGGCTCCCTTCCCGATGCCTCGCCGCGCTGACCCGACCGCCTCGCACTACCTTGTCTATGCGTATTCGGTCCTGTTCCACCTGCCTCCCGCCTTCTTCGAGAGGAATGTCAACTTGCTCGAGACTTCCGTCGCCTTCGACCTGGCCGACCCACCCCACTCGGTGCGGTTGGCCCAGCGAGCGATGCTGCTTGCACTCGCGTCGAGCCTCACCGCCGATCAGCTCCAGGGTTTCGGGCTGACTGGCGCTTCTGTCGGCAACGCGTTGGCCGAAGGACTCGATGCCAGCGCCTCCGAGATCGAAACGCTCGGCCTCATTTGGAAGTTGGGCCAGGAGTCCGACGATCGTTGGCGCAGTCTGCTGTCGAGGTTGAGACCAGAGGAGCCAGAGTGGGTCGACCTGATCGGAGTCGAGATGGTCGCCTACAACCCTCTCTTCCCAGAATCGCTCTCACTGACCGGCCGAGTCGGCCTCCGCACCGCGGGAGCCTTCGATGCGCTCGGGCTCGAGATCACCCCGCTGGAGGTGGCTGATTCATACTCGGAGATGTGTGCCGAGATCGCTCGGCACAAGACATCGACGATGTCCATGAACGCAATCCGAGTGTCCTCCACGGCCCTGCGGATGCTCGATGTGGCGACGGTTACAGGCGGAATCGCGGGCTCGTGGATCGACAAGGGCTCGGGAGCTCTGATCGGCTTCTTCGAGGCGGCCGACGACCGAGATCGCGACCTCGCTCTCGCCTGGTGGTACGCGACTGCGCTCCACGACGCTCAGCCCAGTGTCACGACTCGAGTCTTGCGTCACCTCAAGGTCACCGCGCAGGAGCACGCGCGAAAGGGTGAGAGAGATCGCCTCCGAGCGACGAACGCGGTCATAGCGGATCTTGCGGGCACTGACTCACTCCACGAGGATCGAGACGCGTCGTCCCTGGTTCCGGACGCGATCAATCTCCCCCTGGACGCGGCGATCAACCTCGCTGGGGCCGCGGGTTTCACCGACGTTCGCCTTGTCGATGCCTACCCCACCAACGGCGTACAACGCGAACCCATGATGCGCAGCCGATGGGTTGTGCGATATCAGAAGCCCTCGGCCGGTGAATCCGCCGCCGCCGATTCCGCCGTTGTGCTGGCCTACTCTCGTCCGGGTGAGCGAGTTCGAGACCACATCGCTCACCAGTTGATGGAGGAACGGTTGCGCAAACCTTCGTAAAGAGGGGACTCTCCCACCGCCGTTTCCACGGTCCTCGGAGACGGCGCACGTCCGACACCGACCGGGGCGGACGTGGGGCCAGTCGTCGCGGCCCGCTCCTGCTGACCTCACCTGCCGAGGTGGAGATGCTGGTTCTGCCGACACGCTCGAAAGGTGTCCACGAGCCAGCCCCGGAACTCCGACTCACGCGTGGTGAATGTCGGAGGGTCCAGCTACGGTCAAGTCATCCCCCCACCTTGGAGTTCAGCATGCCGCACGACCCCCGCGTCGCCACTCTCGTCGAGCACATTCGCTCGACCATCGGAACGACGCCGAAGGAGTGGCCGGGCGGTTGGACAGGGGAGATCGAATCCGCGCTGATCGATGCCGTCTTCTCCATTCGCGCCCGCTACGGCAACAGGTCCGAGGGGCGAGAGACCGGTGTCTTCGGTGCCGTCACTCGCTGGCGCAAGCATCGGGAAGGCGCGGCCAACGACCTGACAGTGCTCGCTGCCACGTCCGTCGGCGACCTCGCTGAGCTCACCAACAACGCCAAGGCGTCAGGCCGGCTCAAGGCCGAGATCGTGATCGAGGCCGCGAAGGCCCTCGTCGACGCCGGCATCGTCACCGCCGAGGACTTCGAGGCCAACATCGACGCCGCAGGAAAGGCGTACCGGAGTGTCCGGGGATGTGGTCCGGTGACGTGGCGCTACCTGCGCATGCTCCTGGGACACCCCGGTGTGAAGCCCGACGTGTGGATCCTGCGTTTCCTCGACGACGCCGGTGTCACACCGAAGGACAAGAACGATGCAGTAGATCTGCTCACCGCGGCGAGCGAGGAGCTCGATCTGGACGTCAAGCGGGTCGATCACGCGATCTGGAGCTACCAGCGCTCCTAGCCGACGCCGCTCATCCACATGACTTCCCTCATCGCCTGGCTCGACGCCTCCACCGAGGAGCAGCGTCGGATGCGCGAGATCATCAGCCTGTTCGCCGACCGCGCCAGCCTCGACGAGCTCGGTATCGGGACGATCCGTGACGCCCTCTCCGATCTCCTGTTCCCCGGCACGTCGACGCTGCTCACCCGCGCCCGATATCTCCTTCTCGTCCCCTGGTGCTACCAGCGAGCCGCCACATCGTCGGATCCTGTCGCCAAAGCCGATGAGTACGAGCGGAAGCTCATCTCGGTCCTGCGCGACTCGGGGGACTTCGCCGGCCTCCTCGGCATGCGGGCAGGCGCGACGCTCGCCAATCTGCCGTCGACGATCTACTGGGGAATCCTCGGGCGGTACGGCATCCTCGCAGCGCCTGGCACGAGCCGCGCACAAGCCCTCGCGCCCGCGCCGAACGGCCTCAAGCCCTGGCACCCCACGATGCCGCCGGCGCCGGAAGGGTTTCCCTCGCACGTCGACGGCGGCTTCACGCTGACCCGTCCTGAGGCCGAGTGGCTCCGTGACCGCATCCTGGCCGAGGCCCCAGCCACGCTCATGTCCCACCTGGTGACGCACGAGCCCGACCACGACAGCGACGCGTTCTGGCGAGACCCGGTCGCGCTCGCGGTTCCGGGCGGCGCCCGGCACCTGATCGACCACGCCCGCTCGTTCACCCTCGCCATCCGTGGCGCGAGCCTCGTCTACAACCTCCTGCTGGCCGAGGCCTACAAGAAGGCCGGCTACACCGACGTCAACGAGCCGGTGGAGCACTACCGCACCGAGCTCACCGCCTGGGCGACGACGGCATCGACTGAGCTCGACCTCACGACCTGGGACTTCGACGACCTCGTCATGCGCGTCGAGCTGGCGCGCGGAGCACCGATCCATGCGGGAACCCGGCTCTTCGTCCAGCAATGGCTCGACCTGCTCCGATCGGCCGATCTGGGGGCACTCGCCGACAACGAGAACGCCCGCGCCGCCGTCGCTCGTCGCGAGCGCCAGCACAAGGGTTCGCAGGCTCGCCTCACGAGCCCCCGCAAGCTCGCCACCTGGGGTGGCTCGTCCGGCGCCACTGAGCTCGGCTACCGCTGGAACGCCGCGCGCCGCATCCTCCTCGACATCCACCAAGGACTCCGACGCGATGCTTGAGCCCCAGACGCGCGCCGCACTGACCGAGCAGCTCGCACCGCCGCCGGGCTACACGTTGTCCCACGCGGTCGGCACCACCTTCACACTCGATCTGGCGACCGCCCTGACCGTTCCGCTCTCGTTCGCCTCCCGCCGCATCAGCCGCGACGACGGCTCGCTGGGCGTGCTGGACGCCGTCCGTCGCGCCGCAGATCGGGTCGACATCTTCGCCCAGGCGGGCGAGATCGGGATGGGCAGGCCGTCCGATCTCGTGGCCTTCCTCGAGCAGAGCATCCATCCCGTCGTCGCGCGTCAAGGCCTGTTCCATCCCAAGGTCTGGTTCCTCGAGTACCGCCACCTCGACGACAGCGAAGACCTCACCTACCGATACCTGTGCGCCAGCCGCAACCTCACGAACGACCGCAGCTGGGATGTGATCGCTCGGTTCGACGGCGCTCCCGCGGCCACGGGTCGACGCCGGGACGCTGCGTCTCGTATTGCTCCCCTGGTTGGCCTCCTGCGGGCGCTCCCCGGTCTCGCCACCAGGCCGCTCCCGCCCGATCGCGTCACACGTCTCGATGCCCTCGCCGATCGGTGGCGCTCCGTCGACCTCGAGACGCCCAGAGAGATGCGTGATCTCACGTTCCACGTCTTCGGTCTCGACAAGCGCCCGACCCTCGATCTGCGCGGACCACGCGCGCTGGTGATCTCACCGTTCGTCACGGACGGCGGGCTGCGGCTCCTGCGCGACGCGGTCCACGGCCCCACGCATCTCGTCTCGCGACCCGATTCGCTCGACCAGCTCGCGCCGTCCTCGCTCGACGGGTCCCTGGTCACCTACGTGCTGGACGACGCCGCCACCTTCCCGGACGACACCGCCGACACGGTCGACCCCGGCGTGGTCGCCCCGGTGGCTCCGGACGCACCACCCCGTGCGAGGCTCAGCGTCGACCGCGTGCTCTCAGGACTCCACGCGAAGGTGGTCGTCGTGGATCGGCACGACGGCGCTCACGTCCTCCTCGGGTCGGCCAACGCCACCGAGGCCGCGCTCCAGTCCAACGTCGAGGTGATGGTGGAGCTGACGGCACCGGCGCCGCGCTTCGGTGTCGGCGCGACGCTGGAGGCGCTCGGTGCGCTGGTCGAGCCGTTCGCCACCGACGGTGGCGCCTCGCCCGACCCCGAGGCAGAGGCGGAGCACGCCCTCGAGATCTATCTCCGACGGTTTGCAGGGTCGCGTCTCACCATGCGCCTACACGACTCCGATCCGTTCGAGATCGAGGTGTGGAACGAGTCGACTCACGAGACCGGAGGAGACCACGACCTTCGGTGGCACCTGCTCAGCCGCCCCGACATCGGGGGCACCGGCCTCCCCGGTCCCCCAGACGCACCGACTCGAGCCACGGTGGACGAGCTCGCCGATGTAACGCCGTTCGTCGTCCTGGTCGCACGCGACCTTCACGGTCGCGAGCGCCGGACGATCGTCGTCGCCACGCTGCTCGACGACATCGAGCGGCGCCATGACGCGGTCATCGCCCGCCAGCTGACCGACACCGCCGCGTTCATCCGTCTGCTCACGCTCTTACTGGAGCTTTCCGGCGTCGCGCTTCCCGTCGCCGACCCCGAGACCCCGTCGGCCGGCGGAGTGTTCGGCCACGTCGACGCCACGTCGGGCGCGGGACTCTTCGAGGCACTGGTCCGCGCGGTCGGCGCCGGGCACTCGGGCCTCGAGGATGTCCGGCGCCTCGTCGACTATCTCGCCACGCTCGACGGGCAGGACGTCCTCCCGCCAGGCTTCGACGCGCTCTGGTCCTCGGTCTGGGCGGCCCACGAGCAGATCGCATCCCAGACGGGCGGGAACCGATGAGCCAGGTCGACGTCCCCGCAGTCATGGGTGGGCTGAAGGGTTTCCAGCGCGCCGCCGTCGATCACGTCATCGACCGCTTCTACGGAGCGGGGAGCGAGGACGGGTCCGGCCGATTCCTCGTGGCCGACGAGACCGGGCTGGGCAAGAGCATCATCGCGCGCGGCGTGATCGCGCGGGCGATCGAGCACCTCGAGAAGGACGACACCGTCGACCGGATCGACGTCGTCTACGTGTGCAGCAACCGCGATCTGGCGCAGCAGAACCTCAAGCGACTCAACGTGACCGGCGACGAGCACATCGGGATGGCGACGCGCCTGTCCCTGCTCGCCCGCGACAGCGCCCGCCTGGCGCTGCCCTCGACGAACGGGCACAAGCGGGTCAACCTCGTCTCATTCACCCCGGGTACGTCGTTCAAGGAAGGCGGCTGGCAGACCGGTTCGGCGCCGGAGCGAGCCATGCTCACGCTCATCCTCGATCAGCTGGTGAACGCGACGTCGTCGGACCGTCGAGTGACCCGGATGCTCCTCCAGGGAACGGTCAGCACGCGTCAGCGCTTCGACGAGCACTACGTCAAGCCCCTCACGCACGAGCTGGCCGGCGACCTCGACGACCGCATCGTCGATTCGTTCCACGACGCGATCACGGCAGACGGGACCCTCGACGACTTCCTGCTTCTTCGCGACGACGCGCGGTACCTGAACAGGCTCACGACCGACCTGCGTCGTCGCGCTGGATGGCTCACCGGCCGCCTCCGTCGGACCCTGGCGAAGTCCGGCGTGGACAGCCTCGAGCCCGACCTCGTGATCCTCGACGAGTTCCAACGATTCCGGAACCTGCTCGACCCCGAGACCGGTGAGGCAGCGGAGCTGGCACACAGCATGTTCGACTATCCCCAGGCGAAGGTGCTCCTCCTCTCCGCCACCCCGTACAAGCCGTTCACCCGCGCGGGCGAGGACGAGGAGGACCACTACGAGGACTTCCTCTCGACCGTGCGGTTCCTCGCGGGCGGAGGACCCGGCGCCGCTGACGGCGTCGCCTCGGCGCTCCGCGGCTATCGCACCTCGCTGGTGCTCGGACACGGGATGGACGAGGCCGCGCGGGGCGCGCGACTCGCTCTCCTCCCGCTGATGTCCCGGTCGGAGCGGCCCCAGCTGGCAGAGAACCAGGACCTCCTGCGGATCCGAGATCTCGACGGCGGGGTTCCCACGCCCGAGGACCTCACCGACTGGGCCGCCCTGCAGAACCTCGGCGAGGTCTTGGGTGCGTCGATCGACCTGGAGTACTGGAAGTCGATTCCGTACTTTGCGAGTTTCATGGAGGGCTACCGTCCAGCCGAGAAGGCGCGCGACCTGCTCAAGGGCCCCGACGGGGAGCGCGTCGAGAGGGTGCTGGCCGAGGCACGCACGCTCTCGCGCGACGCCGTCGAGGAGTTCCGGGAGATCGACCTCGGCAACGGGTATCTCAGATCTCTCGCCTCGGAAACCGTCGGCGCCGGGTGGTGGAGGCTGCTGTGGATGCCGGCCTCGATGCCCTACCTCGAGCCGGGTTCGATCTTCGGCGAGTTCGAGGGCGCCGAGCTCACGAAGCGCGTGATCTTCTCGGCGTGGTCGGGCGTTCCGACCGCCGTCGCCTCGCTCCTCAGCTACGAGACGGACCGACACATCGCCGGGAGCGGTGACCTGGTGACTGCCAACACGCCCGAGGCCAGGCGCGCGGTCCCGCCTCGCCTCTCCTACGCGCTGCGCGACGGACAGGCGACGGCGATGTCCGCGCTCTCCCTGTTCTGGCCCCACCCGGCCCTCGCCTCCTTGGCTGACCCTCTGGCTGCTGCCCGCGCGGCCGGGCGACGACTCTCGGCCGACGAGATGCTCGACGTCGTCCGGGCACGTCTGGGCGCCGATCGCCTCCGAAACGTCGGCGACGACGTAGATGACGGGCGCGCCTGGGAGGCGTACTTCGGGACGCGGGGCGCCCTCCCTGCAGAGCTCGTCGACCTCGACCCGGACCTGCTCGTCGCCAGCCTTCGCAATGACGACGACGACGAGTCGGGCCTGGGCATCGGATTCCGTGAGCACGTGCGCTCGGCAGTCGCGCAGATGGACGCCGCCTCGACGCCCCACCACGACCTGCCGCTTCTCGCCCTCCACGCGCCAGGGAACGTTGCGCTGCGCGCCTTGCGCACCGTCGCCGGCGAGAACGTCAGCGACCGCGCACTCTGGACCGCCGCGCTCGAGCTCGCCAACGGGGTCCGTGCGCTGTTCAACCGACCGGAGTCCATCGCCCTCCTGACAGGGATCTACGGCGACGACCGCGACCGCCCGTACTGGCGCAGCGTGCTCGACTACTGCGCCGACGGGAATCTTCAGGCCGTTCTCGACGAATACGCCTTCCAGCTGCACAGCGAGCTGGGAGGTGGCGAGCTCGACGACGCCGGGCTCGCCAGCCTCGCGTCCGCGTCCGTCGGAGCAATCGAGATCCGTCCGGCCCGGTACGTCGCCCACGACGCGACAAGGGAGCGCCGTGAGATCCCGATGCGAGCGCGGTTCGCCCTTCGATACGGGGGTCAGCACGCGTCCGACACCGACGACGTCTCGGGCGCACGCCAGGCGGAGGTGCGAGCCTCCTTCAACAGTCCCTTCGCGCCGTTCGTCCTTGCATCGACGAGCGTCGGTCAGGAGGGCATCGACTTCCACTGGTGGAGCCACAGCGTCGTGCACTGGAATCTGCCGTCGAACCCCGTGGACTTCGAACAGCGCGAGGGGCGGGTCAATCGCTTCGCCGGGCACGCCGTGCGGAAGAACGTGGCCTCCGCACACTGGGTTGATGTGCTGAGGTCGTCTCGCCCCGATCCCTGGGGCGTCGTATTCGACGCGGCGCTGGAACAGGACACCGGCCTGGGTGAGTTCTCGCCGTGGTGGGTCTACCCCGGGCCGGCGAGGATTGAACGGGTGATCGCGACCTACCCGCTCAGTCGAGACCATGCCAAGTACGACCGGCTTCGCGATGCGCTCACGCTGTATCGGCTGACGCTCGGGCAGCCGCGTCAGGAGGACATGGTGGAGTTGCTGCGCAAGCGCGGGGTCGACGGGGGTGCCGTGCCTACGATCGATCTGCGCCCACCGACCAACCACAGCCCGGCCGAGGAGAAGCGATGACCGAGCAGGACGGCACCATCCTGGACGATGACGCATCGGTGAGTCTCGTGCCGATCGACGAGAACGGCGCCGTCGCTGTGTTCGCTCGATCGCCTGAGTCCGCACGCGCCGTTCTCGACACCCTCCGACCCGGGACAGCGTCAACGAACGTCGCCCGACTCGCCTTCGACACCGCCGTGGACGGGCTTGGGTTGTCCGGAGCCGCGGTCAGTGGCGCTACCTCGGCTGCGACTGCGCTGGCCTCGCTCCAAGGGGTGGTCCAGTTTGCACCCGAGACGATGGCGCTCCTGAACAACGGCCACCATCTGATGCAGGCCGCGGCGACAGGCCAGCAGATGGGCACGGTGGTCAACAGCGCCGGTGTCGTCGTCGCGAATGCCCGGTTCGTTCCGCTGGGGCAGGCTGCGACCGTCGGCTCGGTTGCTGTTGCGCTCGGTCCCGCCGTCGCCCTGGCAGCAATCCAGTTTCAGCTCAACCGGCTCGAGAACCTCCTCGGGGAGGTCAAACTCATCACGCAGTCTCTGCTCGCGGAAGCGCGGACAGAGCGGTGGGCCGAGGTCGAGGCGCGAATCGATCGGATCAACCGCGAGCTGGGTTGGGTCATTGAGCTCGGCACCGTGCCGGCGCACCTCATCGAGAACATCGCGGGCGACGCCGTCGCTCTTCACGCGTTCGCCCTCGCGACCACCGAACTTCTCGCGTCACGGGTGGAGGACTTGTCGGGGAGAATTCGTGCCAGGGACAAGCGTGAACGCCTCGAGCTCCAAGCCCAGGCGATCGCGCGCGATGCCGTTGACCTATCCCTGGCTGCGGATGCGTGGATGGCAGTGGAGACGCTCCGCTCGTTCCACATCCAGCAGGACAGCGACTCGGTCGCCCAACGCTACGGCGAGCGGGTCTACGGGCACGCCCTCTCTACCGCCGACACGTGGCGGGCTCAGGCCAACGACACGCTCACCGACGTTCAGCGCCTCCTGAGCCGTATCGCGGCTCAAGAACCGAACGTTCTCAGGCGCAACGACCGCAGGAGCGCTTCGATCGCGCGACGGGTCTCGAACGCGCTCGCGACGGCACTCCCCGAAGTCGAACCTCGTCGTCTCCGCACGCCTGACGGAACGCCGGGGCTCGACGCCGATGCTGCGGCGTTGGTCCTACAGGAGGCGCGGTGGGTTCTCGAACCGGACGCCGACATCGAGGCGCTGGTCGCCGTCAACATCAACGGGGAGCCCGGCTTCAGGCTCGAGACGTCCGAGCGTGTTCTTGTCGGCGAGACTGCGAAGTTCCTCGCGGCTGGCGAGTACGTCGTTCTCGGTGCTGCTGAAGACGAAGACGCGCTGCTCGCCAAGGCAGGGGCCACGCTGGATTACTCCACGCCCGATGCGCTGCTCGTGCGGCGGGGAAAGCAAGCGGCCTCCGAGGTGGCCACTGGTTTCGACAGGGCCGTCGGATCCGCGCGCCGACGTCTCGGGCGCCCCGCAAGCGACGGGAGCTCGACCGACGTCGACGTGCCGGAAGCCTCAAACCAGTAACCGCCGCGCAGCACCACTCGCGCCGAGCTAGAACGCAGACAGACAGGGAGCTCGCAATGGTCGAACCCACATGGGACCAGTACATGGCTCCCGCACTCCGCATCCTTGCAGACGGCTCCATCCGCCGAGCACGCGACATCTGCGAATCGGCCGCAGACATCCTCGGGGTGACCCACGAGGAACGTCTCCGCGCGATTCCCTCCGGCCAGCCTCGGTACCTGAACCGGACGCTGTGGGCGTTGTCCTACCTTTTCCGCGCTGGGGCCGTGGATCGGCCAGCTCGCGGAAACTACGTCATCACGGAGACGGGCCGCGGCCTGCTGGCCTCGCATCCGACGGGTATCACCGAGAAGGATCTCCGAACGATCGACGGCTACGTATCTCCTCACGAGCGAGGGCGCTCCGTCGTCGCCACGACGAGCGCCGCAGCCCAGCTCGCCGAGGAGCCTGAATCGGCCCTCTCACCGTTGGAGCAGGTGGAAGAGGGAATCGAGCGCATCCACTCGGCCGTCGCATCGGAGCTTCTCACCCGCTTGCACGCCAACGACCCGGCGTTTTTCGAGCAGGCGGTGCTCGACCTGCTGATGGGCATGGGGTACGGCGGGGCGGAGGGACGAGCGACCCGAACACAGCTCTCGAACGACGGCGGAATCGATGGCGTAATCGACCAGGACGCCCTTGGTTTGAGCCGTGTCTACGTGCAGGCCAAGCGGTACGCACCCGAGTCCGCGGTGGGACGGCCTGAGGTCCAGGGCTTCGTGGGTGCGCTGCAGGGGAACCAGGCGAACCAGGGCGTCTTCATCACCACCGGCCGGTTCAGCTCAGGAGCCAGCGCGTTCGCCGATGCGGTCTCGCCTCGGATCGTCCTTATCGACGGGACGCGGCTTGCCCAGCTGATGATCCGGTACGGCGTTGGGGTTCAGGTGAGGCAGACGCTGCGCATCGTCGAGGTCGACGAGGACTTCTTTGAGTAGTCCGAGACCTGGCTGCCGGGCCGATCGGGACCGGACGGGTTCTTCCTCAAGACTCGTACATCCTCGAGCGCTCGAAGCCGCGAGGCGAAACAGGGGTTCAACGTGATCGTGATGTCGCCACTGGCGGTCGGTGACGGCCTCACGGTGGTTGGCGCGATCCACCTCGAACGGCCCTGGAACCCGGCGAAGGAGCTGCGAGGGAAGACGTCGCTCCTAAACGCCGTGGTCGTGCCGGAGGCGGCCAGCGAAGCTGACTTGGTGGGTGCCATGGGTCTGGGACGGTAACCGCGACGCCGTTCAGTCCACTCGGACCGAATCGATCTGGAGGGCGATCCGCCGGACGCGAGGAGTAGCGCCAGGCGGCTGGTTTCGACGCGGCTGCGTCGCCCGGACTAAGAAAGACCACGAGCGAAGCGCGAGGACCTTCGCGGACCGCCGGCCTGGTACGACGTACCGCCCGGTGGCTAAGTCATCACGAGATGGGCCAAGATGGGCGGGTCTGCGGCACTGCTGCCGTCCCTCGCTCGCTCGACCCCTGGAGTGCCCACCCGTGGTGAATCACGTCTCCTTCATCTGGAGCATCGCCGAGTCGCTGCGCGGCCCGTTCAAGCCCTCGGAGTACGGATCGGTAGTGCTGCCGTTCACCGTGCTGCGCCGACTCGACGCAGTGCTCGCGGACACAAAGCGTGACGTGGTCACGCGGGCGAAGGCAGTCGGCGGGCTACCGGAGAAGCTGCAGGAGCTCACCCTCCAGGAGGCGGCGGGCCACCAGTTCTACAACTCGTCCCCGTTCGACTTCGCCAAGCTCGTGGCCGACCCGGCCGATCTGCGCGCGAACATGTCCGCCTACCTGGCCGGCTTCTCCGCCAACGTGCGCGACATCTTCGAGCGGTTCGAGTTCGACAAGACGCTCAACAAGCTCGCGGAGAAGAACAAGCTCTTTGCGGTGACGGAGAAGTTTGCGCAGGCGGACTTCCACCCCCGCACGGTGAGCAACATCGAGATGGGCCTGTTGTTCGAGGAACTGATCCGGTGGGCGAATGAGCGCTCGAACGAGACGGCGGGCGACCACTACACCCCGCGCGAGGTCATCGCGCTCATGGTGCAACTCCTGTTCGCCCTCGACGACGACGCCCTGACGAAGCCGGGCATCGTCCGCTCGATCTACGACCCCACCGCCGGCACCGGCGGCATGCTCTCCGTGGCCGACGAGTACCTGCGCCGGATGAACCCGGGCATCCAGCTCAGCCTGTACGGCCAGGACTACAACGACGCCTCGTACGCGATCTGCAAGGCTGACATGGTCATCAAGGGCCAGGACGTCGACAACATCGCCCTCGGAGACACCCTCACCGGGGACGCCTTCGAGGACAAGCGGTTCGACTACGGCCTGTCCAACCCGCCGTTCGGAGTGGACTGGAAGGACCAGCGCTCGATCGTCGACGACGAGCACGCCCGCCTCGGCTTCAACGGCCGCTTCGGCCCTGGCACCCCCGCCGTGAGCGACGGCGCCATGCTCTTCCTGCTCCACCTCGTCTCCAAGATGCGCACGCCCGCCGACGGCGGCTCCCGCATGGCGATCGTGCTCAACGGCTCGCCCCTGTTCTCCGGCGGGGCGGGCGGCGGGGAGTCGAACATCCGCAAGTGGCTGCTCGACAACGACCTCGTCGAGGCGATCATCGGGCTGCCGAAGGACATGTTCTACAACACCGGCATCTCTACCTACGTCTGGGTGCTCACCAACCGCAAGACCGAGGAGCGCCAGGGCCGGGTGCAGCTCATCGACGGCCGCGAGATGTTCACCAAGCTCCGCAAAAGCCTCGGCTCCAAGCGCAACGAGCTCTCGCCCGCGAACATCGAGACGATCGTGGGCCTGTACGCCGACTTCACGGACGGCGAGCACTCGAAGATCTTCCGCAACGAGGACTTCCTCTACCGCACCATCACCGTCGAGCGGCCCCTCAAGCTCAACTGGCAGACGACGGCGGAGCGCGTCGATGCGCTTTTCGCCGCCAAGGCGGTGGCGAAGTTGAGCGACGCAAACGCCTCAGCGCTGCGCGCCACGCTCGACCGGCTCGATGCGGAGACCGTCTGGACGAGTCGACCCGAGTTCCACACGGCCCTCAAGGCAGCAGCAAAGGCCGAAGGCCTCACCCTCGCCGCCCCCCTGCTCAAGACGGTGACGGCGGAGCTTGGCGAGCAGGACGACACCGCCGAGGTCTGCCTCGACGCCAAGGGCAACCCCGAGCCGGACGCGTCGCTCCGCGACACCGAGAACGTGCCGTGGGACGAGGACGTCGACGCCTACGTCGCTCGCGAGGTGCTGCCGTACGCGCCCGACGCCTGGGTCGACCACACCAAGACGAAAGAAGGCGCGGAGATCCCCTTCACCCGCCACTTCTACAAGTACGTCCCGCCGCGCTCGCTCGAAGAGATCGACCGCGACCTCGACGCCGTGATGGCGGATCTACGCCTAATGCTCTCGGCGGTCGAGGCGTGATCGAAGAAGCGGTCATCTCAGCGTTCCCGGCGTCCTGGCGGAAGGAGAGGCTTGGGAACCTGACATGGGTGCGTGCGCGCCTCGGATGGAAGGGACTAACAGCCGACGAGTATGTGGATTTTGGGATACCGATGCTGGCAACTCCCAACATCAAGGGAGCGCACATCGACTTTGCGAGTGCGAACCGAATCACAGTTCAGCGCTACGAGGAATCACCCGAGATCAAGCTTCGAGTGGGCGACGCGCTCTTGACGAAGGACGGATCAACAATCGGGATCGCGAATGTTGTTCGCTCGCTGCCTTCACCCGCAACAGTGAACGGGTCAATCGCCGTTCTGACGCCGAACGATCGGCTCGACAGCGCCTATCTATTGTGGCTTCTCCGGTCCAGCGAGTACCAGGCGTTGATGCGTTCGTGGCAGGACGGTATGGGCGTTCCGCACTTGTTCCAGTCCGACATCAAACGAATCCCAGTCGCCCTGCCGTCGACCCGAGAGCAGCGGGCGATTGCGGACTATCTAGATCGGGAGACGGCGCAGATTGACGCGTTCATCGCGAAGAACGAGGAGCTCATGACCCTCCTCGCGGAACGCCGCGCCGCAGCGACGTTCAGGCTCGCAACGGGGCTCGACATAACCGGAGTTTCGCCGAAGCCGGTGAGCGCGGACTGGTTCCGCTCGGTGCCGCAGAACTGGGACGTCGCTCCGCTATACACGATGGCCGACACTTTCGCTGGAGGAACGCCGAAAAGCGACGTTGATGAGTACTGGACGGACGATGATGCCAACGGCACGGAGTGGATCGCGATCGGAGACATGCGCGCAGTCCAAGCTGGACACCCCCACAGCGGACGCCGTGTGTCGGTAGCAGGGATGATGGCCGCTGGACTTACGCCGCAATCAGGCCCGATGGTTCTGTTTGCGATGTACGCGAGCGTCGGGGAGGTGGCGATGCTGCACCGCACCGCAGTTTGGAACCAGGCCATCCTTGGTATCCGCGCGAACCCGTCACGCCTAAGCGAGCGCTACTTGTACTGGACGCTCTTGGCGTTGCGACCCAAGCTGGGGATCTACTTCCGGAGCAACACGCAAGACAACCTGAACGCGGCACAAGTTCGGGGATTGCGCCTGCCGGTCCCACCACTCCGAGAGCAACTGGCAATCGCGGATCAGCTCGAAGAGACCTGGGCGAGCGTTGACGGGGCGATCGCGACCGCAAAACGCGGGATCGACCTCGCTCGTGAGCGTCGCGCTGCACTGATCTCAGCAGCTGTCACAGGGAAGATCGATGTGGGGGCGGCAGCATGAGCGGCGTCGCGGGAGCACACCTGGAATCCGTGCTGGAGAACGAGATCGTTGAGCACCTGGCGGCGCACGGGTGGTTGTACTCGCCCTCGGACGAAGGCTATGACAAGGAGCTCGCGCTGTTCCCCGAGGACGTGCTGGGCTGGTTGGAGGACTCCCAACCTGTCGAGTTCGCGAAGGTCGTCCGCTCTACCGACACGACGGCGCAGCAGGAGGCCGCGCGTCGCAGCATCCTCGTCCGTCTGGCGAAGTCGCTCGATCTGGACCCGCTGCGCAACGGCGGCACGATCCGCATCCTGCACGAGGGCTTCTCGATGGTCCCGCTGCACGGCGGCGCGGTGAAGTTCTCGCTCGCCCAGTTCCGCCCCGCCACCACGAACAACCCGGCCACCGTTGAGGCCTACGGGAAGATGCGCCTGCGGGTGATGCGCCAGGTCCGCTACTCGGCCAAGCACCCGCACAAGGCGCTCGACCTGGTCTTGTTCGTCAACGGCATCCCGGTCGCCACGATCGAGCTCAAGACCGACTTCACCCAGGCCATCACGAACGCCGAGAAGCAGTACCAGTTCGACCGCTCCCCCGCCGGAGAGCCACTCTTCGCCTTCGCGAAGCGCTCGCTCGTGCACTTCGTGGTCTCCAACTCCGAGGTGCGCATGACCACGCGCCTCGCAGGCGGGAAGACCCGCTTCCTCCCCTTCAACCGCGGCCGGGACGAAGGTGCGGGCAACCCGACCAACCCCGCCGGGTCGGCGTCGTCGTACTTCTGGGAGGAGATCCTGCAGCGCGACACCTGGCTGCAGCTCCTCGGATCCTTCGTGCACCTGCAGGTCGAGACCGAGGTCGACCCCGACACCGGCAAGAAGACCAAGATCCAGAAGGTGCTTTTCCCGCGCTACCACCAGTGGCGCGCCGTCACCCGCCTGGTCGAGGCCGCCCGCACCGAGGGCCCCGGCCACCGCTACCTCGTGCAGCACTCCGCCGGCTCGGGCAAGACGAACTCGATCTCATGGCTCGCGCTCCGACTCTCGCAGCTCTTCGACGAGACGAACGAGCGGGTGTTCGACACCGTCGTCGTCGTCACCGACCGCACCGTGCTGGACAAGCAGCTCCAAGACGCGATCAGCCAGTTCGAGAAGCAGGCCGGCGTCGTCGCGTCGATCACCCGCGACGGCGGCGAGTCGAAGTCCGCGCAGCTGGCCGCCGCGCTCACGGGTGGCAAGAACATCGTGATCGTCACGATCCAGTCATTCGAGGCGCTCATCACCGCGATCCAGACGCTGCCGGAGCTGCGCGACCGGCGCTTCGCCGTCATCGCCGACGAGGCTCACTCCTCCCAGACCGGATCGACAGCGGGCGCCCTCACCAAGGTGCTCTCCCCCGCCGAGCAGGCCGCCGTCGCGGAGGGTGCGCCGATCGACTCCGAGGCCTACCTCCAGTGGGCGATGGCGGTGACCGCTGCCGCACCGAACGTCTCGTACTTCGCCTTCACCGCGACCCCCAAGGCCAAGACTCTCGAGCTGTTCGGCCGCGTGCCGGAGGGATCGCCGTCGGACGCCACCCCGGAGGCCTTCGACCTGTACTCGATGCAGCAGGCGATCGAGGAGGGGTTCATCCTCGACGTGCTGGCGAACTACACGCCGTACAAGGTCGCGTGGAAGTTGCAGCACCCCGACGGCGATTACGACGGCGCGGGTGAGGTGGACGAGTCCACCGCGGTCAAGGCGCTGGTGCGGTACGTGCGCCTGCACCCGACGAACATCAGCCAGAAGGCAAAGATTGTCGTCGATCACTTTCGCGCCTTCGTGCAGCCGCTGCTGGACGGCAAGGCCAAGGCGATGGTCGTGACCGGGTCACGCGTCGAGGCCGTGCGGTGGAAGAAGTACCTCGACCGCTACATCGCTGAAGCGGGCGTGCAGGACGTGCGCTCGCTCGTGGCGTTCTCCGGCACGGTCGAGGACCCGGACGACGTGGGCGAGGCGCTGACGGAACGGACGCAGAACCCGGGGGTGCAGTCCGATCTCGCGGAGGCCTTCACGCCAGCCACCTACAACGTGATGATCGTGGCCGAGAAGTTCCAGACCGGGTTCGACCAGCCGCGTCTGGTCGCGATGTACGTGGACAAGAAGCTCGGTGGGGTGCAGGCGGTGCAGACGCTGTCCCGCCTCAACCGCACCTATCCGGGCAAGGACAAGACCTATGTGTTGGACTTCGTCAACGAGCCAAGCGAGGTGCTGGAGGCGTTCCTGCCCTACTACCGCAAGGCCGCGCTCACCGCGACGACCGACCCAAACCTCATCTACGACCTTGTGGCGAAACTCGACTCGGCCGGCATCTACGACATGACCGAGGTGGAGCGGGCGTTCGACGCCGCGCTCGCTGGTGGTGTCAACGCGAACTCTGCGGTGTCTGCGGCCACGGCCCCGGCGGTGGATCGCTTCGCGAAGCGGTGGGTCGCGGCGGTGTTGGACGACGACAAGGCCGAGCAGGACGAGCTCCGCCTTCTCAAGGCTGACGTCGGCAACTTCGTCTCCTTCTACGACTTCATCTCCCAGGCCAGGAACCTCGAAGACACAGACCTGCCCAGGCGGCACTACTTCTTCCGTCGCATCCTGCCCCAGCTCTCTACCGCCACCATCGCCGAAGCAGTCGACATATCCGACGTCACGCTCGTGGGCTACAACATCAGCAAGGGCGAGTCGGTCAAGCTCACCCTCGAGCAGGGCAGCGAACTTGACCCGATCACCGCGATCGGTTCCGGTGCGATTCACGAGAAGCACCGAAGCGCGCTCGAGGAGATCATCGAGAAGCTCAACGAACGCCTCGGAGACCGTTACGGTGTCGGCGTCATTGACCTTCAGATGAACCACATAGTCGGCAAGCTCGCGCTGGACGCAGACCTCGCGCATCAGGCAGCGGTGAACAGTCCGCACCAGTTCGCCGAGTCGCCCGCACTGCCGAAGGCGTTCGCGAAGGCGCTGCTAGGGGTGCGCGACGAGACGCCCGCTTTCATCGACGACCTTCTCGGAGACGGCGGGATGTACGCCGAGCTCAGCAAGGCGCTCCCGGCGATGCTGTACGAGTACCTCAAGGCTCGAGCGACTGCGTAACTAGTCTGAGCGATTTGTCCAGGACGTGCAGCCGTACCGCCGGCTTCGCGCGCCGATGTCAGTGGTCTTCGCAATGATGGTGTGAACGACGACACGAGGGCTGGACGATGACGACCGCTTGGCAGAACTACCTCTCCTGGAACGCAGACGTGGTCGAGGCTGTGTACCCGCGACTCGACCATCCCCGTGTCGTCTTCCTGGATATCGGTGGAGACGCTCGTGGTCGGCTCGCCGAAGCTCGATCGATCCCCGAGGACCATGTCTTGGATGACCTCATCGCCGGCGTGCGGGCCGCGCTGAGGTCCACGGGACAGCGGACCGCATTCGCGACGTTCGTAGACGCAACGCAGCGCTGGCGGCGGAACACCGATCCGACCGTACCGCCCCCAGGAGTTGGTCTGCTCGCAGTCTTCGAACGTGCAGCCGAGGAGATGGCCCAGCGCGACGGCATGTCGAGTTCGAACTACCACGGGCAGCTCGGCCGGCTGCTCGAGATCGATCGCACCCGAGCCTCGGAGTCCTACCGCGCCGCCGCCGACTCCTTGTGGGACTCGCTCGCCACTTGGCTCGACCACCAGGGGGGCTCCCGTGGACGGCCCGTCACGTTTTCGGTGGGAGGACATCACTACATCGGTCGTGCCCTTGCGCAGGCTCTGATCCGTGACACCGACCGCCGACGGCTCGAGGACTTCTTCCTTGAGTTCGACCTGCCTCCGCGATCCGAGATCAGCTTCGATCAACTTCAAGATCTCTTCGAGAGCTGGATCGTCGGGTCACGACGGCCGACCAGCCACCTACGGGCCCTCTGGGCGAAGGCCGACGTTCGGGAGCACCTCGTCGAAGCGGTTGCCGACGTCCTCGCCGCTTGGGACGGGACGGTCTCGGAGTCAACGCGGACCGGTTCTCAGGGGCGGGTGCGGCTGACTCTGGCCGAGCGAGCCCTGACGAGATCGATCACTCTTGGGCTGTCGCTCACACTGCCGCGATCGGACGAGCCGCGAGCCGCTCACCTTCATACCGTGACCGGCCCGGTGGCGATCGACCTTCTTCCCGCGCGCCTCGGGACGATGATCATCCGGGACCTCAAGCACCTGGTCGAACCCAGAGACCTCCTCAGCGGTGTGATCGAGCTCGACGATTCCATCGCAGGGCGTCTCCGGCACAACCCGCGCCGCCTCGTCGTGCTGCGCAAGGAAGAAATGACAGGGGTCTGGCAGGAGGTGAGCCAGGTCGCTGTCGGCGATGCACTGACGCTGCTCGTGCGGGACGATCTCGAGCTCGGTGATCTGCTCGCCGAGGTCTCGGGAACCAGCTGGAGCATTCACAACGCCTCAGACACCGCGGACCTTCCATCGGGTTGGAAGTTGATCCGAGGTGTCACGATCCTGAACAGGCCCGTCGGTGACATCGGAGAGTTCGACGACCGCGCGGCGCTGATCCCGCTCTCTCGAGCGGTCGTTCGCCTCTCAGGCGGTCTGCGCCTCCCCGGCGAGGCAACCTTTCACCGGGGCCGTCCGCCCGTCATCACGGCGGACGCCGATGGCGAAGGCTTCACTCTGCACCTGTTCGACCGCACCGACGGCACTCTCAGCACGGTTACCGAACCCTGGCACTCGCAGAACGGGCAGGCACTCGCGATCGATCTCACCGAGCTAGACCCGCCGCTCGACCGGGGCGAGTACGGAGTTCGAATGCACACCACTTCGGGCCGCTCGTCGGAGTGCACCTTCACGCTGCATGAGAGTGACGGGGAAGCTCTCGTGGGCGTCGACGAAGGGGTCTGGCACGCCACGGAGAGTGCTCTCGCAGCGGCACAGATCTTCGACGAAGCCGCCGACCGGCCCGGCGTGCAAGGGGTTCTCCTTCACACGATTGACGCGGTCCACGAGAATCCGGTCGCTGACGTCCCCTCACACCCGTGGTGGCGTCGAAAGCGAGACTATGCCTCCATCGCTCGCGTTGAGGTTCCAATCCCATCCCCGACTCGTGTCTCTTCACCGGCAAGCACGTGGAGGACGTCGAGACTGCGACCCTCACGAAGGGCGGATACGCGACAGGGACAAGCCTCGGCGTGTGTCGCGGCTGCGGACGACTCAAGCGATACCGCAATAGCTACGCCCGCAACTACCGCGCGTGGGAGCGGAATCGGCTCCAGATGGTGGGCGTTGCCGCGCCCTCCCTCAAAACCGGCAAGGAACGCGAACTCACCTCAGCGCTTGACTGGGACCTTCTCCTGGATGCCGTGGTGTGCGTAGGAGGGGGCGATGCTGACGATCTCCGCGCACTCACCCAGCAGTTCGACCCGTCCGCCCGTTCGTTCCACGAGGTTGTCCGCGTGCTCGAAGGGCTCGGGCACATCGAGATCGTCCGCGATCCGCTGACGCTGGAGCTCACCCACTGGGAGACCTCCCCCAGCATCGTCGTCGTCTCAGGAGAACAGACCAGCGAGCTCATCGGGCACTGGCCGCGTGTTCTCCTGCGTCAGATGCGTCGGGGCGGCATTGCGATCACCACTCATGGCCGGGACGGTGCTCCCGCACGGCGAACCACGACTGCGTCACTAGAGGAACTGCGCCAGGTGGTGCCCGGGGCCACGGTCGTCAGCGAGCCAGGCATTGGCCTCGCCCGCGTACTCCCGGCCCTCCGACAGGTCCTCGCCGCCCTTCCCACCACCTCGGCCCCTTCGGCACTCGTGATCGACCGCTACGAACCCTCCACAGATGCCTGGGTCCGGGTCGCGTCGACCGACACGGTCGGCTCCTATCGCACCAGCGGCTACTCCAGGACGTACTTCGTGCGGACCGCGACCGACGTCGAGAGCGGCACTGCCCGCATCACCAACGTGGCGTTAGCCAAACACGCCGCCCCGCTTCTGGCGCCGCATGGGAGGCCGCTGATCTCCTACCACCCCAATGATCGTGAACTGGTAGCACCGCTCGGTGCCCCGTTGCCCGGAATGTACGGCCGAGCCGTCACGCTCGCCTCCGGGCAACCACCGATGCGCCGCGACAGTCCCGCCGGAAGTTACACCGTCTACCGGGACGTCCCCGCCGAGGCCGCCGCCGTCATCTATAGCGCCCTTGGAGGGGCATCGTGACTGCACCGAACCCCAGCACTGTCGTCAACGCTGTTCGTGAAGCGATGCTCCGGTACATCGACACCACGTTCTGGCTCCGGGATCCTCTCCTGCGGGAGGAACGACGCCGGCTCCTCACCCGTGATCACGCACTCGTAATTGACCCGCTCATCGAGCCAGTCATCCCCTATCGGCGCACAGCACCCGGAGTCGAGACCGCCTTCGACGCTGGGCTGACGGAACGAGAGTCTCACGCCCTCATCGGCGGAATCTTCGGCGGTTCCGATCCACGTGAGACGCTGCTCGGGACGCACCAGGCCAACTCGCTTCGCGCGTCACTGCACGGTTCACCGGCACACAATCCGGTTATCACCACCGGGACGGGTTCAGGTAAAACCGAGTCCTTCCTCCTCCCGATACTTGCGCGCCTCATCCTCGAGTCACGGACATGGCCTCGCGAGGCGCCGCCGCTTCCATGGTGGGAGTCGCATGCATCGGGATGGCGCCCTCTCCGCCCGACGGGACGGCCTGCCGCGGTCAGGGCACTCGTGCTCTATCCCACGAACGCCCTGGTCGACGACCAGATCACGCGCCTGCGGCGCGCCGTGCGCGGCATCCGGGGTCGAGGCGGCCCTTCCCTCTGGTTCGGCCGATACACCTCTGCCTCTCCTGGTGGAACAACCCTCCCTGGGCCGCGAGGCGGGGGCGGTTCTGGTGCTAACAGCGTCGCGGCCGTCGCGCAGGACCTTCGTCAGCTCGCGGAGGAGTTCGACACCCTCGGATCCGAGAGTGCTCTCGCGGACCAGCTGCAGGACCCTCGTCGGGACGAGCTCGTCACGCGCTGGGACATGATCGCGAGCCCTCCGGACGTTCTCGTCACGAACTACTCCATGCTGAACGTGATGCTCATGCGCTCGCTCGAACAACCGATGTTCGAAAGCACCCGGGCATGGCTCGCGCAGGACCCGGCCAACGTTTTCACCCTGGTGGTCGACGAGCTGCACCTCTACCGCGGCACCACGGGCACCGAGATTGGCCTGATCCTGCGAAACCTCTTGCTGCGGCTGGGCTTGGCGCCCGCGTCGCCCCAGATCCGGGTGATCGGAACGAGCGCATCTCTCGGTGAGGGAGGTGAGAGCTACCTCTCGGACTTCTTCGGCCTGCCCGCCGAGTCCTTCCGCATCATCCCGGGCGAGCAGGAGAGTGTCAGCCCAGTTCCACCTGGACCCCAGCGGATCGAGGAGCTCGTCGAACACCCTGACCTCGCCGACCTCGTCGCCGCAGCATGTCGCGGCGGTGACGGCGAAATCCGAGCAACCTCGCAATCGACCATCGCCGACCGTCTCACCGGTAACCCGGCTTCCGATCTCACGCCGCTCTGGGAACGCCTCGCCGACGAGGAGCGCCCCTCGATCACCTTCCGAGCTCACGTGTTCACGCGAACCATGCGCGGCCTGTGGGCGTGCAGTGACCCGCATTGCGGTGAGCTGACCACGGAGCGCTCCGGGATCGGGAAGCTCTTCACCCGCCCCCAGAGGTTCTGCCCCTGTGGAGGGCGGGTCCTCGAGACGCTGCATTGCTTCACCTGCGGCGAGGTGAGCCTCGGCGGCTGGGTTCTCGACGAGGTCAACGGCGCCCAGTTCCTCGGACTTGATGCCCGCGACGCCGAGAGCCGGCAGCGTCAGGTGTTCCAGCGCTCGCGAAGCGAGTACCGCTGGTACTGGCCCGGGGTCGCTCCCAGCGGTGGCAGCTGGAAGCATGCGCGCAAGGGCGAGGCGAAGGTTGAGTTCGAGTTCGTCCCGGCCGCCCTTGACCCTCGGATCGGCCTGCTGTCTACCAGCGGCGAGGAGAGCACAGGAACAGCGGTCGGAACCACCTCCCGCGGCTGGGTTCCGCCGGCGCTCCCGAGTCGGTGCCCCCGCTGTGTTGCCGCACCTCACCAAACCCGCCTGTCGCAGGGCGAGGTTCGTTCTCCGATCCGAGCCCACACCCAGGGTGCTTCGCAAGCCGTGCAGCTCATCGTCGAGAACGTGTTCAACGAACTGAGCTCGACGGGCTCCGGCAAGACCATTGTCTTCTCAGACAGTCGGGACGAGGCCGCTCGCGTGGCGCTCGGCCTCAACCTCAACCACTACCAGGACGTCCTTCGCCAGGTCGTCGAGCAAGTGACTCAGCGGCCTCTGCTTTCGGACGCCGACATCCTCGACCAAGATGCGACCCGCGTGCTATCGCCATCCCTCCGCGAACGGGCCGCCGACCTTGCACGCAAGCACCCGAGTGTCGCCGACGCCTACCGCTTCCGCGCTGGTGAGAGAGCGACGGCGGCAGACCATGAGCTCATCGAGGACTTCGAGCGATCGACCCCGACGCCCGTGCTCGCCTGGGCCCCGCTCATCGATGCCGTGGGCGAGCGCCTGGTGGAGATCGGGATGCCCCCGGGAGGCGCACGAGCCGGCCTGTACGCGCTCGACGGCGGTGACACGCCCTGGTTCCGCGCGTTCGAACCGCCCGTGCCCGGGCTGTGGACACCACTCGACTTCGCTGTCCGCCAGCGGCACCAAGCGTTGTACCGAACCGCGCTCGCTGGCTCACTCGGACGCCTGCTGACCGGTACCGATGGGCGCGACCTGGAGTCGACCCATGTCGCCTGGCTGGCACCGGCAGGAGCTCCCGAGGGTGACCACCAGGCCATCAGTTCGGTACTGCGGCTCCTCCTGATGGGCGGGAGGTGGCAGCCACAGGACGACTTCGATCCTCCGAGCAGTCCGCTCGCCACGTCGGCCAAGGACTACCTCGAGCGATACGCCAGGCGGCGAGGCGAGAATCCGGACTCGGTCGTCCTCCGAGTAACACAATTACTAGAGCCCCTCCTGGAGCACAACATGGTCGCGCTCAGCAGCCTGGCTGTCCCGATCGAGGTGCACCCAGCAGGAGCGACGACATGGGAGTGCACGTTCTGCGGGCGGCGTCACCTGCAGCCCAGCGGGGGTGTCTGCACGCGGCCGGGATGCCCGGG
Source organism: Serinibacter arcticus (assembly GCF_003121705.1). Taxonomy (NCBI): domain Bacteria; kingdom Bacillati; phylum Actinomycetota; class Actinomycetes; order Micrococcales; family Beutenbergiaceae; genus Serinibacter; species Serinibacter arcticus. The sequence goes on along the minus strand of NZ_PYHR01000002.1, from coordinate 2,604,052 downwards.
GACTCCGACGGAACGAGACGCCGCTGCTGATCGTGATGGCGATTACTACGGCTGGCTCAGCCGACACTCACCACATCGCCTGGCAGTGGCTGAGCTGACCGGCCAGACTCGCCCCCCTGCGGAGGCACGACGGCGACAGCGAGTCTTCCGCGGTGCGCTCTACCCCGCACCGATCGAGAACGCACTGACTTCAGAGCTCGATGTTCTCAGCGTGACGACGACGATGGAGGCAGGCGTCGACATCGGAACGCTCCGCGCGAGCGTCATGGGCAACATGCCCCCGCAACGCTTCAACTACCAGCAGCGGGTCGGTCGAGCCGGACGGGCGGGTCAGCCCTTCTCCTTCGCCCTGACCTTGAGTCGAGACCGCTCGCACGACGACTACTACTTCAACGCGCCGGAGCGCATTACGGGTGACGCACCTCCGGCCCCGTTCATCGACGTCTCACGCACCGAGGTCGTGCGGAGAGTCATCGCTGCGGAGGTCCTGCGTCGTGCCTTCCGGGCGATCGAGAGCCCGCCCCCTCCACGCGGCGACAGCGTGCACGGTGAGTTCGGGTTTGAGGATGAATGGCCACAACGCCGTGACGAGATCGCTCGCTGGCTGTCCACGTCGCCGGAAGTAGACCCTGTGGTTCGACGTCTGAGCGCCTACACCCGGGTCGATGTCGACAGCGAGATCGTGTGGGTGCGCGAGGACCTTGTCGGCGCTGTAGACGGGATCGTCGACGATCCCGGGCTGGTCAAGCCCTCGCTGAGCGAGAAACTCGCGGCCGGCGGCGTTCTGCCTATGTTCGGCTTCCCCACAGGGGTACGGTCGCTCTTCGAGGGCTCTCCCGGAAAGCCGGAGGTCACGAGCCGGCCGCTCGGCCAGGCGGTCTCCCTCTTCGCACCGGGGGCCCAGATAGTCCGAGACGGGTGGGTCCACACGGCCGACGGCTTCACCACACCGCCCGTCCGCCGCTCGGGGCGAACCGACGCCCTCGGCCCTGCTGTCACCATCTGGCGATGCCGTGACTGTGAGACAGCAGAGTTCCTCTCGTCGGCGTCACCCGACGAACTCACCTGCCCGGTGTGCTCAGGTGCCATGCGAGAGATGCGACTGCACCAGCCTCTCGGCTTCCGCACGGACCCACGTGCCAAGATCGATGCCCAGGTGTCGGATGGCACCCGCCCACATGCGACTGAGCCGATGCTGAGCTGGATCGGTCGGCTTCCCGAGCCGAGCCGAATCGCGCGGCTCGACGTCTGGCCCCTCACCCGGCAGAAGCTCGTCACCGTCAACGACAACGGTGGAGCGGGGTTCGATCTCAAGCGGCTGGGTGACGGCTCCTACATCGCATCCAAGCCGCAAACGCCTCTCGCTCGACCCTTGGTCATCGGCGAGGTGAGGGTGACCGACGCCGTGCTGCTCCTCGGGACGAACCTCGATCTCCCGGGTGGCGTGATCCACACCGATCCCGATCTCTGCCCGTCTGGGCCGGCGGCGATCCGATCCTTCGCCGAGGCGTTGCGACGGGGCGCACAGCACGAGCTCGACATCGATCCGGCGGAACTCACGGCAGGGGTCCAGCCGCGACTGGTCGACGGACACAGGACCGAACTCATCTACCTAGCCGACACGTTGGAGAACGGCGCGGGTTATGCGATCGAGCTCGGCCGAGGACGGATCGGCGACGTCGTGGAAAGGCTTGTCGACGACGTCGGGCTCACCTGGCGCAGCCCAGGTCACGTCGCATGCGACTCGTCGTGCCCCGATTGCCTCAGGTCCTGGGACAACCACCGGCTCCACGGTCTGCTCGACTGGCGGCTGGCGCTCGATGTTGCCCACCTTGTCCTCGGTCGCCCGCTGCCCGCGGGAGGTTGGCGTAGCGAGGCGGGGCCGAGCGCCCAGAGGTTCGCGCGGGCGTTCGACGGCTACCTGTCAGGAGTTCACCCAACGCAGATCGCCAATCTGGATGCGGTCGAGTCCGAGGGTGCGGTCGCGCTCATCGGTCACCCGCTGTGGCCACGCCTTGGATCCCTCAGGTCTGAGGCGCAGACGGCAGCCGAGCAGGAGGCTGCGGCCACTGGTCGAACGGTGATCTGGACCGACGCGCGCGAACTCAGGCAGCGGCCCGACCGGGTCTGGGCCGCGATGGCTGGGCGGTGATGCAATGCACGGCAGGTACCCAGGTCTACTGCACGACTCCCGCCCACCTTTCGTCACGGCCGCGCGCCGTAGGGTAGTCCGGCTCAATCTCTGCGCGAGGCCTACTCGGGCAGTTCGACGAGGCGTGGAGTGGTTTGGCAAGGTCGCTTGCCGCGTTTGAGGCGGCGGAGGACGCCGAGGGGTTCACCCGGTCCACGCGGCCAGCCGCCTAGATTTGCCCCTATCCCCCATCGTGTTCATCAGTAGCGACGATCGGAACAGGAACTGCATCACCTATCGAGAAGACGGCCGTTCTCACTGAGCCTTCCGATGAGGCCGACTCAACTATGGCTGAGTCCATCACCGCGGTTACGCGCAACTGTACTTTCATCTCTACTGTCGAGGCCGATTCGGCGGCGCTTGCCGTCGCCTCGACCCACTCTTGGGCCAACGCCCCTGTCACCCTCTTCGGATGCTCATCATAGAGTATCAGAAAGCGCGCCGCGGAGTATCCTTGAGCAGGCTTCAGCGCCAGCAACTTCGCCGCATCCGTCCGTAGTTTGCTCGAACTAAACTCCCCAAACTCGATCCACGCTTCCTCCATTCTCTTCTCGTTGAAGAGAGCCACATCGACCGATTTGGGCCTTCCCCTCTGGCCAGTCCGAAACTGGCGCTCCCACAGAGCCTCACTGCCATGTGCGGCGAAACTCTGGGCGCCCAGGCGAAGGAATGCCTCGACTACAGCGACCTCGTACTGCCGCTTTTTCGCGGACTCACGCAAGTCGGCCGGAACGGAACTCGACAACTTGAGTCGCTGATTCTTCGCCACTTGAGCCAACGCCCAGCGTTCAATGCTGGCGCCCGCGATAGCCACCTGGGTTATCATGACGAGTTCGTCGAGATTCTTGCGGTCGGTGTCGGTTGGGCGGCCAACTGCTGGATACCTTACGATTCGCACGAACGAGCCCCTTATTCTGCCGCCGGAAATAGCCGATGTGACCGAACTAGTTCAGCATGCCACGGTGGGGGGCTTCTGGCCAGCAAAGCTTCATACGTTTTGGAACTTAGTCGGGCTGTGCCGCCACGCCGTCCGGTGATTGCGTGGCTCGGTACTCGCCCCGCCAGGACGGCACTTGTCCGAACGAAGGACGAACCTTGCCGGTCCGTTCGGAGGCTGCGCGCCGGGATTGGGTGCACGTGAGAGTCGGACGAATTGCTCGACGCGTAGCAAGCACCCGCGCTCACAGCGCTCGTGCGCCCGCCACGATTCACTCGACTGATGCTCTGGGCCAAGATCGCATGCTGTCGACAGAGCCGGGGGTCTGCTTGGTCCTCCTGGCAACGTGACTTCCGCTCGCAGCTGCTCATGCGGCCGCTGCTGATCGTGCTCGTCACCCCGCAGCGGTACGCCATCTTCCCGCTCATGTTCACGGTCACCGCCGCGATCCACTTCGCGCCCTACACCTGGATGTCACAAAGCGTGCTGTACCTGGTGATGCGGGCCGTGCTCGCCGTCGGGCCCGTTGCCCGGTCTCACCGTGGGATCAGCGACCCAGTCGAGCAGGCTCCGTGCGACGACGTTAGCGCCGCACGTCCACCGTCGACCCACCGACCACCAACCGCGTCTCCAACGCCACCCGCTGCACCCGCCCGCGATCCGCCACGAGCTCGCGCGCGATCCGCACCGCCTCGGTCCCCATCGCGGCCTCGTCCTGCTCGATGTGGGTGAACTCGAAGCTGCCGCGGTCGAACAACCGGCCCGGGTGGTCGAAGCACACGATCGACAGGTCCTGCGGCACCCGGAGCCCGACCTGCTCGTCCGCCTCCCGCACCAGCACCGCGAGGTGGTACTCCGTCACCACCACGGCCTGGAGGTCCGGCCGGTCGGTGAGGTAGCCGACCAGGGCGCGCACGTCGTCGTCGGGCGTCGCGTGGCTGCCCGGCACGGTGGAGCGCGTCGCGCGGAACTCGTTCGCCGGGTCGTGCGGCACGTGGTGGTGCGCGTGCTCCGCCACGAACCCGGTGCGCCGGTCCCGCAGCGTCGAACCTCCGAGTCCGAGCTGATCAGCCCCAGCCTCTCGTGTCCGAGCGAGAACAGGTAGTCCGTCGCCACCCGCCCCGCCGTCACGTTGTCCGAGCAGACCGAGGAGACCGGCAGTTCGTCGTAGACCCGGTCCAGGATCACCACGGGGAACGCCTTCGTGATGAGCTCCAGCACCGCCGGCGGCACGAACTCCGACGAGCTCGGCTGCAGGATCAGCGCCTGGGCCCCGGCCGCCGCGAAGGCGCGGACCATCGTGTCCTCGCGCTCGCCGTCGCCCAGGCTCCGGCGCACCACCAGGCTCGAGTCCTGGCCGGCATCGATGAGGCCGGCGAGCATCGGCTTCCTTGAGCGGGCAGTGGCTGTTGCCTCGCAAAGCTAAGACCGAGCCGAAAGGGGTAGCCGTTCGGACTCCTGTGCGTGGACCAAAGCCCGCTTCCGCGGCCCAAGGGGCGGATGTCGGACCCGTCGGAGAGAATGGAGTTGACTCGACGATCGCCCTCGCTGCTCACCCGCGCGCGCGCCGTTCGTCGTCCCCACCTGCTCCTCACTCGCCCCTGCGCTCACGGCCCACCTGCCGACGCGCTCAGACGAAAGCCTCACTCATGCCTGACATCTCACTCGGCAGCATCTTCGCCCTCTTGTTCCCCTGGAGCGGCGAGTTCGCCGATGAGTCCCACGCCGGGATCATCCAGTCCTTCGTCGGCCTGATCCTTGCCGTCTTCGCCCTCACCATCGTGCTCCTGGCGATCGTGAATCGACGCGCGCACTCGACGTTGCGCGACCTCGAGACGGTGACCGAGCAGCTGACGACCGAGGACCGACCGGGAGCCCGGGGCCGGGCAGCCGCGATCGCCGCCTCGCAGGACTCCCAGTCCAAGCACCTGTGGGGAGAGTTCGACGAGACCCTGGTGACCGACGGCGAGGTGACGACGAACGCCGTCCCAGCCGCCGAGTACTTCTCCCTCGAACGTCTCGCACCCGAGCTCCAGGGCGGTCGACTGCTCGGCGCGATGCCGTCCGTCCTGACCGCTCTCGGACTCCTCGGGACCTTCATCGGGCTCGCCGTCGGGCTCAACGGGCTCAACCTGGGTGACCCGGATGCTGAATCCCTGCGGGCGGGGATCGAATCGATGGTCGCGGGTGCGGCGCTCGGCTTCACGGCGTCCGTCTGGGGCGTCGCGATGAGCCTGGTCGTCAACATCACGGAGAAGCTCTGCACCGGACGTCTCGCCGGTCGGGCGGGCAAGCTCCAGCACACGGTCGACCAGTACTTCCAGCAGCACTCGCCCGAGAGCGCCCTGGTCCTGATCCAGGGCAACACACGGAGCTCGGCGGACGCCCTCGAGGGCTTGCCCGATCGGATCGCCGCGGCGCTCCACGAGACGGTCACCGGCATGTCGAAGGCGATGCAGGACTCGCTCACGCGCGCGATCGAGACATCGATCGCGCCGTCGATGGAAGCACTCGCCGACCGAACCTCCAGCCAGTCGGCGTACGTCTTCGAGAACCTCGTCGGCAAGTTCTCGGATGGCTTCCGCACCCTCGGCGAGCAGCAGGCCCTCGAGATGACGAAGGCATCCAACTCCATCGTCGCGGCGATGGGCGAGCTCCGTGAGGCGACGGCGGCCCAGTCCGCCGCCGCCTCCGAGCAGTCGCGGGCCTTCCGCTCCGAGCTGGACGCGCTCACGGCGCTCGTCTCCCAGCTCGTGTCCTCGATAGAGGGGTCGGTCGCGGCTCTCAGCCACAACCTCAGCTCCGCTGCCTCCGAGCTCCAGCGGTCCTCCGCCTCGCTCTCCGACTCGACGTCGACCCTCGGCCTGACCGCGGAGTCGTTCGGAGGCACGGCGTCGCGGCTCGACACGAGCCTCACAGCCGTCGCCGTCGGAAGTCAGCAGATCGCCGCCACCCAGAAGGAGGCCACCGACGCCCTCACCACGTACACCGAGCGGCTCCACCAGCTCGGCGCGGCCTCGGAGCGCACCCTCGACGGCGTCGAGAAGACCGCTCTCGAGGCGGGGACGACCTTCGAGCTGCTGCGCGAGTCGCAGCGCGAGTTCCTCACTGGCCTTCGGTCCGAGGTGGAGCAGCTCAACAAGGCGACCGGCGACTGGCTCGCCGCCTACAGCGAGCAGGTCTCGAGGCAGACCGGCGAGCGGATGGCCGAGTGGGACACGCACTCGCGCGAGTTCGCCAGCCACATGCTGACCACGAGCCAGGCGCTGGCCGAGGTCGTGGACGGCCTCGAGCAGAAGCTGGAGCCGGCCCGTGCGTAGGGCCCTCCGATCACGCCGAGGCTCCGCGGAGGAGTCCAATCCCTACTGGATCTCGTTCACCGACCTGATGACGGCGCTCCTGATCGTCTTCATCCTCGCCGTCATCGTGCTCGTCCTCCAGCTGACCCGGGCCGAGGAGGCGCTCGTCGCCGAACAGGAGCGGGCGGCCCAGCAGCAGCTCGCGCTCTCCGAGCAGATCGGGGCGCTCAGCGCCACGGAGGACGTGAGGAGCGCCGTCGTCGTCGAGATCGCGGACGACCTCCAGTCCCAGGGGATACCCGTCTCGGTCTCGGACAACAACGCCGTGCTCAGCATCCCCACCGAGGTCCTCGGCTTCGACGACGGTGCGCACGAGATCAAGCCGGAATTCCAGCCGACGGCCCTGGCGATCGGAAGGACGATCGCCAGTTCGCTCGCCTCCGGGGATCGCTTCCGCTCCCTCGACACGGTGTTCGTCGAGGGGCACACCGACAACCGGGCGTTCGGCGGCCTCGACGGCACCGGCAACTGGGGCCTGTCGGCCTTCCGTGCCATCTCCCTGTGGCAGCTGTGGCGCCTGGACCCGGGGCCGACCTCGCAGCTGTCCGTCATGCAGCGGGCCGACGGCAGCCCCCTCTTCTCCGTGTCGGGATACGGCGAGACGCGTCCCGCCACCGCGGCCCAGAACACCCCCGAGGAGCAGGCGGCGAACCGTCGGATCGAGATCCGCTTCACCGTCCAGCAGCCCAGCGCCGACGACCTCGCCCGGGTGGCCGGTGCCGAGGAGGACGGGTGAGGCTCGCCACCCCAGCGCTTCGTGACCTTCCCGCGTGGCCGGCGCGAACGCCGGCCGGCTGGGGTGTCCTGACGACGGGAGCGCGCCAGGTCGCCCGCACCGCCGGGACGGGCCGGGGGTTCGACGAGCGGGTCGCCGAGGTGAGGTCCCTCCTCGAACGAGGCGAGATCGACGGCCTCCGCGCACGACTCCACGAGCGGCAGACTGCCCGCGCCCTGGTCGACGTCTGGCAGCACGACGGCGAGCTGGCCGCCCGAACGATGCGGGGCGCCCTCGTCCGGGAGATGGTGACACCGACCCACGATCGACCCCGACGACTCCTCACGATCGCTCTGGCACACCTGCACCTGACGTACTTCGACCTCCTCGACGAGTGGGAGGTGGGGCTGTTCGCCGAGCTCGGTGCGATCGTTCGGGCCGCTGTCGGCGCGCTTCCTGTCCCTGCAGGCAAGCCCAGCGGCGCCGACCTCCTCACCGCGTTCCGGCGTCGGGGCGACGTGATGACCGACGAGCGCGGACCGTCGACCGTCGCCGGCGAGGTGATAGCCCGGGACGTCTCGCTAGACGAGTGGCTCCGAAGCCACGGCCTGCTGGGCGCGACCGACGGCCGCTTCGGACAGCTCCTGCGCCAGGCCATCTACCTCGAACGGATCCGGACCGTCGATCCTGCTCGACCCGAGGACCTCGACTTCCTCGACGACTTCTCCGACACGGCGCTCGTCCACGCCGCCGGCATGGACGGGCTGCAGTTCGGGCATCTCGTCGTCCAGGCGATGACCAGCCGCACCTCGACCCGTCCGTCGGATCGGTGGCTCAGGACGATCCTCGACGTCGCAGGCGACCCGAGGCTCGAACACACGCCGCGCTGGGCCCGGTGGTGGCAACCGCTCCCCTCCGAGTGCGTGCGGACGATGCGGCGCTGGCTCAGCATCGAGGACCTCAAGGTCTTCCTCGATGCCGTGGAACGCTTCGGGGAATCTGAGGGTCGCTACGACCTGCAGCGGATGTTCCCCGCGCGGAAGACGTTCCTGCTCGGTCTGTACGAGTCGGAGGTCGTGCTCGAGACCCGCCTCATCATGGGGGACAACGCCCGCGACTCCGTGAATCGCCAGCTCGGCGGCTACAAGGCCGACATCAGCCGTTACCCGACCGATCGCCACACCGCCGTCATCGTCGTCGACTGCGGGGAGTTCTTCCTCGTCGAGGGATCGCACAACTTCAAGCTCTACGTCTACGCGGGTCGACCTCCGGGTGACCTGATGGATCGGCGGACGCGAGTGTTCGACGGAGCGCTGCTGAAGGAGGACCTCCCCTACCGGCACCAGGAGACGCACCCCTTCGGTCACCGCGCCGTCGAGGCGTTCGTCCACAACGGCCTCTGGCAGGGCCGAGCGCTCGAGTACCTCGTCGCCGAGCTCCGTCAGGACCTCGACCCCAAGAAGCTGCTCGAACCTTCCGACTACCTGTCACTGGCCCAGCGTGGGCTCCCCCGTCTGGGGGCGAGAACGCTTCGATGACGACGACCGAGCCGGCCCCTCAACTCGATCCCTGATGGTGCGATGACTTCCAAGCATGAGCCCACCTCCCCGCCGCCCGCTCCCCGCCACACGTGGTGGCGACGGTCAGCCGCCGCGATCGCCGGCGCGACCGCCGTCGGTGCCCTCATCGCCGTCGCGCTGCCCGGCGACGACGTCGACACGGCGCCCTCCGCGCCGTCGTCCACCGTCGCGGAGCCCGCGACGCCGGACGTCGCCCCCACCACTCCCGAAGCGGTCCCCGATCCCTCGCTGTCGGAGTCGCCGGCGGAGACGACGTCGCCCGACGCCGCGCCCGAGGTCGTCGCTCCCCCGACGCCCGAGCCCGCCCCGGAACCGAACCCGGCTCCGGACCCCGCCAGTGCGCTGTCCGCCGTCGCGTCGCTGGAGGTCGCGGGGAGGGCGCCGATGACCGGCTACGACCGAGACCTCTTCGCCTACCGGTCGGTCGATCACGATCGCAACGGATGCGACGTCCGCAACGACGTCCTGCGCCGCGACCTCGTGGACGTCGTCCTGCGCGACGGGACCCAGGGGTGCGTCGTCGAGTCCGGACGTCTTCTCGATCCCTACACCGGCGTCGAGATCGCCTTCGTGCGCGGGTCCGGTACCTCCTCCGAGGTGCAGATCGACCACGTGGTGGCGATGGGCAACGCCTGGGCGATGGGCGCACAGCAGTGGGACGAGGCCACCCGGCACCAGTTCGGCAACGACCCCCTCAACCTGCTCGCCGTCGACGGCCCGACCAACCAGCAGAAGGGCGCGGGTGACGCCGCGACCTGGCTCCCGCCGCACCGGGAGTTCCGGTGCACCTACGTCGCTCGCCAGGTCAGCGTGAAGGTCGCCTACGGCCTCCGCGTCACGCAGGCCGAGCAGGAGGCGATGCAGCGTGTGCTCGGGCAGTGCCCGGACGAGCCGCTTATCGACGCCGCCCTGGCCGCCACCCCCTGACCGTCCCGCTCAGGCCCAGGCCTTCTCCAGGATCCAGGTGACCGGGTCGAGCACTCGGAAGGGCGTGATGCCGCGCGGGTTGGGCCGCGCTGCCTCCGGGGCGGCGCCCATCGCCGAGACGGCGAACAGCCGGTACTCCGGCGCGCCGCCGGGGGCGTTCTGGAGGGCGCCGAGCAGCTTCGTCTCCCCGAGCAGCCCCAGGACTCCCGCGATCTCCTGACCGATCAGGTCCGCCCCCTGCATGTTCCAGGTGAGGCCCTTGCCGGACACGGAGGCGATCCCCTCCGGCGGGACGTCCCAGGACATCGCCGAGCCGGGGTTCGTCATGATCCGGCGCCACGTGGTGTCCTCGACCTCGGCGAGGCGGTGCATGACGTCGAACTTGGACAGGGTCAGCGCGTAGCGCGGCCGCTCCCCGGGAGGCGTGGCGGACACCGCACCCAGCACGTTGAGCAGCACGTTGACCGGCGGAACGGCCGCCCCCGCGAGTCCGGTGGTCGGCACGATGCCGTGCAGCTTGTCGCGGACCTCGGGGACCGCGAAAGGATCGACGAGGTGGACGATCCCGTCGGCCCGCCCGAGGAACGTCAACCACTCCGGGCGTGACACCGCGGCCTGCTCCAGGTCCTCGCCCGCGACGTCGCGGATGGCGACGAAGCGCTCCCTGCCCGCGATGACACCGAGGGAGTAGATCAGCGGGGCGTGCACCCCGTCCCTCGGACCCATCGGCCTCGTGGCCGGGATGAGGTGGCGCTCCTTGAACAGCTGGTGCTCGTAGTACTCGTACTGGCGCTGGGTGTACTCGTTCTGCGCCTGCAGCATCCCGCCGAGCGAGATCGCCAGTCGCGTGAGCTCCTTGACCAGGACGGCGATGTAGACGGACTTGCCGGTCGACCGCGGGCCGGCGAGGGCGATGCACGCGGTCGAGCCCTCGAGCCAGCGATCGGGGAAGGCGAAGTTGCAGGTCTGGCATGCCGGTCGAGCGGGGCCCTTGCAGCGGGGGCACTCCGGCCGCTCACCCGCCCGCTTCCTGTCCTGCGGAGGCGACCACCGCAGGCCCGGCGGAAGGTACACGTCGTAACCGAGCACCTTCGAGGAGCCCGGGTTGTGCACTCGGGTGCAGGCGCGTGCGCACTGGTACGCGCCGAGCCCGGGCTGGCTGTCGTGGAAGCACTGCGGGCACTTGGCGGTCATCGGACCTCTCCTCGGGCGGACTGGTCGGCGAGCAGGGCGAGGACGGCGTCGCGACGGCGATCGGTGCCCTCCGGGCCCGCGGGCGTGGGCGGAAGGTGGTGGACTCCCGGCCGGGAGTCGAGCGCATCGGCGAGCGTCAGGACACGACCACCGGTGTCGGCCTCCCACCCGGCCGGGGGAAGGTCCGTGATGACCCACGACGTCGGGTCGGCCGTCAGCGCCTGCTCGAGGCTGGAGCTCCCGACGAGGGCGGAGGTGGCCACGGCCGAGGCGAGGCGATCGGGCAGGTCGACACCGGGCTCGGCGGCGACGGCCGAGATCTCGCGTCCTGCGAGCACCCAGGTCACGTCGACGTCGGCGGACGCCAGAACCCCCTGCACCATCGCGGCCGCGGTGGCGAGCCGGCCGTCGCGGGCGTAGACGCCCATCGAGGCGGAGGCGTCGACCACGACGCGCGTCGGTCGGACGAACGGAAGCCCGGACGAGCGGGCCACGCCGCGCGCGTGGTCCGCCACCGACCCCAGAGCGGCATCCGCCCGGGGCAGGCTGATCCGCAGACCGCCGTCCGTCGTCGCGATGTCGACGAGAGCAGCCTCGCGCTGACCACCGACCTGCAGACGTTCCGCGACGACCTCGTCGCTGCGTCGACCGGGCGCCTCCACGCGGATGCTGATCGTCACCTCGGCCCCGGCCGGGAACCCGCTGCTGCTCGACGCGGACACCCGCACGCCCTGCTCCAGGTGCGCGAAGGCCACGACCAGCGGGAGGTGCCGGATCAGGCCGGCCGCCTCCCCGCCGTCGGTCGACCGGACCTCGACACGTGTGGTCGAGGCGAGGGACTGCGTCACCTGCAGCCGGATCTCCAGCGCACCGGCCGAGAGATCGGCCCCGGTCCCCGCCACCAGCTCGTGATACACCATCGTCAGCTCTTCTCCTCGTACTCCGAGCGTTGGCGGCCGAACAGGCCGCGAACCCCCTCGACCAGCTTCTGTCCGCCCTGCGCCAGCCGCGCGCCGCGCGGAGCCAGCTGCTGCAGCGCCTCGTCGACGGCAGCTCCTGCGATCCTGGGGCGAAACCTTGCCTGGACGCTCGCGATCAGGGCCGACAGGTCGTCCGCCTCCGCCAGCGTCCGGCGGGCGAGCACCTCGAGCATCGGCTGCTCGCCGTCGTCACCCTGAACCACGATCCCGATCCTCGGCGTCGGCGGGATGTGCCACAGCGCGCTGAGATAGGCGACCAGCACCGGGACGGCGCCGCACACCCTGACCAGCTCATCCTGGACGGCGATCGACGTCCGACTGTCGAGCACCTGCATCATCGCCCCGTCCGTCCCGATCTCGAGGGAGCGCCCGGCCCACCCGATCTCGGCCCAGCAGTGGACCGCCTGCAGGAGGGCAAGGAGCTGCTGGTCGGCGGCCGAGACGATCGTCGGTGCGCTGCGAAGGACGGTGGTGACGGTGGACACGAGCTCGACGCTCGGATCGCCCTGCAGCCAGAGGCGTTGACGTGACCTCAACCGGAGGAAGGCGGCGTCACGAACGACGCTCACCGTGCGGCCCTCGATGCCGCGACACAGCGTCTCGACCGTCGTGTCCCACGGTGCCGTCAGCAGGAACGTGACGTACGCCCTGTCCGTCAGCCAGTGCCGCCGGTACAGGGAGCGCCGCATCAGGATCGACGCTGCCACCGGTGCGTCCAGCTCGCCGAAGCGGTCGAGCACCGCGGCGCGGGCACCCCCACGCTCGCGGTCCAGCACGGCGGCCTCGAAGGCGTGCGCGAGCTCGACGCTGCGGGGCGGGAACGTCGGCGATGCCCGAACCAGCCGCTCGGCCACCAGCTGATCCTCGAGATCCGGGGTGGCCAGGACGTCACGGAGATCGGGCAGCAACCACGTGGTCACCCGCTCGTCGAGCCGCTCGCCGAGTGGGCATGCGCTCACGGCGGCGTCGGCCTGCACGAGCTCGACAGCGAGCGTCGCCAGCGTGCGGCGGAGCACGACCGGGGCGGGGGCGTCGTGCAGAAGATCCCAGGCCGGCGACGAGACATCGACGGCGATGAGCGGCCTCACGATGTCGGCAAGGAGCTCCAGGGCCGCGTGGTCCTCGACCGTCGCCGGCGCCTGAGGTCGAACCGCCCCCACCTCGGCGAGCAGGGCGACGGCATTCAGCACCGCCAGCTGGGGAACGGCGCCGGCATCGGCCCGACTCCTGTCGGCGAGCCCCTCGAGCAGCTCACGCCCGTCCGGGACCTCAAGAGGACCGTCCGGGGCAGGGACCACGGAACGGTTCAGCCACGACGGCTCGACCAGGGCGCGTCGGACATAGGCCAGAGCGACCGACGGGCGGAAGGCGTTCGTGGGGGCCAGCTGGGCGTAGAGCGCCCAGAGCTGCTCGGCGTCACGGTTGGACACGAGCACATCCAGGGCCTGACGCCCGACCTCGGCCAGCTCTGCCGGGACGGCCGGCGGGGCGTGCATCACGAGGAGTCGAGCAGCCCCCGCGGCAGCATCGGCGTAGCGCTCCGGATCGCGCAGCAGCGACGCCGCCAGGGCCCAGCGCGGCTCGACCGCAGGGGCGAGCGTCTGGTCGACCCAGTCCATCGCCGCGCCGGCGAGGTCCGGGTCCACGAGGAGCTCCAGGGCGAGCGCCGACATCTCCGTCGCCACGACCCGCCGGGCACCCACCTGGTGGTCCTCACCACCGAGACCGAGCACCACGGGTGCGGCGGTGTCCACCAGCACGACGTCGGCGGGCACCTCGTCGAGGTTCAGCGAGGAGCGGACCACACACCCCAGAAGGATCGCGTCGTCGCGCAGCACCTGGATCAGCGGCCCGGCGCCCTGGGACGCGTCGGCGGGGATCGAGAACGTCACGCGCTGCGCGCTCGCGAGCGGCAGGAGGTGCGTCACCGCGGCCACCCACCAGGCGGCGTCGTCGGCGTCGTCCACGGCCAGCAGCACGAGCTCACCGGTCTCGAGTGCACGCACGACGACGTCCACCACCACGAGGAGGGTCTCGAGGGCGTCGGCGCGACCACCGGCGAGTCCGTCGAGGACGGCCTCGCGGCTGAGGCCGGCCTGCGCCGTCGGCAGGAGCGCCGACCCGAGGGAGGCCGCCGCGACCTGGTCGCTGCCGAACGGCGTCATCCAGTCGGACGACCGCCAGAGCTCGACGGGACGATGGCGCAGGGGTCCCGAGGCGAACGCCACGTGCATCACCTGGTTGGAGCCGCGTCCCGTGGCGTCGGAGCCCGCTGGAGCGACGTGCCACCACGCGACGCCGTCGAGGGCGGCCCGGTAGTCGAGCGCTCGCGGGCCCGCCGCCACCTGCTCCGGGGTGGCGAACTGCGGCAGCGGTTCGTCGTCGAGGCCGCCGGCCACCGGCCGGTACCGGGCGAGCTCGTCGAGCTCGCCCTCCTCGAGGTCGCCGCGCGAGGACGTGACCTTGAATCCCCCGCCTCGGGCTCCTTCGGCGTCCGCCGAGGTGTAGAGGAGGGCAGCAGTCCGAGTCGTCATGCGAGACGGAGCTGGCTGGCCGGTGGATCGAGCAGAGCCAGGGGCGGGTGGTTGGGAGGCGTGCTAGCGAACAGACGGAACCAGCCCGTGCGCTTCCCGATCTCGCCGACCCAGGCTGTCGGCTGGTCGTCCCGCCGGATCGGTGCTCGCGTCTCCAACATCGGCTGCGGTGCTGCGCCGTCCTCGACCGCGAGACGGACCGGGATGCTCGATCCGTTCGGCCCGCTGTCGTGGTCGAACAGCGGAAGACGGTCGGGGTTGTGCACCAGGAGGAAGCGCGCCGGCGGCAGCACCTCGTCCTCGGTCCAGACCGTCACGGTGACCGATCCCGGCTTCCACACGGCGGCGCGACGAAGCGCGAGCCGGTAGTGAGCGACGGCGAGGCCGGGGTACTGCAGACGGACGACCGTGCTGGGGAACTGTTGGCCGGCGTCGTGAGCAACGCCCCAGAGGTAGACCTGGCACCCGCGCGGCGCGAGGCGCTGCGGGAACGTGAAGCCGCCCTGCTCGGCGTACTGCGCCGCGCTGACCTCGTAGGCCGCGCCGGCGGCCGGGTTCGGAGGGATGCCCCCGACCGGGCCCTGCGTGAAGCTCACCGACGCCGCCCCCGGAGGCCACTCGAACCGGACCACCTGACGCGAGACGCGCTCGGTCAGCTCGGCTCCGGTGGGAGGGAGGGAGTTCACCAGCGAGCGGGAGCGCCCGACCCGCAGCATGCCGTTGAGGCTCACGGTCGGGGTGAAGTAGAGACGAGTGCTCCCGGGACGCCAGTCGACGCCCCGCATCTCCGTCAGGCCACTCTCGGTCGGCCCGAACGGATAGGCCTGGACCGCGTCCGGGGACAGGCCCATCTGGGTCAGGAGCTCGGGGCGGTCCTCCCACTCCCCGTCCAGGGCACGGGCGTCGGGCTCCCTGTCCGTCATGTACAGACGGACCTCGCCGTTGCCGGGCGTGGACCACGAGAGATCGACCACCCGCACGCCGGTCTCCAGGTCGCGGAACCGTGCTCCCAGGTCGTCGATCGCGCGCAGCTGCGCCGGGACCTCGATCGTGAGCTCCTCCGGCTCGGAGCGCAGCAGGTTGCCGTGCTGATCCCGCGCGACGGCGACGAGCCGGTAGACGTACGTCCGGCCGGGTTCGACCTCACGGTCGACGAAGCCCCGCAGGAGGGTGTCGGAGTCCTGGATCCGGTACTGCAGGTCCGTGCCGGCGTAGGGCGCCTCGTGCGGAAGCATCCGGTAGAGCCGGACCTCCTCCACGCCCTCCGGAGCGGTCCACTTCGCGATCACCGCACCGTGCGAGGTCTGCTTCAGCTCGACGGCCACCTGCGCGACGGCCGTGGCTCGCGCGACCTGACGCGGGCTCGACTCCAGCGCCTCCTCGAGGGTGCGGCCCTCGTAGGCCCACACCGTGTAGAAGCGGACCGCGCGAAGGAACGGGGCCTGGTCCACCACCGTCGGCGTCCGCGTCACGGCAACGGGATCGGCGCGATCCGGGTGGTACGGCGGACCGGCGTGCGAGGACACGATGCGGTACCTCACGACGTCGTGCTCCGACCTGTCCCGCCAGGCGAGCTTGAGCAAGCCCTCGGCCTGCAGCACCTCGGCCTCGGGGAGGTCCGTCGCGAGCGTTCGGGGGAAGTACGTGCCGAACGAGTACTCCTCGGCCGCCTCCGCAGCCGCGGCAGGGCGCTCCGAGAACGCCGCGGCCGCAGGAGGCGGGGGAACCGCTGGGGTCGAGGGTGTACTCGGCTGCGGCTCGGGCGCGGCGTCGCCGGCCTCCGTCGTCTCCGAGAAGGGGCGGAGCACCGAGGCGAGCTCGGCGGCGAACTGCTTGGCCGGGCCGGGCAGCTTCGTCTCGATCTCGGCGGGCGAGTAGGTCTTCGCGCGAGCCAGCAGTCGCAGCTGGGAGGCCTTCAGACTGACACCGACCCGGTTGCGGTTCTCCTCCAGCCACGTGAGGAGGGCGTTCTCTGCGGTCATGAGTTTCTCTCCGGGTCGAGGTCGAGCATCGTGCGCGCGGCGGCCGTCCAGCCGACGGTCCGCTCAGTAGGTCCAGTCATCGATGTCCACCTCCGGCTGCGTCGCGGCGCGTCCGGAGGGGGTGTCGGTCGTCGAGGCGTCGGCACCCGGCTCGGGTGCGGTCCGCGGCTCGGCGACCGTGGTCGCCGTCGCCCCGCGCTGGAGCAGGTCCCAGCTGTTGAAGCCCTCCGACAGCTCGCTGACGGTGACCCACGAGCTGAGGCCGATGGACGCCCGTGTGACGATCGGCGCCTGGGGCACGGGGGCCACTCCGACGCGGGCGCCGGGCACCAGCACCGCGTGGGGGAAGGGCCGGGCGCTCTGCGGCCCGGCCAGGGCCCCGAGGAAGGCGTCCAGCGACTCCTCCCGTCCGTGGTCGCGGACGGTCTCCACGAGGGTGCTACGCGCACCGGTGGGGTTGTCGCGCAGCTCGTCGCGCACCTCCTGCCAGACCACCTCGGCGGGTGCCTCTCCCACACCGCGCTCGAGGACCACCCGCGTCCAGGCGGGCAGGAACGCCAGACCGGAGGCCGTGTACATCGCGTCCGGAACCTCGCGGAGGTGCTGGGCCTCGGGTCCGAGACGACGCACGCCGTCCTCCTGCACCGCCTCGAGCGGACGGGTCAGCCAGCCCTGCTGCAGGTGCCGGCGGCGGAGGTCGACGCTCACGTAGCCGAGTCCCGACGGCGAACCCGCGGCAGCACCGCGCCGCACCGAGCGCGGCAGTCCCTCGAGCGAGTGGTCGGCGGCCTCGTCCGTCGCGTCCGCACCGCCGAACGGGCGGGCGAGCACCTCACCGAGGATGGCGGACCACGACTGGAACTGCCGGTAGGCGGAGACGAGCTGCCGGTGGTGGGAGATCGCGAAGCCCAGGTCGGCCCGCGTGAGCTCGAGCTCGGACTGCGCCGTCTCCATCGAGTTCAACGCGCGGAACAACGCGGCCTGGCCGTGCGTGAACACCACGAGCATCGCCGCCACGGTGGCCACGAGCAGGAGCACGACGGCGACCCAGGCCTCCCAGGCGCCGTCGGCGAGGCGGTTGACCAGGTAGTAGCCCAGCCCCGTCAGGAGGACACCGACGACCCCGGTCAGCAGCACCCGGCGGCCGAGGGCGCGCTGGTGACGGACCTCGTCCACACCGACGGCTGCCGACCCCGACAGCCGCTTGAGCACCGCCAGCAGGCGGGCGATCTCGTCAGTGACCTCGCTGAGTCGCTGGGCGAGCGGGTTCGCGAACGCGGTCGAGAACGAGGACGAGCGGCGGGGGTACCAGCTCTCGAGCCGCTCGCGCACCCGTGCGGCGTCCGTCGCTACGTCGGTCGTCTCGAGCTGCTGGAGCTCGGACCTCAGGCGCTTGGCGGCGAGCACGTCCGCCGCCGGGATGGAGCTCACGCCGAGCCGCGCCTCGACCGGGCCGCTCGACACCTGAAAGCGGTCGGTCGGGTCAGGCA
Source organism: Serinibacter arcticus (assembly GCF_003121705.1). Classification (NCBI taxonomy): domain Bacteria; kingdom Bacillati; phylum Actinomycetota; class Actinomycetes; order Micrococcales; family Beutenbergiaceae; genus Serinibacter; species Serinibacter arcticus. The sequence goes on along the minus strand of NZ_PYHR01000002.1, from coordinate 2,586,163 downwards.
CGATCGCGGACGGGTCGGAGATCACGGCGAGGCCGCCCCGACCGTCACGGGCGGGAGGGCCGGATCGCGACGTCCCGCATCGCCGAGCGTGAGGGCGCCGTTGACGACGTCCTTCCACAGCTCGCCGAGCGGACTCGGCGCGGGCTGCTGCGTGAGGTGGCCGCTCGAGGTGAGTGCGGAGGAGAGGTCGCCGACCGCGTCGGCAACCTCGTGCCACTGGGCCGGGCGACCGTCCGGCAACCGGCCGGCGACCACGACGTCGTACGCAGAGCCGGAGCCGTAGACGACGTCGTGGACGGCCGCGGCCGCGGAGGACGCCACCGCGGCCTTGGCCTTGGCGAGCCAGGCGCCGGGGGCGTTGCGGAGGCTGGCGAGGACGAACGAGGCGAACAGCCGGACCGCGAGCCGCCACGATCGCGGCTCCGGTCTGGCGACCCCTCGGGGTGAGCGCTCGCCGTCCAGCACCCGGCGGTGCCGGGCCCAGATGCGGTCGGCCATCTCGCCCGAGGCGGCGCGCGGGTTGGGCACGTCCTGCGCCGGCTGGCCGCCGATCATCGGGGCGTGGAGGCGCCCCGGCGCGGGCAGGACGGCCACCTTGAGCTGTCGCTCGAGGTCGGCACCGTCCAGGAATCGCGTGAACGAACGGAAGAAGCGCACCTGCGGACCCGGCGACGGCTGCTCGTCGTCGAGGGGAGCCCGGTCCTGACCCACCCACAGGCCCAGGAGTGCCGCGAGCCGGGGCGCGAGCACGCGCCCGATCTCGGCGGGGGACGGCTCCGCCCGAGCAGCACCTGTCCCGCCCCGGGCGCGTCCGAGTCCTCGGGCGCGAGCAGCACGTTGTGCCACCCGCCCAGCACGGCGTCCCGGACGTCACCGTCGACACCCTCGCTTCCCGTCAGGAGGACGCGGTAGCGGCGCCCGGCTCCGAGCGGAAGCAACCGTTCGACCGTGTTGATCTCTGCCGACCCGGGCGACCGAGAACCCGTCGTGAGCGCGGTGATCGCCGCGAAGCGCACCTCCTGGCCGAGACCGTCGGCGACGACGTCCACGAGTCGCGCCGTCGTGACCGTGCCGGCCGAGACGACGAGACACCGCGTGTCCGGACCGACGCTCGTCAGCGGAACCCAGATGAAGTCCTCGAGCAGACCGGCCGCCGAGTAGTCCACGAGCACGTCCCGCAGACCCTCCGACGCCCCGCTGCCTCCGAGCAGGACCGCCTGGACGCTCACAGGCCCGGGATCTCGAGCGGAGCGGAGCCTCGGGTCTCGGACTTCTGGTCGGGAGTGGCGGCCGGGGCACTCGACCTGAGCTCGTCCTCGACCTGGTCCAGGAGGTTCAGGAGCACGCCCGTGGCCCAGTAGTGGTCCGCCGCCAGGTCGCGGATGAACGGCAGGGTCATGACGTCCTCCCGGGTGGCCACGGACGAGTAACGGCCCCCGCCCGGGGCACCCTGCTGACCCGTCCGCATGAAGTGCGTCCCGAACGCGTCGCGCACCTCGGACAGCCACGTGCGAGCGGCGTCGATCCGCGCGATCGGGTCCGCACCCGTGACGGCCGGACGGCCGTCGGGCACGTCGGCTCCCCTCGCCCACTCGACCAACGCCCGCCCGGCGGCGATCGGTGTCGGGCTCGCGAACTGCTCGGAGTCGTCCCACCACCGCCGCAGGGCGCGGTAGGGCTCGATGGGCGCGGTGGAGACGCTCTGCGAGGCCGTGGCATAGGCGAGCAGGACCGACTCCAGCAGCGCGGCGAGCCAGCCGTTGGCCCCGAAGTTGGCCGCGCGCGGCGGCGTGAGCAGGGGGTGGGGGAACTCGAGCCAGCCACGGCTCGCCGAGCCGGCAGGCTGGTAGATCCGCACCGGCACGTTCGGCACCTCGTGGAAGCGGGACTCCCGCTCCGGGATCTGCAGCGCGCCGCAGATCCGGGCGACGAGGTAGCCGCCGACGAGCGCGCGACGCTCGGACTCGGTGACGGGGAGCGCGGCGGGAAGCGGCCGGCTGCGGCGCCACTGCCACCAGTCGTGTCGGCCCTCGGCCGCCGTGGTGTTCCAGTCCGCCACCAGCGGCTCCCAGAGCGAGTCGTAGCAGACCGGGGCGTAGTGGTGCCCGAAGCTCCCGAAGATGCTGACGGAGCGGAAGACCGCGTCCGTCGGCTCCATCGCCCGAGCGAGCAGCGCCACCGAGGTGCGGTCGACCTGGCCACCCTGCAGCAGTCCGGCCAGATCCTTCTCCAGCACCCCGGCGAGGGGGATCGGCGAGAACTTGTAGCGGAAGCTCATCTCCTGCCCGGGGTGGAACAGCTTGACCAGGGCCGGGTCAGCGCCGACCAGGGGGCGCGCCAGCTTGAGCGCGCGGTCGAAGCAGTCGAGAACCTGCCGGGCGCGGTCCGCCCTCTCGGCGTCGCGGACCGTGGCATCAGTCACGTAGGCCCCGAGCCCCTGCTCGACGAACTGGGCGAAGGACTCGTTGGGACGGGAGACGAAGTCGCGAGCGCGGCCCACGACGTCGGCCGGCGAGGCCGCCAGCGCGAACGCAGCGGCGGTGGGAACGAGCGGGTTGCCGTCCGGGTCCACCTTGAACGCGGGCGAGACCCAGTCGCGCGTCGTTCCGATGACGCCGCCCGGCAGCGGACGCGAGGCCGTGGTGGACCAGGCTCCGCGCAGCAACGAGGTGACCACCGCGCTGCTGACGTCGGTGTACGTCCCCTGCGCGACGTTGGAGGCCGCGAGGTCGGCCCGGAACTGCGGGTCGTAGGTCTCCGTGCTCGTCACCAGGACCTCGGTGACCGCCCGGGCGAACCGCTTCGGCGGCTCCGCGCCCTCGACGGGCCAGGCGGCGTAGTCGCTGGTCGCGACCTGCGCCACCCCGACCGCGCCGGCCGGCGTGCTGCGCGCCTTGACGATGGTCTCGAGCTGGTTGGCGAGAGCCTTGTCGAGGGGCTCGACGATGCCCGCCTGATAGTCGGTGAGCACCTCGAGCGCCCGGGCGGCAGCGCGTCCGCGCACCGACTTCACGACGTTCTGGACGAGCTTCTCCCTGACGTCGTCCGTCAGCGCCGCGGTGTTGCTGATAACACCGACCGAGGGGATGGCCGAGGCAGCCTCCCGGGTCGGGTCGATCGTCGCGAGTCCCGTCACCGGCTGGACCGCCGTGACGAGGCGCGAGCTGTGCGCCGCGATCTCGGCGAGGAGGCGGCGCGCGTACCTGATGCCGAGGCGAGCCACGGCGTCGTCGACGACGGCGACCGTGGCTGCCGCCAGCTCCTTCTGCCACTGCCAGATCCGGGCGTCAGCGCGGTCCTTCGCGCCGGCGTCGAGCTCCGGGCGGATGCGGGCGAGCGTGGACTGCACGGCCTGCTGGAGCTCTCCCGCCGAGCTCGACCCCGACGGGAGCCGCCCGTCGGTGGCCGAGCGCACGACGACCTGGGCGCCCGCGCGAAGCTCGGCGGCCGGGAGCAGCGTCGAGTCGAACCACGCCATCACGTCGCGCTGCGCGAGCGCGCCCGAGTCGTCGCCCGGCGGGAGACCCGCGGCCTCGAACACCGACGAGCGCTGGTGCTCGACCAGTCCGGCGAGCACCTCCGAGTCGGGCTTGCTCTCCGAGGGCCGGCGGTGGCCGACGTCGAGGCGGTCGACGGCGGAGCGGGCGAGACGCTGGGCCGCGTACTCGGCGTACCGGTCACGGCCCATGCTGACGCTGGCGTAGCCGAAGCCCATCCAGGTGGCGTACTTCGAGGTCGGCAGGTCCCATCCGAACGTCTGCCAGTCCAGGACCGCCGGGTTCGGATTCGGGAGGTCGAACTGCACGAACTCGTCGAACGCCTTCCCGCTCGTCACCAGAGCTCCGAGTCCGCGGCCGAGAGCGCGGTAGACGGTCGACTGCGAACCGTCGCCGAGCTTGGCCCCCGATCCCCCGATCGTGGCCCCGACGGGGAAGACCCGGGCGAACGTCCGGGACACCTGGGTGGAGGGAGCCGTCTGACCGGTCAGTGCCTCGATCATCGCGTTGTCGTGGGGCGTCGCGGAGCCGTTCTGGGCCGCGACGAGCTCGCCCATCATGGCGAGCGAGTTGGGTCGGACGCCGACGCGCTGGCTCTTGGGGAGACCGTCGAACACGTCGGCACCGCACATGAACACCCCGACCATGTCCGGGTCGTACCCGGGAAGGAAGGTCAGGAGTCGGCAGACGTCCAGCGCCATCGAGGCACCGGCGCCGCCGGCCATCGAGGCGACCACGAGCACCACCGGGGAACTTCGGGCTGGTAGTCACCGGTTCCCAGCGCACGGGCGGCTCCCTGCATCGCGCCCGAAACCTCGGGCTGGGAGAGCCGCTGCCAGACCTCCCGGAGCCTGTCGAGGACGTGCGGTGCGCTGCTGAGCGTGATCATCCGACCGACCGACCGGTACTGGCCCGCGCCGAGGGTCACCACGACCGGGACGTTGTCGACGTCGAGCGGGGTCCAGGACTCGAGCTCCTCGAGGTGACCCTTGCCCGCGAGCAGGTTCGACACCTTCGCGTCGACGTCGCCGTAGTTGCCCTGTGCCGGCCCGGTGGGCACGTAGGTGCCGCCGTAGCCCGCGACGGTTCCGATCCCGGTGGTCGCCGAGTCGGTCGCGACCGGGACGTCGACGTGGACGAACTCCCAGCCGGCCGGCAGCTCGTCGACCCCGACGGCCGCCAGCTCCGCTCGGAGGTGATCCATCATGTACGTGAGCGTTGCGCCGCCAGATCCGCCGCATCCCACCACGAGCACTCGCTTCACAGCCCTGCCACCCCTCTAGTTCCAGTCGTCATAACCATGCGCACCACCGCTCGCGGGGGTGCCTCCGTCCGTTCCGTCGCCGTCTCGCGACCGCGTGTGCCCGACGGCGGAGCCCCGGGGCTCCCGTCGGCTGCGCCGGCCGCCCTGGACCGCAGGGCCTCGGCCGCGCGAGGTGCCCGCTCCTGCAGGTCCTGCAGCAGCCGGGCGCGAACGTCCTCCGACGCGTCGGCCCCGACCAGGACGATCACGTCGGCGTCCGTCGTCGTCGCCCGCGCGGGATCGATCAGCAGGATCCACGTGTTGTGCACCGCCAGGGGCAGAACGATCCGCTTCCCGGGCGAGGGGTGGCTGGACGTGACACCGATGAGGCCAGGTGCCTCCACGGTGACGTCCGGAGCGCCGAACGGCGACCAGCCCGTCCGGGGCCGCAGCCGGACGCCGGCGGCCTCGACCACCCGGGCGCCGCTGCGCGGGACGAGCTCGACGAGCTCGCGCGACCCGAAGGCGAGTGCCGCGCCGTCGCGACGCACACCAGACTCGTCGACCGTCACGCGGTAGCGCTGGGCGTGCAGTCCTCGACGCGGGATACGGGCGCCGCGCGCCTTCAGCACCCACAGCAGCGCCAGCGGGATCGCCGGGCCCAGCGCCAGCGCGGCGAGGAACACGGCCAGGGTGAGTGGCCGGTTGAGCGGGCGGCGCATGTCGCCGGAGAAGGTGACCTCCGTGGCGACCGCCCGGTCGGGCTCGCCGACCGGCGCCGCCATGACGACGACGGCGCCGTTCACGGATCCGTTCCCCGCCTCGGCCGTGGTCAGGCTAAGGGGCAGTCCCGCCTCGCCGTCGGCCTCGAGACAGGTCTCCGGCGAGACGTGCTCCGACCCGACGGCCACCTCCCCGACCGTGGACGGCGATCCGACCACCGCGGTCGACGCCGGGTCCAGCCACACGCAGCCGGCGCCTGTGATCGGCACCGTCCGGGTCGCGTCCATGGGTCCCTCGGCGGTGCCGAAGCTCAGGGTGGTCGCCACCACCGGGATGTCGACCGGGGGCGCGAGATACAGGGGCACGTCCACGCGGACCGGGGTCAGGTCGGTCCCGGGTGCGACCGAGCCGTCGGGGAGGGTGGCGTCAGCCGTCCGAACCTGGAGGTCCAGTCGCACGGTCGCCCGCCCCGGGGACACCGCGGTCAGATCGAGATCGAGCGGCTGTCCGAGCTGGTCGGGGCTCGCGTTCTCGAGCACGACGGTCTCGCTGCCGTCGGGTGCCACGAGCCTGGCCGTCACCGAGGTTGGGCCGAGAAGTCCGGCCGGGTCGACCGGGGTGCCGTCGGCCGTCGCCAGGCCGACGGTGGTCCCGGCGAGGACCTCGCCCACGTGGACCACGGCGTCGGACGGCGCCGTCCACGTCGGCCGCAGGTCCGAGGCCACCCGGATCTGCGCACGCGAGAGCTGGTCGGCGCTCGTCCCGGTCGGGTCGACGAAGATCAGACCCCACTGCCCGGTCCAGCCCTCGGCAGATCGAAGCATCTCCACGGCGACCGTGCGATCGGCCACCCATTCCGACGTCGACGCGGCTCCGGCGATGGGCTGGCTCGTCGCCTCCCGCGGAAGCATGACGGGGTCGCCGCCGGGCGGCTGAAGGTAGACCTCCACGCCGTCGATCCCAGACGCCGCGAGGATGTCGACGCTGGTGATCGAGTCGTCAAGGACGAACGTGTGGCGAAGCTCCGCGCAGACCTGCCCCTGGCAGATGCCGGCCTCGCTCGAGAGCGGGCTCTCCCCCGGCGCAGCGAAGCGGTCGAAGGCGAAGATCAGGTCGTCGATGTTCGACGCCAGGAAGAACTCCCCCGGCGTCGGGGACGTGACCGCTCCGCAGGCGACGCCACCCGCCGAGACGCCGGTCGCCAGCCCCGACATCAGGTCGAACGGCTCGGCAGACCCGTCGGGCGAGAGCCCGACGGCGAAGAGCTTGACCTCCGACGATCGGAGCTGGTCGGCCACCCCGCCCGGCCGACAGAGGTCGACGGCTGCGGCGTCGGACGCCTCCTGCAGTCCGTCGGCCGTTCCCAGATCGATCCCGGCGGCGTACGGAGGGGCTCCGTCGCCCCGGCGCTCCCTGCCCGGCTCGATCTCGAACGCGCCGTCGGAGAACCAGACGACGGCCTGGCAGCGATCGCCTCCGCCGAGGGCCGAGGTGCGGTCCGCCATCACGGCGCGAGCGCCTTCGAGGGCCGTCCAGTAGTCGGTGTCGCGCCCGGTGTTGCTCTCGGACAGAGAGGCGACGGCGGTGCTCACCCGCTCGGTACCCGCCGGGTCGAGGGGGGTCCAGTCGTGGATGAGATCGAGGCTGCTGGAGAACTCGGCGACGGCGGCGTCGATCGTGAATCCAGCCTTGGCGGCGGTGGCGGCCATCCGCTCCACGAGGTAGGTGGCGGCCGACACGCGGTCGTTCTCAGGATCCGTCTCGGCGAGGCTGCCGGACGCGTCGACGAGCACGAGCACATCGCCCGCTCCGGCGCTTCCCAGGCAGGCGCCGAAGTCGCCGAGCGCCCCACCCTCGGTGGGCTCGGCGGAGGCGGTCGCCGGCGTCATGGCCACGAACGCGCCCGCGACCAGGGTCCCGAGGGCAAGGGTCGTCGTCGCGCCTCGCAGGCGCTGCCAGCGGGTCACCACGTCCGACCGGCCCAGTCGGCGATGCGCCAGGCCGCGCACGCGATGCCCAGCAGGGCGACGACGACGGTCGCCCGGTACAGCAGCGGGACCCAGGTGGGCGCCACGTAGAGAGGGGCTGACCGCAGCCGGGTGTCCCGTGAGGTGAACTGGGACAGGAGGGCGAATGCCGTCGGACCCGCCACGACCCACGTCGCCACCGCGATCACGATGGATTGACCGAGGGCGAGAGCGAGGGCGCCACCCAGCAGTCCCGACGCGAGCGCGAGCCAGAGCCACAGGACGGGCGGTCGAGCCGCCGCGAGGGTGGGACGGGCGGCGGCCTGAGGGTCACCCGACCAGCCGGGATCGGGAGATGAGGACGCGCTCGACGGCGTCGACGAGGCCCCCGCGCTCCAGTCGCTCCAGTCGTCGAAGCCGTGCGCCACCCCAACCCCTTTCGTGACGCCAACGGGTCCTGCCCTAGCACATCACAGATAGTAGAAAACCGATCCCTTACCGAGTCTCAACGAGAACGTAGCAAGGGGGTACGACATGGACCCGATCGAGGGCCGCCCACCGGGGACGATCGAGTCTCACCCATACGTAGAGGTTTCGCACGGGGAACGGGACACCCCCGCCTCAGGACCGAGGCGTACCCGGTCGCGCTGAGTCGAGCTGTCGCTACCCTCGACCCAGGCCCGCCCCAACTCGATCTGAACGAGGACCCATGACCGCCTCCTTCGACTGGTCCGACTTCACCAAGCGCCGTATGAGCACCTCCGCCGGCAGACGAGAGATCGCGGTCGCGCTTCTCGGTGACCTCATGCGTTGGGGGCACGGGCTGGATCTCCACCCCGAACCGGACGTCTGGACTCTCCGCGCTCGAAGCGCCGGGGAGCGGCGCGGCCCGGCTGCAGCGCTCCGATTCGAGGACGAGGCCATCGCTGTCGGCGCGAGCGGAGTCGACAACGGGACCGAGCTGCGCTGGACCGACCTCGCCGCCGCCGAAACCTCCCGGGCGGCCTCGCTCCTCCTCGAGTCCCGCCTCGGTCTCGCGAGCCCGGCCCAGACGCCGCTGGCCACCCCCCGCGCCCTCGCCTACAAGGCCGCCTCCGAGCTGCTCCGGCAGCACCCCGGCCGCCCGGGTGAGATCAACCCGACCGCCGTCGCCGTCGGAGACACCTCTGACGGCTTCGCCGAGATCCACCTCGACATCGGCACCGTCACCATCAGCACGGTCGGCCGTGCCGAGACCGTCCGCGGGTCGCACGACCTCTCCGATCTGTACAACGAGGTGGGTCGGAAACTCCCCGCGCTCGTGGAAGCGCTGACCCGGTACGGCCACCTGTTCGTCGCGCACAGCCGGCTGGAGACGGTGGGGTGCACCGCCGTCGTCATCCCGTCCGACGCCTGGTTCTCCGTCAATCCGAAGTGGAAGTCGGCGGCCGGCGTGCCCGAGCACGTCGCGTGGCCCGAACTTCGGCCTCGAGCGTGGGGACCGGGCGCCGTCGAGCGCGTCCATCCCGAGACGGCACCGGCCAGCACCCACCCCGACGCCTGGATCATCGACTCGATCGCGCCGACGCCGGAGGCGGTCGGCGAGCTGGCGGCCCGCGTCGTCGCGAGCATGATGCGCAAGTCCGGACCAGAGCTGCGCAAGGCCGCGGAAGAGGCGGGCCTGCGGCTCCCTCTCCTGGCGTTCCCGATGCTGGGGTCCGGCCACGGGGGCCACACGGACGACCGCGGACGCCTCGCCGACGCCCTCATCACCCACCTCAGCGAGGCCGCCGCGACGCACGGGGTCGACGTCGTGCTCGTCACCGCCTCGCGCTCGGACTACGCCGTGCTGCAGCACCTGCGTCGCGCGCGTGCCCGACGAGGATCCTTCGCCGACCTCCTGGGCAGCAAGCTTCTCGACAAGGCGAGGGGGCTCGGAACCAAGGTCGCCAACAAGGAGGCGGCCCTGTTCTTCGGTGCGGGCCTGAGCATGGGCGCAGGGCTGCCGTCGTGGGGCGGCCTGCTGCAACGGCTCCTCGACGACGCCGAGTCCGACCTGACGTGGGAGGAGATCTCCAGCCTCCCCGTGCTCGACCAGGGTGAGGTCATCGAGCACGAGCTCCGCCGGCTCGCCGACGAGGACGGCGAGTCACTCGGGGAGCGCGTCACCCGCATCATCCGGAGCGACCGCCGATCCGGTCTCGGGCACGTGCTGCTCGCCGGGATGCAGGTTCCGAACGCGGTCACGACGAACTACGACCAGCTGTACGAACGAGCCGTCGAGTCCACCGGAGGGGTGGACGGCACCCGGGCGATCGCGGTCCTGCCGTGGCAGCGGGTCGAGGCCGAAGGCCCGTGGGTACTGAAGATGCACGGGGACGTCGACCACCCCAGCTCGATCGTGCTCACCCGTGGCGCGTTCGTTCACTACGACTCCCGGTGGAAGCCCGTCGGAGCGGTGGTCCAATCGCTGATGATGACGAAGCACCTGGTGATCGTCGGCGCCTCCCTGACCGACGACAACCTCATCCGGTTCGCCCACGAGGTTGCCGGCCTGCGGGTGGCGCTCGCCCAGGACGGCGGGGACCACGCCGAGGGCGCCGACATCGGGACCGTCATCACGCTCGACCCGGATCGCGCGTTCGGACGACTGTGGAGCAACCAGCTCGACGTCGTCGTGGCCGGTGGCGCACCGAGCGTCGCCACCCGCGGCCGTCCGTCGCTCAGCCGTGCGCTCTCCCTCTTCCTCGACGCGGTCGCGATGTACGCGGCCCACGACGCGAACCATCTGCTCGATGCGCGCTACCAGGTCGGGGACTCGCGGCTCGTGGCGCTGCTGCGCGAGGCGTACGCCGAGGCGTTCCGGCTCGGGCACGACGACGAGGCGTGGGGTGCGCTGGCCAGGTCGCTGGCGGGGTTCGGGGCTGCGGAGGATGCCGACGGGTCCACTCAAGACTCCGGCCTCAGCGTCCGACCTTCGCTCGACGGAGCCCACCACGCGCTGTCCGGCCGACTTCGCTCGACCGAACGTGGTCGGCCGGAGGAGAACGACTCCGTGACGTTCGGCGAGGGCTACGTGCAGTGGACCCGGGCCGACGAGCGCAGACCGGGCGTCCACATCGAGATCAGCGAGGGTGGCCCGTACGACGAGCCCATGCCTCCCGAGATCGTCGACCGGCTCGTCGCATTCGGCTGGAGGCGACCCGACCGCCACTTCCGCAATTGCTGGCTGGTCGCCTCCGCCATACCCGGCGACGGCCTCGTCTCGCTCGAGGAGGCCGCCGAGATCACCCTGCGCAGCGCCCGGGTTCTCGGGGTCACCTCCGGCCAAGCCGCTTACGCGGTGATGGCGGCGCGCCGGCCGAGGTGAGGCTCGGCGCCGTCAGCGGAACCTGCGCGGGGCGACCGCCTCGTTGAGGGCAGCGATCGCTCGGACGACCCGCGACGAACCGTCGTGCATCTCGACCGATGCCTCGTCCATGTACACATCGCGGCGAATCTCGATCATCAGCGACGACACGCGGCGATCGATGCCGTAGAAGTCCAGCGGCACGTACGTCCCGGCGAACGGCGAGTTGATCTCGATGTCGAATCCCGCGAACGCTCCCCGCGCGAGCGCCACGAGCTCCGGCGGCGTGTGCACCTCGTCGACGCCGAGACAGATCTCGGGACGCGGCGAACCCTCGGGAACGATCTCGTACGGCAGCTGGCACAACGGGTAGGAGTGCAGGTCGAGGAGCACCGCCGCGCCGTCGCGCTCGAGGTGGTGAGCGACGGCGTCGCGCACCGCCCGGGCGTGCGGGTCCGCGTAGCGCGTCACGAGGCTGGGATCGCCGGCATCTCGAAGGAGTGAGCCGTCGTGGGTGCGGGTGTAGACCGCCCCCATCCCGACGGCGTTCATCTCTTCCCGCTCGTCGGGGAAGCGCTCGACGTCGACCGCCAGTCGCGAGACCGGTGCCGCGAGAACCTCGATGTCGACGCGACCGCCGAGCGCCGCGACAGCTCGCTCTGCGAGCACGTCCGTGAACGAATCCGTCATGAGATCGAGTTCGGCCTCGAGAGCGGCGTCGTCGAGCACGATGCTCGCGCGCGCATCGGCGGGGATCAGGCGCGAGGCGTGCGGGACGTGGAGGACGACGCCGGTGCCGCGCCCGCCGGTCTCGCGTGAACCCGGGTCGGTGTCAGGCAACGTTCCTCCAGCGGTTGTCGAAGCGGGCGAGTGCGGCGCGGAAGCCGGCGTTCGGCGAGGCAGCGGGAAGGACTCGGCAGACGGCCGCGGTGGCCTCCGCCAGCGGGACATCGCGAAGCATCGCGTAGGCGATCCCAACCGTGGGGGTTCTCGAGTGAGCGGCGACGCAGTGCACGAGAACCGTCCTACCCTCCCGCCGGAGGTCTCGCACGGTTCGGGCGGCGTCGAGCAGCACCGCGTCGAGGTTCGGGTTGCTCTCGGGGTCTGCGACGTCTTGGAGGCGGAAGGTGATCTGCTCGATGCCGTCGGGCACCTGCGTCCGTCCGGTGAGGCAGAGGGTGACGACGGCGTCGACGTCCTCGGGCAGGCGGTCGAGCGCGGTCGCTCCCGCGAGCCACACGCCGTCGTCGTGGGGGTGGCGTGCGAGCGCGGGACGTCCGTACTGGAGCGGGACGTAGTCGATGTGCTCGACGGCGGGCCACCCGTACTTGGTTCCCTCCCCCCGGGTCACACCGAGGACCGCGAGGCGCTCGAGCTCCCGCGAGTCGATGACCGGCCAGCCGTGCAGGATGCGACGCCACCGGGCCGGGACCGCCGTCATGCCCCAGCGAGCGCCGAGCAGGGCGCCGGCGATCGCAGCGACGGTGTCGGTGTCGTGCCCGATGCGGATGGCGGTGGTGAGCGCGTCCGCGAGGTGACGCGACGGATCGGCCTCGGGCACGGGCGTGTGAGCGATCGCCGACCAAGCTGCCTGAAGCGCGCCGACGGCCCATCCGTTCGTCGCGAAGTCCGACGGCGGACGCGACTCGGCGTTGCGCAGACGCTCGCGCCAGACGGCGGCGTTGGGCATCCAGCGGGCGACGTCGTCGAAGACCGGGATCTCACCGGTCAGCACCGCGTGACGAATCATCAACGACCAGAGTGCGCACGCCTCCTGCGCGTGGTCCTGGAAGTGCGTGAGCGCGCTGATCGCCATCGCTGTCTCAACGCAACCCTCGGGGTCGTCGAGGTAGGCGAGGGCGACCGGCCCGGTCCGCATGAGTGAGCCGTTGCCAGCGCTCCGCCCCGAGCGGTCGTGGACCTCGCGGGCGGCGGCGGTCATCGCGGCGGCCGAGGGGGTGGCCCCCGCTCGGGACAGCACAGCGCCGGTCTGGATCCCGACGTCGGGAGGATCGCCCGCGTACCAGCGGGCGAACCCTCGAGCGATCTCGTCCATGGACTCGCCGTCGCGGAGATCGCGGCCGGTAGCGACCACCTGGGCGATGGCGACGGCCTGCGCCGTGTCGTCGGTCCACTCCCCCGGTGCGAAGTTTCCGAGCCCGCCACCGATCATCTCGGGGACGAGGTCCGGACTGACGCGGGCGAACTCGTAACCGGCGCCAAGGGCGTCACCGGCAGCAGAGCCGAGAAGGACGCCACAGGCTCGGTCGGTCTGGGCGTGGGCGAGGTGAAGCATGAAACCTCCTGGCGAAGTCGGGGCTATGCGCTCCGCATAGCTCAACTGATGCTGAACGTACTCTCCGAATGCGCGGAATGCAACCTCTTGGATATGCGCGGCGCATAAGATGAGCGCGAGAGGAGGTGCCGCGATGGTGACCTCACCTAAGACCGGCGACCTCGGCGTCGGGCGTCGGATCGCGTCACGGCGCGAGCAGCTGGGCCTCAGCCGAAGGGCCCTCGCCGAGGCGACAGGCCTGTCCTACCCGTACATCGCTCAGATCGAGACGGGCTATCGGATGCCGTCGAGTCGGCACCAAGGTCCGATCGCTCGGGTTCTGGGCTTGTCGCTGGATGAGCTGTTCGGCGAGGAAGCGCCCGATGGGATCACGTCGGCCGGGACCGGCACAGAGCGGGGCCTCCGACGGCCCTCGGTCCCCCAGGCCGTGGATGCCGCAGTCGCCGCGCTCGAGTCGTTGCCCGCCTCGGTGCGACTGGAGGCGCTGTCGCAGCTCCAGCTTCGTGTGGTGACGGGCGTTGCCGAGGAGCAGGCTCGCCGTCGGTCGATCTGAGCGGCGACCGGGGAGCGACGCTCAGCCTCGCGCAGCCACACAGTTAGCCAACTCATCGACGCTTCGAATCGGCGCCACTTGGCTCGCCGCGCGCACCTCGCCCCGGGGCGTTACGTTCTTCCAGGCCCGCGGGTGTCCCGGGTAATCGCCCCCCTGTGAAGTGAAGTGACGTCATGCCTGCACCCCAGACCCCCGGCAACTGGTTCCCCGACGAGACCGAGGCCTACCCCACCTGGGACGTTCCCGGCTCGACCGAGCGCACCCGCTCCGCCGAGGAGGACCGCCGCGACACCGCCGTCATCGGCGTCGTTCCGACCCCTGCGACCGAGAAGCGCAAGAAGCGCACGCTCCCCCGCTGGGCCGTCGGCTCCATCGCGGGCGTCGCGGGCCTGCTCGTCGGCATCCTCGTCGGCGTCGCCCCCGGCGCCGGCACCGCAGCCGAGCTGGAGGAGACCATCGCCGAGCTCGCCTCGGTCAACGAGGACCTCGTCGCGGAGCAGACCACCCTGGCGGACACGCAGACCAGCCTCGAGACCGCCAACGCCACCATCACGCAGCTCGAGGCCGACGCCGCTGCCGCCGTCGCGGCCGAGCAAGCCGTCGCCGACCGCGAGGCAGCGACGGCGACCCGTACCACCGAGCTCGACGCCCGTTCGACCGAGCTGGACACCCGCGACGCCGACCTGGCCGCCCGCGAGGCCGCCGTCGCCGGACGGGAGACGACCGTGACCGACCGCGAGAACACCGTCACCACCCGCGAGGCAGCCGTCCCCGCCACGCCCAGCGCCCCGAGCACCACGATCGCGCCGTTCGCCGGCAGCGGCGGCTCCTCCAGCGGTTCGTCCGCCGGCTCGGGCAGCGGCACCTCCGTCAGCTACGCCAACTGTGACGCGGTCCGGGCAGCGGGCGCCGACCCCATCCACCGCGGCGAGCCCGGATATGCCAAGCACCTCGACCGTGACGACGACGGGATCGGCTGCGACAAGTAGCGGGCGACGCCGTCGAGCGGGGACCCATGGAGGACGGCGCCCGCCAAACCGCGGCTGAACCGCCAGGTATCACCACGCCCCCGCCTCACTCTTCCTGGGCATGGATACCTACGACGACACACCCCCACTGTCTGAATCCGAGCTCGCCGAGCGTCTGGCGCAGCTCGACGTCTCCGAACCGCCGGCCGAGTTCGCGGCGGAGCTGGAGGCGTCGAAGCCGACGCCCTACGAGGTGCACATCGTGAACCGCGACGCCCCCACGACGGCCGAGGAGCTCGCGCCGCTCGAGCCGTTCCGGCCGGGCTGGCTCGGCGAGGTCGTCCGGCCCCGCCACTCCCCGGCGGTCCAGTCCCGCCCCCGCGTGGTGCATCAGGGCGAGGACCTCCACCCGCTCACCGTCTACCGTCCCGACGACCGGCACCCGTACTACGACACGTCCTACCCCTGGATCAACGTGTGCCGGATCCAGATGGACAACGGTGGTTTCGGCTCGGGCGCGATCGTCGGCCCCCGCCACGTGCTCACGGCCAACCACGTCGTCGACTGGGCGTCCAACGGCGCCGGCGTCGTGGAGGTGCTGCGACACGGCTCCACCTCGGTGCGCACCTCGCGCATCACCAACGTCTGGTCCTACCCGGGCGTCCGGCTCGGTGACACGATCCCGTTCTCCAAGCTCGACGAGGACTACGTCGTGCTCGTCACCGCGGACCGGATCGGCGACTCCTACGGCTGGTTCGGCGTGCGCACCTACGACAGCGGCTGGGACGGCCAGCGGTTCTGGACCACCGCCGGCTACCCGGACGACGTCGGTGGCGGCGTCATCCCCCACTGGCAGAACAGCAAGTGGCTGGACGAGTCGGCTCTCGACTTCGGCGGCGGCCGGGCGATCTCCACCGACGCCGACACGTTCGACGGCCAGTCCGGCAGCGGCGTCTGGGCCTGGTGGGACGCGGGCCCCTCGATCGTGGCCGTCGTCTCGGCCGAGGGCTCCGCGAACTGGTGCTCCGGCGGCAACGACCTGACCCGACTGGTCAACACGGCGCGGCAGGGGTCGCCGTAACCACCCACCCGAGGTCGCGCCCGGGTTCGCGCGAAACGCGGGCCCGGGCGCACTGCCCTACCCCCATGGAAACTTTCGCGACTTTCCTTGGATGAGCCCATCGGCCGGGACGCTTGTCATCACCGCCCGGAGCCCTTGCCATCCGCCCCGACCACCCCTACTGTCGTGGCATGTTCCAGGAATGTTTCCGCCGATGAGCCGGCAGGGTGCCGTCCGCACCGAGGAATCAGGAACGCGTCGACCCCGCCTCGAAGACATCGCCGCCCTCGCGCAGGTCTCGCCCCCCACCGTCTCGAAGGTCCTCAACGAGCACGCCGGCATCTCGGCCGCGACCCGCCTCCGCGTCCAGCAGGCCATCGACGAGCTCGGCTACGTCAGGCGCACCCCCCGCGCCCCCCGCACGCCCCGACCGCAGCGCAGCATCCAGGTGATGCTCGACCGCCTCGGCACCCCGTACGCGATGGAGATCCTCGCCGGCATCTCGCTCGAGGCCGAGGCCCAGGGCGTCGACATGGTCGTGAGCCGGTTCCAGCTCGAGGACCCCGAGACGGGCGTGCTGGAGCCGAGCGAGTGGGCGCAGCGCCTCTCCCTCGCCGGACGCACCGGCGCCATCGTCGTGACCGCCGACCTCTCGGTCGAGCACGCGGTGCAGCTCGCGCAGAAGCACCTGCCCGTCGTCGCCATCGACCCGATGGACGTCACCGGCGACTCCGTCGTCAGCATCGGCTCCACCAACTGGGCCGGCGGGTACTCCGCCACCGAGCACCTGCTCGGGCTCGGCCACCGCCGGATCGGCGTGATCGCCGGACCGTCGGGGGCGCGCGTCGCCCGCGAGCGGGTGCACGGCTTCCGGGCCGCGTGCGAGTCGGCGGGCGTCGCCGTCGACCCCCGCTTCGTGGAGCACACGGGCTGGGACTACGCGTCCGGCCTCGCCGTCGCCTCGGAGTGGCTCGCGGGCGACGACGCCCCTACCGCCATCTTCAGCGCGTGCGACCTGCAGGCGCTCGGCGTCCTCGAGGCGGCCCGCCGGGCCGGCGTCGACGTCCCGGGGGACCTGAGCGTCGTCGCCTACGACGACACCGAGGCCGCCCAGTGGGCCGCGCCGCCACTCACCGCCGTCCGCCAGCCGCTGCACGAAATGGGCCGCCTCGCCCTGCGCGACCTCCTCGAGGTCGCCGCCCGACCCGGCCTCCGCGCACGCCACGTCGAGGTGGCCACGACGCTCGTCGTCCGCGACTCCACCGCCGCCCCCCGCCAGATCTGAGACCCCCGCCCACCAGGCCCGAGGAGCACCTCCGCATGACCGACAACGATGTCGATAACGATGTCAGCCCCATCACCGCACCGCCGACACCCCTCTGGCGCGACCCCGCCCACCCGGCCGCCGACCGCGCCGCCGCCCTCCTCGCCGAGCTGACGCTGGAGGAGAAGGTCGCCCAGCTCGGCAGCTACTGGGCCGACACCCGCGGCTCCGACGAGGTCATCGCCCCGATGCAGGACGTGCTCGGCGCCGGCCGCCCGCCATTCGCCGACGCCGTCGCCCACGGCATCGGCCACCTCACCCGCGTGCTCGGCACCACCCCGGTCGACTCCGCGACCGGGGCCCGGAAGGTCGCGGACGCGCAGCGCGTCGTCACCGACGCCAGCCGCCTGGGAATCCCGGCCATCGCCCACGAGGAGTGCCTCACCGGCTTCACCACCCTCGGCGCCACCGTCTACCCCTCGCCCCTGTCCTGGGGCGCCACCTTCGACCCCGAGCTGATCGCCCGGGTCGGCCGCGCGATTGGCGAGGACCTGCGCGCCGTCGGGGTCCACCAGGGCCTCGCGCCCGTCCTGGACGTCACCCGCGACTACCGCTGGGGCCGCGTCGAGGAGACGATCGGCGAGGACCCCTACCTCGTCGGCACGATCGGCGCCGCGTACGTGCAGGGCGTGGAGAGCGCCGGCGTCGTCGCCACCCTCAAGCACTTCCTCGGCTACTCCGCCTCGCGCGGCGGCCGCAACCACGCCCCCGTCTCCGCCGGGCCGCGCGAGGTTGCCGACGTGCTGCTGCCGCCGTTCGAGATGGCCCTCGCGGTGGGCGGCGCGCGGTCGGTGATGAACTCCTACTCCGAGATCGACGGCGTGCCGGTCGGCGCCGACGCCGGCCTCCTGACCACCGTGCTGCGCGACCAGCTGGGCTTCGAGGGCACGGTCGTGTCGGACTACTGGTCGATCGCGTTCCTGCTGTCCAAGCACGCCGTCGCCGAGGACGTCGCCGACGCCGGGCGCCTCGCACTCACCGCGGGGATCGACGTCGAGCTGCCCGACACCGGCGCGTACGGCGCGCTCCCCCGGCTCGTGCGCGCGGGCGTCATCCGCGAGGACCTCGTCGACCGGGCCGTGCTGCGCGTGCTGCGGCAGAAGGTCGAGCTGGGCCTGCTCGACCCCGACTGGGACCCGCTGGCCCCGACCCGCGGCGACGTCGACCTCGACTCGGCCGACAACCGCGCCCTCGCGGGGGAGGTGGCGGAGCGCGCCGTCGTGCTGCTGGCCAACGACTCGGGGCTGCTGCCGCTCGACTCCCCGAACCGGGTGGCCGTCATCGGCCCGTGCGCCGACGACGCCCGCGGCCTCCTGGGCTGCTACTCCTACCCGATCCACGTGCTGCCGCGGCACCCGGAGCACGGCCTCGGGCTGCCCGTCGCGAGCATCGCGCAGGCGCTCGACGCCGAGCTGGCCGACACCGCCGTCGTCGCCCTGGAGGGGGTCCCGCTCCTGGAGCACGACCGCTCCGGGATCGCCGCGGCCGTGGCGGCGGCGCGGGAGAGCGACGTCGTCGTCGCCGTCGTGGGCGACCGCGCCGGGATGTTCGGCAAGGGCACCTCCGGGGAGGGCTGCGACGCCCCCGACCTCGAGCTGCCCGGCCTCCAGGGCGAGCTCGTCGAGGCGCTGCTGGACGTCGGGACGGAGACCGGGGTCCCCGTGGTGCTCGTGGTGGCCTC
This sequence comes from Serinibacter arcticus, assembly GCF_003121705.1. Taxonomy (NCBI): domain Bacteria; kingdom Bacillati; phylum Actinomycetota; class Actinomycetes; order Micrococcales; family Beutenbergiaceae; genus Serinibacter; species Serinibacter arcticus. The sequence continues at coordinate 2,567,523 of NZ_PYHR01000002.1, read as the reverse complement.
GGGCCGGCCCTACGCCGTCGGGCGCTACCGCGATCGCGCCGCCGCGATCGTCCAGACGTTCATGCCCGGTGTCGAGGGCGCCGCCGCGATCGCGGGCGTGCTCTCCGGGCGCGTCAACCCGTCCGGCCACCTGCCGGTCTCGGTGCCGGCGACGTCGGGCGGCGCCCCGCACACCTACCTCGGGCCCGCGCTCGCGCACGACGGCGACCGCATCAGCAACGTCTCCGTCGCCCCGGCCTTCCCGTTCGGCCACGGCCTCGCGTACACGACCTTCGCCGTCGGCGACCTCGAGCTCGAGGCCGCCACGGTGCCCACCGACGGCACGGTGCGCGCGAGCGTGCGCGTGACGAACACCGGGACGCGCGCCGGCTCCACGGTGGTGCAGCTCTACGGGCGCGACCTGGCGGCCAGCGTCACGCGCCCCGTGCTCGAGCTCCTCGGCTACCGCCGGCTCGACCTCGACCCCGGCGCGACCCGACGGGTGGAGCTCGTGCTCCACACCGACCGTCTCTCCTTCACCGGGGCCGCCGGCCACCGCGTGGTGGAGCCGGGCCGCGTCGAGCTCAGTGCAGGACTGTCCAGCGGTGAGAGGCCTGCGTCGGCGCAGGTCACCCTCACCGGCCCCGAGCGACGGGTCGCAGCGCGACGCGTCCTCGTCACGGAGGTGAACGATGACATCGCATGACACGACCACTCCCCCGACCACCGCTCCCCGGAGCACCACGCCCCTGACCGCCACCACCTGGCCCATCGCGGCCGCGACCCTGGCCTTCGGCGGCCCGGCGCGCGACGGCGGGGAGGTGCACGACGCCCCGGCCGCCGAGTGGGGGCGGGTGCTGCGCGCCGTCGCCCGCGCGGGCTTCGACCACGTCGACCTCACCGACGCGTGGCTCCGCCCGGGCGACCTCGCGCCGTCGCGCCGCCCGGAGCTCCTGGACGTCGCGGCCGAGCACGGCGTCGCGCTCGCCTCCATCTCCGCGATCCGCCGCAGCGTGATCCACGCCAGCGACGGCGAGGAGAACCTCGCCTACTCCCACCGGACCATCGACGCCGCGGCGGGCCTCGGGATCGGGACCGTCTCCGTCGGGCTCCACCAGGCGCTCACGCCGGCGCAGCAGCGCGAGCTGTGGTTCTGGACCGTGACCGGCCACGAGGACGACCCGGCGCACTGGGACCTCGCCGTCGAGCGCCTGCGGGAGCTCGGCCGGCACGCGGCCGACGTCGGCGTCGTGCTCTCGCTGGAGATGTACGAGGACACCTTCCTCGGCACCGCGGCCTCCTCCGTGCGCCTGGTCGAGGAGATCGGGCTGCCCGAGGTCGGGCTCAACCCGGACATCGGCAACCTCGTCCGGCTCCACCGCCCGATCGAGGACTGGAGGGAGGCGTTCGAGCTCACCCTCCCGTGGACGAACTTCTGGCACGTCAAGAACTACTCGCGCGACGAGGACGTCGCCCGGGATGCGTACACCGCCGTCCCCGCCCTCATGGAGACCGGCCTGATCAACTACCGGTGGGCCGTGCAGCGCGCCGTCGAGCTCGGGTTCCAGGGCGTCATCTGCACCGAGCACTACGGCGGCGACGGGCTCAGCGTGAGCGCGTCCAACCGTGACTACCTGCGGCGCGTGCTGCCGGAGGAGGGCGACGTCGAGCTCGGCGTCAGCCGCGTGCTCCAGCCGCGGCTCACGACGCCGACCCACGACCGCGCGGGGGTGGCGTCATGAGCTTCCTCGTCAACGATCCCGACGCGTTCGTCGCCGAGGCCCTCGAGGGGTTCGTCGCGGTGCACTCCGGCCTCGTGCGCGCCGTCGACGGCGGTGTCGTGCGCCGGACCGGGACGCCCGACGGCCAGGTCGCCGTCGTCGTCGGTGGCGGGTCCGGGCACTACCCGGCCTTCGCCGGCGTCGTCGGGGAGGGGCTGGCGGCCGGCGCCGTGTGCGGCAACGTCTTCACCTCGCCCTCGGCCGGCCAGGCCTACCGCGTCGCCGCGGCCGCCCACGCGGGCGCCGGCGTCCTGTACAGCTACGGCAACTACGCGGGCGACGTCATCCACTTCGGCGAGGCGCAGGAGCGCCTGCGCGGCGAGGGCGTCGACGTCCGCACCGTCCTGGTGACCGACGACATCGCGTCCGCCCCGCAGGAGGACTGGGAGAAGCGCCGCGGCATCGCCGGGGACTTCGTCGTCTTCAAGGTCGCGGGGGCCGCGGCCGCCGCGGGCGCCGACCTCGACGAGGTGGAGCGCCTGGCCCGCCTGGCCAACTACCGCACCCGCACGCTGGGCGTCGCGTTCGGCGGCTGCACCTTCCCCGGCGCCGACGAGCCCCTGTTCACCGTGCCCGAGGGCCGCGCGTCGCTCGGCCTCGGGATCCACGGCGAGCCCGGCATCCGCGACGTGCCGCGCCAGAGCGCCGACGCGCTCGCCGACGAGCTCGTCACCGCGCTCCTCGCGGACGTCCCCGACGACCGGGGCGAGCGCGTCGCCGTCGTCGTGAACGGGCTCGGACGGGTGAAGTACGAGGAGCTGTTCATCCTCTACCGCGCCGTCGCACGGCTGCTCGACGCCGAGGGCCTGAGCATCGTCGAGCCCGAGTGCGGCGAGCTCGTCACCAGCCTCGACATGGCCGGGGCGTCCGTGACGCTCGTGTGGCTGACGCCCGAGCTCGAGGAGCTGTGGCGCGCGCCCGCGCACACCCCCGCGTACCGCAAGGGGACGACGGCGGAGGGGGGCGCGGACCCGCGGACCGGGGATGAGGGCGAGTCGCACGACGGCGGGGCGCGCGCCGACGTCGCAGCCTCCGCCGACGACGGCCCGGTGACGACGACGCCGGAGGCCGCCGTCGCGCTGGAGCTGCTCGCCGCGGTGCGCGAGACGCTGCACGCCCACGCCGACGAGCTCGGCCGCATCGACGCGATCGCGGGCGACGGCGACCACGGCGTCGGGATGTCGCGCGGCATCGACGCGGCGCTCGACGGCGCCTCGCGCACGTCGGGCGGCGTGGCCGCCGTGCTCGGCGCCGCCGGGGACGCGTGGAGCGAGCGCGCCGGCGGAACCTCGGGCGCGCTGTGGGGCGCCGCGCTCCGGGCCGCGGGCCGGAGTCTCGACGGCGTGGAGCTCACGACGGCCACCGTCGCCGACGCCGCGCACGCGGCCCTGGACCGCATCGTCGCGCTCGGCCGGGCCGAGGTCGGCGACAAGACGATGGTCGACGCGCTGGTGCCGTACGTGGACGAGCTCGACGCGGCGGCGGGGCGCGGGGACGGGGTGGGCGACGCCGTCGCGAGCGCCGCCGCGGCCGCCACCCGGGCCGCGGAGTCGACGTCGGAGCTCAGCCCCCGGCTGGGCCGCGCCCGGCCGCTCGCCGAGCGCAGCGTCGGCCACCCCGATGCCGGGGCGACGTCCCTGGCCCTGATCGTCACGACGATCGCCGAGACCGTCACGAGCACGAGGAGTCACGATGAGTGAACCGCTGCGCCTGATCGTCGGCGCCGACGACGCCGGCTTCGCCTACAAGGAGGAGCTCGCCGCGATGCTGCGCGCGGACCCCCGCGTGGCGAGCGTGGTCGACGTCGGCGTCGGCCCCGACGACCACACGATCTACCCCGAGGTCGCCGTCGAGGCGGCCCGCCGCGTCGCCTCGGGGGACGTCGACCGGGCGCTGCTGATCTGCGGGACCGGGCTCGGCGTCGCCATCGCGGCCAACAAGGTGCCGGGCGTGCGGGCGGTGACCGCTCACGACAGCTACTCCGTGGAGCGCTCGGTGCTGAGCAACGACGCCCAGGTGCTGACCATGGGCCAGCGCGTCATCGGGCTCGAGCTCGCCAAGCGGCTCGTGGGTGAGTGGCTCGACTACCGCTTCGACAGCGCCTCGGCGTCGGCCGCGAAGGTGGCGGCGATCCCCGAGCCGGGCAGGACCGAGCATCACGACAGCACCCAGCACGACAGCGCCGACAGTGAGGACCACGCATGAGCACCATCGCCATCATCGGCTCCGGCTACATGGGCGGCGGCATCGCCCAGCTCTTCGCGATCGGCGGCCACGAGGTCCGCATCGCCGACGTCTCCGCGGACGTGACCGCGACCAACCTGGTGCGGATCCGGCAGGAGGCGGCGGCGTTCGAGGCCGAGGGTCTCCTGCCCGCGGGTTCGACGGCGGCCGTCGAGGCGCGCGTGCACGCGGCCGGCTCCCTGGAGGAGGCCGTGGCGGGCGCCGACCTGGTCGAGGAGGCCGTGATCGAGGTGCTGGCGGTCAAGCACGACGTGCTCGGACGGGCCAGCCGCGCCAACGAGACCGCGACGATCGCCAGCAACACCTCGACGATCTCGATCGCCGCCATCGCCGAGGGGGTGCACCTGCCGGAGCGGTTCCTGGGGGTCCACTTCTCCAACCCCGCGCCGTTCATCCCTGGCGTCGAGGTCATCCCGCACGCGGGGACGCAGGAGGAGCGGATCGTGCAGGCCGAGGAGCTCGTGCGCGGCATCGGCAAGACGACGGCGCGCGTCGGCGACGTCACCGGCTTCGTGCTCAACCGGCTGCAGTACGCGCTGTTCCACGAGGCCACCCAGCTCGTGGAGGAGGGGGTCGCCTCGGTCGAGGACATCGACACCGTGGTGCGCACGACGTTCGGCTACCGGCTGCCGTTCTTCGGGCCGTTCGCCATCGCGGACATGGCGGGGCTCGACGTCTACAACTTCTGCTACGGCTCGCTCCAGGGCGGCTTCCCGGAGCGCTTCGCCACCCCGGCGGCGCTGACGGACCTGGTCGCCGCGGGGCGCCTGGGCGTGAAGGCGGGCGGCGGGTTCCGGGAGCTCGACGCCGAGCGCACCGCCGAGCTCGTGGCCTACCGGAACAAGGCGTACGTGGCGATGCAGGCGCTGCTGGACGAGCTGGGGCCGTCGCCGTTCGACGCGCGGTGAGAGTGGGGGCGGGGTCGCCCGAGCCCGAGCCCCGCGCGATTCGCTGCGGTAATCTCGCGCTCGTGCCCCGCCCTCACCCCCGCTCGTTCTCGACACTCGCAGCGGCGGCGATGCTGTCCGTCCTCGTGGTGACGGGGTGTTCGGACAGCGAGCCCCCCGTCGTGACCGACGACGTCGGCGGCCCTCGTGAAACCGGCGAACCGAGCCGATCGCCGGAAGCTCCGGTGGCACCCGCTGGGGCGCCGCCGTACGCCGGACCCCCGTACGAGGTCGTCATCACCGACGAGAACATCGGTCCCGCGGGCCTGAGCCAGTACTGGGTGACCATCGAGAACCTCGACGTCTCGAGCACCGCCTATCGCGACGCCGTCAAAGAGGTGGTCTCCGACGTCGCTGCAGGCGAGCAGTCAGCTGACGTCATTGTCACTGTGGTGACGGATCGAAAGATCGCCGAGGCCGAGTCGCCGTCGACGGTGCTCGACTTCATCGAGGAGTACGGGGACGACTACCTCGTGAACGCGATTCCGACTCTGGAGGTCGAGGGATGGGTCGCGTCGTACTCCGGCGGTCTCAACCCTGACCAGGCAGACCCGACCGACGCCCTCGACGGGTACGAGATCCTGTGGTGGCCCTACGGGGACCTCGAGGTCGAGGCGTGGAAGCCGGACCTCCCGGCGTCGACCTGATCGACCTGCCAACGCCACCCTGGCCCCGCCGTCCTGACTCGGTCAGGATGACCAGCATGGACATCACCGACAACGGCCCCCACCCCAACGCCTTCGACATCGAGACCGCCACGCAGGAGAACGGTGACTACCGCCGCGTCGCGTGGACCGGCAAGCACCTGCAGGTCGTGCTCATGTCGATCGAGCCCGGCAACGCCATCGGCCTCGAGGTGCACCACGGGACCGACCAGTTCCTGCGCATCGACGCCGGGAAGGGCCGCGTCAAGATGGGCCCCGACAAGGACGACCTCTCCTTCACCCAGGACGTCTCCGACGGCTGGAGCATCCAGGTCCCCGCCGGCACCTGGCACGACGTCGAGAACACCGGTGACGAGCCCCTTCGCCTCTACACCGTCTACGCCCCCACCCACCACGCCCAGGGCATCGTCCAGGCCACCGCCGACGACGCCGACAAGGACGAGGAGGCCGGCCGCGACGAGCCGCCCGCGTGGGTCGAGGAGGTCGACACCAAGGGGGAGGAGTCGGCCTGACGACGATGGAGGACCTCGGGTCGGCGCTCGCCGAGCTCGCCGACGCCAACTACTCCGGTGCCCCCTTTCTCGGGGCCTACGGGGTGACGTGGCTGGTGTGCGCGCTGCTGTGGCACACGCGAACGCCTCGGGTTGCCGCCTTCGCGACGCTCTTCCAGGGCACGGTCGCGCTGCCTGTCGCGCTCGGGATCTCCGCCGCCCTCGGCATGTTCGACGAGCGCCCCGGCGGCCCGCTCCTGGCACAGCTCGGCGTGCTCGTCTCGATGTCGCAGCTGCTCGTGCTGCCGCTGCTGATCGTGCTCGTCACCCAGCGGCGGTACACCGCCGTCCCGCTCGTGTTCGCGATCACCGCGGCGATCCACTTCGTGCCCTACGCCTGGCTGTACCAGAGCGTGCTGTACCTGGTGATGCCGGTGGTGGTCGCCGTCGGGCTCGCGATCGTAGCCGGGATCGACCGCGATCCGGAGCGCGACGACGTGCTGAGCGCGTCCGGGGCTGGGCGCGTCTGCGCGCTGACCGGCGTGGCGCTGCTCGCGACCGGGGTGGCGGCGGTGGTGCTCTCCGGCTGAGGCCCGGGCCGACGGTGGCGAACGGGATTCCCGATGTCAGACCCCTCCTCTAGCGTCCCCGGCATGACAGATCCTTCGCCCCACAGCTCGGAGACGGACCTCGACGCGTCCACCGCCACCGCGTGGTCGCAGTTCACCGAGGAGCTCGTGGAGCTCATCGACGAGAACGGGTCGCGGTCGATCGGGATCTTCGTCGAGGAGGGCGCCGCCACCGTCAACCGGCTCCGGATCGACTGCGAGGGCGACGACGTCTTCGTCCTCCTCCGCGGCAACATCGGGCTCCCACCCGCGCTTCGCCTCTCCCGCGCGGCGATGGCGCAGGCCCGACGGCGTGGCTGGATGCGCGCCGCCGTCGCCAGCAAGCACTACGCCCGCTACTTCCGGGCCGACGCCGCCGCGGAGGCCGCCGACGCGGTCACCACCGCGCTGGTCGAGGTGCTCGGCGTGCTGCACCCCGCGTTCCTGACCGTCGACGACCTGCCGGAGACCCCGCGGTCGGTGGCCCCGGAGCCCGTCGCGCCCCGCCCCCGGCGCGGTCCGACCCCACTCGCCAGCGGCGTGCGTCCCACCGACGCCCGTCACCTCGACCGTCTCGTCGAGGAGACGCTGGGCGCCGTCCTGGGCCGGGAGGTCCGCCGCGGCGAGTGCGGGGAGATCGAGATCGAGGCCGGCGACGCCAGCGTCGACATCGAGTGGAGCACCGCCCGGCTCATCGTCCCGATGACGGCGCTGATCACGACGGCGGTGGACGACGTCGGCCACGCGCTCGCCGTCGTCAACGACCTCAACCGGTTCCACCAGGGCGTCACGTTCGTGCTCCACGGCCGGGCCGTCGTCGCGCGTCTCGACTTCCCCGCGAGCCGGTTCGACGGCGCGCTGCTGGTCAACGAGCTGGCCAACCTCTGCGACCTCGTCATCGAGCAGGGGCCGGCGATCGCGACGCGACTGGAGGGCGCTGCTCGCTGACGGTCACCCGTCAGGCCGAGCCCGGCGACCGGAGAAGCTCGGCGGCCTCAGCCACGGAGTCGTCACTCACCTGGAGCGGGGCGCCGGACCACTGCCGCGCCCGCTGCTCCAGGTCGTGCGGGACCCGGTGGTCGTGGCGTTCGAGGTAGGCGATCGTCTCCTCCGACCACACCCACGCACCGTCGGTCCGGAAGCTGACGCCGATCGGCGGGGCACCGCCGTCGTACCGGTCGGGAACGGTCATCCGGGAGGCGACGACCAGCCGCCCGGCCCGGAGGTACGTCAGGACTCGACGCTTGTGCTTCCGCGACAGCCCATCGACGGTGTCGTCGGAGAGCCCCTCGGCGCGGAGCGGAACCCGGTTCACGACGATCCTCCAGGGGTGGGTCCAAACCTCACCACGGCCACGTCGCCCTCACCCCAGCCCCAGCTCCTCGCCGGTCACGGTGCACGTGGCGACCGGCACGCCGTCGAGCACGAGGGTCGACTCGATCCAGCCGTCCTCGCCCACGCGGCCGACCTCGTCGGACCCGAGCTGCTGGTCGGCGGCCAGCCGGCCCTGGTTCGGCGCCCCCGGGGCAAGTCCCCAGGTGAGGGACCCGTCCGGCGCGGCGGGATCGATCGACGTCCGCAGCCACGCCTCCTGCTCGGACCGCATCCCGCTGACCGCGTCGGCGTCCCACGCCCAGGTGATGATCGCCGCCGGCGCCACGGTCACCACGGGACGCTCGATCCACAGGCGCCGCTCGTACTGTCGCGACCCCTCCTGCCGCACGGTGGCCTGGGCCTGAGCCGCGTCACCGGCGTCGAGCACGGTCAGGTCGCCGCACGCCGTCGGTGGCACCGCCGGCACCGGCGCCACCCTCCCGATGGGGAACGACAGCCCGACCCCCAGCGCGCACACCAGCCCGGCGGCCGCCGTCACGAGCCGCGAGCGCCGTCGCGATCCCGGCCCGACCCGGTTCGCGAGCCACGCGGGGAGCTCAGGCGTCCGCGAGACGACGTTCGTGCGCAGGATCGAGTCGGCGAAGGTCTGGCGACGCGGGTTCCACAGCGGCCGCAGGTAGCCGATGAGGAGGAGCGAGTCGAGCACGTGCAGGAAGGGCCGGGCGAGCGTGCGCCCCAGACCCGCCGGACGCAGCGTGCCCTCGCGCACCACCATCACGCCGACCAGGCGCTTGCCCGGCGTCGCACCGGTGACGGCCTGGAGCAGCACGAGCGCCGCGATCGTCGCGAGCACCCAACCGCTGCGGGTCCACTCCATCGTCTCCCCGGCACCCGGGTTCACGAGGCCGCCGGAGAACGGCGGCTGCAGCGAGGGCACCACGGATCCCGCACCGACGGCGAGCCAGGTCACCCCACCGAGCAGGGAACCGTCCAGCAGGACGGCGGCGACACGGCGGAACCAGTCGTCCGAGGATCGGGTCTCGCGCGTCGTCGTCGACACGTCCGGCTGCAGGGCCACCATCGGACGATCCTTCCACGTCGGGTCGTCGGTGGTCATGGTCGGGGCTGGGCCCCCGCCTCGCCCCCCGCCCGCGTCCCGCGCGCGAAGGCCAGGCTCTCGGTCACGACGCCGAGCACGAGCTCGAGCTCGGCCGCGTCGCGCGGGCCGTAGATCATCACCTCGGTGCCGAAGTCGGCGTACTGGTGCTCCTCGGCCCACCCCAGGCTGATCAGCTCAGCGGCGCGCTCGGCCGGGAGGGTCAGGTGGAGGCTCGTGTCGTCGACCCCGTGCAGGTGAACGGGCTCCAGGCGCTCACCCGGCGCGAGCGAGGTCTCCGGGGCCCGCTCGTCGCGCTGGTCGACCAGGAACACCGCCCGCGACGACGCCGGCGACACCTGGCTCGTGCCCTCGACCACCCCGTCGAGCGCGTACACCCGCGCCACCATCTCGCCCCACAGCGCCGGCGACGCGAGCTGGTCGACCTGGCGGTGGGGGCCCTCGTTCGACGTCGTCGGGCGGGGGCCGCGGCGCTCGGGCGTCGCGCCCTCGCCGTCGGGCGCGAGAGCCGCGGCGGCGCCTCCGCCGTCGCCCTCCAGCTCCCGCAGCGCCGACGTCCGCGGCCCGCCGGCGTCGCCGGTGTTGACGGTCCCGGCCGGCTCGACGAGCAGGGCCCGCACCTCGCCGTCGGCCCGTGGGCAGTGCTCGACGCCGCGTGGCACGACGTACACGTCGCCCTCCCGGAGCACCACATCGCCGTCGCGCAGCTGGATCGTCAGCTCGCCGCTGACCACCAGGAACAGCTCGTCGGTGTCGGGGTGGCTGTGCCAGACGAACTCGCCCTCGAGCGCGACCACCTTGACGTCGTAGTCGTTGACGCTGGCGAGGCGGTGCGGCTGCCAGGGCGCCGTGAGGCTGTCGAGCGCGGCGTGGAGGTTGCGGACGTCGGAGGTCATTCCCCCATCACAGCACGCCCGTGCGATAGACCTTTCGTCATGAGCCTCTACGGAACACCCCCGGACGACCCCGGCCCGCAGGACCTCGGCACACCGCAGCAGGCCCCCGTCCCGCGGTGCTCGACCTGCGGTTCCGAGGACCTCGAGCCCGGCTTCGTCGAGGACGGCGGCGAGAGCTCCCACGGCTACAGCCGCTGGATCCCCGGTCCGCTCGAGCGAGGGATCTTCGGCGGCGCGGCGCGGATGGGCAAGCCTCGGTTCGAGATCGTCGCGCTGATGTGCCGGCGGTGCCGCCACCTCGAGCTGTTCGTGGGCGGTCAGGTGTAGCAACCGGTCCCGGCTACTGCGCCGCCAGCCAGGGCCACGTCCCGACGGTGCTCTCGACCCTGGCCAGGGTCGACTCCGCGCCGTCGGCGTCGCTCGCGAAGGTGGACGCAGCGGTGTCGAGCGTGACGACGGCGATCGTGACGCCGATCGCGGCGGCCCCCAGCGCCCCGAGGACCGTGGCGACCCCCGCGGCGACGCCGAGCCCGGCCAGGATCATCGCCGGCACGCCGACGGGAGCGCCGACGCCCGTCGCGGAGACGATGGCGCCGGCGATGAGCGTCGACGACCCGACAGCGATCTCGATCGTCCCGGCCACGAGGCCGGCCCACGCCGCCATGAGGGCCCCCACCAGGGTGAGGATCGCGAGGAGCACGGCGCCGGCCATCGCGAGGATCGCGGCCTTCATGTCCAGGAGCGGCCCCGACATGCCCGTCGACGCGGTCCGCGCCTCCTCGATCGCATCCTTCTGCAGCGGGATGCGCTGGGCGTAGGCATCGGCCGCCGAGCCCTCCCAGTTCGCCCCGACGCTGGAGTAGAGGTCGCGCACGCGGTCCTCGATGTCGCGCAGCACCGGACCGATGGTGACCCAGGAGTCCGACGCGGTCTCGAGCGCCTCGGGGTCACCCAGCCCGTCGAGGGCGTCCGCGATCCAGTCGGCGGCCGCCTGCCAGTGCCGCACGAGCTCCGCCATCGCGGCGAGGACCGGAGCGACCACAGGCCCCTGGCCCGCCTGGGCGGCGCGGGCCGCGGCCCAGTCCAGGCGCGCCTGGAAGAGCCCCAGCATGCGCTCGACGTCCCTGACCGCGTCGCGGATCCTCGTGATGATCGTCCAGATCATGGCGTCAGTCCTCGATTTCCCAGGTGTTGTTGAAGTCGATGGCGGCCTGCTCGTCCGAGGTCAGGTAGGCCAGCGCGACCTCGCGCAGCGTGAACGCCGCCCCGACCTGCTCGATCGACCCGCTCGCCAGCGCCTGGGACAGGTGCTGGCGGGCCCGGTCGTACGCCGCCGCGACGTCGGCCCCGAGGGTGCCGAAGGCCAGGGCGGGCGGGGCGATGGCCGCGACGGCATGGCCCTGGGCCCCGAGATCCCTGCCGGTCCCCTCCCAGTGGGTGGCGTCGGTGCTGAGCGCCTCGACGGCGACGCGGATGGACATCGGACTCCTCGGGTGGGGCGGGTGGGGCGGGGAGGTGCGGGCTGGAGGCGATCGGGGGCGCGGCTACTCGGTGAGCCGCAGCCGCGCGGCGAGCTGGGTCGGATCGGCGGCGAGCGCCGTCAGGGCGCGCAGCGGGGCGAGGTCGGCGTCGTCGACCCCCGGGAAGCCGGACGCGGGCGCCGGTCGGCGGAGCGCGGCGGTGATCTCGCGGGAGAGGGCCCCGGCATCGGCCAGCTCGGCCCACTGGGGGTCGATCCGCACGCCGTCGAGCGCCTGTCCGGCGAACGTCAGGGTGACGTGCTCGGTGCGCCGCTGCGACGGCGCGGGTGTCGGCTGGTCGTCGGACTGGCCCGTCACCTGGCTCTCCATCGCGCGGATCATCACGTCCATCCCGTCGCGCAGCTCGTCGAGCACGTCGGCGAACGCGTGCAGCGACGCCGTGGCGGGCGCGTGCGGGGAGACGGCCGGGAGGGCGACGGCGGTGGGGTGCTCGAGCGGCGGGGTGGACGGCGACGGCGGGGCGTGCGTCCCCGCGTGCTCGGCGCGCTCGGCGTGCTCCGCGAGTCGACGGTGGGCGCGGGCGCCGGCGTCGCGCGCGGCCTCCAGCACGGCGTCGCCGAGCTCGCGCGGCTCGAGGGCGGACCGCCAGACGTCGTGCACGACGGCCTCGGTCAGCCGTCCCTCGACCATCCGGACCTCGACGTTGCGGGTCTCGTCGATCCCCGTGGCCGACAGCAGGGCCGCACTGGCGCGCAGGTCGGCGAGCGTGCGATCGGCGTCGGAGGCCGTGGCGGACAGGCTCGGCAGCTGGCTCATGATCTCGAACCTAGGCGCAGCCGCAGCGCGGCGCGATGGGGAGAAGTCCCCGCGGCGCACGGCCGGGCGGCGGCGATGTCGGTGCCCGGCTCTACCGTCCCTGGCATGACGGCGCCACCCGCCCCGACCGAGACCCTCGCCCCGCACCCCCGGGGTGAGCGCCCCGCGCCGCACGGACGACCGATCCAGGAGGACCTGCTGGCCGGGTTCGCCCTGCCGGCCGGCGGGATCGGGCCCGGCCCGCGCGAGCACCTGACCCGCGAGAAGCTCGAGCGCAAGCGACGGCGGTTGCTCGAGCTCACCCTCGACGCCGTGGAGTTCGGCAAGGAGCCGTCGGTCAGCTCGGCGCTCCGGGCGGCGTGGCAGTTCTGGCCGCGGTTCTCGACCTACAACGGGCTGCTCCTGCTGTGCCAGCGCCCGAGCGCCACCCACGTCGAGACCCCGTCGACGTGGCAGCACCGGTACGGGATGGTCGCCCTCCCGAACGAGCAGCCGCTGCTCGTGCTGAACCCGGGCGGGCCGCTCCACTTCGTCCTCGACGCGTCCCAGGTCGAGCCGGGCCCCGATCCCGGCAGCCACGCCTACGAGCCGCACCAGCCGTTCGCCCGCCGCACCTTCGACGCGGCGCCGCAGGTGCTCGCGACGATGATCGAGTCGATCAAGGTCCACGGCGTCAGGGTGGTCGACCACCGCCTCGGTCAGTCCCGGGGCGGTCACCTCACGACGTCGCGCACCGGCGCCACCCAGGACGTCGTCACGAGCAGGCGGCCACTCGTCGTCGCCCCGGTGCCCGTGCGGTTCGAGCTGGCGCTGAACGCCGACCTGTCCCCGACCGAGAAGCTCGCCGTGCTCGCGCACGAGCTCGGCCACCTCTACTGCGGGCACCTGGGGCCCGACCCCGCCCTCCTGCAGACCGGCGAGGGGCTGTGGCTCGAGCGCCTCGACCTCGACGCGGAGCAGAAGGAGGCCGAGGCCGAGTTCGTCTCCGACGCCGTGATGCGGTTCGTGGCGCCCGGGGCTACGCGCCTGCGGCCCCGGGAGACCCCCGAGCTCCTGGACACCCCCGAGCTCCCCGACCACGGCAGCGCCGTCGTCGCCGCGCTGGCCGTCGAGCTCGTGCTCGATACGATCCAGGCGGCCGCGCTGTGACCGGCCCGCGGCTGTGGACCGGCCTGCTACGGACCGGTCCGCGCCTACAGGACGAAGAACCCGATCACCCAGATCGTCGCGAACGCCGCGGTGCCCTCGATCGCCGTCGCCACGCTGAGCGTGCGGTACGCCGTCGCGACCGGGATACGGCCCAGCCGCGAGACGACCCAGAAGTAGGAGTCGTTGGCGTGCGAGACGACCATCGCGCCGGCACCGACCGCGAGCACGGCGAGCGCCGCGCCCATCTCGGTGCCCAGTCCGATCTCGCCGAGCAGCGGGGCGACGAGCGCCGACGTCGTCACCATCGAGACCGTCGAGGAGCCCTGCGCCGTCTTCAGCGCAGCCGCGATGAGGAACGGGACCGCCAGACCGATGCCGAGGCCCGAGAGGCTCCCGCCGAGCACGTCCATGAGAGGCGAGGCCGCGAGCACGGCACCGAAGGAGGCGCCGGCCGCCGTGATGAGCAGGATCGGCGCGGAGACGCGGATCGCGTCGTCGATCTGGCTGTTGAAGGCCACGAGCTTGCCGTTGCCGCGCAGCAGCGCCGCCGCGGCGAGCAGTCCGATGATCAGCGCGATGACGGGGGTCCCGACGAACGCCAGGATCTCGAACGCCACGCCCTCACCGATCGGACGGCTGGGGATCTTCGCGATCGACGCGCCGCAGATGAGCAGCAGCGGCAGCAGGATCGGCAGGAACGCGGGGAACGCCTTCGGCAGCACGCCGTAGCTGGCGCGCAGCTCCTCGTACGTGTGGTCCATCTCGTCGTCGTCCTCGGCCGGCAGCAGGTCGACCGGCGTGTGCAGGAAGCGGTTGGCGAACAGCATCGCCGCGAGCGCCGCCACGGCCGCGACGGGCAGACCGATCGCGATCAGCAGGCCGAGGTTCTCCACGCCGAGGTTGGACGCGGCCGCGAGCGGGCCGGGCGTCGGGGGCACAAGGGTGTGCGTGGCGTACAGGCCGGTCATCAGCGCGATCGACGTCGCGAGCGTGGAGACTCCGGTGCGGAGCGTGACGGCCTTGCGCAGCGAGTTCAGGATCACGTAGCCGGAGTCGCAGAACACCGGGATCGAGACGATGTAGCCGATCACGGTCATCGTGAGGTTCGGGAACCGCGTGCCGATGATCTTGATCAGCCAGTCGGCCATCGCGATCGCGGCGCCGGAGCGCTCGAGGATGACGCCGATCATCGTGCCGAACAGGATCACGAGGCCGATGTTGCCGAGCGTCCCCCCGAACGCCGTCGTGATCGTCGAGATGATGTCGGCCACCGGGATGCGGTACGCGAACGCACCGATCAGCGCGGCGCCGAGCAGCGCCAGCACGGGGCTGACCTTCCAGCGCGCGGTGACGAGCACGATGCCCGCCACGAGCGCGATCAGGATGAGGATGTCGAGCATGGGGGAAGGCTCCTTCGCCTCGGAGGCGCGTCAGCGGCGACGCGCACGGGGTGGGGGTTACAGGCCGAGCAGCCGCGTGATCACGGCCGCCGAGTAGGTGATGTCGTCCGCGGTGGTGCGGGTGAGGTCGGCGAGGGTGCGGGGGCCGCGCGCGGCGGCGAGGGCGGTGGTGACGCCGTGGGCCCACATGTCCTCGGGGCTCACCATCACCTCCCCCGCGATCACGACGACGGGGACGCCCGCGGGGGCGTGCGCGGCGACGGCGTCGACCACCTTCCCGTGCAGCGACTGCTCGTCGAACCGGCCCTCGCCCGTCAGGACGAGGTCGACGCCGTCGAGGATCTCCCGCAGCCCGAGCGTCTGCGCCACCAGGGCGGACCCGGCGACGAGCTCGGCGCCGAGGAACGCCTGGAGCGTCAGCGCGATCCCGCCGGCCGCACCCATGCCCGGTCGGTCCCGCAGGTCCTGACCGGTCTCCCGCGCGACGACGTCCGCGAGCCGCGCGAGGCCGGCGTCCAGGACGGCGACGTCGTCGGCCGTCGCCCCCTTCTGCGGCCCGAAGATCGCGGCGGCCCCGTGCGGGCCGACGAGCGGGTTGGTGACGTCGCACGCCACGCGCCACGTGACGGCTCGGGCGCGGGGGTCGAGTCCGCCGAGGTCGATGCGCTCGAGGGAGGCGAGCGCCCCGCCGCCGGGGGGCAGGGGCTCGCCGTCGGCGTCCAGGAAGCGGGCGCCGAGGGCCGACAGCAGGCCGATGCCGCCGTCGGTCGTGGCCGAACCGCCGATGCACAGGATGATCTCGGTCGCGCCCTGCTCGATCAGGGTCGCGGCGATGGTGCCGACGCCGCGCGAGCAGGCCGTCAGCGGCAGGAGCTCGGTGTCGGAGACCTGCGGCAGACCGTTGGCCTCCGCGGCCTCGATCACTCCGGTGCCCGACGGCGAGAGACCGAACCGCGCCGTCGCCGGCCGCCCGAGGGCGTCCGTCGTGCGCACGGTGCGGGCGCGCTCGCCCCAGGCGTCGAGCAGGGCGTCGAGCGTGCCCTCGCCGCCGTCGGCCAGCGGGCTCAGGCGGATGTCGAGATCTCCTGCGCGGGAGGCCTGCTGGACCCCGCGCGCCATCGCCGTGGCGACCTCGAGGGCCGAGAGGCTCCCCTTGAAGGAGTCGGGGACGATGGCGATGCGGACACCACGGCCGGACAGCTCGTCATTGGGCATGACGGGAACGCTAGGCGTGAGGTGGGCCACAGGACTACGGCAGGATGCACCGATGTTCCTCCGTCGATCGGGGCGGGGCAGGGCGTTCTGCCCAATTACGGCCGGTGCTGCCGCGTCGGTGGTCACCCCGGCGGCCGGGGTCCGGCGACACCCGACGCACATCCGTTCCGACCCGGCCCACGCTCCTTTCGTAGAGTCGACGAATGACGACGCCTCCCTCCGATCCGTCCGCCATGAAGCACTGGACCGAGCTGCCCGGACTCGCTGACACCGCCACGCGCCTGCTGCGGATCGACCGCGAGACCGCGGCCCGCCACTCGGCGATCCTGCCCGGAGCCGTCCACGTCTGGACCCCGGGCCGGGGCGGACCGCAGCTGCTGATGGACTTCGCCGGGAACGCGATGGTCGCCGACTCGGCCCTCTCGCAGGAGCTGATGCTGACCGCCTTCAACCGCGGCATGCGCACCGACGACGCCGAGGCGGCGCGCCTGATCCACGCCGGGTCGAACCTCATGGCCTACGCCGCCGCCACGACCGGCCGCACACCCACGAAGGTCCCCCGGGAGGACCCCGGCGCGGACGCGATCGGCGCCCTGGGACGCGGCCCGTTCCAGCAGACCACGCCCGAGGAGATCGAGGCCCGGCTGTCGCGCGGCGGGGTCGGGTCGTGGGTCTTCGTCGGCATCGACCGGGCCCACGGCCCCGGCCACTGGTTCATGGCGGCCGTCACCGCCGAGGGGATCCAGGCCGTCGACCCGCTGATCGGGCGGAACTTCGCCTGGCCCCCGGAGATCGGCGCGATCCGGTGGTGGACGGACGGGCCGCCGAGCACGCCCCCGGCCCGGGTGGTCGTCGACGTCCGCTCGCCGCGCGGGGTCCGCATCTGGACCGAGACACGGCCCGAGCTGCAGGGACGGGCGCTGGAGATCCTCGAGTACTTCGCCCGGAGCGAGGACCTGCACGCCCGCAGCGCGGTGTGGAACAGCTTCTCGTGGGCCGCCGTCGCGTCGTCGGGCAGCGACCTCCGGCTCGCCACGACCGACCTGACCAAGCCCGGCATCAAGGCGCTCACCTGGGACGTCGATCCGATGCTCGAGCTGCGCGAGGCCGAGATGCGCGTGGCGGCCGGCGTCCGGCGCGACCCCATCCACCTGGTCGACCACCTGCGGTGGCGTCCCGAGATCGTCGAGCGCGGTCGCGCGGTGCTCCGTCGCCGTTCGCGCGCCGACGGCGACACGGGCTGGCTGCTCACCACCTCGGTGGACGACGACGGCGCGGACCTCCCCCTCGTCGCGGCGCACGAGGTGCACCGCGTGGCACCGTGGGTCACGCCGTTCCTCTCGCACCCGGTCGGGACGCTCCTCGAGGTGGCGGCGGACGGGACGGTGACGCCGCTGAGCGCGCCCGCTCCGGCCACCGCCCCACGACCCCGCCCCGCCGCCTCACCGACTACGAGCACGCCCGCGCCACCCTCGCGGACCGGTCCGCGAGCGCCGAGCAGCTCCTCGAGGCGGCGCACGGGATCCAGGGCGCGTTCGCGCGCAACGAGCACCTGCTCGGGATCCTGCCGCCGGATGCCGAGTCCGTGATGAAGGACGCCTATCTCGCCGCCGACCGGAAGGGCTCGCGCCTCGCGGCGCTGATCTGGGTCCGCCGCGACTACTTCGCGCGCGTCGAGCCCGCGGGCCCCGCCGTCGCGCGTCTCGAGGAGCTCGTCGTCGACGATCCCGACGGCGCCGCCCACCTCCTGCGCGGCTGGATACGGGGCCAGGGCTACGGCTACCCGCAGGACTGGGCGGCCTCGGCGGCCGACCTCGAGACCTCGGCCGCCGCCGGCAACGCCGACGCCCTGTTCGAGCTGTCGGTGCTGGCGGCCACCGGCCGCGGGATGCCCCAGGACGACGCCCGCTCCCGCGACCACCTCGACCGCGCGGCGGCCGTCGGGCACCCGCGGGCGCTGTACAACGTGGCCGCCGAGCACGCGACGGGCCGTGGGCGGCCGCAGGACTCTGCGCGCGCCCTCGAGCTGTACGTGCGCGCGGCCGAGCAGGGGCACGCTCGTGCCGCCTGGACCGCCGGCGTCATGACGCTCACCGGCGAGGGCACACGGCCCGACGCCGATCGCGCAGGTCATCTGCTGCTGGAGGCGCGGGACCTCGGCTTCGACCTCGAGGGCGCCACCGCCGCGCTGCCCGACGCCCTGCGGCAGCGGGTCGTCGCAGCGCTCGACGGCAGGGGCTGAGCATGGACGTGCTGTTCGACGGGGGCGTCGAGGTGCACTACGGGTTCCTCTACCTCCAGCCCTCCGAGGCCGACGCGGAGATCGACCTGATCGACGCCCGGGCCGGCCAGGCCAACGGGCTCTGCGGCGCGGCCCACCCCGGCGTCCTCGCGATGATCACCGGGCTCCACACCGGACGCGTGCCCGTGCGCGTCGAGCTGCTCGCCGAACCCCCGGCACCGGTGCCCGCGGAGGACTGGGAGGACGTCGTCGAGGTGTCCGTCGATCTCGCCGACGCCGACTACGCGCTGACGTCGTTCGACGCCCTCCACCCCCTCGACCTCCCGGCCGGGCCGCACCGCGCCCGGTGGCTCGCGCGCGGGATGGACGCCGCCCGCGAGACGGACGTCTCGGACGGCTCGGAGGATATCGACCGCTACCTCCTCCAGCTGTGGCCGGCTCCGCCGGGCGCGGAGGCCGTGATCCGCCGGGGCAGCGAGATCGCGGCGTACTGGGACCAGGTGGCGGCCGAGACCGTGCCGCAACCGCGGTCCGCCGCGGCTGGTTCCCCGCTGGCCTGACCGCGCCGGCGGGACTCAGCCCGCCGCGCCCTCCCCCAGCGCCTCGCGCGCCAGCAGCCCGAGCCGGAGCGCCGCGAGGTCGGTCGGCACCCGCGGGTCGAGCCCGGTCCGCTCACCGATCCGCGCCAGGCGCTGCACCAGCGTGTTGCGGTGGACGAACAGCGCGGCGGCCGCGGCGGCGAGCGTCGTCGCCCCGGCCATCGCCACGACCGTCTCGGCGTCCGACGGCGACAGGCGCGCGACGTCGTCGGCCCGCCGCTGCAGCGACGCGAGCGGGAGGTGACCGAGCCCGAGCAGGAGCGCCGCCCCGCCGTCGACGTCCGCACCCCCGACAGGAAGCAGGCGCGGGTACGGCGCCAGCGCGCGCAGGTCGAGGGCGTGCGCCAGGAGCGCGCCGGCCCCCGGGACGGCGGCGACGCGCAGCCCGCGCGCGCCGGGCACGTCGGGCGCGTGCGGCGCGCGGGTGAGGATCCAGAGCAGGCCGTGCAGCACGGCGGCGGTGGTGTTCGCGCGCGTTGAGGTCGGCGACGAGGGCCGACGAGTTCGCGGGGGGCGCGCTCCGGCGGCCACCGCCGGCACCGGCGTCGAGGTCGGCCTCGGCCCAGACGCTCAGCGTCCACGGCCCCGTGCCCAGGCCCGCGACGCGCAGCAGCGAGCCGACCTCCGCGGCCTCGAGCTGGCCGGAGGTGAGCGCGGCGAGGAGCTCCCGGGCCGCCGTCGCGCGCCTCGTCGCGGCGTCGTAGGAGCGCTCCTGAACGATGAGCAGCTGCACCCCGAGCGCGACGACGGTCGCGAGCTGGCCGACCTCGCGCGGATCCCCGGTCACCCCGACGACACCGACCAGCCGACCGTCCACGACCAGCGGCTCGTTGACCCCGGGACGGTCGGACGAGCCCGCTTCGGGCACCGTCACGGTGACGGCGCGGGCCTCGGCGATCACGCGCGTCGCACCGTGGTGCAGGGTGCCGATCCGCTCCGGATCGGACGAGGCGATGATGACGCCGTGGGAGTCCATCACGTTGACGTGACGGTCCATCCGGGTGGTGACGGTGTCGACGACGCGCTGCGCGAGCTCGCTGCTGAGCGGCTCGCTCACCTCGGCGCTGGTCACGCCGCGACGCTACCGCCTCGACCCCGATCTCGATCGGTGGTGCCGCGCTGCATCCAAACCCGTCCCGTCCAGGGAAGTACTCCACGTCAGACCGATCGCGCCCTCACCCGGCGTCAGCGACGAAGGAGCACTGAAATGCGTCTGCGCACTCCCCTCACCCTCGGCCTCGGTGCCGTGATCCTGGCGGTCTCCGCCTCCCCCGCCCTCGCAGCACCCGGCGACGCCCAGCTGTCCGTCCTGCACGCCGTGCCGGACACCACCGTCGACGTGTACGTCAACGGTGCCCTCACCCTCGACGACTTCGCCCCCGGCACCCTCGCCGGCCCGCTCGAGCTGCCCGCGGGCATCTACAGCGTGGCGATCACGGCCGCCGACGCCGCCGACGCGTCCGCGCCGGTCATCGGCCCGATCGACCTGCCCCTGACCGGCGGCACCAGCTACACCGCCGTCGCGCACCTCGACGCGGCCGGCACCCCCACCGCGACGCTGTTCACCAACGACACCTCGGCCACCGCCGCGGGCGAGGGCCGCCTGACCGTCCGCCACGTCGCGGCCGCCCCCGCCGTCGACGTCCTGGCCGGTGGCGCCGCCGTCGTCTCCGGTCTCGAGAACCCCGACGAGGCCACGCTGAACCTGCCCGCCTCGACCGTGTCGGCCGCCGTCGCCGCGGCCGGGACGACCGAGCCGCTGATCGGCCCGGCCGACGTGCCGGTCACCGACGGCACGCTCACGATCGTCTACGCGTGGGGCAGCCTCGAGGGCGACAGCCTCGCCCTCGCCACCCAGACCGTCGCCGCCGGCCACTCCGCCCCCGGCGGCGTGCCCACCGGTGAGGTACGCGTGCCCGACGGCGGCGTCTCCCCGGCGCTCCTGATCGGCGCGGGCCTGCTGGCCGTCGCCGGTGCCGGCGTCGTGCTCGCGCGCCGCACCACCACCACCGAGGGCCGCTAGGTCGGATGAGCCCTCGTCCCACGTCGGCCGCGCGGACCCCCTGCCGCGCGGCCGGCCCCACCGCTCTCGTCGTCGCCCTGGCGCTCTCCCTCACCGCGTGCGGTGGGGCGAGCAGCGCCGGGAGCGACGGCGGGAGCGAGGCCTCGCCGTCGTCGTCCTCCTCGGGGGCGACGACGGCGGGGCCCACCCCTGCGCCCCCGGCGCCCGCCGCCCCCGCGTCGCCGGCCCCAGCAGCGCCCGCCCCCACCGACGTCCCGATGCTCGACGCGACCGCCCCGCTCGCCGCCACCGCGCTCGGCACTCCCCCGACCGAGGTCAGGGTCGAGGCGGCCGACGTCGACGTGCCCGTCATCCCGGTCGGCATCGCACCCGACGGCCAGACCGAGGTGCCGCCCGACGCGAACGACGCCGGCTGGTACCGCTTCGGTCCCGGCGTCGGCGCTGACCGCGGCGCGACCGTGATCCTGGCGCACGCCGGCTCGGAGATCACCCCCCGCGGACCCTTCAGCCGCCTCAAGGCGCTGGGCGGCGACGAGATCGTCGTCGTGACCGGCGCCGACGGCACCGAGCACCCCTACCGCGTCACCTCCGTGGAGGTGCTGGAGAAGCAGACGCTCGACCTCACCCCGTACTTCGTGCGCGACGGCGAGCCGCACCTGGTCCTCATCACGTGCGGAGGCGTGTGGGACGAGGCCGCGAACAGCTATCGTTCGAACGTCGTCGTCACCGCGGTTCCGGTGTAGGGGCCGATGACGCAGCCAGCTCGAGGACGAGCGCGTCCGGCCCCGGAGGTGAGTGCAGTGGAGGATCCGCTCACCGCCGCCTTCCGCCGGGGCGACGCCGAGGCCGTGCGCGAGGTCTACGACCGCTGGTCGCCCCTGGTGCACACGCTCGCGCTGCGTGCGCTCGGCAACGCCGGCGACGCCGAGGACCTCACCCAGCACGTGTTCGTCGAGGCGTGGCGGACGCGGGCGAAGTTCGACCCGGAGCGCGGCGCACTGCCCGCCTGGATCGTCGGCATCACCCGGCACGCCGTCGCCGACGCACTCACGCGCCGCACCCGGCAGCGCGAGGGGGTCCGGACTCTCGCGGCCGACGCCCTCACCTCCCCGGCCCCCGACCGGGACACCGCGGACGCGGTGGTGCGGACCGTCGTCGTGGCCGACGCGATCGCCAGCCTCGGCGAACCGCAGGGCGCGATCGTCGCGCTCGCGTTCTACGAGGACCTCACCCACCACCAGATCGCCGCGCGGACCGGGATCCCGCTCGGCACGGTCAAGAGCCACATCCGACGTAGCCTGCTACGTCTGCGTGAGAGATGGGAGGTGCCCGATGCCGCACTCTGACCCCGAGGACCTCGCCCTCGTCGCCCTCGGCGAGGCGCCGTCCCCGACCGACGCCGAGCACCTCGACATCTGCGAGCTGTGCCGCGCGGAGCTGGCCTCGCTGACGGACGTCGTCGACGGCGCCCGCGTCGTCGCGCCGCTCGTCGCCCCGCCCGCGCGGGTGTGGGACCGGATCGCGGCGCAGATCGCGGACGAGTCCGACGGGGCGCCGGAGTTGTCCCCGGCGCCCGCGGCCCCCGTGGCCCGGCCCGACGACGCGCGCCCCCTTCCCGCCCCGGTCCCGCTCGACGCCCGACGGCGCCGCGCCCGCCTCCCGCTGCTGGTCGCCGCCTCGGCGGCAGCGGGCGCCGCCGTCGTGCTCGGGGTGCAGGCCGTGCTGCCGGACCCGACCCCCGCCGTCGTGCAGCTGGCGAGCGCCTCGCTGGAGCCACTGCCGGGCTGGGACGCCTCCGGCTCCGCCGTGCTCGAGGAGGTCGACGGCGGTCCGGTGCTGCGCGTCGACCTCCCCGACGACGTCCCGAACGAGGGCTACCGCGAGGTGTGGCTCATCTCGACCGACCTCCAGCGCCTCGTCAGCCTCGGGGTGCTCACGGGCGACGCGGGCTCGTTCGACCTGCCGCCGGGCATCGACGTCGCGGACTTCGCGATCGTCGACATCTCCGACGAGCCTGTCAACGGCGACCCGGCCCACTCGGGCGCGAGCATCGTCCGCGGCCAGCTCGCCTGACCGCCGCCCCACCAGGGGGTACTTCCAGCCCCACCAGGGGGTACTTCCAGCCCCCCGCGGGGGTGATCTCCGCCGTCGCCCCCGAACGGACCCCGCGGGAACGACGGAGCGGGGCGGCGGGCTCTCGCCCACCGCCCCGCTCCGCCCGACGTCGCGACCTCAGGTCACCGCGTCAGGGATCCCGGCCTCAGAACCCCTCGTGGTGGAACCGGTACAGGAACGCCGCCATCGCGTCGCGCGCCACCGGTGCCAGCGGCAGGTAGTGCGACGTGCCGTCGTTGCCGACCCAGCCCGTGGCGACCTTCGCGTCGACCATCCACGCGATCTCCGTGGCGAACTGGCTCGTCGCGGGGACGTCCGTGAAGTACGGCGTCGCGGGAGCCGTGTACTCCGGCGAGTCCGCGGCCCGGTAGAGGAACGCGGCCATCGCGTCGCGCGCGATCGGCTCGAGCGGGCGGAACTCGGCGCCCGACGGCGTCACCCACCCGGTCGAGATGCCCTCGTGCGCGAGCCACGCGATCTCGGTGAAGAACTGGTTGTCCTTCGACACGTCGACGAACGGCGACACCTCCGGCTCCTCGAACTCGGGCGAACCGGCGAGACGGTAGAGGAACGCCGCCATCGCGTCGCGCGCGATCGGGGCGAGCGGACGGAACTCGGCCGCCCCCGTGGCCGGGTCGACCCAGCCGGTGGAGATGCCGGCCTTCGCGAGCCACGTGATCTCGGTGCGGAACTTCGTGTCGGCGAGCACGTCGGTGAACGCGTTCTTCTCGAGGCCCGCGAGCGCGGCGGTGAGCGCCGCGGCGGCGCCGTCCACGCTCTCCTGCCCGGGGGCCGTGGAGCCGAGCACGAACGAGGCCCGCGCCAGGGCGGCGTCGAGCGTCGCGATCGACTCCGGCGTGTACGTCGGACGGTCGAGCGCCTCGGCCTCGGTCACCAGGGCGGCGAGCGCGGCCGTGTCGACCGGCACCTCGTCGGCGACGGCGACGAGCTGGAACTGGTCCAGGCTGCCCCACGCGTTGCGGCTGAGGGACAGGTCGGCGCGCACGACGACGACGCCGTCGGCCCCGACGTTCAGCGGCTCGGTCGTGGGCGTCTGCCACACGTTGAAGCCCGCGAGCGTGAACGGTGCGCGGACCGTCGAGATGCCGGACTGCGCCGAGATGGAGAGCGTGTCGTTCGGTCCGGCGTCGCCGCCCTGCGCCTTGGCGGAGAGCTGGTAGCGGCCCGGGGGAACGTTCTCGATGCGCTGCTCGATCGCGAAGGAGTAGGCGTTGGCCGCCCAGAAGTGCGTGGAGCGCGAACCCGCGAACGGGTTCTCGGCCTTGCTGATCGTGTAGCCGGTGCCGGTGCCGACCCACGGCGCCACGCCCGACTCGAAGCCCGGGTTCACGACGAGGTTGGTGCCCTCGGCGTCGCTCGCCCGGACCACCACGGTGGCCGTCGCGGCGTGACCGCCCGTCGTCGTGCCCCGCACCGTGTAGGTGCCGGCGTCGGTGATCCACGAGACGTCGTCGGACCAGGTCACGTCCTGACGCTCGCTGGTGCCGTCGTTGAAGGAGACCTCGAGGGTCGTGGGCAGCGTGATCGCGGCGCCCGCGACGACAGACACGCGCGGCTGCTCGACCGACTCGACCTCGCGGGGGCGACGGAGCCGGTGACCGCGTACTCGTAGACGCGCAGCGACTCCAGCGGCTTGCCGGTGAAGTCGAAGAGCGCCTGGTTGTCCCAGCCGGAGCCGCCGTAGACGTCGGCCCACTCGCTCTCGGGCATGCCCTCGTACCAGCCGGGCGTCGGCTTGTAGAAGTCCTGCGCGTAGGTGCTCGCCCAGCCCGAACCGTCGCGCTCCCAGAGCGCGAAGTTCTCGGCGAACTGCGTCGGCGGACCGACGGGCAGCCAGGCCGGCTCCCAGTAGAACGTACCGAGGCCCTTGCCGTTCGGCACGTCGGCGATCGCCTGCATGACGTCACGGACGGCGAGCGCCTGGCCCTGCGGCGTGGCCGAGTAGGCGGGGTTGGCCGTCTGGACCGAGTTGGGGGTGCCGTCGCCGTCCTCGAGCGTGTACGTCCAGGACGTCTCGGCGACCGCGACCTCCTTGTCGTACGTCGTCGCGATCTGCGACAGGACGTTGGTGAGGTTCTCCGGCGTCCCGTGCCAGAAGGCGTAGTAGGAGCTGAGGAAGACGTCGTAGTCGACGCCGCGCTGGTCGAGCTCGCGCGCGATGGTCGCGTACTGGTTCGCCCGCTCCGGGTTGGTGAAGTGGACGGCAACCTTCACGTCGTCGCCGAGGGTGTCGCGCACCGCGCGGGAGCCGGCGGAGAACAGGTCGGCCGTGTTGGCCCAGCCCCGCGTGCCGGCGATCTCGCCGCCCGTGGTCTCGTTGCCGATCTGGACCATGCCGATGTCGACGCCGGCGTCCTTCATCTGCGTCAGCGTCTCGACCGTGTAGTCGTACAGCGCCTCGGCACGCTCCGCGGTGGTGGTGCCGGCCCAGGAGCGGGGCGTGTACTGCTGGCCGGGGTGCGCCCAGAAGTCGGAGTAGTGGAAGTTGACCAGCACCCGCATGCCGGCCTCGGTGGCGCGCTGGCCGATGATCGTGGCGCGGTCGGCGTCCACGTTGCCGGCGCCGTAGCCCTTGGTCGGGTCGGAGTCGAGGAACGGCTCGTTCCAGACCCGGATGCGGGCCCAGTTCACGCCGGAGTCGGCGAGGACCTCGAACAGGTCCGCGTCGTTGCCCTCGAAGTCGGAGAAGGTCACCCCGCTCTCCTCGAGCGAGAGGATCGAGGAGAAGTCGGCTCCGTTGATCCAGTCCTCACCCATCCCCTCCACCTTGGGGACGGTGATGCCGGCCTCGACGGGACCTCCGGCGTCGGGCGGTGCGGTGTCGGCCGAGGCCGGGACCGCGAGACCGGCGGCGACGAGCGCCGCGGTCGCGAACGTGGTGACGGCGGCGGTGGTGCTGCGTCTGGACATGACTTCCTCTCGTGGATCGTCGTTGATCTGCCGCCGCGCGGGTGCGCGACGGCCGGACGTTCGTTCCCCCTGCTTTCGCGAGGCCCTTCGGGTCTCATCGCGAGGCCGTTGTGGTGCGTTCGCGAGGCCGTTGTGGTGCAGTCGCGAGGCCGTTGCGGCGCGGCGCAACCCGAGCTGGCGACCGAACGGCCTCGCGACCAGACCGGAACGGCCTCGCGACCAGACCCGAAGGGCCTCGCGAATGGTTGGTGCGGCCGCGTCAGCCCTTCACGGAGCCCGCGGACAGGCCGCCGACGATGAAGCGCTGCAGCGACAGGAACAGGACGAGCACCGGCAGCGCGGCGATCATCGAGCCGGCGGCGAAGAGCCCCCAGCGGGAGGTGAGCTGGTTGGAGACCCACTGGTACATCCCGACGGCGAGCGTCCAGTTGTCCTCGGACGTCAGCACGATCCGGGCCAGGATGAAGTCGCCGAACGAGGAGATGAAGGCCAGCAGCCCCACCACCGCGAGGATCGGGACGACGAGCGGCATGATCAGCTGCCAGAACACCTGGGCGTGGCTCGCGCCGTCGATCCGGGCGGCCTCGTCGATCTCCATCGGGATCGTGTTGAAGTACCCGTACATGAGGAACGTGTTCGCGCCGAGCGCGCCGCCGAGGTAGACGCAGATCAGGGCGATCTTGGAGTTGATCCCGAGCGACGGCACGACCTCACCGAGGGCGTTGAGCAGCAGGAACACCGCCACGAACGCGACCGTCTGCGGGAACATCTGCACGATCAGGAGCGTCGTGAGCGACGCGCGCCGGCCGCGGAAGCGGAACCGCGAGAACGCGTACGCGGCCGCACCGCCCATCGCGACGGCGCCGATCGCCGACGCCCCGCACACCACCAGGGTGTTGGTCACCCAGGTCCAGTACGCGGTGCCGCCGAGCGCGGCGAAGTTGGCCAGGCCCACATCGGAGAACAGCGACGACGAGCCGGCGAGCGAGCCGCGCGGGTTGAGCGCCGCGGACAGCGCGTAGACCAGCGGGAACGCGGCGTAGAACACGATGATGGCCGCGAGGGGGTACTTCCACCCGACCTCGGCCCACCAGCGACGGCGTCGTCCGGGGGTGCGCCGCTCGACCGTCGCGGTCGCCGGCGCCTGGGCGCTCGTGGTGCTGCTGACGCTCGACATCAGATCTCCTCCAGCTTGCGGGTCTGACGGAACGCGAGCGCCGAGATGACCCCGATGACGATGAAGACGATGATCGACAGCGCACTCGCCAGGCCGTAGTCGGCCCGACCGCCCGCGACCCCGGAGATCTGGTAGATCGCGGAGATGAGGATGTCGGTCGATCCGAGCGGCACCGAGGCCCCTGGGAATGCGGGACCACCGCCGGTGAGCATGTAGATGATCGTGAAGTTGTTGAAGTTGAAGGCGAACGACGCGATCGCGAGCGGCGCCGTCGAGACCATCAGCAGCGGGAGGGTGATGGAGCGGAACATCCGCCACCGGCCCGCGCCGTCGATCCGGGCCGCCTCAGCGACGTCGCCAGGGAGCGACTGCAGCGCCCCGGTCGTCACGAGCATCCAGTACGGGTAGCTCAGCCAGAGGTTGACCCAGAGCACGGCGAACTTCGCCAACCACGGGTCGCTCAGCCAGCCGATGTCGGCGCCGAAGAAGAACCAGTCGTTGATGACGCCGAACTCGGAGTTGAGCATGCCGCGCCACAGCAGGGCGGACATGAACGCCGGGAACGCGTACGGGAGGATGAAGATCGTCCGCAGGATCTTGCGGCCCCGCAGCCGCTCGTCGTTGTAGATGAGGGCGAACAGGAGGCCGAGTCCGAAGCTCGTCAGCACGGTGAGCGCCGCGAACGCGAAGGTCCAGGCGGTCACCTTGAGCAGCGGGCCGGCGTAGGCGGCGTCCGTGAACGCGCGCTGGAAGTTCTCGAAGCCGACGCCGACGTACCAGCCGGCGGCGAGCCGGTCGCCGTCGGGACTGACGAAGTTGCCGCGGTCGTCCGGCGAGAAGACCACTCCGGTCTCCGTGTTCGTCAGCGTCTGCGCGGCCGGGTCCCACTCGAGGCTGGAGGTGTAGATCGCCCCCGTCGAACCCTCGCGGGTGCGGATCGAACCCTCCTCGGCGTCGTCGGAGACGGGCACGCGCAGCGAGGTGACCTCGGCGGCGAGGGTCGGGTTGCCGAGCACCTGGGCGCGCGGGACGACCTCCCAGCCCGGGACCTCGACCGGACGGCCGCTCTCGTCGACGACGACCCCGCCGATCGGCTCGAGCGGCTGCTCGGGGGTGCCGAGGGAGACGACGCCGTCGGCGTCGGAGATCGCGAAGCCGAGCACGTCGCCGTCGCGCACCACGCTGAGCGGGTACGACGGCGAGTCCTCGAGGCGCTTCTCGTCCTGGATCAGCGCGGCGTCGACCGCCTGCTGCTGGCTGCCCAGGTGGCCCGTGCCGTAGTTCGTGAAGGCGACGTAGCCGGTGTAGAAGAGCGTGAAGATCTGGAACACCGCGAGGAAGATGAGCCCCGGGTAGAGGTACTTCATCGGCACCGCGCGGCGGGCGAAGTAGATCCAGTCGGCCACCAGGAGCAGCACGGCCAGGACGCCGAGGATGAACCACGACTCGACGTTGTAGGCGGCGACGATCGCCAGGATGCCGATGGCGTTGACGACCATCATGAGGGCGAGCTTCACGAGGAAGCCCCACCCCGGGCCCCGCCAGCCGCGTGCGTGCGACTCCCTGGGCGCGTCCGCACGGGGCGGGCGAACCTCGCTGTCGGTACCGACTGACATGCTCACTCCTTGGTTCGATGTGGCCCGTCCGGGGTGCCGCCGACCAGCGGCGGCACCCCGGACGACTCAGTCAGTTGGCGATGGCCGTCTCGATGTTGGTGACCATGCCCGGCCAGATCGACGCCGGGTCCTGGCCGTTGATCAGCGCGATCTGCGCGGCGTTCCAGAAGTCCCAGACGGCGCCCATCTCGGGGATGTTCGGCATCGGGACGCCGTTCTGCGCGGCCGAGAGGAAGCCGGCGATGACCGGGTCGGAGGCGACGTCGTCGGCCACGGAGGTCAGCGCCGGGATGCGCGGGTCGGCCTCGTAGAGCGCGGCCTGCGCCTCGTCGGTCGACATGTAGTTCGTCAGGAAGTCGTTCGCGAGCAGCGCGTTGGACGACTGCGCGGAGAGGTAGAAGCCCTGGACGCCGACGAACGGCGCGGCGCTCTCGGCGCCGGCGGCCGGGATCGGACCCACGGCGACGTCGACACCGGCGTCGGTGAAGGTCGGGATCGTCCAGGGGCCCTGGACGATGAACGGCGACTGGCCCGTGGCGAAGAGCTCGTTGCCGATGTCGTAGTCGACCGTGTCGGTGAAGTAGCCGGTGCCGGCGGAGCCGTTGTCGAACAGGAACTGCGCGAACGCGAGACCGCTCTCGCCGCCCAGGCCGACCTCGTTGGTGTACGAGCCGTCCTCGGCCTGCACGAAGACCGGGGCGCCGAAGGACGTCTGGAAGCCGTAGGACGTGTACATGTCGCCCTTGGTGCCGCTCGTGTAGAGGATGAACGGGCGGTCGCCGAAGCCGGCGTCCGTCGCCATCTGGATCATCTCGTCCCAGGTGGCGGGCGTCTCCTCGCCGACGAGGGCGGTGTTCTGGATGAGCGCGACGCTCTCCTGGGCGTACGGGAGGGCGTAGAGCTGGCCGTCGTAGGTCAGCGCCTCGACGGTGACGGGCTCGAAGTCGGACACCCGCTCGCCGAGGTCGATCGTGTCGACGACGCCGGACTCGACGAACTCGCCCAGCCAGTCGTGCGCGCCGATCGTGATGTCGGGGCCCTCACCCGTGGGGACCTGGGCGAGGAAGTCGGCCCGGAGGTCCTCGAAGTTCTTCTGGACGACCGTGACGGTGGCGCCGGTGTCGGCCTCGAAGTCGGCGGCGGCGTCGTTGATCGCCTGCTCACGCTCGGCGTCGGACCAGATGACGAGCTCGGCACCCTCGGCGTCACCGCCGCCGGTGGCCGTCTCGGTGGCCGATGAGGTGCCCGAGGCGGTCTCCGCCGGGGCGGGGTCGCCGCCGCCGCAGGCGGTCAGGGCCAGGACGGCGACCGCGAGCGGTGCACCGAGAACGATGGACTTGCGCATTGCTCTTCCTTTCCGTCGACGCACGATCGGCGTCGTCGTCGTCGTCCACATCCTTGCGGGCGACGTCCTGCTGGTTCTGGTTCTGGTTCTGCTAGCTGCCCGCGAGGGCGGCGTCGGAGAGGCCCGCGAGCTCCTCCGAGGACAGGGGTCCACCGAAGTTCTCGGCGGTCCCGGGGCGGACCGGCGCGGTGCGCACGACGGCGACCGCTCCGGCCGGGAGGGTGAGCTCGCCGTCGACGGCCTGCTCGGTGAGGAGGTCGGTGCCGGTGACGGGCACGATCGCGTCGGTCTCGTTGTGGTTGACCGCGACGACGTAGCTCGCGCTCGCGCCGTGGCGCACCATGACCTCCACGCCGTCGGGCGTCGGGGCCGGGGTGACGCCGGCGTCCGCGTAGACCGCGGCCAGCACCGGGGCGAGGGCCGCGACGTCGAGCGTCGTGCCGACGTACCAGCCCGTGCCGGCGCCGTGCGTGTGACGCGTGACGGCGGGGGTGCCCTCCAGCGGACCGCCCGCGGGGGCGGCGCCGTAGGTGGCCCACGGCTGCGCGCCGGCGAGGGCGAGGTCCTCGGTCCAGTCGCGGGAGGTGAGCTCCTCGCCGTCGGCGCTCACGACGGCGACGACGTCGCCCTCGCGCAGCGGCCGGTACTCCTCGACCGTGAGCCCGAGCCCGTCCTTCAGCGGGGCGCCGAAGCCGCCCGCGTGGACGGTGTCGTGCTCGTCGACGGCTGCGGCGAAGCAGGACACCAGGAGCGTCCCGCCGCCCGCGACGAACGCGGTGAGGTTGGCGCCGGCCTCCTCGGTGAGGAGGTACGACGCGGGGGCGACGACGAGCTTGTAGCCCGACAGGTCGTCAGCCGGGTGGGCGAAGTCGACGGGGACGCCGTCGCGCCACAGCCGCTCGTAGTAGGTGCGCATGCGCTCCCGGAAGGTCAGCGCGTCTGACGGCCGCCACTCCAGGTCCTGCGCCCACATCGACTCCCAGTCGTAGAGGACGGCGACGTCGGCCTGCACGCGGGAGTCCTGGACCTCGCCCAGCAGCGCGAGGTGCGCGCCGAGCTCGGTGACCTCGCGGAAGACGCGGCTGGACGTACCGGCGTGCGGGAGCATCGCCGAGTGGAACTTCTCCGCGCCGGAGCGGGAGGCGCGCCACTGGAAGAACATGATCGCGTCGGCGCCGCGGCCGAGGTGCGTGAGCGCGTTGCGCTGCATCTCGCCCGGACGCTTGGCGATGTTGCGGCCCTGCCAGTTCACGGCCGAGGTGGAGTGCTCCAGGAGCATCCACGGGCGACCGCGGGCGACGGACCGGGTGAGGTCGGCGGAGAGGGCGAGGGCGACGTGCGCCTCGGGGTCGGGCGACCAGAGGTAGTGGTCGTCGGAGACGATGTCGACCTCCTGCGCCCACTTCCACAGGTCCGTGTTCCACGACTGGTGCGCCATGAAGTTCGTGGTGATCGGCTGCGGGGCGCGGGCGCGGATGGCGTCGCGCTCGAGGCGGAAGCACTCGCGCAGCTGGTCGTCGGTGAACCGGGCCCAGTCGAGCTTCATGGACGGGTTGCCGGTCGACGGCGTGGCGGCGGGCGCGACGACGTGCTCCCAGCGGGCGAACCGCTGACCCCAGAAGGCGGTGCCCCAGGCGGCGTTCAGCGCGTCGAGCGAGCCGTAGCGCTCCTGCAGCCAGGCCTGCCAGGAGGCGACGGCGCGGGGCGAGAAGTCCTCGGCGACCGGGACGCCGTACTCGTTGTGGACGTGCCACAGGACGACGGCGGGGTGGTCGGCGTAGCGGGCCGCGAGCACGCCGGCGATGCGGACGATCGCGTCGCGGTACTCGGGCGAGGCGTGCGAGGCCATGCCGCGGGAGCCGAAGCCCTTGACGACGCCGTCGGCGTCGATCACGCGGGAGTCGGGGTACGCGGCGAAGAACCAGGCCGGCGGGGAGACGGTGGGGGTGCCGAGGTCGACGGCGATCCCGTTGCTGTGCAGCAGGTCGAGCAGCTCGTCGAGCCAGGCGAAGTCGAACACGCCCTCCTCGGTCTCGAGCATCGCCCAGGAGAAGATGCCGACGCTGACCAGGTTGACCCCGGCCTGACGCATCAGGGTGACGTCCTCGTCCCAGACCTCGCGCGGCCACTGCTCGGGGTTGTAGTCGCCCCCGTAGGCGATGGACCCGGCAAGGGGCCAGACGATGGGCCTGCTGGTGGGCCCGGAAAGCTCCGGCATGACACTCCGTTGAGTCGCGCTGCACATCGGCAGCGTCATCGATACTGTGCACGGTCACAGCCTGTGACCGTGCACAGGTTAACCACATCGTGGACGCGAGCGCTAGCCCCCTCGGGCCCTGATCGCCGACCGTGACGCAACTGTGACCGTGCCCAGTCGTGCGACGGCGGTCGGGGGCGGGGCCCGACCGCTGCGGTTAGAGTTCCCGCGTGGACACTACTGAGGTGGCGACGGCGCCCCCCGACGTCGCCCGACCATCCGTGACGTGGCGGCGGCCGCCGGCGTCTCGCGCGGCACCGTCTCGCGCGTCATCAACGGCGGGCACTGGGTCTCGCCCCCGGCCCGCGAGGCCGTCGAGCAGGCGATCGCCACCACCGGCTACCGCGCCAACCAGCACGCCCGGTCGCTCGTGACCGGGCGGAGCAACTCCCTCGCCTTCCTCATCACCGAGCCGCAGTCGCGCTTGTTCGCCGACCCCGTGTTCTCCATGCTGCTGCGCGGCGCGGCCGAGGCCGTGTCGGCCCGGTCGATGGCGCTCGTGGTGCTGGTGGCCGGCACGCCGAGCGAGCGCGAGAACGCCGCGCAGTACATCGGGGCCGGTCACGTCGACGGCGTGCTGCTCATCTCCTCGCACGAGAGCGACCCCATGGTCCAGCTGCTCCTCGAGCAGGACATCCCGACCGTCGCGTGCGGCATGCCGCTCGGCTTCGCGGGCCGGGTGCCCTCGGTGTCGGTGGAGGAGGCCGGGAGCGCGCGCACCGTCGTCGCCCATCTCCGCGAGCGCGGGCGGCGCCGGATCGCGATGATCACCGGACCGATGGACACCCCCGGCGGTCGCTACCGGCTCGAGGGCTACCGCGACGAGCTCGGCGACGACTTCGACGACTCCCTCGTGGTGCACGGCGACTGGTCGCAGGACTCCGGGACGGCCGGCATGGAGGAGCTCCTCGCGCGCCACCCCGACCTCGACGCCGTGTTCGCCGGATCGGACCTCATGGCCGCCGGCGCGATCATCGCGCTCGGCCGGGCCGGGAGGTCGATCCCCGACGACGTGGCGGTCGTCGGCTTCGACGACTCCGGCCTCGCGCAGGCGCTCGACCCGCCCCTGACGACGATGCGTCAGCCGTTCGACGCGATCAGCGTCGAGATGGTGAACACGCTGGTCGGGCTGGTGGAGGGCGGCGGGACGCGGTCGGTCACGCTGCCGGCGACGCTCGTGGTGCGCGAGAGCACCTGACGGGCGACGGCGGGGCGCGGCCCGGGCGGGCGGGCGCCGTCGCCATGGAGTTCCGGCGGCCGTAGGCGCCGCCCCCCCGCCCCACGTTGCGCGCACGAACGGCCGCTTCCGCCGTCGCGAAGCGACCACCGGTGCGCGCAACGCCGACCGGGCCGCCGGACCGTGTGCAGAAACCCCTCGCCAGTGGTTGGGAGGGGCGGCCCCGGGTGGCCCTGGACGCTCCGCGACCGTTGACTCCTTGCGTTATGTCTGTATAACGTTTCGGTAACGGTCTCAATGACGAGAGGCCCGTCCGGACTACCGAACGGAGCGTGATGATCGTGACGAAGAGTCTGCGAGCACTGCTGGCGACCGGTCTGCTGGCCACAGCCGCACTGGGTGGCGTGCAGGTCGCCGCGGCCCCACCCGCGAGCGCCGTCCCCACCGGCTGCGAGTTCATCGACCACCCGATCCCGAACATGGAGGGCAAGGTCTCCTACTGCGCCGGCGGTGTCGGCTTCCACCGCATCGCGCTCGTCTGCCGGGAGTACGTCGGCGGCCCGACCCACTGGGTCTACGGGGAGTGGGCGGCGCCGGGTGAGTACTCGACCACCGGCTGCTTCAACGGCGACCTGGGCAACTTCATGAACAGCTACCACCGCGAGATCATCAACCCGGGCTGACCCCGGAACCCGAACACGTCCCACCGCCCACGAGACCGATGCGTGGCAGGCGGGACCGAGCCCCCCGGCATCGGTCTGACCTGCCACGCATCGGTCTCGGCGGAGCGGAGGCCGTCAGCGCGCGGGCGGCACCGGGAGCGGCGCCAGCGCCTGCACCTCGTCGACCATCTCCTCGAGGCCCGCGACCACCCGCGGCATCTCCTCCACCAGCAGCGAGCGCACGACGGCGTCAGCCACCCGGTCGGTCCCCCACGGCAGCGCGTTGATCCCCGAGCTCGCTGTCCCCGCGCTCGCGAGCGCCGCCGAGCCGAGCAGGTGCAGGTGCCGCAGGTGCCGGTCCGTCTCCGGCGTGCGTCCGCGGCACGCGAGGCCCGCATCGAGGTAGGGGTAGCGCGCGAGGGCGACGTCGACGGCGTCACCCGCGTCGAGCGGGTACCGCTCCCCCCAGAGGACGACGTCGTCCGCGACGCCCGCGAGCCACGGCACCCGCGTGAGGTCCACGGTGAAGCCCGTCCCGAGGATCAGGTGGTCGAACCGCTCGTCGCCGGCGGGCGTCGACAGGAGCACGCCGCCGTCGTCGGTCGCCGCGACCGCGAGCCACGGGCTGCCCAGCCGGAGGTCGTAGCCCGGGTGGCGCCTGCACCGCTCGACCGAGTGGTCCGGCGGCGGCATCGGGAGCGACAGGATGCTGCGCGTGACGGCGACGCGGACGTCGTCGTCGAGCGTCGCGAAGTGGCGGTACAGCGCCCGCGACTCGACCAGCCGGCCCGAGTTCACGGTCGGCAGCTCGGGGCGCCGCGCGAACTGCACGACCTCGCGCGCGCCGGCCTCCAGCGCAGCGGCCGCGTTGTCGAAGGCCGAGGCGCCGACGCCGAGCACGGCCACCCGTCGGCCGGCCAGCGCCGCGAGATCGATCGCGTCGCTCGAGTGGGACCACCGCGCGCGCGGGAGGGCGGCGACGGCGGCCGGCACCGTCGGGCCGCCGGCACCGTCGATCCCGGTGGAGACGACCACGCGGCGGGCGCGGACCGTCGTCGATCGCGGCGCTGAGGCGGGCGACGGCGCACCCGCGTCCCGTACCTCGAGCGCGACGGCCCACCCGTCCTCGCCGTCCGGCGTCAGCCCGACGACGCGCGCGTCGTTGAGGTACGGCACCGCGAACACCTGTCGGATCCAGCGCAGGTACGCCATCCACTCCTGCCGCGGGATCAGCGTCAGGTCCTCCCACGCCCGCTCGCCGCGGCGCGCGGTGAACCACGACCGGAAGGTCGCGCTCGGGTAGCCGAGGTCGGGCCCGTGCAGCTCCTTGACGGTGCGGAGCGTCGGCATCCGCGCCCACGTCACCCACGGGCCCTCGGCCCCGGCGGTCCCGGCGTCGACCACGAGGACGCGCGGGACACCCTCGCGGAGCAGCTTGCCCGCGACCGTCAGGCCGGCCTGTCCCCCACCCACGACCAGGACGTCGACGACGGCGGGGACCCCGCCGTCGTGCGCCTCGCCGGCCGCGTGGCCGTGCGCCTCACCGCCCGCCTCAGCCCCCACCCCGACCGTCACCCAGGGACGGTCGGGGTAGGCGAGCTGCTCCTGCTCGAGCCGCAGCCGCGCCTCGAGGGCGGCGAGGGCGGTGGACGCGGCGTCGTCGGTCATGGCGTGAGGGCTGCTCCTGTCTCGGCTGCCGGAACGATCCGGCTCAGCCCTCGAGAGCGGCGCGCAGCGGCTCGGGGTCGAGCGCGGCGCGGATGTCGGGCAGGTCGGGCAGCACGCCGAGGTCGACGAGCGTCTGGGTGCTGGTCTCCATCCAGGTGATCGTCTCGTCCGACGGCTCCTGGACCTCGTAGACGCGGCGCTCGATCGTGACGGCGGCGGCCTCGGCGGTCATGCCGGTCTCGGAGACGAGGTACGCCTCGGCGGCGTCGGTGTTCTCATTGACCCAGGTGGTCGAGGCGTCGTAGCCCTGGATGAAGGCCGCGAGCGAGTCGCCGTGCTCGGCGATGTAGTCCTCGGTGGTGACCATGACGATCGGGTTGAGGAAGAAGTCCTCACCAGTGACGATCGCGCGGCCGCGGTCGGTCAGCTCGGCCTGGGCGAAGAACGGGTCCCAGGTGTACCAGGCGTCGATCGCTCCGGAGGAGAGGGCCGAGAGGCCGCCGTCGGGTGCGACCTGGATGTAGTTGATCGAGTCGGCCGGCATGTCCTCGCGCTGCAGCATCATCGCGAGGAACGGCGCGAGCGACGTCGAGAAGCCGCCGACCGTCTTGCCCTCGAGGTCCGCGATGGACTCGATGTCGGAGTCGGGGGACACCAGGACGGCGTGCGTGTCCGGGCTCTGCTCGGTGACCGCGACGATGCGCAGGCCGGGGTTGGCCTCGATCGTGGTCGGGTCGAAGCCGCCGATGACGATGTCGGTGTGGCCGGCCACCAGGGCCAGCACGCCGTCGTTCCCGGAGGAGACGAAGTCGACCGACATGCCGCTCGCGTCGGCGCCGAAGGGCTCGTCGAACAGTCCCTCCTCCAGGCCCGAGGGCAGCGCGGGGTAGGCGACGAGCGTGGAGACGCGGGGCAGCTCGATCGAACCGGAGGTGCCCTCGCCGGTGGGCCCCTCGGCGGAGTCGTCGGAGGGGCCGCTGCACGCGGCGACGGAGAGCAGGCCGACGACGCCGACGAGGGCGGCCGAGCGTCGGAACCAGGGGGTGCGGGACACGGTGGAGCTCCTTGGGTGGGTGGTGCCTGGTGGAGGGGGTGCGGCCAGGGGCGCCGCGGAAGAGAGTCGGAGGGGGTCAGTGCACGAGGTCGAACTGCGCCAGCAGCTCGGTGCGGTAGTGCGCGAACTCGTCGGACCCGCGGTTGCGCGGGAAGTCGAGCGGGACGTCCTGGACGTGCTTGATCCGCCCGGGACGCGGGGCCATCACGACGACGCGGTTGGCCAGGACCACGGCCTCGTCGATGTCGTGGGTGACGAGGATCGCCGTCGTGCCGTGGGCACGCCAGACCTCGCGGAGCGCGTCCTGCATCTCGATGCGGGTGAACGCGTCGAGCGCACCGAACGGCTCGTCGAGCAGCAGGACGTCGGGGCGCGGCGCGAGCGCGCGCGCGATCGAGGCGCGCTGGGCCATGCCGCCCGACAGCGCGGGCGGGTAGGCCTTCGCGAACGCCTCGAGGTGCATGAGGGCGAGGAGCTCCTCGGCGCGACCCGCGCGCTCGGCGGCGCTGCCCTCGAAGCCGAACAGGATGTTCTGCTCGACCGTCAGCCACGGCAGCAGGCGGTGCTCCTGGAAGACCATGCCGGTCTCCGTGCTCGGCCGGACGACCTCGCGCTCGCCCACCCGCACGCTGCCGGTGTGGTGGGTGTCGAGGCCGGCGACGCAGCGCAGCACCGTCGACTTGCCGCAGCCCGAGGGGCCGATCAGCGCGACGAACTCGCCGGCGTCGACGTGGAGGTCCACGCCGTCGATCGCGACGACGTCGCCCTGGCGGGTGGAGAACGTCCGGCCGACGCCGGAGAGAGTGACGTCCTTGCTCATGCGTCCATGTCCTTCTCGATGTTGTCGCGCCAGCCGAGCAGTCGCCGTTCCAGGAGCCGGACGAGGGAGTCCACGAGCTTGCCGACGGCGGCGAAGACCACCAGCGCGGCGAGGACGATGTCGACCCGGAAGAACTCCCGGCCCTGCTGCATCCAGAACCCGATGCCCGAGTTGGCGCCGGTGAGCTCGGCGATGACCAGCGCGAGCCAGGCGATCCCGAGGCCGAGGCGCACGCCCTGCAGGATGCTCGGCAGCGCGGCGGGGATCATGATGCGGCGGATCATCGCGGCGGTGGAGAGGTCGTACATCCGCCCGACCTCGATGAGCTTGCGGTCGATGTTGCGGATCCCGGAGTACACCTGGATGTACATCTGGAAGAACGTCGCAAACGCGATGAGGATGACCTTCGGCACCTCGCCCAGGCCGAACCAGATGATGAAGAGCGGGACCAGACCCATGATCGGGACGGTCCGGAACATCTGCAGCGTCGGGTCGAGGAGGCGCTCCGCGGGGCGCGAGAGGCCGGTCGCGGCTCCCGCGAGGAGCCCCAGCAGGCCGCCGATCGCGAAGCCGAGCAGCCAGCGGCCCAGGCTCGCGCCGAGGTTCGCCCAGAACGTGCCGTTCACGACGGCCTCGCCGAGCGTGGCGGCGACCTCCCACGGCGAGGAGATCAGGCCGGGATCGATCAGCCCGGTCTCGAAGGACAGCCACCACACCAGCACGAGGACGACCGGCACGATCCAGCCGATCGGGACCCGACGTCGCCGGGTTCGCACGGGCGCGGCAGCCACGACGGGCTCGGGGCTCAGCGTGGTGGTCACGATGACTGACGGTAGGACGCGATCGTGACGCGGTCGTGAACACGACGATTCGTCTCAGTAACTGAGACCTGCGTCCCGACGGTGGCGGCAGGGCGGGATCGGTGGGTGAGGGAGGGGCGACGGGGCGTGTGGGGCGGGATGTCGGTCGGCCGCCATGGCGCGCTCGGTCGGCCGGCCTGGCGACCTGGCGCTGGCACCGGAGTGGATCAACGACCGCGTGGACGCAACGCTGCGGCTGAACGTCCTGCCCGCCGGACACCGTCAGCCACGCCGGGCTGCCGTCGCGGCGCTCGACCCTGGCGGCACTGAGCGAGTCGATCCAGCGGCACGATCGCGCGCACGTGGTGGGCCAGACGGGCGATGCCTGGCCTGACAGCCTCGGATCAGGGGTAGAGGGAGGAGCCCGGCATGATGGTGATGCTCACCTCTCGGCCCATCAGGTCGCTGAGCTCTTCCGAGAGCGCTGGCACCTCGCTGGCTTCCAGGGCGTCGCCGTAGATCTCTACGTCGAACGAGTCCATGTTCGGACTGGCAGAGACTCCGAAGTCAGCACTCTCGCCCAGGTGCTCAAAGAGTGCATCCCCGAGCCGCGACGACTCCCCGTTGAACTCTTCGGGGGTGATCGGTTGTGGGGCCGGCGCAGACGCCTCTGGTTCGCTCGTCGCACTGCTACATCCGGCAGTCGCCAGCAGAAGCCCGGCACTCACGGCGGCAAAACGTGCTCGCCTGTTCATCGCTCAGATCCCTCCTCGACGTTCACTCGGCAGGAGTGTGTCTGACGCGCGCCAGATCTTGCGGCTCGCTCGCGGCAACGGGGGTCGAGGCACCCGCGCGTCAGGAGACGCTCGATCTGCCTCCGATTCTCTACCGTGGACCCATGACTCCTCGCGCCGCCCTCACCAGCTCCGGAACCGTCGTCGCCGCCTCGCTGATCGGGGGGTTCGCGGTCGCCAGGGCGACGAAGCGGCGCGAGCTGGGAGGCGCCGTCCTGCTCGCGGGCGGGGTGCTCGCGGGCCGCACCTGGCTGCGCGCCGGCGTCCCGCAGACGGTCGGACTCTCGGTCCTCTACGTCGCGGCGTTCGGGCTGTCGCACCCGCTGGCGAGGTCGATCGGCGCGTGGCCCTCGGTGCTCACGGTCGCAACCGCAGCAGGGATCGTCTCGCACGCCGTCGCCGACCGGGTGCTCACCCACCGCTGACACCGCCTCCGACGCCGCCCCACCGGCGGCGACCGGCGCGACGTCGGAGGGGCGTCCTACTCTGGTCCCGTGCACCAGGGGGAGCTCGAGCAGGTGAGGACGTTGGACGATCTCGTCCGCGTTCTCCAGTCGCTGCGCACGGACGCCGGGGAGCCGAGCTTCGCCACCATCGCGACCGCCGTCACCCGGCTCCGGGCCGATCGCCGTCCGGCCGTGCCCGCCGCGAGGCCCGGGCGCGTGACGATCTACGACGCCTTCCGCACCGGGCGCCGGCGCCTGGACCCCGAGCTCCTGCTCGACATCGTCGCCGTTCTCGGTCGGCCCGATCTCGTCGGACCCGTCCGCGAGGCCCACACGCGGGTCCTCCGCCACCGGATCGTCGCGCACGCCCGGCCGCGCCTGACGGTCGTGGGCCTCGGCGCGCCCCTCCCGCACGAGCCGATCTCCCTGGCCGACAGGTCCGCGGACGCCGCGCGTCTCGCCGCCCTGCTGCTCGACACCCTGCTGCCCGACGACGAGGCGTCCTCCTCGGCCCCCTCCCACACGGGGGCGGCCGCGCCGGGCGAGGGCCTCGCCGTCGTGATCCTCACCGGGATGCCGGGCGTCGGGAAGACGACGCTCGCGCGCGAGGTGGCGCGTTGCGCCGCTGCGGGGTCCGGCGCACCGAGCGTTCTGGAGGTGGGGCTGCGCACGGCGTCCGGGGACGACGACGGCCACGTCCCCCTGCCGCCCCACGACCTCGCCCGCGAGATCACCACGGCGCTCCGCGCCACGGCCGCGGCACCGGGGGGATCGTCCCCGTCCGGGTCCACCACCACCGCCGTCCGGCGCACCCACCCGGTCGTGCTGCTGGACGACGTGCCCACCGACGCCGATCTCGCCGGCGTCCTCGACCGACTCCCTGGCGGGACGATCGTCGTGGTCACGTCGCGGCGGCGCCTCACCTGGCCACGGGCCGTCGCCCACCACGAGGTGGAGGGACTCACCCCCGCCGA
Organism: Serinibacter arcticus; assembly: GCF_003121705.1. NCBI lineage: Bacteria > Bacillati > Actinomycetota > Actinomycetes > Micrococcales > Beutenbergiaceae > Serinibacter > Serinibacter arcticus. The sequence goes on along the minus strand of NZ_PYHR01000002.1, from coordinate 2,526,699 downwards.
CACGACGGCGCTCGTGAGTCGGCTCCTGGGTCCGTGCACGACGCCGGAGGGCCCGGCCGAGGACGCGGCGGCACTCGAGGCACTCGCCGTGCGCACCGGGGCCCTGCCGCTGGCGATCGCCGTGCTGGCGGGCCAGGCGTCCAAGCTGCCCGGCTGGTACCTCAGCGACCACGCACAGCGACTCGACTCCGTCGCGAGCGGCCTCCTGCCTGCGCTCGAGGACGCCTACGACGGTCTCCCGGCGGCCGGTCGCGAGGTGCTGCACCTGCTCGCGCGCCATCCGGGGCGACTCGACGTGCGCGAGGTCGCCGTCGCGCTGCAGCACGAGACCACGGGCGGCGGAACCGACCCGGCGACCGACCCCGTGGCCGACCCAGCGGCCGACCCGCTGGCCGACGCCGCCGCCGCGCTCGAGTCCCTGCGTGCCGACAACCTCGTGCGACGCGACGACGACGGTCGCCACGACCTGCACGACGCCGTCCGCGAGATCGCCGCGCGCCGCGCGCTCGAGCAGGTCAGCCGCTCCGAGCACGCGCGCCAGACGACCGCACTCGCGCGCGACCTCGCCCACCGGGCGGCGCTCGCCTGGCGCCGCTCCGCATCGACACAGGCGCCGGAGGGGAGCGCCGGTCCGGCCACCGAGGACCCGATCGCCTGGCTCGAGCGCCACGTGGAGGTGACGGTGACGACGACGCAGCTCGCCGCCGAGCTCGACCTCCCCGGGGCGACAGCCGCCCTCGGGCGAGCGATCCTGCCGTACCTCGTGCGCAGCGAGCGGTTCTCGGACGCCTATCTGGTCGCCTCGAGCGCCGACGGGCACCACGACCGGACCGCCGAGGTCGAGGACCTGCTGATGCTCGCTCGCGCGGCTCGGCTGGTGGGCCGGTTCGACGAGGCGCGCGCCGTCCACGACCGCCTCGCGGCCGCGGGGCACGCGACGCTCGAGCTGCGCATGGAGCTCGGCGAGAGCGAGGCGATGGTGGGGTCGATGGAGCAGGCGGTCGCCGACCTCGAGTCGGTCCTCGCCGAGACCACCCCCGCCGATCCTCTCTGGGGCGCCGTCGCCTACAAGCTGCCGCAGATGCTGCTGCTGGTGGGACGCGCGGAGGACGCGCGGCAGCTCGCGGAAGAGGTCATCGCCCGGTTGGAGGACACCTCGGTGACGGCCTGGACGATCGTCGTCCGCTCGAATCTGGCGCGGGCGCTGCGGGAGCTGGACGACCCGATCGGCTCCGAGCGCATCGCACGGACGTGCCTGGACGGCACCGACCCCGGCACGCGGCGCTTCGCCCTGCTCGCGGAGACGGTGCTGGCCGACGCCCTGGACGCCCAGGGCCGCGCGAGCGACGCGCTCGCCGTCGCCGAGGCGGCCCACGCCGAAGCGGTCGCGCTCGATGACACGGCCATCGCGGCAGTCACGGGCTGCGCGCTGGCGAAGCACCTCTGCCTGACGGGCCACGACGACGCCCGCGCCGCCGACGTGGTGGACGGCGTCGGGCTCACGCTCCGCGCGTTCTCCTACCCGGCGATCGAGATCGACTACCTGGTCGCGCGCGGGCGTCTCGCGGCGCGGACCCACCGGGCGACCGAGGGACGGCGGACACTCCAGCGGGCGCTCGTGATCGCCGGCCGTTCGGGGCTGCGGATCCACGAGAACGACGCCAGGCTCGCGCTCGGCGACCTCGAGCTGGCCGACGGCGAGGCTCCCGCCGCGCGGGAGGTGTGGACGGCCGTGCTGGCGGACCCGGCCACGACCCCCTACGGGCACCGGCTCGCGGCCGAGCGGCTGGCGCGGCTCGACCATCTGACGCACGCCTGACGCCCCCACCGCTCCCCGGCGTCCCGGCCGCCTCCCGCCCACCCCTCCGCGACGACTAGCGTGGAGCCCGCGCCATCGCCGTCGTCCCCCAGGGAGTCCCTCGTGTTCAGCCTCTCCGACGGGCGTCCCGCGCCCGCCGACCCCTCCGCCGTCGTCACCGGTCACCACGTCCGCTTCACGGTGCTGACCAGCCGCCTGCTGCGCCTCGAGCACTCCCCCACCGGCGAGTTCGTCGACGAGCGCACGCAGGCCGTCGTCGACCGGGCCTTCGAGGTGCCGCCCTTCACGGTGACGCGGTCGGGCGAGGGTGCCGACGAGCGCCTCGAGATCGTCACCGAGCACCTGCACCTCCACTACGCCGGCGGCCCGTTCACCTCCTCGAGCCTGTCGGTCACGCTGCTCAAGGACGCCTCCGACGCGCACTACTCCGCGTGGCGCTTCGGCCAGACCTATCCGCAGGACCTCCCGCACCGGGGCAACCTGCTGGGCACCGCGCGCACGCTCGACGAGGTCGACGGCGCCACCGAGCTGGAGCAGGGCATCCTCGCGACCTACGGGTTCGCCGTCCTCGACGACTCCTCCTCCGTGCTCCTGGACGCGGACGGCTGGGTCGCCCCGCGCCCCGCCTCGCCCGCCCAGGCAGACCACGCCTCCCACGACCTCTACCTCTTCGCCCACGGCCGCGACTTCGCCGCCGCGCTGCGCGACTACCACCACCTCACCGGCCCGACCCCGCTGATCCCCCGGTACACCCTCGGCAACTGGTGGAGCCGCTACTGGCCCTACACCGAGACCACCTACCTCGAGCTGATGGACCGCTTCCGCGACGAGGCGATCCCGCTGTCGGTCGCCGTCATCGACATGGACTGGCACCTCACGGACGTCGACCCCGAGATCGGCACCGGCTGGACCGGCTACACGTGGAACCGCGACCTGTTCCCCGAGCCGTCGCGCTTCCTCGACGCGCTGCACGAGCGCGGGCTCGCCGTCACGCTCAACACCCACCCGGCCGACGGCGTGCGTCGCCACGAGGACGCCTACCCCGCGATGGCCCAGGCGCTGGGGATCGACCCGGCCTCGGGCGTCGGCGTCGCGTTCGACGTCGCCTCCCGCGAGTTCGTGGACGCCTACCTGCGCCTGCTGCACCACCCGCTCGAGGAGGAGGGGGTCGACTTCTGGTGGCTCGACTGGCAGTCGGGCGGCACGACGGCGATCCCCGGCCTCGACCCGCTCTGGATGCTCAACCACATCCACTTCACCGACTCCGCGCGCCAGGGCCGCCGCCCGCTGACGTTCTCGCGCTACGCGGGCCTCGGCAGCCACCGCTACCCGGTCGGCTTCTCGGGCGACACGATCATCACGTGGGCCTCGCTCGACTTCCAGCCCTACTTCACCGCGACGGCGGCCAACGTCGGTTACACGTGGTGGAGCCACGACGTCGGCGGTCACATGTTCGGCGCGCGCGACGTCGAGCTGGCCACGCGCTGGGTGCAGCTCGGCGTCTTCTCACCGATCAACCGCCTGCACTCCTCCGCGAGCGCCTTCACGTCGAAGGAGCCGTGGACCTTCGGGCCGCGCGCCGAGGCGATCATGGGCCGCTACCTCCGGCTGCGCCACGCCCTGATCCCGGTCCTCTACACGGCCGCCTGGGCCGCGCACACGGACGCGATCGCCGTCGTGCGCCCGATGTACCACGACCACCCGCGCACCCCCGAGGCCTTCCGCGTCCCCAACCAGGCGATGATCGGCGAGCACCTGCTGCTCGCGCCGATCACGACGCCGGAGGAGCCCACCTCGCACCTCGCGTCCGTGGACGCGTGGCTGCCGGAGGGGTCGTGGACCGACCTGGTCACCGGTGCCCGGTACGACGGCGGCCGCACCGTTCGCCTGCACCGCCCCCTCGAGCGGTACCCGGTGCTCGCGCGCGGCGGCGCCGTGCTGCCGCTCGCCGCGGACCCGCTGGCCGACGCCGCTGCGCGGCCCGACACGCTCGCGCTGCGCGTGATCCCGGGGACGGGTGTCTCGCGGCTCGTGGAGGACGACGGCTCGGCCGCCCCCGAGGCGGAGGTGACCGAGATCCGGCAGACGCTGTCCACCGACGACGACGGCGGAGCGCGCCTCGAGCTGACGCTCACCCGGGTCGGTGGTCCGGCCACGGGGGCGGGCCCGCGCGGCGTTCTGGTCGACCTGGCCGGCGTCGCGTCGGTCGGCGGCGTGGAGCTCGAGGTCGACGGCGAGGTGCGCGCCGTCGTGCAGGACCCGGTCGGCGGGGAGGCCGTGGCCGGGCCCGTGGCCGGCGAGCTGCTCGCGCCGGCGCTCCGCCTCGACCTCGGGCGGCTCGACCTCGACGCCGGGTTCGTGCTGACGGTGACGGGCGCGCGGGCGATCGAGCGCGACGTCGTCGCCGACGCGTTCGGGCTGCTCGAGGCCGCGGAGATCGCGTTCGTCGACAAGGAGCGCGCGTGGCACGCCGTCCGGACGCTGGAGGGGCTGGCGCTGGTGCAGGAGCTGGCGACGGTGCCGTTGCCTGTCCCGCTGCGCGACGCCCTGGTGGAGGTGGCGGCGGCCCGCTCCGCCTGGTGACGGCCTGGTGACGCCGGCTCGGTGGCGCCCGCGTTGCGCGCACCGGTGGTCGCTTCAGCCGGCGCCAGGCGACCACCGGTGCGCGCAACGGCGCCGCGGGGTCACGGCAGGAGGGCCGCCACGTGGGCCGCGGCGCGCTCGCACTCGTCGATCGCGCGCTCGTCGACGCCCGGATACGGGCTGAGGATCGTGAAGGCGCGGGCGCCCTCGGTCGGGATGCCGAGCGCGACCAGGCGCGGCTGAGGGGCGCCGTCGGCGTCGAGGACCTCACCGGTGCGCGGGTCGACGTCGATCGCGCCCGACGGCGGACCGCTCGCCCCCGCCGCGTCCCCCGTGCCGGCGACGCCGACGACCCGGTGCACCCGCACGAGTCCGCCGTCGAGCAGGCTCCGCAGCAGCGGGTCGACCGTGGTGGCGAGGTTGGGCGCGTGCATCCAGGCATCCAGCAGGACCGACGCGCGCGGCGCCCCGGCCGCGGCCACCACGTGGGCCGACCGAGCCTCGAGCACCCCGCCCCCGCCGTCGCCCGCCAACCACCGGCGAGGGGTTTCTGCACCACCGGCGAGGGGGTTGCGCACACCCGGCGCCCCGCCGTCGGGCACCTCCACCACCGCAGCCACCGCCGCCACCGCCACCTCCGGCCCCGTGAACCGCACCACCCCGGCCCGCACCAGCGCCAGCAGCTGCTCGGCACGCTCGAGCGGCGGCCCGCCGGCGAGCATCGCGCCGAGGCGCAGGATCCGCTGGTACTCCGGCCACGCCGACGCGTCGATGCCGCGCCGCTCGAGCACCGGCGCGATGAGCTTGCGCGACTCCCCGATCGAGCGGTGGGCCGCCTTGAGCGGTGACGTCGCGGCGCGCCGGGTCTCGACGACGTCGCGCTCGAGCTCGTCCAGCGTCGCGGCGTGGACGTCGTCCCAGGTCGCCCAGGTCCGCCCGGCGAGGGGCGCCTCCAGCCCCTCGAACGTCAGGCCGTCCGGGTCTCCCCCGGCCGTCGCGACGGCGGCCCGGGCGTCCGCGAGGACGGCGTCCAGCAGGCGGTCGGTCGCGGTGAGCGGGGCGGCGCTGCCGCCGAGCACCGCCTCCAGCGCCGGGTGCGGTCCGGGTCGCGGGAGCGCCGGGGCCCCGCCGTCGCCCGGAGGCGGCCCGGCGACGCCGATCTTCGCCCGGAACGGCACTCCCCGCCGCGTCCCGACGTGCACGACCGGCTCACGTCCGGACGCCTCGTAGGCCAGGCCCTCGCCCTCGCCGTCGGCCCGCGGCACGAACCGGCCGCCGCGACCGATCGTCAGCAGCGACAGCGCGTCGAAGAAGCTCATCCCCAGCCCGCGCGCGAGCACCGTGGCGCCGTCGGGGATCGCCGCGAGGTCCTGCTCGGCGGGGTGGCCGGGCGCGATCCAGGTGGCGCCGTGGGGCAGCCCGCCCACGACACCGTCGCGCGACTCGGCCTCGAGCCACCCCAGGGCGAGGACGACGACGTCGGCCCGCACCTCCGCCGTCGCGCCGCCCTCGAGGCCGAGCCGGTAGGCACCGGTGCCGGTCGGCCGCAGCGAGCGCACCCACGCGCGGTGGCGGTGGACCGCGACGCGCGCGGGCAGCGCCGCGAGCGCCTGTTCGAACACCCACGCGAGGTAGCGGCCGTAGACGTTGCGGGAGGGGAACTCGCCGCGACGGCTGGGCTCACCGGGCGCGTCGTCGTCGAGCCAGGTGACCAGATCGGGCCCCTCGCCGAGCCGGAAGGCCGAGACCGACTCGGTCGGGCCGTTCATCAGCAGCTCGTCGGGCTGGTCGGTGCGCCAGGTGCGGCCGGCGCCGAACCCGAACGGGTCGACGACGTGCAGCTCGAGCGGCGCACCCTCGTCCGCGAGGAGGCGCCCGAGACGCAGCAGCAGCTGGGTCCCGCGGACCCCCGTGCCGACGACGGCCAGGGTCGTCCCGGCGGGAGCTCCGCCGGCGTCCTGCGGCGTCGGCGGATGGGAGGTCACGCCATCATTCTCGCGCCACCGCGAGTGACCCGCCCGCCCGGACCGTCAGGCCCGCCGCCCCAGGTACCCCAGGACCCGCGTCGCGCGGTCGGCCCCCGCGGCCACCTCCACCGCCGGCCCGCAGATCCCCTCCATCCGGATGCTCTCCCCCATCACGGCGGTGGACCGCTCGAGCAGGTCGAGCTCGGCGTCGCTGAACGGCGCCTCGATCCCCGCCGCGCGCGCGACGTCCCAGCGGTGCGCCACCATGTCGAAGACGTAGAACGTCAGCAGGGTCTCGCCGACCGTCGTCGGGCCGAAGAACCCGTCATAGGTGGTCGCGGCGAAGGACGGCTCGGCGAGCGCCTCCCGCACGCGGTCGGCGTGCGCCGCCCACGCGGCGGCCGGGTCGGTGAGCGGCGCGCCCTCGCCGTCGGCCACCCCACCGTCGTCCCCGAGGTCCAGGTGGGAGCCCAGGAACTGGCGCTGGGTCTCGACGAGGTGCGCGACGACGTCGCGCGCCTCCCAGCCCTCGCACGGCGAGGCTGCGCTCCAGTCGGGCACCTCGGCGAGCACGGCACGCAGCCGCTCGTCGGCCTGGGCGTAGGCGGTGGTCACATCGGTCTCGGTGGTCTCCATGGCCGCCACGCTAGGACCGCTGCGCCACGATGGTCTTGATGAAACCCGACAGCCCGATCGCCCGCGCGCACCTCGTCGACCCCGCCGACACGTCGCACGCGATCGCGCGTCTGCCCGCCCAGCCCGACCTCGCGGACCTCGTGCGCTGGTTCTGGATCCCGGTCTGGTCCGTGCCCGACGGCGAGGCGCGCGTCCAGGAGGTGCTGCGCTACCCGGTCTGCCTCGTGGTGGTGGCGCCCCACTACGCCCGCTTCTACGGCGTCGACCCCGGGCTCTCCCGCACCACGCTGACCGGCGACGGCTGGGCGTTCGGCCTCGCGCTCCAGCCCGCGGCCGGCTCGTTGCTCACGGGCGCGCCGATGGACGCGTGGCGGGGCACGACGGCGGAGCTCGCCGACATCCTCGGCTCCCGCGGGGCGGTGTTCACCGCCCGGGTGCGCGCGCTGCTGGGTGCGTCCGGCGCGGCCGCCACCGACCCGGCGGTGCACCGGGAGGCGGCGGAGGCCGCGCGCGAGCTGCTCGCCCCGGCGCTGCCCGTGGACGAGGAGGGGCGCCTGGTCAACGCGCTGGTGGAGTGGGTCGAGACGACGCCCGAGGTGCTGCGCGTCGAGCAGATCCGCGAGCGGTTCGACCTCACCGAGCGAGGGTTGCAGCGGCTCTGCCAGCGGCGGATCGGGCTCGGGCCGAAGTGGCTGATCCAGCGACGTCGGCTGCACGAGGCGGTCGGGGTCCTGCGCGGCGGGGCGACGGGGACGGGGACGCGGACGGGGACGCCGGACGGCGAGGCTCCGCCGTCGCTCGCGGACGTCGCCTCCTCGCTGGGGTACGCCGACCAGGCCCACTTCACCCGCGACCTCCGCGCCGCGACCGGGATGACGCCGGGGCAGCTGGCCGCGCGCTACCGCGTCTGACCGGTGCATCAGGGGCTGTCGTGGCGGCGGGGCGGCGCATACGTCCTCTCTTTTGCTCAAAGTTGCGTGAGGTCCTGGTCACACCCGAGCGCGGGGTTCGGTCGCGAACTCCGCGGAGTTGCGCGGCTGGTCGGGTGTTCGACCCTTCGCGGAGAGGCTCGCGCGCCGACCTCACACCGGGACCGCCACAACACACCGACCGATCGGTAGTTCTAAACTGAACCACGTACCACCGACGGCGGTCCCCCGACCGCCCGGTGGTGCACCGTCGGTCCCGTGACGCCCCCCTGCCGGTGACCGACGGCGTGCCTCGCAGCCGCCCTCACGGCGCAGGCACGGACAAGGCCCCCGCCGCGCTCCTCGAGCGATGCGGGGGCCGCGTCGTCTCCCCCGCCGGCACGGAGCGGCGCCCCCCACCCGGGCGCCACCGGTGTCGGTGGTCGGGGCTACCGTGGGCGCCATGCTGATCGCGTTCTCCGTGGCCCCGTCCGGTTCAGGCGAGGTGCCGCTCGACGGCGAGGACGGGTCGGTCGCGCCCGCGGTCGCCGCCGCCCTCCGGGTGGTCCGGGCCTCCGGCCTTCCGTACCGCCTCGAGTCGATGTTCACCACGCTCGAGGGCGAGTGGGACGAGTGCCTCGCCGTCATCAAGGCCGCGACCGACGCCGTCGCCGCCTACGGCTCGCGGGTGAGCCTCGTGATGAAGGCCGACATCCGCCCCGGGCACACCGGCCAGCTCACCGCCAAGGTCGAGCGGGTGGAGAGCATCCTGGACGCCGACGGCGAGTCGGTGCCGTTCACCCCGACGGCCGACGAGGCGCCGCCGTCCGGCGGCGCGGGGCGAGCGGGGTGAGCGGCCCGAGGACGCGGCCGTCCGACGTCGACGTCGACGCGTTCGTCGCCGCCGTCCCCAACGACCGACGCCGGGCCGACGCCCGGTCGCTGCTCGCCCTGCTGCGCGAGGTCACGGGCGAGGAGCCGCGGATGTGGGGGCCGACCATGGTCGGCTTCGGCTCCTACCCCGTGACGACCTCCAGCGGCACCAACGACTGGTTCTGGCTGGGCTTTTCCCCGCGCAGCACCGCCCTGACGATCTACGGCCTCACCGACGGCGAGGACCCTGACCCCCGCCTCGCGGAGCTCGGGCCCCACACCCTCGGCAGGTCCTGCCTGTACGTGAAGAAGCTCGACGCCGTCGACGCCGGACTGCTCCGCACCCTGGCGGCCGAGTCCTGGGCACGCCGGCCGCACTGAACGGGCGTGCCCCTGGCCAACCACCCCCGCCCGGGAGCACCATCGGGCATGGCCAGGTACGAGGTGAACGACGACGCCGTCGCGCACTGCCGCGAGCTCATCGCCGCGGGGCGCTACGTGATCGACAGCGACTGGGGTGACGCGCAGCCCGACGCCGAGCGCGAGAACACCTACCTCGCGCGCCACTCCTGGTCGGAGTACGCGGGCTGGTTCCTGGGCCTCACCGACGGCGCGTCCGACGAGACCAAGGGCAGGTACGCGTTCGTGGTCGGGGACTGAGCGGTCGCGTCCATCGGGTGGTCGCCGGACCGGGATACGGTGCTGGACATGGCCCTTCGCTACAACCCGCCGCCCAGCTGGCCGACGCCGCCGCGCGGCTGGACCCCGACGCCGGACTGGACCCCGCCCGCCGACTTCCCGCCGCTGCCCGCGGGCTGGGAGCTGTGGGTCGACGACGACGCGCCCGCCGCGACGTCGTCCGACGTCGATCCGGAGGTGGCCGCCGAGGCGGCGAAGGCCGCCCACGAGACCGAGACGAAGCGTCGGCAGAGCCGACAGACCTGGACGCTGCTGCTCGTCGGCGGCGCGATCGCGATCTTCGTGATCGCGCAGGGAGTCGTCCAGATCGCGACGCGCTGACCGCGGAGCGCCCGAGAAACGCCGAAGGCGGGACCCCGACTCACCGGGATCCCGCCTTCGAACGACGTGCGCAAGGGGGGAGTTGAACCCCCACGTCCTTTCGGACACACGGACCTGAACCGTGCGCGTCTGCCTATTCCGCCACTTGCGCGTGGTGCCTGCCCGTCGTCCACCAGCGGTTTCCCACGGGATCAGCGCAGACGAGACTACCACCCTCCGATCGGCGTCTCGAACACGCCCGTGGTGCGGACGACACCGCCGGCCGCGGCCCCCCGTGCCGCCACTCCAGCGGCACCCCGAACCGCACCAGCGGCAACCCTCCGCCGTCGCGCACCGGTCGGGCCCCTGACCTGCGACGACGCCGGCCGACCTCCGCTTCCGGACCCCGATCTCCGCTGCAGCGGTTCCGGGTGCCGCTGCAGCGGTTCCCAGTGCCGCTCGACCGGTTCCGTCCGACGGCGACCGTCCGCCGCCCGCGGCGCGGCCCGGCACGGCCCGCGCCTTCACACCCTCCCCACGGGAGTTCCCCCACCCCGCCCCCGGGTTGCCGCCCTCGAACCCACCGCCCCCGTTACGATGAACGACGGCGGATCCGTGCCGTGCAGCGCAAGCTCGCCAGGCTCCGGACTCCCGCCCGCCCGACCCAGCTCGACCCTCAGCCCGACCCAGCTCGACCGGGCGCGAGCCGCAGTGACCCGCACGACCACGCCTCGACTCATCCGGAGCCGGGACCAAGCAACGCCGGAGGTGCACGATGGGCGTTCTCGACAGGTTCGAGAAGGGCGTCGAACGCGTGGTGAGCTCTGCCTTCGCCAAGGCGTTCCGCTCCGAGGTCAAGCCCGTCGAGATCGCGAGCGCCATCCGCAAGGACATGGACGACCGCGCCGCCTCGTTCTCGCGCGGCCGCACCGTCGTGCCGAACGCGTTCGACGTCGAGCTCGGCGAGAGCGACCACGAGCGCATCGTCGAGTGGGGCGAGGACGCCCTGGCCGACGAGGTCATCGCCTCGGCCGCCGAGTACGCCCGCGAGCAGGGCTTCTCCCTGGTCGGCCCGCTCGCCGTCACGTTCACCGCCAAGCCCGACCTGGAGACCGGCCGGTTCCGCGTCCACTCCTCCACCGTCCGCGCCGCCGGCACCTCGGACGCCGCGCCCGGCACGCCCTCCGCCTCCGGCACGCCCGGCACGCCCGGCGCCGCCTCGAACCAGCCGGCCGCCGCGCACGCCTGGACCGGCGCCGTCCCCGAGCCGCCGCGTCACCCGCTCATCGACATCGACGGCAAGCGCTACCTCCTCACCAGCGAGAGCACGGTCCTGGGCCGCGGCACGGAGTCGGACATCGTCGTCGACGACACGGGCGTCTCGCGCCGCCACCTCGAGATCCGACGCACGCCCCGCGGCGTCGTCGTCACCGACCTCGGCTCCACGAACGGCACGTTCGTCGAGGGCAACCGCATCACCGCCGCCACGCTCGTGGACGGCAACACCATCACGATGGGCCGCACGCGGCTCCTGTACTACTCGGGTGAGGGCGCCGACGCGTGAGCGAACTCGTCCTCACGGTCCTGCGGCTGTCCTTCCTGGTCCTGCTCTGGCTGATGGTCCTGTGGTGCCTGCGCACGCTGCGCCGCGACATCTACGGCACCCGCGTCGGCGCCCGCAGCACCCCGACCGCGCGTCGTCGCCTCGGCGGCAAGCGCTCCGACCTCTCCCCGGACGACCCCGAGGACTCCCCGGCCCAGCACCGCTCGGCCCCCGTCACGCTCGTCGTGCTGGCCGGCCCGCTGTCGGGGACCACGCTCAACCTGCACTCCTCCGCCGTCCTCATCGGCCGCGCGCCGTCCTGCACCCTGGTGCTCGACGACGACTACGCCTCCGGGCGGCACGCGCGGATCTTCCCGCACGACGGTCGCTGGTTCGTCGAGGACCTCGGCTCCACCAACGGCTCCTCGCTCGACGGCCACCGCGTCGGTGAGCCCGAGCCGATGGACCCGGGGCGCCAGCTGAAGATCGGCCAGACCGTCATCGAGCTGCGGAGGTAGACCCGTGACCCTCGCCTTCCGCTACGCCGCGCGCTCCGACGTCGGCCTCATCCGCAGCAGCAACCAGGACTCGGGCTACGCCGGGCCCCACCTGCTCGTCCTCGCCGACGGCATGGGCGGCCCCGCCGGCGGCGACATCGCCTCCTCGATCGCGATCGCGCACCTCGCGCCGCTCGACGGCGAGTCCCACGCGGGCGACATGCTCACCCTGCTGCGCGACGCCGTCGTCGAGGCGCACACCGAGCTCCGCACGCGCGCGCTGGACAACCCCGACCTCGCCGGCCTGGGCACGACGCTCATCGCCGCCCTGCGCTCGGGCCGCAAGCTCGCGATGATCCACATCGGCGACTCGCGCGCCTACCTGGTGCGCGACGGCCAGGTCAGCCGCCTCACGACGGACCACACCTACGTCCAGCACCTCGTCGACCAGGGCCAGCTCGACCCGGAGGAGGCGGAGAACCACCCGCACCGCTCCGTGATCCTGCGCGTGCTCGGCGACCACGATCTCGGCGTCGACCTGGACGAGTCCGTCCGCGAGCTGCACGCCGGCGAGCGGTTCCTGCTGTGCTCCGACGGCGTCTCCTCCTTCGTCAGCCACGACACCATCGTCGAGACGCTCACGAGCGTCACCGACGCCGGCGAGTGCGCCGACCGGCTCGTCGACCTCGCCCTGCGCGCCGGGGGTCCCGACAACATCACGGCGGTCATCGCCGACGTCGTCGAGCTCGACACGCTGCCCGACGGCGCCGCCCCCGACACGACCCCGCAGGTCGTCGGCTCGGCCGCGGCCCACTGGAAGAAGCCGACGCGCGGCGGGTCCGGGGCCGCGGCTCGCGCGGCGGCCCTCACCTCGGCCGCCGGTGACGGCGAGGCGGAGGACGGCGACGACGCTGCCGCCCCGAAGCGGAAGAAGCGCCGCACGGGCGCGATCATCACGGTGCTCGCGCTGCTGCTCGCGCTCGTCGCGGCCGGCGTCTCGGGCTACCGGTGGACCCAGACCCAGCACTACGTCGCCGCCTCCGGCGAGTTCGTGGCGATCTACCGCGGCATCCCGCAGAACCTCGGACCGCTCCACCTCAGCACCGCCGTGGAGACGACCGACCTGCGCGTGGACGACCTGCCCCCGTTCGCCCAGGACCGGCTGGCGCAGAACATCACGCCCGAGAGCGGGTCGCTCCAGGACGCCGAGGAGCTCGTGACGAGCCTGCGCGCCCAGAGCACGGCCGCGTCCGACGACGAGACCGACGCCACCGACCCGACCGACCCGGCCACCCCCACCACGTCGCCCACCGACCCGGCATCCACCTCGACGACGCCGTCGACCACCCCGCCGGCCACCGGGACGACGGCGACCCCCTGATGGTCACGATCGAGGCGCTCACCCCGTCCCGCAGCCGCTGGCGAGAGCTCGCCCTCCTGGTCCCCGCCGTCGGGATCGGGGTGTACGCGTACCTGCAGGTGGGGCTCGCGACCCGCGGCGCCGTGCCCGAGGACCTCCTCGCGTTCGCCGGCCTGCTCGGCGGCGTCGCCCTGGCGGTGCACCTCGTGCTCCGGTGGCGCGCGCCGTACGCGGACCAGGTGATGCTCCCGCTCGTGGTCGCGCTCAACGGCATCGGCCTGGCGATGATCGCGCGCGTCCACATCGCGCTCGAGGGGCGCGACGTCTCGTGGGACGTCGACCCGTCGCGACAGATGATGTGGGTCGCCGTCGGCGCCGCGGCCGCGCTGACGGTGCTCGTCGCGCTCCGCGACCACCGCACGCTGCGCCGCTACACCTGGACCGCCCTCGTGGCCGGACTCGTGCTTCTCCTGCTGCCGATGCTGCCCGGGATCGGCATGACCATCAACGGCTCACAGCTGTGGGTGCGTGTCGGACCGCTGACGCTGCAGCCGGCCGAGCTCGCCAAGCTCTGCTTCGCCGTGTTCTTCGCCGGCTACCTCGTGACGCACCGCGACACCCTCACGCTCGCCGGTAGGAAGGTCCTCGGCGTCGCGCTGCCGCGCCTGCGCGACCTCGGCCCGATCATCCTGGCGTGGGCCGTGAGCGTCGGCGTGCTGCTCTCCCAGCGCGAGCTCGGCACCTCGATCCTGCTGTTCGGCCTGTTCATCGCGATGCTCTACGTGGCCACCGAGCGGCTGTCCTGGGTGATCATCGGCCTGCTGCTGACCCTCGGCGGTGTCGCCCTGGTCGCCGCGAACGTCGGCTACGTCCAGGCGCGGTTCGACGTCTGGCTGCACGCGCTCGACCCCGAGATCTACAACCGCAACCCCGGCGGTTCGGGTCAGATCGTCTCGGGCCTGTTCGGCATGGCCAACGGCGGCCTGTTCGGCACCGGCTGGGGCGAGGGCTACCCGCAGCTCACCTACTCGGCCAACGCCGACATGATCATGCCGTCGCTGGCGGAAGAGCTCGGGCTGACCGGCATCGTCGCCGTCCTCCTCATGTACGTGCTGCTCGTGCAGCGCGGGCTGCGCACCGCGATCGGCATCCGCGACGGTTTCGGCAAGCTGCTCGCCTGCGGCCTGTCCTTCACGATGGCGCTGCAGTGCTTCATCGTCGTCGGCGGCGCGACGCGCGTCATCCCGCTGTCCGGCCTGACGATGCCGTTTCTTGCGGCCGGTGGCTCCTCGCTGCTCGCGAACTGGATCATCCTGGCGCTGCTGCTGCGGCTGTCCGACGGCGCCCGTCGCCCCGGCGCCAACGTCGAGGCGACCCCGATCGCCGTCGTCTCCGCCCCGCGCGCGCCCGCGGTCGCCGCGGCCGGAGGGTCCGCCGGCCCCGTCCGGGCCTCGATCGCCGACCGCGAGGAGCCGGCCGCGCCGGCCTCCTCCGAGCGCGACGACGGCCAGACGTACGACGACGACGCCACCGGCCGTCTCGACCCCCCGCCGGGGGTGGGTCCCGCGTGAACACGCCCCTGCGCCGCATCAGCCTCGTCGTGATGGCGATGTTCGTCACCCTCATGGTCGCGCTGACGTCGATCCAGGTCTTCCAGGCAGGCGACCTCAACGCCGACGACCGCAACCGTCGCGCCACCTACCGCGAGCAGGGCCGCGAGCGCGGTCCGATCGTCGTGGCCGGTACGCCGATCGCCACGTCCGTGCCCGTCGACACCCCGTACGCGTTCCAGCGCACGTACGCCAACGGCCCGCTCTACGCCCCGGTCACCGGCTACAGCTCGATCGTCTTCGGCCAGACCCAGATCGAGACGGCGGCGAACACGGTCCTCAACGGCACGGCGCCGTCGCTGTGGCGGCAGCGGCTCGGCGCCCTCGTCACCGGCCGTCAGCCCCAGGGCGGCAGCGTGGAGCTGACGCTCGACCCCGAGGCGCAGCAGGCGGCGTGGGACGCCCTCGACGGCCGCGAGGGCGCCGTCGTCGCGCTCGATCCGAGCACCGGCGCCATCCTCGCGCTCGTCTCCACACCGAGCTTCGACCCGAACCTGCTCGCGGGCCACGACACGGCCGCGGTCAACGAGGCGTGGCAGACCCTGATCAACGACCCGGGCCGGCCCCTGGTCAACCGCGCGATCGCCGGCGACACCTACGCCCCCGGCTCGACCTTCAAGCTCATCGACCTCGCCGCCGCGCTGTCGACCGGGGACTACGACGCCGAGACGCGCGTCCCGGCCCTCGACGTCCTGGAGCTGCCCGGCTCGAACGCGACGATCTCCAACCCGGGCGGTGCGCGCTGCGACGACGGCGAGACCGCCACCCTCATGCTGGCCCTGCAGAAGTCCTGCAACACCCCGTTCTCGCAGCTGGCGATCACGCTCGGCGAGCAGGCGATCCGCGACCAGGCCGAGGCCTTCGGCTGGGGCGCCGAGCTGTCGGTGCCGCTCACGGTGACACCGAGCCGCCTCGGTGAGATCGAGAGCGAGGCCGCGCTGGGCCAGACGGCGATCGGCCAGCTCGACGTGCGCACCACCCCCATGCAGATGGCGATGGTCGCGGCCGGGATCGCGAACGACGGCGAGCTGATGACCCCCTACCTCGTGGCCACCGAGCGGGCGGCGGACCTGTCCGTCGTCGCCGAGACCAGCCCCGACCTGTTCTCCGAGCCCGTGACCCCCGAGGTCGCCCGGACGATGACGGAGATGATGGTCAACGTCGTCGCGAACGGCACCGGCTCGCGCGCACGGATCGACGGCGTCGACGTCGCGGGCAAGACCGGCACGGCCGAGTCCGGGTTCGACGAGGGCACGGTCCGCGACTACCCGCACGCGTGGTTCACCTCGTTCGCGCCGGCCGAGGACCCGCAGGTGGCCGTCGCCGTCGTGCTGGTCAACGGCGCGGACCCGAACAACGCCGAGTTCTCGGGCGGGCAGCTCGCCGCGCCGATCGCGAAGGCCGTCATCGAGGCGGTGCTCCGATGACGCCGCGCGCAGGAGTCGTGCTCGACGGCCGGTACGAGCTCACCGAACGCATCGCCATCGGTGGCATGGGAGAGGTGTGGTCCGCCGTCGAGATCGGCAGCGGACAGCGATTCGCGGCCAAGGTGATGCGGCCGGAGTTCGCCGGTGAGCAGCTCTTCCTCGACCGGATCGCCGCCGAGGCCCGCAACTCGCTGCGGCTGGAGCACCCGGGCATCGCGCGCACGTACGACTCGGGCGTGATCGGCGGGCTCGGCTACCTCGTGATGGAGCTCGTCGAGGGCGAGACGCTCGCGACCGTCCTGCGGCGCGAGCGCACGCTCACCCCGCGCACGATCCTCGACGTCCTGGCGCAGACGGCCGACGCCCTGGCGGCCGCGCACGCGCAGGGCGTCGTGCACCGCGACATCAAGCCCGGCAACCTGCTCCTCACGGCCGACGGCAAGGTCAAGCTGACCGACTTCGGCATCTCCATCGGCGAGAACCAGGCGCCGATGACCGACGCCGGGATGGTCATGGGGACGGCGCAGTACCTGCCGCCCGAGCAGGCGATGGGCAAGCCCGCGACCGGCGCCGGCGACGTCTACGCGCTCGGGATCATCGCCTACGAGGCGTTGGCCGGCCGGCGTCCCTTCACCGGCGCGACCCAGGTCGACATCGCGTTCGCGCACGTCACCGAGAAGCTGCCGCCGCTGCCGGGCACCGTCGACGAGCCGCTGCGCGAGCTCGTCACCTCGATGCTCGAGAAGGACCCCGAGCGCCGGCCCGCCTCGGCCGCCGTCGTGGCCGAGCGCGCCCGGTCGCTGCTCGCCGAGCTCGAGTCAGGGGCGTGGGACCCGCGGCGGGCGATCGGCGCGTGGCGCAGCCCCCGCAAGGGGCGGACGACGACGGCGGGCGAGGGTTCGCCGTCGACCTCCCGTCGGGGCCGCACCGACGGCCCGCGCTCCACGACGCCGCCCGGCGAGCGGCCCCCGGGCACGCACCAGCCGGGTGCCCGACGCAACCGAGCACGTCGGCCGAGCCGGGCGCGGGAGGTGATCGCCGCCGTCGGGATCGTGGTCCTCGCGGCTCTGATCACGCTCGCGATCCTCACGGTCGCTAACCTGGGCTCACCGGCAGCACACGCCGCCGCAGCCGTCGAACACGCGGACCCCAGCGGTCCGGTCACAGCTCCCGCGGCGCGGGTGGCGTACGAGCAGGGCGAACTCGCCCCGTTCAAGAGTCGAGAGGTTCTCCAGTGGTAGATCAGGTTCCCCGGGTTCTGGCCGGGCGGTACGAGGTCGGTGAGCTCATCGGTCGCGGAGGCATGGCCGAGGTGCACATCGGTCGTGACAACCGGCTCTCCCGTCGCGTCGCCATCAAGCTCCTCCGCTCCGACCTGGCGCAGGACTCCACGTTCCAGGCCCGCTTCCGCCGCGAGGCGCAGTCCGCGGCCGCGCTCAACCACCCCGCGATCGTGTCGGTCTACGACACGGGCGAGGACACGCACACCGGTGGCGACGGCGTCCCGCACCACCTGCCGTTCATCGTCATGGAGTACGTCGAGGGCCACACGGTCCGCGAGCTGATCCGCGACGGCGCCGCCCTCCCGATCGACGAGGCCGTGGAGATCACCTCCGGCGTGCTCTCGGCGCTGGAGTACTCCCACCACGCGGGCATCGTGCACCGCGACATCAAGCCGGCCAACGTGATGATCACGACGGCGGGCGACGTCAAGGTCATGGACTTCGGCATCGCGCGGGCGATGGCCGACTCGGCCGCCACCATGACGCAGACGCAGGCCGTGGTCGGCACCGCGCAGTACCTGTCCCCGGAGCAGGCGCGCGGCGAGGTCGTCGACGCGCGCTCCGACGTCTACTCCACGGGCGCGCTCCTGTTCGAGCTGCTCACCGGGCGGCCGCCGTTCGTGGGCGACTCGCCCGTCGCCGTCGCCTACCAGCACGTGCGGGAGGAGCCGCCGACGCCGAGCTCGCTCGCGCCCGACGTGCCCAACGAGCTCGACCGCATCACGCTCAAGGCGCTGGCGAAGGACCGCAACGTCCGCTACCAGAGCGCCGAGGAGTTCCGCGCCGACCTCGAGGCCGCCCAGCGCGGCGGGATCGTCGGGGCGCCCGCCGTCGGCGTCATCGCCGCCGCCAACGCGGCCGCCGCGGCGACCGGGTCGGCCGCCGCGCGCAACGCCGCCACCCAGGTGCTGAGCGGACCGCCGACCGCACCGACCTCGACCAACCTCCCGCCCGTGCCGCCGGAGGACGAGGAGGAGAGGAAGGGGCGCGCCTGGATCTGGGTGCTCTCGATCCTCGCCGTCCTGCTCGTCGGCGCGATCGTCGTGTTCGCGGTGACCAACAACCGCAACGAGCCGGAACCGACGCCGAGCGAGACCACCCCGGTCAACGTCGAGGTCCCCGACGTCGTCGGCGAGACCGAGGCCGAGGCCCAGCGCCTGATCGAGGCCGAGCAGCTCGTCTTCGCGTCCACGACGGCGGCGAGCGTCGACGTCGAGGCCGGTCTCGCGATCAGCAGCAACCCGACCGCCGGCCAGTCGATCGCCCCGGGGCAGACCGTCACCGTGACGATCTCGAGCGGACCCGACGCGCTGCAGGTGCCTGACGTCATCGGCATGACCGAGGAGCAGGCGCGGAACGCGATCAGGCAGGCGGGCTTCGACAGCAACTTCACGGTCCGCGAGGGCAACACCGCGGAGTACAGCCAGGGCCAGATCTTCGAGGTGACGCCCGGGGTCGGGAGCGACGCGGCGCCCGACGCCGAGTTCACGCTCGTCACGGCGTCCGGCTTCGCCGACGTCCCCGACCTCACCGGCCTCTCGCAGGTGGACGCCGAGCAGCGCCTCGTCGAGGCGGGGCTGAACTCCTACGAGTTCGTGCCCACGGAGTCGACGGACGTCGAGCCCGGCCTGGTCATCGACTGGAACCCGAAGGGTGAGGTGGACCGCCTCGCGCCGCGCATCACGGTCCAGATCGCGGCCGAGCCGACGACGGCGGAGGTCCCCGACCTCGAGGGTCTGACCCAGGCCGAGGCGGAGACGGCGCTCACCGAGGCGGGTCTGACGCCGACGTTCATGATGCAGCCGAGCGGTGACGTCGACGCCGGCATCGTCGTCGAGTGGGACCCGAAGGGCACGGTCGAGCGCGGCTCGAGCATCACCGTCTGGATCGCCACGGAGCCGACCGAGACGGCGTCTCCGACGACCCCGCCGCCCGGTGGCGGCGGCGGCGGCGGTGGCGGCGGCGGCGGCGGCAACGACGACTGACGCCTGACTCACCACGAGCAGCAGACGGCCCCGGGCACCAGCCCGGGGCCGTCCGCCGTTCGCGAGGCCCTTCGGGTCCACTCGCGAGGCCCTTCCGGTCATGGGACTGCGCCGACCGCGCCCCTGTGGTCGCTACGAGGGCGTCAGAGCGACCACAAGGGCGCGGTCGTCAAGCCCCAGCGACCACAAGGGCGCGGCCACGCCGTCGCCGTCGCCGTCGGGCGCTCGAGCGCGCGAACCGGCGCGAGCCCCCGGGCCGGCCGAAGGATCCGAGCTACAGCGCCGCGAGCGGCCGCATGCCCTCGCTGCGCGCGACGGCACCGTCGTCGCCCACCACCGCGAGCCAGTTCGCGAACAGGCGGTGACCGCCCTCGGTGAGCACCGACTCGGGGTGGAACTGGACACCGTGCAGCGGCAGCTCGCGGTGCGAGAGCCCCATGACGATGCGGGGGGTGTCGTCGCCCCCGGTCCACGCGGTCACCTCGAGCTCGTCAGGCACCGTGGAGGTCACGACGGCGAGCGAGTGGTACCGGGTCGCGGTGAACGGGGCGCCGAGCCCGGCGAACAGCCCGGCGTCGTCGTGCGTGACGGCGGACGTCTTGCCGTGCATGAGCTCCTCGGCGTGCGTGACGACCCCACCGAACGCCTCCGCGAGCGCCTGGTGCCCGAGGCAGACGCCGAGCATCGGCGTGCCGGTGACGGCGCACGCGGCGATCACGTCGAGCGACGCGCCCGCCTCCGCGGGGGTGCCGGGACCGGGCGAGACGAGCACGCCGTCGAACTCCGCGAGCTCGTCGGGGGTGCCGGCGAGGGCGTCGTTGCGCAGGACCGTCGTCTCGGCCCCGAGCTGCTGCAGGTAGCCGACGATCGTGTAGACGAAGCTGTCGTAGTTGTCGACGACGAGGATGCGCGGCGCACGCGCGAGCGCCGTCGTCACGGCGTCTCCACCGTCTGCTGGTCGAACGGCAGCAGCGGCGCCACCGCCGGGAAGACCCACAGGAACAGCGCGGCCACGACGGCGAGGATCAGGATCAGCGCGAGGATCGCCTTCACCCAGGCCGGCCCGGGAAGGATTCGCCAGATCGCTCCGTACACGTCAGACCCCCGTTCCGAGCTCGGCGGGACGGCCCGCGTCACGCGGGACCCAGCTGGACAGCTCGCCGTGCACGATGAAGCGCTCCCTCGTGGAGAACAGCGGGTGACAGGTGGTCAGAGTGATGCTGGCGACGGTCGGCTGCGTGGCCGGGTCCGTGGGGTTCGGCGCGATCACGTCGACCTGCGTCGGCGCCACGATGTCGGTGGTGGTGACCTTGTAGACGTACCAGGCCTCCGCCGTCTCGACGACGAGGTCGTCGCCGATCTGCAGGGACGTGACGTCGTAGAACGGCTTGCCGTGGCTCTGCCGGTGACCCGCGAGCGCGAAGTTGCCGATCTCGCCCGGCATGGCCGTGTCCTCGTAGTGCCCGATGCCGAGCACGTCGAGCACCGTGGCGCGGTCGGTGCCCTGGGAGATCGTCTTGTTGTACGGGTTGTCGCCGTTGTCCCAGCGCGGCACCCAGAGCCGGCCGAACGTCGTCGCGTCCAGCGGCGCGAGCGCCACCGGCGGGGCCTCGACCTGGGGGTCGGCCACGACGTCGGGCGAGGTGGGCAGCTCGGTGTCGAGCGTCTCGGAGAGCTGGTTCTGGAGCTGGCCGGCCTCGACGTCGGTCCACCACAGCTGCCAGGCGACGAACAGGCCGAGCAGCAGCCCGGCCGTGATGAGGAGCTCGCCGACGACACCCAGGATCATCGACCCGACGCCGCCGCGGCGTCGTCGGCGCTGGTGCCGCACGGGCAGCATCGTCTCAGCGGTAGTCATCGTTCTCCTTCACAGGGGTGGCGTACGTGAGCGTACGCGTCCCGGTGTACGCGGGCAGGTCGAGCTCGTCCTCCTCGGCCAGCGACCAGCCGAGGCCGTACGCGTCGACGTACCGCAGGTACAGCTGGACCCCGGGATCACTCTCGACGGCGTCGACCAGCGACTCGGGGTCGCCGATCGCCTCGATGACGTACGGCGGGGAGTAGGTGCGGCCGTGCAGCAGCAGCACGTTGCCCACGCAGCGCACCGCGCTGGTCGCCACGATCCGCTGACCCTGGACCGAGACGGCGTCGGCGCCGCCGAGCCACATCGCGTTGATGACCGACTGCAGGTCCTGCTGGTGGACGACGAGGTCGTCGAGGTTGTCGGAGGACGAGGTCGACGGCGCGTCCGACAGCGACACGCTGATCCCCCCGCCGCGCACCGGCTCCTGGCCGACGGCGAGCAGCACGGCCGGATCCGGCTCGTCCACGACGACGTCGAAGCTCTCCTCGAGCGTCACGACCTCCGCGCGGAGCTCGGCCACCGCCTCGTTGCGCTCGGTGAGGCGTTCGCTCTCCTCGCGGACGAGCGAGCGCAGGTCACGGGGGCGACCGTCGTCGAGGCCCGCGAACAGCGTGGCGCTCATCGCGAAGAGGATCCCGGCGGTGAAGGCCACGACGGCGACGGCGACCGAGGGCCGGGTGAGCGCCCGGCGGCGGGACGGGGCCGGGCGGCGAGGCGCAGCGCGAGGTGCCGTGACGGGATCGGGTGCCCCCCGGAGGGGTCCTCGGACGTAGAACGACCCACTCTGCCTCCCTCCCGCGTGACGTGACCGAGTTTACGTGCGCCGCCGGATAGTCTGGATCGTTGCATTCACGCCGATCGAGGAGTAGTCGTGCCCGAGTCCCGGTCCCGCAAGAAGCCGGCCGCCCAGCCCACCACGCCCGCCGTCCCCCGCGAGGACGCTCCGAACCCTCCCTGGTTCGTGCCGACGTTCGTGGGTCTGCTCGTCCTCGGACTGGTCTGGGTCGTCGTGACCTACATCAGCCAGGGCCGCTTTCCGATCCCGCCGCTGGGCAGCTGGAACCTCGCCGTCGGCTTCGGTTTCATCCTCGTCGGCTTCGGCATGACGATGCGGTGGCGCTGAGCCCCACGCTCCGCGGCTCCGGCCGCGACCTCGACGGCTGCGACGGGCCGGTGCTCCTGCTGGGGCGCCGGCCCGTCGTCGTTCCCGGGCACACGCGATGAGGACGACGGCGCGGCGCCCGTCCCGCCGTCCGGCCCGTCCCGGGCTGTGGACGGGGTGTGGATGGCGAGGCCGCCGACGGTGCGCGTCGTCCACATCGGGACGCCCAGTTGTCCCCAGGTGTGGGTATCCCTGTGGAGAACTACACGGTTGTCATTCGATCTCGACGCAGGTCAGGCCGCACGCTGCGCACATCTGTCCCCAGGTGTGGACAACCCTGGGGACGGAGTCACACCCGTGTCATTCGCGGCGGATGAGAGGGCCGTCAGGCCAGCACGGCTGCGCTGACGCCGGCCAGCAGGACGAGCACGGCGCCGCTGCCCACCCACTGCAGCCACTCCCGCTCGCGCGGGGCGTAGGCGTACAGGGCCGCAAGCGCGGCGCCGACGACCAGGCCGCCGAGGTGCGCCTGCCAGGCGATCCCGCCGATGACGAAGCCGAGCACGGCGTTGATCCCGATGATGACGAGGATCTGCCGGGTGTCGCCGCCGAACTTCCGCATCAGCACGGCGAACGCCCCGAACAGGCCGAACACGCCGCCCGACGCCCCGACCGCCCCGACGGCGTCGACGCCGGCGATCAGGAGGTAGGCCACGGAGCCGCCGACCGCGGCCAGCAGGTAGAGGGCGAGGTAGCGGCTGCGTCCGAGCATCCGCTCGAGCTGGCCCCCCACCAGGTACAGCGCGTACATGTTGAACGCCAGGTGCCAGATCCCGCCGTGCAGGAGCGTGGAGGTCAGGAAGCGGTACGGCTCGGCAGCGCCATAGGCTGGCCAGAAGACGAGCTCGCTGAAGATCTGTCCGTACAGGGGCGGCGCCAGGTAGCGCAGCAGCTCGATCGCCACGCAGATCGCCATGATCGTGTACGTGATGACGGGCGGGCCGCCGCGGTCGACGCCACCGGTGACGGTGCGGACCGTGGGGCGTGAGCGCGCGGCCGTGCGGGCGCAGTCGACGCAGTGCACGCCGACCGTCGCGGGGCGCTGGCACTCGTGGCACACCGGCCGGCGGCAGCGCTGGCAGGAGACGTAGGAGACGCGGTCCGGGTGCCGCGGACACACCGGCGGTCCGCCTGCAGGTCCGGGCTGGCCCGTCGGACCGCCGTACCCGGAGGCGCCGTACCCGGAGGCCCCGTACGAACCCGGGGCTCCGTACCCACCGCCCCCGGGAACAGCACCGCCCCCAGCCCCGCCGGGATCAGGTTCCTGGCCGGGCTGGGGGCTGGGGCCGTAGCCGCCGAATCCGCTCATGACGCAGCTGTGTCCTTCGGTTCTCGCGAGGGGAGGGTCGGGGCGGACGTCGGCGTCGCCGTCGTGCTACTCGGTGATGTCGATGCTCGTGATGGTGATGTCCTCGACCGGACGGTCACCCGGACGGGTGCGGGCGGCGGAGATCGTGTCGACGACGGCGCGGCTCGCGTCGTCCGCGACCTTGCCGAAGATCGTGTGCTTGCCCTGGAGGTGGGTCGTCGCCACCGTCGTGATGAAGAACTGCGAGCCGTTGGTGCCGCGGCCCGCGATCTTGCCGGCGTTCGCCATCGCGAGCAGGTACGTGTCGCGGAAGGTGAGCTCGGGGTGGATCTCGTCGTCGAACTGGTAGCCGGGGCCACCGCGTCCGCTGCCGAGGGGGTCGCCGCCCTGGATCATGAAGTTCGGGATGACGCGGTGGAAGATCGTGCCGTCGTAGAGCGGACGGTCGGCCTTCTGGCCCGTTGCCGGGTCGGTCCACTCCTGGGAACCGTCGGCCAGGCCGACGAAGTTGGCCACGGTCTTGGGGGCGTGGTTGGGGAACAGCTCGACGGTGATGTCGCCGACGGACGTGTGGATGACAGCGTTCATGCAGCCATTCTCCCACCGATCCGTCACACACCGGGGGACATGGCTTGCTGCACTCGGCCGCTGAGGGTGGCACCATAGAACGAACGGCAACCGATCCGGGGCACGCGCCGCCCGGGCACGCGAGGGAGCATCCATGGGACGCAAGGTCAACATCGAGCCTGACGAGATCCGCGAGCAGGTCGTCGAGGCAGGAAAGCAGGCCAGGGCCCTCGCCGAGCACGGCAAGGAGTGGGCGACCCCGCACGTCGAGGCCGCCGTCGACTGGGCCTCGCCCAAGATCGAACAGGCGTGGAAGGCCGGTGTGAAGGCCGCCGGGCCCAAGGTCGAGGAGCTCGCAGGCAAGGCGTCCGACCTCACCGACGTCGCCGCCGTCAAGGCCAAGTCCGCCACCGACTCGGCGCACGACGCGCTTGTCGACATCATCATCCCGCGCGTCGTCTCGGCCATGCAGGACGCCGCTCGTGCGGCCGCCGAGGCCAGCGAGTCCGCCGGCGAGGCTGCCTCGAAGGGTGTCGACTCCGCCGCAAACAAGCTCGTCCACGCCACCGACAAGGTCGCGGCGAAGGTTGCGGACTCCGTGCCCAGCGTCGCCCCGAAGTCCTCGGGCGTCGGCAAGACGCTCGGGTGGATCGCCGCCGGTGCCGCCGCTGCTGCGGCCGGCTACCTCGTGTGGCGCCGGACGCAGCCGCTGGACGACCCGTGGGCCGAGGAGTACTGGGAGGACGTCGAGAGCGACGGCGACGCGTCGCCCGCCGCCGCGGTCGCCTCCGCTCCGGACGCCTCCGACGAGGAGGTCGTCGAGGCGCTCGTCGAGGCCGTCGCCGACTCGGACGAGGACGTCGCCGGCACCGCCGTCGTCGAGGAGGCCGAGGCCGCCCTCGAGGAGGCCGCGTCCGACGACGAGTCCGAGAAGCCCGTGAACGCCGAGGGTCAGAACGCCGGCGACACCGACGAGTCCGGCGCGGCCCCCAAGCCGAGCCCGCGCACCCGTCGTCGCACGTCCGGCCCGTCCACCGGCGGCAACGCCGACGACGAGGGTGGCGAGGTCGACTCGCGCGAGGACACGACGCAGCAGTAGCACGCTGCTCGTCTGACGAACGACCGCCGAACGGGCGGGGTGGCTGCGGCCGCCCCGCCCGTTCGTCCGTCGTCCGACGACTTCGATGGTGTCAAGCACCCTTGACACGACCGAGGAAGTCAAGCACCCTTGTCATGTCAAGGCACCTTGACATCGACGAAGGGGAGACGTCATGACCACGCTGGACCAGCTCCGCAGCCTCGACCACCACGTGCTCCTGGTGGTGCTCCTCGTCGTCATCGTCGTCGGGATGGTCGTCGCCGACGCCGTTCTCGGCCGCCGCGACCACCGTTCGCTGCTAGCCGGCGTGGCCCAGGCCGACACCGCCGAGCAGGCGGAGGGCGTCCGACTCTCCCTCTACCGCCGCTGGACCCGCAGCGGCTGGCTGCAGTCGGCGGCGATCCTCGGCGTCGTGCTGATCGCGGGCGTCAGCCCCGCCTCGCTCGGCCTCCGACTGCCCGACCTGAGCGGCTACCTCACCGTCGAGGACTCCTCCAGCATCGCGGGACTCGTCACGGGCGCCGTGGTCGGGCTCGCCCTGGTCGGCGTCGGGCTCGCGATCATCTCGCGCCGCAGCAGCGCACCCGTCCTGCCGGGCCAGCGGGCGGTCTCCCCGATGCTCCCGTCCACGTCCCGCGGCCGTCGCGGCTGGGCGGGCCTGTCCGTCATGGCCGGCGTCACCGAGGAGGTCACCTACCGCGCCGTGGTGATCCTCGCCGTCGTCGCCGTCGCCCCGAGCGCCTCCCGCCTCCAGGTGCTCGTCGCCGCCGCGGTGATCTTCGGCGCCGCGCACTGGTACCAGGGGGTGTGGGGCGTGCTCGGCACCGGCGCGATGGGCTTTACCTTCGGCGCCCTGTACCTCGCCACGGGCAGCGTGATTCCCGGCATGATCATCCACGTGCTCGTCGACCTCCGCGCCCTGATGATCAAGGCACCCGCCCACCGCTCGACGACGGCGGACGCGGCTCCCGCGTCGACCACCACCCCCGCGGGGGCGAACGCCGCGTGAGGAACGACGTCCGCGAACGACGGGAGGCGGCCGGGCTCAGCCAGGCCGCCCTCGGCGCTGCCCTCGGGGTCTCGCGCCAGACGGTGAACTCGCTCGAGACCGGCAGGTACGACCCGTCGCTGCCCCTGGCCTTCACCATCGCCCGCTACTTCGGGGCCCCGATCGAGGAGATCTTCGATGCCGAGTGACACCTCCCGCACCCGCACCGCCGACCGGACGGGCCTGCGCCGGCAGCTCGTCTGGACCGGGCTGGCCGTCGTCGTGCTGATCGCCGTCGCCGCCCCGCTGCTGGCGAACGGCGACGGCGACACCGCCGCCGGCGTGCTGACCGGCGGCGGACTCGTGGTGGCGGCCGGGCTCGCGGCCACGTGGTGGTCGCGACGGCGGGCCGACCGCGCCGGCACCGCCACCCGGGTGCTCGGTGGCACCCCCGACGAGCGGGACAGCGCGGTCTTCACGCGCACCGCCGCCGTCACGGGCGTGGCCGCCCTGGCGTTCGCGGCAGCAGGCTCGCTCGCGGTCTCCTTCGGCGTCGATGCCGCCACGATCGTCTCGGCCCTGCCGTTCGCGCTGCTGGTGACCGTCGCCATCACGTTCGTGGTGGTGAACCGGCGGACCTGAGGCGTGCGAGGGCGTTCAGCTGCGCGGCAGCCCGAGCGCCGACACCTCGAGAGCCGCCTCACCCGGGTCCCCGCCCGCGGGTTCCCGCCAGGCGGTGTAGCCCAGCTCGCCCGGGTTCGTCACCCGGTAGGCATCGCGCAGCGCCGCCACGCACCGGCGCGCGAGGTCGACGCGGGCCGCCTCGGGGGCCGGGTGCTCGAGGGGACTGGACCAGTTCGGCTGCCACCGGTCCGGCCGCGCCCAGCCGGCCGCGAGCAGCACGTCCTCGGCCGCGTCCGCGACGACGTCGACGCCCGGCGCCTCCGCGTCGAGGCGGTCGGGTCCGCCGGCGAACTGCACGTACCGCGCCGGCTCCTTGCGCGAGGAGATGATGAGGATCGCCCGGTCGGTGACGTCCGTCAGCGCGGACGCCAGCCGGACCTCGAAGTCCTGCCACGCCGCCTGGACCGGATCGGGTTCGGCCGGCGGACGGCCTCCGTCCGCCGAGCGACCGCCCACGACGGACCGGCGCTCCTCGCTCAGACCCGCCAGCTCGGCCACGGGGACGACGGCCTCGTAGACACCGGCGTCCGTCTTCGTCAGGCCCAGTGCCTCCGCCTCCAGGGCGTCGTGCCCGAGGTCGACGACGTGCGCGCGGTCACCGGACGGGCCGCGCTCGAGGCCCACGAGCTGCACGGGCCGACCCCGCCAGGTGCCCAGGACGCGAACGACGGACAGGTCGTCGAGCTCGCCCAGCTCGGCGCGGCGCCACCAGATGCCGCGGGCGGACTGCTCCATGCCGTCGCGCGGCACCGGGGAGCAGACGATCACGGTGCCGTCGGGAAGCACGTCGGCCAGCAGCCGCTCGCCGGCGATCTCTGCCCAGATCCCCACCAGCTCCGGGTGCCGCGGCGGAACGCGCGGATACGTCACGCCGGGCTGGGCGGACTCCCAGCCCGCGGCGACGTGCGGGTAGCGCGCCAGCAGCTTGTCCCGCCCGTCGGCGTGGGTCCGCCACAGCTCCGTCCCCGCGGGCAGCGCGCTCGGCGCGATCCACCAGTAGGGGACGACGTTCGCGGCGCTCTCGACGAACCCGTGACCGCTCATCGGTGAGTGGTCGCGGAACGGCGGAACGACGTCGCTGGTCCCGGGCGCCGCGACCGCGAGGTGGGTCGCGCCGGGCAGCCGCAGCGTGTCGAGGTGTGCGGCGCCGGCGGGGTGCGGTGACCCCGGGTAGCCGAGCCCGAGCTCGGCGTGCAGCGCCGACGGCGTGCGTGCGGCCGCGACGTCGCCGCCCCTCACGACGTAGCCCGAGATCCAGCCGAGCCCCTGGCTCAGCCAGGCCGTTCCGCGGGCGGGCGTGACCGCCTTGAGCAGTACCGTCATCGTGCCTCCGAGGTCGTGGGCGCGGGTGGCGTCCCGCGCGTCGAGCCTAGGTGGCCCTCCGCACCGACCGAGTCCGCGACCTCACTCCGCCGGGAGCTTCTCCAGGTAGTGCGGGTTCGTCATCACCCCGAGCACGTTCCCGAACGGATCGAGCACCGAGGCGGTGACGAACCCCTCGCCGCGGGGCGTGATCGGCTCCCACTCGGTGGCGCCCAGCTCGAGCAGCCGCGCGACCGTGGCCTCGAGGTCGTCCACCGCCCAGTGCATGACGGCGCCCCCGGGAGTGCTCGAGGCGTCGGGCCGACGCCAGGCGCTCGAGATGATCCCGAGCTCCGCCTCGAGGTCGCCGACCCTGAACTCGACGTACGCCGTCGCGCCGTCGGGGCCCTGACGCTCGAAGTACGGCTCGATCCCGAGCAGCTCGGTGTACCAGGCGACGGCGGCCGGGACGTCGTCGGCGTAGAAGTTCAGGGTGGCGAATCCGCGGAGGCTCATGCCGAGACGCTAGACCTGTGCCCGTGACCAGCGGAAGGCTCTCGGGCGGACCATCCGCCCTCCGGGCCCATCACGGCGCCACAGGCTCCCGTCGGGCGGGCAGACTGACCCCATGGCCCTCTCCGCAACGATCGTGAAGATCGAGCTGTCCGTCTCCGACATCGACCACGGCTGCTACGAGGACCACACCCTCACGCTCGCTCGACACCCGAGCGAGACGGAGGACCGGATGATGGTGCGCCTGATCGCCTTCGCCCTGCGAGCCCACCGCCTGGCGGAGGTCGACGCGTCGCTGACCTTCAGCGCCGGCCTCCCGACGCCGGACACCTCCGACCTGCTGCTGGCCGACCTCACGGGCCGCGAGCTCGAGGCGATCATGGTGGGTCAGCCGGACGAGAAGACGGTGACGAAGGCGGTCCGCCGGGCCGAGTCCGTCGTCGTCCACCCGTTCGGGACCGCGGTCGAGCAGTGGTGGCGCACGATCGCCCCGCGCGTCGGCGGCTTCGAGACGCTGACCGTCGTGCAGCTCCCTTCGGCCCAGATCAAGGAGCTGGGCGCGCAGGTCTCCCGGCGCATGGCGGTCCAGGTGACCGTGCTCGAGGGAGAGATCACGGTGACGGTGGGGGAGAACGACCCGGTGCAGCTCGTGCCGGTGCTGCTGCAGGGCTAGTCCCGGGCCGCTGTGCGGCGTGCGCGGCCTCAGCCGCGTCGAACGGTGGTGGAGCCTAGGGGACTCGAACCCCTAACCCCCTGCTTGCAAAGCAGGTGCGCTACCAATTGCGCCAAGGCCCCGTGATCCCGAGAACCTACTCCGGGACCGGGTGGGAGTCACCCCTCCAGCGGATCGGTGATCTCTTCCCAGAGGTCGCGCTCGGCCTTCTCGGCAGCGATCTCGCGCCAGACGAGGTATCCGAGTCCGGCGATGACGCCAAGGACGAGGAGCTTCTTCATCGTGGTCCTCCTGGGGTGTTCTGTGGGCCTACCGCGACTTGAACGCGGGACCTCTTCATTATCAGTGAAGCGCTCTAACCAACTGAGCTATAGGCCCGAGGCGCGGTTCCGGGGACTGGAGTCCCCCTCACGCGCCGGTCGAGGTTACCCCACGAAGGGGCTCCCGACCAAAACGAGGAGCTGCGGTCGACGTGGGGCTCAGTCGTCCGTCAGCGTCATGTGGAGGCCGCCGACCAGCGCCGCCACGATGTTGTACAGGAAGGCGAACAGCGTCGAGATGGCCGTGATGAGCGCGACGTTCACGACGGCGACGATGACCGCCATCGACATGATGTTGTTCAGCTTGAGGTACTCGAGGATCGGGCCGAACTGGGTGGTCGCGCCGAGATCGGTCACGAGCGACTGGAGATCGGCGAAGACGCCCATCGAGTCCAGCACCTGCCACGACACGGCGGCCGCGACGACGGTCATGATGCCGGCGGCCACCGAGAGGAGGAAGCCGAGCTTCATCACGGACCACGGGTCGATGCGCGAGACCGACAGGCGCACCCGGCGCGGACCGGCGGGACGCACCGGTGCCGACGGCGCGGAGTCCGTCGAGGTCGAGCCGGAGGTGCTGCTCGCCCGGGACGAGGACGCGGGCCGGATCGAGGCCGGGACGTCGTGGCCGCCGGCCGCGGAGTCCTCCTCGACCGTCATCGTCGCGGGACCGTTCTGGCGCACCGCCTTGATGGCGGACGTGCGCACCGGTCCCTTGCCGCCACCGGTGCCGCCGGACTTACCGGCGCCGGTGGTGGGGCGGGACGACTTCGGCTGACTCATCTGGTCTCTTCCTCGTGCTCATCGGCGTCGGGCTCGACGTCGGCGCGCGCAGACTCCCGCGCACCGTCCTCGGCCGCAGGCGACGCTACGGCATCGCCGTCCGCGGGCGGAAGCCGATCCGTCCCGACGGCGGCACCCTCCACGGAATCCTCACCGTCGCCACCCGCGTCGTCCGCCTCGGCCACGACGCCGTCCGAACGCTCCCCGAGCGCGACCGCGATGATGCGATCGCCCTTGTCGGGCTTGGCGAACGTGACGCCCTGGGTGTTGCGACCCGTGAGGTTGACGCCGGAGACGGCGGAGCGCACGACCTTGCCGCGCTCCATGATGACCAGCACCTCGTCGAGCTCGTCCGTGACGAGCGCGCCGACGAGGTGGCCGCGCGACTCCACGACGTTGGCGACCTTGATGCCGAGCCCACCGCGGCCCTGGACGCGGTACTCGCCGAGCAGCGTGCGCTTGGCGAAGCCGCCGTCCGTCACGGTGAACAGCGCGGAGCCCTCGCGGACGACGTCCATCGAGAGCAGCTCGTCCTCCTCGCGGAACTTCATGCCCGTGACGCCGGACGTGGCGCGCGACATCGGCCGCAGCGCGTCGTCGCTCGCGGTGAAGCGGATCGACTGGCCGCCGCGCGAGACGAGCAGCAGGTCGTCGTCGGCGTTCGCCAGGCGTGCCGCCACGACCTCGTCGACCTCGCCCTCGCCGTCGGAGCGCAGGTTGATCGCGATGACGCCGCCGGACCGGGTGGAGTTGTACTCCGCCAGGCGCGTCTTCTTCACGAGGCCCCGCTTGGTCGCGAGGACCAGGTAGTCCGCCGAGGCGTAGTCCTTGATCGTCAGGACCTGGGCGATCTCCTCGCCCGGCTGGAACGCGAGCATGTTCGCCACGTGCTGACCCTTGGCGTCACGACCGCCCTCCGGCAGCTCGTAGCCCTTCGCGCGGTAGACCCGGCCGAGGTTGGTGAAGAACAGCAGCCAGTTGTGCGTCGTCGTCACGAAGAAGTGGTTCACGACGTCGTCGCC
This sequence comes from Serinibacter arcticus, assembly GCF_003121705.1. Lineage (NCBI taxonomy): Bacteria > Bacillati > Actinomycetota > Actinomycetes > Micrococcales > Beutenbergiaceae > Serinibacter > Serinibacter arcticus. The sequence continues at coordinate 2,494,923 of NZ_PYHR01000002.1, read as the reverse complement.
CCGCAGCTGGGCTCCCTTGACGCCCTTGCCGCCGCGGCGCTGGGCCCGGTAGGCGTCGGTCCGCGTCCGCTTGGCGTAGCCGCCGCGCGTGATCGTCACGACGATGTCCTCGACGGGGATGAGGTCCTCGACGTTCATGTCGCCGTCGTAGGGGAGGATCGTCGACCGGCGGTCGTCGCCGTACTTGTCGACGATGGCCGCGAGCTCGGTCGAGATGATCGTGCGCTGGCGCTGCGGGCTCGCCAGGATGCTCTGGTAGTCGAGGATCTCGGCCTCGATGGCCTGGAAGTCCGACAGGATGCGGGCCCGCTCGAGCGCGGCGAGACGGCGCAGCTGCATGTCGAGGATCGCCGTCGCCTGGATCTCGTCGATCGTCAGCAGGTCCATCAGGCCCGTGCGGGCCTCCTCGGCCGACGGCGAACGACGGATGAGCGCGATGACCTCGTCCAGGGCGTCGAGCGCCTTGAGCAGACCGCGCAGGATGTGGATGCGCTTCTCGGCGGCGTCCAGCAGGTACTGCGTGCGGCGGACGATGACCTCGATCTGGTGGTCCACCCAGTGCCGGATGAACGCGTCGAGGCTGAGCGTGCGCGGCACGCCGTCGACCAGCGCGAGCATGTTCGCGCCGAAGGTCTCCTGCAGCTGCGTGTGCTTGTAGAGGTTGTTCAGCACGACCTTCGCGACGGCGTCGCGCTTGAGCACGACGACGAGGCGCTGGCCCGCGCGACCGGAGGTCTCGTCACGGAGGTCGGCGATCCCGGAGACCTTGCCGTCGCGCACCAGCTCGGCGATCTTGGCGGCGAGGCGGTCGGGGTTGACCTGGTAGGGCAGCTCCGAGACCACGAGGCACTGCCGGCCCTGGAGCTCCTCGACCTCCACGACGGCGCGCATCGTGATCGAGCCGCGGCCGGTCCGGTAGGCGTCCTCGATGCCCTTGATGCCGAGGATCGTCGCACCCGTGGGGAAGTCGGGGCCCTTGACGCGCTGCAGCAGCGCGGCGAGCAGCTCGTTGTTGCTCGCGTCCGGGTTCTCGAGGAACCACTGGGCGCCGGAGGCGACCTCGCGCAGGTTGTGCGGCGGGATGTTGGTGGCCATGCCGACGGCGATGCCCGCGCTGCCGTTGACCAGCAGGTTGGGGTAGCGGGCCGGGAGCACGAGCGGCTCGCGCGTGCGGCCGTCGTAGTTGTCGCCGAACTCGACGGTGTTCTTGTCGATGTCGCGGACCATCTCCATGGCCAGGGGGGCGAGCTTGCACTCCGTGTACCGCGGGGCGGCGGCGGAGTCGTCGCCGGCCGAGCCGAAGTTGCCCTGGCCCCAGACCAGCGGGTAGCGCATGGTCCACGGCTGTACGAGGCGGACGAGGGTGTCGTAGATCGGGGAGTCGCCGTGGGGGTGGTAGTTACCCATCACCTCGCCGACGACGCGGGTGCACTTGGAGAACGCCGACTCGGGGCGGTAGCCGCCGTCGTACATCGCGTACAGCACGCGGCGGTGCACCGGCTTGAGGCCGTCGCGGACCTCGGGCAGCGCGCGGCCCACGATGACGCTCATCGCGTAGTCGAGGTAGCTGCGCTGCATCTCCAGCTGGAGGTCGACCTGCTCGATGCGGCCGTGGTTGTGCAGCGCGAGCTCGGCGATCGCGCTCTCGGGGAGCTCGATGCCGTCGGTGCCGTCGTCGGGGCCGTTGGTGTCGTCGGGAGGCTGGGTCACTGTGGTCCTGTTCTACGTGGCGCGCGCTCGCGCACCGGCCTGCGGGGTGGGAGTGCTCGATCAGATGTCGAGGAATCTCACGTCCCGCGCGTTGCGCTGGATGAAGGAGCGGCGCGACTCAACGTCCTCGCCCATGAGGATGGAGAAGATCTCGTCGGCCATGGCGGCCTCGCCGATCGTGACCTGCTTGAGGATCCGTGACTCCGGGTCCATCGTGGTCTCCCACAGTTCGTTGTAGTTCATCTCGCCCAGACCCTTGTAGCGCTGGATCCCGCCCTCCTTGGGGAGGCGGTGACCGGCGTCGCGGCCGACCTTGAGCAGCGCGTCGCGCTCGCGGTCGGAGTAGGCGTAGCCGTGCGGGGCGTTGGTCCACTTCAGCTTGTAGAGCGGCGGCGCGGCCAGGTAGACGTGGCCGTGCTCCAGCAGCCCGCGCATGTAGCGGAAGAGCAGCGTGAGCAGCAGCGTCGCGATGTGCTGGCCGTCGACGTCGGCATCGGCCATCAGCACGATCTTGTGGTACCGGAGCTTCTCGATGTTGAAGTCCTCACCGATGCCGGTGCCGAACGCCGAGATGAGGCCCTGGATCTCCTGGTTGCCGAGCGCGCGGTCGAGCCGGGCCTTCTCGACGTTCAGGATCTTGCCGCGGATCGGCATGATCGCCTGCGTCTCGGGGTTGCGGCCCTGGACGGCGGAGCCGCCGGCGGAGTCACCCTCGACGATGAACACCTCGGAGATCGAGGCGTCGCGGCTGGAGCAGTCGCGGAGCTTGCCGGGCATGCCGACGCCCTCGAGCAGGCCCTTGCGTCGGGTCGCCTCGCGCGCCTTGCGGGCGGCCATCCGGGCCGCGGAGGCCTGGATGGACTTCCGGATGATCTCCTTGGCCTCGGCCGGGTGGGAGTCGAACCAGTCGCCCAGCTGCTCGAACACGACCTTCTGCGTGAACGTGCGCGCCTCGGTGTTGCCCAGCTTCGTCTTCGTCTGGCCCTCGAACTGGGGCTCGCCGAGCTTGATGGAGATGACGCAGGTGAGGCCCTCGCGGATGTCCTCGCCCGTGAGGTTCTCCTCCTTCTCCTTGAGGATGTTCTTCTCGCGCGCGTAGCGGTTGACCAGCGTGGTCAGCGCGGCGCGGAAGCCCTCCTCGTGGGTGCCGCCCTCGGAGGTGTTGATCGTGTTGGCGTAGGTGTGGACGGAGTCCGTGTACGCCGTCGTCCACTGCATCGCGATCTCGAGCGAGATCGTGCGGACGGTGTCCTCCGCCTCGAAATCGATGATCTCCTCGTGCACGAGGTCGGCCTTCTTGGCCTTGTTCAGGTGGCGCACATAGTCCACCAGGCCGCCGTCGTAGCGGTAGGTGACCGTGCGGTGGTGGGTCGTGTCGACGTCGCCGGCCTTGTCGGCCGTGTTGTCGGTCCCGGAGTCCGCCACCTCGTCGTCGACGTCGACCGCGTTCGCGCGCTCGTCCGTCAGTGAGATCTGAAGACCCTTGTTGAGGAACGCCATCTGTTGGAACCGCGAGCGCAGCGTCTCGAAGTCGTAGGTCGTGGTCTCGAAGATCGTCGGGTCGGCCCAGAACGTCTGCTGGGTCCCCGTCTCGCTCGTGGGCTCGCCGCGCTTGATCTCGTCGATCGGCTTGCCGCCGTCGGAGAAGCTCAGCGACCACGTGTACCCGTCGCGCTTGACGACCGAGTCCATGCGGTGGGACAGCGCGTTCACCACGGACATGCCGACGCCGTGCAGGCCGCCGGAGACGGCGTAGCCGCCACCCCCGAACTTGCCGCCGGCATGCAGGATCGTCATGACGACCTCGAGCGTGGGCTTGCCCTCGGTCGGGTGGATCGCCACGGGGATGCCGCGGCCGTTGTCGACGACGCGGACCCCGCCGTCGGCCAGCAGCGTCACCTCGATGTGGTCGCAGTAGCCGGCGAGCGCCTCGTCGACGGAGTTGTCGACGATCTCGTAGACCAGGTGGTGCAGACCGCGCTCACCGGTGGAGCCGATGTACATGCCGGGGCGCTTGCGGACGGCCTCGAGACCCTCCAGAACGGTGATGTTCTGGGCGTCGTACCCGGTCTGGGGCGCGGCGGTCTCGGCGGGCTGCTGCGGCTGTGTCAACGTGTCCTCGTATCAGCTGGGGGCACACGCCGGTGGACCCGGGGGTCGCGGACGCATGCAAGGTCTGGCCGAACCTTCGCGGGTGTTCGAGACACGCCGTTTCACGCCTGCCGGACTCCTGCCCCTGATTCTACCCCTCAGACGCACGAAATCCGGCCTCACACGCACTTTTGTGGACGACGGGGCGTCCCCGCGTAGGTCGACGTCTCCCGCGGCCTCTCGACCGGCATCTCGTCGCCGTACCGACTGTGCCCAGCCGCCGCGTCCGCGCCGTCAGCCGTAGGTGTCGCGCGGACCCCGTCCCGGGACGACGCGCGGACCCCGGATCCAGGAGGGCGCCCCCGGACCGAGGACGACGATCTCGGCGATCACGCCCTCGCCGATCTCCTCGTCCATGCGGCGCTGCAGCTGCGGCACGAGCAGCCCGAGCTGGGTCGCCCAGGCCGTGGAGTCGGCGCGGACGACGAGCTTGCCGTCGGTGAACGTCTCGGGCGTCGCGTGGTCGGCGACGTCGCCGACGATCTCGCGCCACCGCCCCATCACCGACCCGACCGAGACCGGCGCGTTCCAGCCGTGCTCGGCCATCAGCCGGCTCAGCTGGTCGCCCATCATCTGCGGATCGCGGCTGCGCTGCTCGGGGAAGCCGGGACCGGTGCCCGGGATGATCCCGCGACGGCGGGGACGCGGGCTCCCGGGGTGGAGCCCCTTGGAGCGGGCGGCCTCGCGGGCGCGGCCGAGGGCCGCGGCGGCCGCATCGGTGGCGGGGGTGGGGACGGGTGGCGACGGCGGAGCGATGGCGGGCGTCCGGCCGGCGGCCGGGCGGGGCTCGTCAGCGGACACGGGTGACCTCACCGGCCATGACGTCGAAGCGCGCCCCGTCCAGCTCGGCCGGCACTTCCTCGGCGACGGCCGCGGTGAGCAGCACCTGCTCGGCCGGCGCCACCAGGGCGGCGAGGCGCTGACGACGGCGGGAGTCGAGCTCGGCGAACACGTCGTCGAGGATGAGCACCGGGTCGCCGCCGCCCCAGTCGTCGCCGCGCAGCAGCTCGAAGCTCGCCAGGCGCAGCGCGAGCGACACCGACCACGACTCGCCGTGCGAGGCGTAGCCCTTCACGGGGAGTCCGCCGAGGACGAGGTCGGCGTCGTCGCGGTGCGGTCCCACGAGGGAGACACCGCGCTCGAGCTCCTTGGGACGCAGCCGGGACATCGCCTCCAGGAGACGCGCCTCGACGAGGTCGGGGCTGAGCAGCTCCTCCTCCAGCTCCAGCGTGGACGCCGGAGCCTCGCCGGGCAGGGTCGCGTCCGGGGCGTCGTCGGGACGGGCCTGGGTCACGCTCGCCCGGTAGGTGACGGCGAGCTCGCCCTGCGCGGAGGACACCTGCTCGTAGGCGGAGGCGAGGTGCGGACGGAGCCGACGAACGAGGTCGACGCGGGCCGCGATCAGCTGCGACCCGGCCGCCGCGAGCTGCGCGTCCCACACGTCGAGCGTGCGCAGCGCGGCGGAACGGGCACCACCCCCCGAGGTGGCCTCGTCCTCGGCGGCCGCGGCGACGGCGCGACGCCCGCCGCGCACGGCACCGGCGGACTTCAGCAGGGTGGTGCGCTGACGCAGCACCCGGTCGTAGTCGGAGCGGACGGAGGCCAGGCGCGGCGTGAGCTGGACCAGCAGGTCGTCGAGGAACCGCCGTCGCACGTCGGGATCGCCCTTGACCAGTGCGAGGTCCTCGGGCGCGAAGATCACCGACCGGACGATGCCGGCTGCGTCGCGGATCCGGGGAACGGGGGCGCGATCGACGCGCGCCTTGTTCGCCCGACCGGCGTTGAGCTCGATCTCCACGACGCTCGGCCGCTCACCGCGCTGCACCCGTGCCCGGATGACCGCCCGCTCGCAGCCCTGACGCACCAGCGGGGCGTCGGAGGAGACGCGGTGGCTCGAGAACGCCCCGAGGTAGCCGATCGACTCCACCAGGTTCGTCTTGCCCTGGCCGTTCGGGCCGACGAACGCGGTGATGCCCGCAGGGATCGCGAGCACCACCTCCGGGTAGGACCGGAAGTCCGTCAGCGCGAGGTCGGAGACGTGCACCGCGGCAGGAGCTCAGCCCGCGAAGCGGATGGGCTGGATCAGGTACCGGAAGCCCGAGTCCTCGGTCGAGTCGATCGCGGTCTGGCCCGTGATCACCGACGGCTTGGTGCCGTGCGTGAACGAGATCCGCGTGAACTCCTTGCCGACGGCGCCGAGCGCGTCCAGAAGGTAGCCCGGGTTGTAGGCGGTGGTGATCGTCTCACCGTCGAAGCTCGACTCGATGGCCTCGGACGCCTGCGCGTCCTCGCCCTGGCCGGCCTCGAGGACGACCTGACCCTCGGAGAACTCCAGGCGGATCGGGGTGTTGCGCTCGGCCACGAGCGCCACGCGGCGGGCGGCCTCGACGAGGCTCTGCGTCGCGACGACGGCGTGCGAGGTGGTGGCCTCGGGGAACAGGCGACGGACGGGCGGGTAGTCGCCGTCGACGAGCAGCGACGTCGTGCGACGGCCGCCGGCCTCGAAGCCGACGATCTCGCTGCCCGCACCGCCCGGGAGGGAGATGCTCAGCGAACCGGCGCTGGTGAGCGACTTCGCGACCTCGGACAGCGTGCGGGCCCGGACGAGCGCCGTGGCCGAGAGGCCCGGGGTCGAGGGGTTCCAGGCGACCTCGCGCATGGCGAGGCGGTACCGGTCGGTGGCGAGCAGCGTGAGCGTGTCGCCCTCGATCTCCAGCCGGACGCCGGTGAGCAGCGGCAGCGTCTCGTCGCGGCTCGCGGCGATCGTGACCTGGGAGACGGCCTCGGCAAAGGCGTGGGCGTCGATCGTGCCCGACGCCGGCGGGAGGGTCGGCAGCGCGGGGTAGTCCTCGAGCGGCATCGTCAGCAGCGTGAAGCGGCTGGACCCGCAGGTGACGACGGCGCGCGTGCCCTCGACCACGATCTCGACCGGCTTGGACGGCAGGGAGCGGGAGATCTCGGCGAGCAGACGCCCGGAGACCAGGACCGTGCCCGCCTCGGAGACGTCGGCCGTGATCTCGGAGACCGCGGAGACCTCGTAGTCGAAGCTCGACAGCGCCAGGGTTCCGGCGGTGGAGGCCTCGAGGCGCACACCGGCCAGGACGGGGATGCTCGGACGGGACGGCAGGGAGCGCGCTGTCCACGTGACGGCCTCGGCCAGCACGTCACGCTCGACGGTGAACTTCACGTCTTTGCACCATTCCTTGCTCGCCTGCGGGCAGGCGTCGATGACCGGTAGTCAAACCTGTGGCTCACCCTAACGGAGCCTGGAAGACCTGGCCGCCTCGGCGTCGTCCCCAGATCGCTCGGTCCGGCCGGCAGGGGCTCGAGGTCCGGCATTGGCTGTCCACATCCATCTCATCCATCTAGGTGTCGTCGTAGTAGTAGGGGGTGTGGATCCTGGGGACAACCCTCGTCCGCGCAGGTCAGGAGCCGAAACTCCATGGGGACGACGCCGGGAGCCAGCTGTGGGTGGAGCGGGGGTGTGCGTGGATCGAGGTGAATGACATGACGTGGAGTCCACCGGTCGCGAGGTCCCTGTCCACGAACTTGTCATCCTTATCCACGGTGATCCCCAGCTTTGTCCACACCTGTGCACATCTTCAGGTGGAACTTGAGAGTTCGGCTGCTCAGGCCTTGTTCTGCTGCTTGATCCGGTTCGTCAGCTCGGTCACCTGGGTGAAGGTCGAGCGGTTCTTCTGCATGAGCTCACGGATCTTCCGATCGGCGTGCATCACCGTCGTGTGGTCGCGGCCGCCGAAGATCTGGCCGATCTTCGGGAGCGAGAGGTCGGTGAGCTCGCGGCACAGGTACATCGCGATCTGACGGGCGTTGACGAGCACGCGGGTGCGGTCCGCGCTGCACAGCGCGTCCATCGTGACGCCGAAGTAGGTGGCGGTCTGGGCCATGATCACCGCGGGCGTGATCTCGGCGTCGCCGTCCTCGGTGATGAGGTCCTTCAGCACCATCTCGGCCAGCGGCAGGTCGACCGGCTGCCCGTTGAGGTTGGCGAACGCCGTCACTCGGATGAGCGCGCCCTCGAGCTCGCGGATGTTGGTGGAGATGCGCGACCCGATGTAGCTCAGCACGTCGTCGGGCGCGGACAGCTGCTCCCGGCCCGCCTTCTTGCGAAGGATCGCGATGCGGGTCTCCAGGTCCGGCGGCTGGATGTCCGTGATGAGGCCCCACTCGAAGCGGCTGCGCATCCGGTCGGCGAACCCGTCCAGGTACTTGGGCGCGACGTCGGACGTGATCACGACCTGCTTGTTGGCGTTGTGGAGGGAGTTGAAGGTGTGGAAGAACTCCTCCATCGTCTCCTTCTTGCCCTGCAGGAACTGGATGTCGTCGATGAGGAGGACGTCCACGCTGCGGTAGCGACGCTGGAAGGACTCGGCCTTGTCGTCGCGGATGGAGTTGATGAAGTCGTTGGTGAACTCCTCTGAGTTCACGTAGCGCACGCGCACCCCGGGGTAGAGCCGCTGGGCGTAGTGACCGATCGCGTGCAGCAGGTGGGTCTTGCCCAGACCGGAGTCCCCGTAGATGAACAGCGGGTTGTAGGCCTTGGCCGGCGCCTCGGCGACGGCGAACGCGGCGGCGTTCGCGAAACGGTTGCTCGATCCGGTGACGAAGGTGTCGAACGTGTAGGCCTGGTTGAGACGGGCCTGGTCGACGCCCGACGTGGCCGGGTCGGCCGACGTGAGGCCGCGGCGCTCGGCGGCCCGCTCGGCTGCGCGGTACGAGGACAGGTTCTCGTCGTCGTGCCGGGGAGACGACGGCTCGCGGTGGGCCGGTGCCCGCACGGGTTCGGGCGCGGGCTCCGGCTCGGGGGCCGGCTCCGGCTCGGCCTCGACGGCGGGATCGGCGTCGAGCAGCGACGGGTCGATCGTCACGGCGAGGGACAGCCGCTCGCCGAGCTGGTCGAACAGGGCTGCGATGATCTCCTCACGGGCCCGCGTCTCGAGGAACTCCTTGGCGAAGTCGCTCGGCGCGGCGATGAGGAGGGTGCCGTTCAGCACGCCGAGCGGCTTGGTGAGCCTGACGAAGGCGTGCTGCGACGGCGGCAGCATGCTGCGCAGCCGATCGACCACGTGAGCCCAGCTCTGGTCGAGGTCGGAGAGTGCGTCGTCAGTGGTCATGGTTCTAGTGTCCCTTGCGCGAGCCCGTCACCCACAGCCTGTGGACAACTGTGTGGGCAACGTCCTCGTAAAGTTGCTGGTGCGGCCGCGTACCCGGTGCACCGGCGACCTCGATGATAGGGGCCGGGCCCTGCCCGACCGGCCCGCGCTTTGACCTGGGGCGGGCTGGCGCGTATCGTTCTTCAGTCGCGCAAACGCGCGCCGTCGATGCTGCCTGCCACCCGTGGGGCACGTCCGGCGGTGTGCTCAGATTGTGTGGGGCTCCAGGTCGGCGCCGCCCCTGCGATGACCGAGACCGCGCCACCGCCCGAACGAATGTGAGATCAGCCGTGACCAAGCGGACTTTTCAGCCGAACAACCGGCGTCGTGCCAAGGTGCACGGCTTCCGTCTCCGGATGCGTACCCGCGCCGGCCGCGCGATCCTCGCGGCGCGCCGTCGCAAGGGCCGCACGGAGCTCTCTGCCTGAACCGTGCTGAGCGCGGCGCACCGGATGCGTGAAGGAAGCGACTTCTCCGTCACGATGCGCCGTGGTGTCCGAAGTGGGAACTCCACCCTCGTCGTGCACCTGCTCCGGCCCGACGACCCACCAGTGCCCAGCGCCCTGGTGGGTTTCGTCGTATCGAAAGCCGTGGGCACCGCCGTCGTCCGTAACCGCGTGAAGCGCCGGCTGCGGCACCTCGTCGCCGACCGGCTCGACCGGCTCGAGCCCGGGTCGCGGCTCGTGGTGCGCGCGCTGCCGCCGAGCGCGACGGCGGAGGGTGACCTTCTCGCCACCGAGCTCGACAGCGCATGGCAGCGGGCCCAGCGCCGGACGGCGGCTCGCGCGTGAGTGCGCGCGGGGAGGATCCCGCCGGCGTCGGCTCGTCGGAGTCGGGTTCCGTGCCGGCTCCGCCGGCCGAAGGAACCGACGACCGCTCGCCGTCGTTCGTCTCTCGGGTGCTCGTTGCGGCGGTGCGCGGCTACCAGCTCGCGATCTCGCCGCTGCTCGGGCCCCGGTGCCGGTTCTACCCGAGCTGTTCGGCGTACGCGGTGATGTCGCTCCGCGAGCGCGGGGCCGGTGTCGGGACGGTGCTCGCGGTGTACCGCGTGCTGCGGTGCAACCCGTGGGCGCGCGGTGGCGTCGACTTCCCGCCCCGGCGCGGGGAGCGGTGGCCCGGGTGGGACGGCGTCGTCGAACGTGACGCGACCGCACCACCGTCCCACTCGCACTGAACGATTGCTTGCCCGAGCGGCGAACGCCGTACGCTCGATCCCGGTCCGACTGCTCGGACCACAGCCCCAGAAGGAGTAAGGCGGACGATGGACTGGTTCGACACGATCCTCACCCCCATCATGTGGGTGGTCGCCTGGATCATGGTGAACGCGCACAGCGTGTTCGTCTCGCTCGGTATGGACGCCTCCGGGTGGTCCTGGATCCTGTCGATCGTCGTGCTGGTGATCATCATCCGCATCCTGCTGATCCCGCTGTTCGTGCGGCAGATCCGTGCCTCCCGAGGCATGCAGATCGTTCAGCCGGAGATCCAGAAGCTGCAGAAGAAGTACAAGGGGAAGACCGACCCCGCCTCCCGCCAGGCCATGCAGCAGGAGATGATGGCGATCTACCGGGGCGCGGGCACCAACCCGTTCGCCTCCTGCCTGCCGATCCTGGCGCAGTCGCCGATCTTCTTCGCGCTGTTCCGCGTGCTGTACCAGCTGCCGCAGATCGCCAACGAGACCCGGGGCCCCATCGGCCCGATGACGGCCGCTCTCGCCAACGAGGCCGAGAACTCCACGCTCTTCGGTGCGCCGCTCTCCTCGACCTTCCTCATGCAGGGGGCGACGGCGCAGGTCCGCGTCGTCACGGTCATCCTCATCCTCGCGATGTGCGCCACGCAGTTCCTCACGCAGCGTCAGCTGACGATGAAGAACATGCCGGCGTCCGCGCTCGACAACCCGATGGCCCGTCAGCAGAAGATGCTGATGTACATCTTCCCGCTGATCTTCGCCGTCACGGGCGTGAACTTCCCGATCGGTGTGCTCATCTACTGGACCACCACCAACCTGTGGTCCATGGGGCAGCAGTTCTACGTCATCCGCCGCAACCCGGCGCCCGGGTCCGAGGCCGAGACGGCCATGCTCGAGCGGAAGGCGCGCAAGGCTGCGCGTCGAGGCACGACGCTCGAGGACGAGGCTCACGCCGAGGGTGGCGTCGACGTCATCACCGACGCCCCCGTCCGCGGCCAGCGGCAGCAGCCCGTGGGCAAGGACCGCGCCAAGCGCAAGGGTCTTCGCCCTTCGGAGACGGCCGGTCCGTCCCCGCTCGAGGACGAGGTCGTCGAGGATGCTCCGGTCGCCGAGCCCGTGGAGGACGCGGTGCTCGAGGACAAGCCGTCGGCGACGCTCTCGAATCCGCGCAAGCGGAAGAAGAAGTAGCTCGGACGCCTGGCGTCCGCACGCCCACCCAGCACCCCATCGGCCACGCGCCGTGATCGGAAGGAAGCGCATGACGAACGACGACACCGGCGTCGCCGCGGTGGAGACACCGCCCGCTCCGACCCGCCTCGAGGAGGAGGGTGAGGTCGCGGCGGACTACCTGGAGGAGCTGCTCGACATCGCCGACCTCGACGGGGACATCGACATCGGCGTGGAGCACGGTCGCGCCGCCGTGGAGATCGTCTCCGACGAGGACCCGGGTGCGCTGACGCGTCTCGTGGGTGCCGAGGGCGAGGTGCTGGACGCCCTCCAGGAGCTCACCCGTCTCGCCGTGCAGGCCCGGACGGGCGAGCGCAGCCGGCTGATGCTCGACGTCGCCGGACACCGCGCGGCGCAGCGTCGCGACCTCGAGGCCCTCGCGACCGAGGCGATCGCCGACGTGAAGTCGTCCGGTGAGTCCGTCGCCCTCGACGCGATGAACCCGTTCGAGCGCAAGGTGGTCCACGATGCCGTGGCCGCCGCCGGACTGACGTCAGACTCCGAGGGTGTCGAGCCCAACCGCCGCGTGGTCATCCGGCCCTCCTGAGGCCGGTGCGCGTGACGACGAGGGATGGTGACGCCGCGGTGACGGCTTCTGAGGCAGCTCCCGGCGAGAGCCCGGCGATCGAGACGAACGACGGCGGGGTTCTCGTCGTCGACGAGGTCGGTAGCCGCCGGGCGCTCGGGCTCGGATTCGACGACGCCGTGGGGTTCGCCGAGCTGCTCCGGACGCACGGTGAGGAGCGGGGCCTGATCGGCCCCCGCGAGATCGACCGTCTGTGGACGCGGCACATCGTGAACTCGGCGGCCGTCGCGCCGTACCTGCCGGAGTCCGGTGTCGTGGCGGACGTCGGATCGGGAGCAGGTCTCCCCGGCATCGTTCTCGCGGCGATGCGACCCGACCTGGAGTTCCACCTCGTCGAGCCGATGGAGCGCCGGGTCGAGTGGTTGAAACTTGTAGCGACAACCTTATCCCTCGACAACGTCGTGCTGCACCAGAACCAGGCCCAGGAGCTCCACGGAAAGCTGGTCTGCCAAGCCGTGACTGCCAGGGCCGTGGCCGCGCTCGACAAGCTGGCTCGCTGGACCTGGCCGCTCGTCGCCCGCGGCGGCGCCCTCGTCGCGATGAAGGGTGCCCGGGCGTCGGAGGAGCTGGCGGCAGCGCAGCCGGTGCTGAAGAAGCTGCCGGGTGCGGGCGTCGGCGTGGTTCATGAGGTCGATGTGCTCGGTGACGGTGACGTGACTCGCGTGGTGGAGATCCGGCGGGCCTGAGGTCGGCGTCGCCGGGACAGCGTTGCCATCGTCGCCGTCGGGCTGAGCGGTGACGTCTGGTCGCCCGGACGACGGGTGAGCTCCGTTTCACGTGGAACGGCTACCTGGGCCCGGCCGGCATGTTCTCGCACGAAGTTCGAGCTCACCGCTCCGGCGATCGTGAGATCAGTCAGACCGGCTCGTTGCTACTCTCCTGTCGGCCCGGCAGATCGGTCACTGTCCGTGTTCTTGTCGCGTCGGTACTGCACCACGGTGAGTATCCCGACGCCGAGCCACCCAAGACCGATCAGGAGCCGCCAGTCAGTGTTGGCGGAGGAGGCGACGACGGCGAGCCACGTCACTCCGATTGCCATGAGCACGAGCCCACCTACGAGCTGAAGTCGTGGCGAGATTTCCTGTCCGAGAATGTTCCGTCGAGTCATTCATCCAGACTGGCCTACGAGACAGGAACAGGCACCCCGGCCACGCTCTGCGACGTGGCTCGTTACGGTTGCGGCCTCGTTCGGAGGCGTGACCTCCGACAGGGTCCTCCGGAGACGTGGGTTCCGAGATCGCCTGTTCCACGTGAAACGATCCGCTGGTGACGCCCGACCTCCCGGTCATTCTGGAGACAAAGGCGCATCGCCGGCCCTTGTCCTGGCCCTTGTCCTGGATCTTGTCCTGGAACTGGACCTAGCTCCCAGCCCTCACCGCATTGCACTGCACGCGAGCGATGCAGCGTGTCTGCGATCGCGCGTCGTGGTCGGCGTGGCCGACGGTTCCCATCCGAGAAGTGGAACTCAGAGAGCCCAGCCACGGCCGAGACCTGACTGTGTCGCCGCCCATCGGTGATCAGCTGGACATCGTGGGTCTGTGACGGCGTACCACGACGGATCTGGGGCAGTCGTAAGACTCGGTCCACGCAAAGGCGAAGATCCGATGGCCTGGTGGTGCGCCACGGCCGTAGGTTGATACACCGCTACGCCCGCAACAATTGCTCTGGAGGCCCGACGTTTCACGTGGAACCAGACGCGGTAGGAATGCCCATAGTTGGGGCTAGCTGTCGGGAAGTGCGCACCGCTCTTTCGCCCTCGGACAGCGTCGCATCACGATGACGTGCTCCACCGGGACCGTCCCGAAGACGTCGCAACGCCCGCTATCGACGCCTGCCGCACCGTTTGCAGCGTGGACCACGGATACAACGGCTGGAGCTCGAGCGGCGGCAGGCGTTTCACGTGGAACAGTTCACGTACAACTGGAATCCGACCTTCTCCGTAGCGCCGCGAGATGTTGTGCAGCGACGGCAGTTGCCGTTCAGCACGCTCGAAGGATGAGGGATCTAGCGTGCTGCGCCGAGCGCTCGTCCGGCTTGCCTCACGCCCCCTAGGTGGGGGGGGGTCGCACCGGGGTGACGTGCTCGCCTTCGACGTGGCGGATCTCCGTTGCCTGGCGTGGGGCGTAATGTCAGTGCCCCGCTCCGTATCGGTTCGCTTGGGAGGTCATTGCCGAGCGTGATCGCCTGCCCTGGTCGCGCACCATCATGGCTACCTTTGTCGCCCTGTCGGCGGTCCGTCTAAGCCATGCCTGAACGGGCGCGTGTCCGCAGACAACCCGTCGCACTGACCGCTTGCTGCGAATCCGGTCGTCCCTGATCCCGGTTTCACGTGAAACGGCCCGAGGCCCCGATCCCGAACTCTATAGAACCGACGATTGGTACCGACCTTCCGAACCTGCGCCGCAAATGCAGCAACCGAACGGCTGGCGGGCACACCATCGGCACCCGATCCGGCGTCGCGCCGCAGCCCGATCCGATCGTCACTGTGCCAGGGGGTACGGCCACGCCAGCGAGCGCACCGCGCCGGCATGATGCCGTCCGCAGACGATGGCGGCCGTACGTCGTGTCCACGCGTCCCCCGTCAGCGATGATGTACGTCCCACAACGAGCCGAGTCACCGTCCGCCGGAGTACGCGCATTGCTAAGAGACTGATCGCGACCTCCGAGCTCGAATCGTGTCGACAGTCACGGTGCACGTTCCCGTTTCACGTGAAACACCTGGGTGGCCACTCGCCTCTGCTCGCGAGACCCGGGAGGTTCCGAGGTAGACCCAGCAGGAGCAACGAAACCCCCTTCGCTGGTGGCGAGCCCAGGCCACGACACGAGAGGACGGCCCAACTGTCATCCACAGTTTCTGGCAAGCTGTCCACAGTACGATCCGCTAGATTCTGCGGTTTTCGAATCGGCATCCACATCTGTATGCACCGGTCTGTGCAGACGCAACGCCGTCCACAGTTTCACGTGAAACACGGCCCCGACGGGCGTTCACCCCGTAGGCTAGGGCGACACCAAAACGAAGGGCTGGCGAACCACGTGACCGATGTACGACCTACCGGCGAGGACTCGCTCGACGACGCCGCGCGGCGGGCGGCGCTCCTGGAGTCCATCCCGGACGTCGGGATCGACACCCCCCTGGGCGCCCAGGTGGCGACCGACCAGCGACGGCACGCCGTGATCTCCGGTTCGACCTTCGAGACCCCGTCTCAGACCCGCGTCTTCACGGTGGCGAACCAGAAGGGCGGGGTCGGTAAGACGACAACGGCCGTGAACATCGCGGCCGCGATGACCCGGGCCGGCCTGACCGTGCTGGTGATCGACAACGACCCGCAGGGCAACGCCTCGACGGCCCTCGGCATCGAGCACGGGTCCGGAACGCCGTCGACGTACGACGTCCTCCTCGGCGACTCGTCGATGGCCGAGGTGGTTCAGACCTCGCCCTACAACGACAAGCTGCTCTGCGTCCCCTCCACGATCGACCTCTCTGGCGCCGAGATCGAGCTCGTGACCGTGGATTCACGTGAAACACGCCTCCGCGAGGCGCTGCGGTCCTACCTCGTGCATCGGACGGCCGAAGGGCTGGGGCGTATCGACTACGTCTTCATCGACTGCCCCCCGAGCCTCGGACTTCTCACGGTGAACGCCTTCAGCGCCGCGGCCGAGGTGCTCATCCCGATCCAGTGCGAGTACTACGCGCTCGAGGGCCTGAGCCAGCTTCTCAAGAACATCGAGCTCATCCGGGCGCACCTGAACCCGGCGCTCACGGTGTCGACCATCCTCCTCACCATGAGCGATGTCCGCACGAATCTCGCCCGGGAGGTCGCGGCCGAGGTGCGCGAGCACTTCGCGGAACAGACGCTCCGCACGGTGATCCCACGCTCGGTGCGCATCTCCGAGGCCCCGAGCTACGGCCAGTCGGTGATCCAGTACGACCCCTCGTCGTCCGGCGCCCTGGCCTACGCCGAAGCAGCCCGCGAGATCAGCCGGCGCCCCGGCCCCACGACCAGCACCACCAGCGAGGACGGCACAGCATGAGCGAGAAGCGACGGACAGGACTCGGCAAGGGACTGGGTGCTCTCATCCCCACGGCGCCGACAGCCTCGCGGCCGGTCGACGTCTTCTTCCCCGCCGGTCTCCCGACCACGTCCCACGACGACGCCTCGTCGATCGAGATCCGCAACGGCGTCGACTCGGAGACTCGGATCGCGGAGTCGCACGCGAGCCACACCGCCGCCTCTCAGGACTCGGACTCGAACGTCAGTACGAACGATCTCGTTCCTGTGAGCGGGGCCTACTTCGCCGAGATTCCCGTCGACGACGTCCACGCCAACGCCAACCAGCCCCGCCAGGTCTTCGACGAGGACGACCTCGCCGAGCTCGCGGCGTCGATCCGCGAGGTGGGCGTCCTCCAGCCGATCGTCGTCCGGCCGGTCGGCGACCGCTTCGAGATCGTCATGGGTGAGCGCCGGTGGCGCGCCACCCGTCTCGCCGGACTCGAGACCGTCCCGGCGATCGTCCGGGAGACGTCCGACACCGACCTCCTCCGGGACGCGCTGCTCGAGAACCTCCACCGCGCCCAGCTGAACCCGCTCGAGGAGGCGGCCGCCTACCAGCAGCTCCTCGAGGACTTCGGGTGCACGCACGAGGAGCTCGCCACTCGCATCGCGAGGTCACGTCCGCAGATCTCCAACATGCTTCGTCTGCTCCGCCTCCCGCCGGCCGTGCAGCGCCGCGTCGCCGCCGGGGTGCTGTCCGCCGGGCATGCCCGGGCCCTGCTGGGTCTCACCGAGCCGGCCGCGATGGAGCGCCTGGCGCACCGCATCGTCGCCGAGGGCCTGAGTGTCCGCGCCACCGAGGAGATCGTCGCCCTCGGCGACGACGACGACCCGCTGCGACCCGAGCTCCGCCGTCGTCCCCGCACCGGCGCGCACGCGGCCGAGCTGGACGACCTGAGCCGCCGTCTTTCCGACCGCTGGGACACGAAGGTGAAGATCGCCCTCGGTCAGCGCAAGGGACGCATCGCCATCGAGTTCGCCAACGTGGATGACCTCAACCGCATCATCGAGGCTCTGGCTCCGCAGGAGGCGACGCCGCTCGCCGGGGCAGCCGGGGCCGGCGCGGCCGCGACCACAGCCACCCCCGGGTAGCCCGGCCCGTCGGCGGGCCCTCAGCGACCCGTCAGCGTGGCTCTCGTGATGTCACCGCCGCCGGGAGGCCCGAACCCTGCGGTACCGAGGCGTCGCCCTCAGGCGTGCGCGGCGGCGCGGGCGACCTGCAGGTACAGCTCCGGCAGGCCGAGGCCGTCCGCCTCGGCGGCGAGCGGGAACAGCGACGTCTCGGTCATCCCGGGGGCGCTGTTGACCTCGAGGAACCACGGCACGCCGTCGGCGTCGACGATCATGTCGGTCCGCGACAGCCCGCGCAGGCCGAGCACCCGGTGGGCCGTCTCCGCCGTCGTCCGCGCGGCCTCGAGCGCCTCGGCGCCGAGCCGTGCCGGCACGAAGAACTCGGTGCGGCCGGCGTTGTAGCGCGCGTCGTAGTCGTACAGCCCGTCGTCGACCACGATCTCCACGGGCGGCAGAGCGCGCGGACCCTCGCCGAGGTCAACCACGGACACACCGAGCTCGACGCCGGTCACGGCCTGCTCGATCAGCGCGACATCGCCGTAGGAGAAGCACGAGACCATCGCGCGGGGCAGCTGCTCCGCCGTCGTCACGAGGGAGACGCCGAGCGCCGAGCCGCCCTTGGACGGCTTCACCACGAGCGGTAGCCCCAGGCGGTCGACGACACGGTCCAGCACGGCTCGTGCCCCCACCTCGCGGAAGATCGACTCCGGCAGCGTCACGGACGCGGGCGTGGCGACGCCGGCACGCGCCAGAATCGTCTTGCTCACTGGCTTGCTCCACGAGATCCGTGAGCCGGCCGCGCCGGTACCCACGGCCGGCACGCCGAGCAGCTCGAGAAGGTCGCGGATGGAGCCGTCCTCGCCCGTCGACCCGTGCAGCAGCGGCCACACGACGTCGGGACGGTGGGCGTCGATCGTGGCCAGGAGATCGGCGTCGACGTCGTGCACGGTCGCCGTCGCGCCGGCGTCCTCGAGCGCCTCGGCGACCCGACGCCCGGACCGCAGCGACACGTCGCGCTCGTGAGAGAGCCCGCCGGCGAGGACGAGCACCTCGAGCGGCTGCCCGGGATCCACGGCACTCACAGCGTGCCCGGACCGGGCTGCTCGACGCCGCCGGCGCGCGACGGCGCGGTGCCGAACATCGCGACGAGGTCGGACTCCGCGTTCACGACGCCCGCGAGGCGACGCACGCCCTCGACGATGCGCTCCGGCGTCGGGTAGCAGTAGGACAGCCGCAGGTGGCCGGCGCCCGAGCCGTCGGCGTAGAACGCTGTCCCGGGCACGTAGGCGACCAGCGACGTGACGGCGCGCGGCAGCATCTCCCGGGCGTCCAGACCCTCGGGGAGCTTCAGCCACACGTAGAAGCCGCCCTCCGGCGTCGTCCACGAGGCCGCGGGCAGGTGCTCGTGCAGCGCCCCGACCATCGCGTCGCGACGCTCGGCGTACATCCGCCGGTACTCCTTGACCTGGCCGCGCCAGTCGAACTGCGACAGGTACGTCGAGACGGCGAGCTGGCCGGCGTTGGAGGGGCACAGGATCGCCGACTCGCTGGCGAGCACCAGCTTCTCGCGCACCGCGTGCGGCGCGAGCGCCCACCCGATGCGGTAGCCGGGCGCGAAGGTCTTGGAGAACGAGCCGAGGTAGACGACGTCGTCGGGCGCCATCGAGGCCAGGGCGGGCAGCGGCTCGCCGTCGAACCCGAGCAGGCCGTACGGGTTGTCCTCGAGGATGAGGACGCCGTGCTTGCGCGCCACCTCGATGACGCGCGGTCGACGCTCGAGCGACAGCGTGACGCCGCCCGGGTTGTGGAAGTTCGGCACCGTGTAGAGGAACTTCGCGCGGCGGCCGCGGGCCGCGAGGGCGGTGAGGACCTCGTCGAGCGCCTCCGGGATCAGCCCGTGCGCGTCCATCGGGGTGTGGACGACCTCGGCCTCGTACGCGCGGAAGACGCCGAGCGCCCCCACGTAGCTCGGAGCCTCGGCCACGACGACGTCGCCGGGGTCGAGGAAGATCCGCGCGACCAGGTCCAGGGCCTGCTGGGAGCCGGTGGTGACGACGACGTCGTCCGGGTGGGCGTTGACGTGCTCGAGGGCCATCACGTCGGTGATCTGCTCGCGCAGCACCGGGTCGCCCTGGCCCGAGCCGTACTGCAGGGCGCGCGAGCCGTCGCGGCGCAGGAGATCGGCGACGGCGTCGGCGATCGAGTCCATCGGGAGGTCGGCGATGTTCGGCATGCCGCCGGCGAGCGAGACGACCTCGGGCCGGTTCGCGACGGCGAAGAGGGCGCGGATCTCCGACGCCTTCATGCCGTGCGTGCGCTGGGAGTACGACCCGTACCAGGGGTCGAGGCGGGTGCCCACCTGCGGCTGAGCGCTCACGTCACGCCCCTCAGGCGGCGACGTGGGAGGTCAGGGCCTCTCGGATGGCTGCCTTGGGACGGGCGCCGATGAGCTGGGTGACGACCTGGCCGTCGGCCACGATCATCAGCGTGGGCAGCGACGTGATCCCGAACCGCTGCACGGTCAGCGGGTTCTCGTCGGCGTCCAGCTTGACCACGCGGACGCGGCCCTCCAGCTCGGTGGCGAGCTCGGCCAGGACCGGCTCGACCTGGGTGCACGGACGGCACCACGAGGCCCAGAAGTCCACGAGGACGACGCCGGGGGCGTCGAGGACCTCGGAGGCGAACGTCTCGTCGGTCACGTCGTTGATGGTGGTCACCAGTTCACTCCATCGCTGCGGGTTCGCGAAGTTCCCAGCGTACGCCCGCGATCCGGGTGCTCACGACGGCGCGCCCGAGCCCGTCACCCGCAGCCGGACCGTCCGGTGCTGCTCGTCGCCGTCCTGGGCGACGTACTGCAGCCAGAACGTGTCGCCGACCGCGAGCACGCCACCGACCTGCGCGGCGGTCGAGTCGGTGACGACCTCGTCGCCGTCGTCGTCGAAGGCGTCGAGGATCGAGGGGTGGGCGAAGCGGTAGGCGGGGACGTCGCTCGCCCCCGAGAGCACGGCGGCGACGGGGTCCACCCCGAGCACCGTCGTCACCTCGCGCCTGACGGTCTCGAGGTCGGCGTCGGCAGCCACGCGGACCGTTCCCGCCTCCTCGACGGCGATCTCGAGCCACGTGCCGGCCGGGAGGGTCGAGACGATCTCGACCGGGGCGAGCGTCCTCACCCCCGTCTCGTGGTCATCGCCGGTGCCGAACAGGTCGCCGAGGGCCTGGGCCACGGCGTGTCGCAGCGCCGTCGGGACCGCGAGGGTCTCGCCTCCGCGCGGCAGCGTCAGGGGCTGGAGGAGCCCGGACCACGTCAGCGCGTCGAGCGCCGAGGCGACGTGCACGACGGTCGGCTCGACCAGGTCCCCCCGCTCGCCGAGCAGCGCCGTGGCCAGGTCCGTGACCGGCTCGAGGAGCGACTCCTCCTCGTCGTCGGGGTCGTCAGGGACGGCCTCGAGGAGCGTGGGGTCGCACGCGGTCACGAGGGCGACCGTGGTGAGGACCCACGCGGCATCGCCGATCTCGCGCGGGGCGTCGTCGGGCGGCTGGTGGATCACCGCCGCCTGCACGAGGCCCGCCACGAGGTTGCGGGCGAGGCGGTCCGACACCCGGGGCATGCGGCCGGCGTCCGCCACGGTGTCGCCCGCGCGGAGGAAACCGTCGTCGTCGGTCTCCAGGAGCCTGGACAGCTCCAGGGCCAGCAGCCAGACGTCAGCCGTCGCGGAGTCCTGCGGCAGCTGCGCGAGGGAGACGACGTGGTCCGCCGAGAGCGCCTCCCGCGAGACCACCGTCCGGCACGTGAGCTCCAGCGCCCGCACGACGGGCAGGACCAGGAGTGCCCGGGACACCTCGGCGGCGGCGGGCGAGGACGCGAGGACGGTGGCCAGGGTCGAGTCGACGATCCGGGCCACGGCACCGAGCGGGATCGGCCGCGTCGTGTAGCGCTGGACGAGGTCCCAGCACAGGTCGACGTTGCGCTCGCTGCGCCGCCACCCGAGGTCGCGACGGAGGAACAGCAGCCACTGCGCGAGCACCGTCACGGCGGCGTCGTAGTCCTCGTCGGAGACCGCCTCCTCGCCCGAGACGTCGCGCAGCACCCACCGCACGAGCTCCGGCGTCGGGTCGCGGAGGTCCGCCCCGGCGCGGTCCGATCGCGTCAGAAGATCGCGCAGCACCTCGGCGGCGCGCTCCGGCGCCACGGGAGGGGCGTCATCTGTCTCGGACTCCGTCGCCCGGAGGAACTCCTGGAAGCGGACGATCTGGTCGGCGTATCGCATCGGTCCCCCGGGGACGGGTGTCGGAGACGGCGAGACCGACCCACCGGGTCGGCGGGTCGGTCTCGTGGTGGTGCGGGTGCGGCGTCAGGCGGGCAGCGGGGCCGTCTCCTCGACGGCGACCGTGCCGACGCTGCCCTCGGGCGCCTCGGCTGCCTGGTCGAGAGCAGCGAGGTAGCGCTCGGCGTCGAGCGCGGCGGAGCACCCGGTGCCGGCAGCGGTGATCGCCTGGCGGTAGGTGTGGTCGACGGCGTCGCCCGCCGCGAACACACCCGGCAGGTTGGTGGCCGTCGTGGGGTGGTTGACCCGGATGTAGCCGGCGTCGTCGAGGTCGATCTGACCGGCGACGAGGTCAGTGCGCGGCAGGTGGCCGATCGCGACGAACACGCCCGTGGCGTCGAGCTCGCGCTCCTCGCCCGTGCGGGAGTCGCGCAGCGTCACGCCCGTGACCTTCTCGGCGCCGTGGATCGCGGCGACCTCGGAGAACCAGGCCATCTCGATCTTCGGGTCGGCGGCGGCGCGCGCCTGCATGATCTTCGAGGCCCGCAGCTCGTCGCGGCGCACGACCATCGTCACCTTCGAGGCGAAGCGTGTGAGGAACGTGGCCTCCTCGACGGCGGAGTCGCCGCCGCCGACGACGACGATGTGCTGGTCGCGGAAGAAGAACCCGTCGCACGTCGCGCACCAGGAGACGCCGCGACCCGACAGACGCTTCTCGTCGGGCAGCCCGAGCTCCTTGTAGGCGGAGCCGGTCGCGAGGATGACGGTGCGCGCACGCTCGACGTCACCCTCCGCCGTCGTGACGACCTTGACGTCACCCTCGAGGGTGACCTCGGTGACGTCGTCGTAGCGGATCTCGGCGCCGAACCGCTCGGCCTGGGCGCTCATGTTCTCCATGAGGTCGGGGCCCATGATGCCGTCGCGGAAGCCGGGGAAGTTCTCGACCTCGGTGGTGTTCATCAGCGCGCCACCGGCGGTGACGCTGCCGGCGATGATCAGCGGCTTGAGGTCGGCGCGGGCGGCGTAGACACCGGCCGTGTACCCGGCGGGGCCGGAGCCGATGATGATGACGTCGCGAACGTCTGCGGTGCTCATGTCCTGTGTCTCTCCTCCGGGGCGCCGCGGCGGCCGAGCGGGTGCTCAGCGCTGGGGCGGTCCCACGATCAGCAACGGGTTCGGCGGGGTGGTTGTTCCCGCCGGCAGGTCGGCGGGCGACGGCGGGGCCGCGACGTCGTCAGTGATGTCGGCGTCGGTGTCGGCGTCCGCGGCGTCGAGCGCGAGGACGACGCCGGCGGTCGAGTCGTCGAGCAGCGTCTGGGTCGACGTCGTGGACGGGCTCGGCGCCGGCTCGTCGCTTCCGCCGCGGGCCGCGTTGAAGAGCGAGGTCACGGCGAGGTAGCAGACCCAGACCACGCCGGCGAGGACGAGGACGAGGACGAACGGTGTCGCGGGGATGCGGCCGGGCGGGCGGCGGTCCGGGACCTCGTAGCGGTCGGCGTCACGGGCGGCGGAGACCGGTCGGTCGGCCGCAGGGCGGGCCTTCGGCTGCGCCGTGGGCTTCGGCTGCTTCGTCGGCTTCGGCGCCGGTCGGGGCGCGGGGGTCGGCTCGACGATGGAGGCCGGGGCCGGGGCGTCGGCCGGCTGGGCCGGGTGCACCGGTCGGAACTCGGGGCGCTCCAGACCCCGTACGGGCGTCGGCTCGGCGGCCTCCGCGGCCTCGGAGATCCGCGAGGTCACGGCGGCGCCGGCGGTGGTGGCCGGCAGCACGTGCGTGCCGGCAGCCACGTCGTCGTCGTGATGGTCGTCGTGATCGGCCGAGACGTCGGGTTCGCGCTCGCTGCCGGTCGCGGTCGTGCCGGCCGGGTCGTCCTCGCCCCTCGCGCCGACCCGAGACAGCAGGCCCGAGGTGAACGCGGCGATCGCGCCGTCACCCGCCCCGGAGCTGTGGCGGCTCGACGGCGGGGCCTCGGCGAGGGTGGCGGGGTCGCCGAGCGCCTCGGAGAAGGTGCTCGGCGCCGCCTCGAGGTTGCCCGTCGGGCGGACGGTCCAGCCGGACGTGTCGGGCGGGACGACGGGGACGTCGGGCTCGGGCTCTGCCTCGGCTCGACGGTCTCCCTCGGCGGCGTCGGTCCCTGGCGACCCACCCGCGGGGGCGGGCTCGATCGGCGCGGAGGACGCGGCGCTCGTGTGGCGCTCGGCGGGGATCACGGCGTCGAGACGACGGAACCAGTCGCGCACGGTGCGGCCGAGGCCGGACCCACCCGCGACCGCGGCACCGGTACCCGCACCTGCGGCTCCGGCGGCGACGGCGCCGTCCCCGGCCGCAGCCGGGCCGGACGACGGGACGGCGTCGGCGTCGATGGCCGCGAACGAGCCGGTGGACGGACCCTCGGCCAGCGTGGGCGCCCAGCCGGGAACGCCCGGGGCGCCGGTCGCGCCGGCCTCGGCGACGAGCTTGTTGCTCAGCGCCTCGACGATCTCCTCGTCGCTCGCGGGGTCCTCGGACCCGGCGACGTGGGTGGCCTCGGGGTCGAACGGGGCGGGGGTGGAGGTCGCGTCGTCGTCGGCGACGTGGGTCGCCTCGGGGTCGACGTCCTCGCCGAGCGTCGCGACCGCTGCGGTCGACGTCGGACCCGGCTGCCCGGCCGTCAGCGCGGACGCGGGGGGCACGGGGCGCCACGGCGCGAGCGCGACGACGAGGTTGGACGCGGTGCGCACGGTCTCGGGAACCGCGGCGAGCAGCTCGGCGCGAGCCGCGTCGTCGCCCTTCTCGCCGAGCATGGTGCGCAGCAGGTGGACGAGCGACTCGGCGTCGGCCCGGGCGGCCTCGCCGGCGCTGCGGCTGACGCCGCGTGCGGCGCCGTCGACCCCGAGCCCGGCGACGCGGACGGCACCGGCGGACGTGATCGTCACGGAGTCCGCCGTGAGCGCGCCGTGGTGGACGCCGCGGCGGCGCCCGGCCTCGAGCGCCCCGGCGACCTCGCCGGCGACGGAGCGGGCGACGTCGGGGGTCAGCGGACCGTGGGCCAGGACGTCGGTCAGCGGGGTGCCGCCGAGCGGCTCGAGCACGACGTAGCCGGTGCCCTCGTACTCGCCGACGCGCAGCACCTTGGGCAGGCGGGGGTCGGTGACGAGGGCGGCCCGGCGTGCGGCGTCGAGCATCTCGTCGGCGTGGTCGCCCGAGACGGAGAGGACCTCGACGTCCCGTTCGAGGATGGAGTCGTGACCGGTCCACCGGCGCACGCCGGTGGCCGTGGCGGTGATCTGCTCACCCACCAGGAATCGGTCGGCGAGGAGCATGCCGCCGGTGACTGAGTCGGTGGAAACCACCCGGTGCTCTCCCGTCGAAGTCGTCTCGCGCGGGGCCCCCCGTCGCGCTCCTGTCATGGTACGCAGACGCGCGGTCAACGGCCGCGCCAGCGACGCGACGCGCGAGGTGACGAAAGCGATCTCCGTGACGCCCAGGCGCTGCGCCAGCCACAGGTACAGCGCCCCCATGGCGCCACCGATCACGACGAGCTGGACGACGGAGACGACGAGCCCGCGGTCGGCGCCCCAGAGCCCGATCGCGAGGCCGCCGAGGAGCGCCATCGGGACGGCGGCGAGCGTGAGGCGCAGGTGCGTGAGCAGGATGCGCGACCCGTCGAGGCTCGGCAGGCGACGGCGCAGCCCGAGGAAGCCCACGAGCGCGCCGATGCCGTAGGACACGGAGATCCACACGCCCGCGGCGGGGACCCAGTTCGCCGGGTGCAGCCACAGCAGGCTGCTCAGCGTGCCGCCCGCCACGACCACGGCCATGGCGACCTGGATCCAGAACAGCGACCGGGCGTCCTCGTAGGCGTAGTACGCGCGCTGGACGGCGCTCCACATCGCGAGGGCGGGGATGCCCAGCGCGAGCGCCCAGATCGTGTTCCCGAGCGCGGCGTCCGCGTCGAGGCTCGCGCTGCCCACGGTGATCGCGCGGGCGACGGGGACGGAGAGCACGAGGAGCAGCACGGACGCCGGGACGGTGAACACCCCGACGGTGCGGATGCCCAGCGACAGGTCGTCGCGCACGCCCCCACCGTCCTTGGCGGCCGCCTTGGTGGACAGTCGCGTGAAGATCGCCGTCATCAGCGAGACCACCACCAGGGACTGCGGCAGCATGAAGATCATGAACGCCGTGGCGTAGACGAAGTTGCCGGGGATCGCGTCGGCGGTCATGCCCGGCGTCGTCGCGGCCACGTTCTCCGCGCTCGAGGCGACGCGCGAGACGGCGATGAGTCCGAGCTGCCCCGCGCCGAGCGCCGCGAAGGTCCACCCGGCCATGCGGCTCGCGCCGCCGAGGCCCTTCAGACCCCAGGCCGGCCGGTAGCGGAAGCCCGAGCGGTACAGCGGCACCACGAGCACGAGGGCCTGCGCCGCGACGCCGAGGGTCGCCATCCCGGCCAGCAGCATCACCCGATCGGCGCCGAACTCCGCCGCCGCCAGCTGCTCCGGCGGCATCGCGCCGAAGATCACGAGGTAGGCGACGAGCCCGATGATCGCGACGACGTTGTTGACCGTCGGCGCCCACATGTAGGGGCCGAAGACGCCGCGCGCGTTGAGCACCTGGCCGAGCAGCGTGTAGAGCCCGTAGAAGAAGACCTGCGGCACGCACCAGAACGCGAAGGCGTAGGCGACCGGGAGCCACTCGGGGCGCATGTCGCCGCCGTAGAGCTGCACCAGGAGGGTCGCGCCGAGGGTGAGGAGTGCGGTGATGACGAGCAGGCCGACACCCGCGACGGTGAGCAGGCGGTTGGTGTAGTCGCGCCCGCCGTCGGCCGCGCGTGCGGCCCGCACCAGCTGGGGCACGAGGATCGCGTTGATGACGCCGCCGGCGAGCAGCATGTAGATCGTGTTGGGCAGCGAGTTGGCCACCGTGAAGGCGGTGCTCGCCCCACCGACGCTCGCGATCGCGACGGCGAGGATCGCCGTCCGGACGAACCCGAGCCCCCGCGAGACGAACGTCCCCGAGAACATCACGGCCGCGGCGCCCGCCAGGCCTCGCTGCTTGGCGGCCATCAGGGGGTCTCCTCGGTCGGGGTCGGTGCGGGAACGTTGCCGTCGCTTCCGCGGCGACCGCGGCGGAACGTGCGGATGAGGCCGATGACCAGGAGGACGCCGAGGCCGGCGGCCACGATCCCCGTGCCGACCGTCTCCCACTCGGCCCGCACGCGCAGGTCGAAGCTCTTCACCGGTCCGAGCGCGGCGCCGTCGGGGCTCAGGACGTCGACGTCGACGCGCGTGAGCCCGTTCGCGACGGCGACCATCGGGACGCGCACGCTCGTGGACGCGCCCGGGTCGATCGTCACCGGGTCGACGTCGTCCACGCGCAGCGCGGGCTGGTCGGGCGTGATGCGGACGTCGACCGTGACGCGCTGGTCCAGCGTGTTGGTCAGCGTCAGGTTCACCGCGCCCTCCTCGGCGAACAGGTCTACGAGGCTGGCGGGGACCGACACCGTCACGGCGTCGCGGTAGGGCTGGAGGACGGCCTCGGCCGCGTCGGTGGCCGCGGCCGGGCTGGAGTCGTCGAGCCGCCACGCGCCGGAGAGCGCGGTGCGCAGGACGTCGTCGACACCGTCCAGCACCTCGGGCCGCTCGAGCGCGCTGCCGATCTCCATCGTCTCGGTGAGTCCGTCGACGACCAGGTCGGCACCACGGGCGAAGGCGGCGGACGTGACGTCGCCGGTGACGGGCAGGGTGGTGCGCTGTCCGGCCGACGGCGTGCTCGCGAACGCCTCGTCGAGCCCGGTCGGCGTGACCCACGGGGCCTCGAGAAGGCTCGTGACGCGCGAGCCGAGCGCGGCGGCCTTCCCGCCGTCGGGCGTCCCGATCGCCCCGACGGCGGTGCGGTCCGCCGTCACGAGGACGGTGCGGTCGGCCGTGACGTCGCGGGCGAGCACCGCGCTGAGCGCCAGCGCGTACTGCCGGCTGGCGAGGGTCTCGGACGACGTCGTGGCCCCGGGCGGTGCCTCGCCCGACACCGCCTCGGACAGGCGGGGGTCGCTCACCAGGGCGGGCACCGACGCGGCGCCGCTCGTCACGTCGGTGCGGGCCGACGGCGAGGCCGAGGCCGACGTCGACGTCGAGGCCCCCTCCGCGTCGTCGGGGTCCTCGACACCGTCGAGCACGACGGCGGAGTAGCCGGCGCCGGTCGCGAGCCTCAGCGCGTCCTGGCTCACGCCCGGGGCCGCGGGCCACGCCGTCGTCGTGGAGACCTGGAGGCCGACGGCGGCGAACAGCTCGTTGGCGGACTCGCGCGCCGCCGTCAGCAGGTCCCGGCCCGTCTCGCCCGTGCCCGCCAGGGCGGGGACGTCGGCGTCGGCGAACGGCAGCGCGAGGATGTCGCGGTCGCCCGCGGCCGCGACGAGGTCGCCGGTGAGGGTGGCCGGGTCGGTCGGGTCTGCCGGGTCGGCGGGCGCGTCGGGGTCGTCGGGGTCGGCGGGGTCGGTCGGGTCCTCGCCGGTGTCGGGCGCCGGATCCGGGGTGTCGGTCGGCGGGGTCGTCGGGTCGGTCGGGGCCGCCGTCGGGTCGGAGCCCGCCGTCGCCCCGCCGGAGAGCCCCAGGGGTGCGCCGAGCAGCGCGGGGTCGAGCGCCCACGAGACGGCGGGGCCGGTGGCCTCGACGAGGTCGCGGACGCGCTCCCCCGCGAGGTCGGAGACGGCGCGGCCCTGCGCGAGGGCGTCGGTCCACTCCTGCGCCGTCGGGGTGAGGGGCAGGAGCACCCCGACCTGGAGGTCGACCTCGGGAACGGCCTCGCCGGTCTCACCCTCGCCCGTCTCGCCGGGGTGGAAGACGCCCATCGTGCGGGCGGTGACGGTCGTGCCGCCCTGGCTGAGGGCGACCTCGAGGCCGCGCGGACCCCAGTTGTCGTAGCGGATCGGGAACCCGATCTCGCCGTCGACCGGGATCGAGAAGGAGAACGGCGCGGAGCCGCCGGCCGGCACCGTCACGGGGTACGGCCCCGTCAGGCCCGGCACGGTCCGGCCCCGGGGGCCGGTCGACGCGTCGAACCAGCGCTCCATCGCGACCGCCGTGCCCGGGACCGCCTGCTGCACCCGGATCTGGAGGGTCGGGTCCACGAAGTCCGCGTCGGTGGTGTTGGTGATCGTGCCCGTGAGCACCATCGTGTCGCCGAGCTGGGCGACGGCGGGCGTCATGTCGGTGAGCGTGAGGGTGACGGCGGGCTCGTCGGCGTCGGGGCTCGCGGTGGTGCTCGAGTCGTCGCTCGGCGACGTCGACGGGGTGGCGCTCGCGGACGGCCCTGCGGGCAGGGCCAGCGCGGCGGGCCCGAGCACGAGGGCGAGGGCCAGCCCGAAGGGCGCGACGGCGGAGGTGACGCTGTCCGGGAGGCCCCGGCGGCACCGGACGCCTCGGGCCCGGGAGGTGTTCACGAGCCCCCGACGAGCACGTCCCGTGCCATGGCGACGATGCGGCGCTCGTTCGGGTACGCGAGGCGGGAGGCCAGCTCGTCGAGCGCGACCCACGCGACCTCCTCGGCCTCGTGGTCGGGGTCGTTCTCGGTGGTGAGCTCACCCCCGAGCGCGGCCAGCAGGTAGTGGTGGACGACCTTGTGCACGCGGCGGTCGTGGCCGGCGAACCAGTAGTCGATGGTCGCGAGGTGGCGGACGACCTGGCTCACGATACCGGTCTCCTCGGCGACCTCGCGCACCGCGGCCTGCTCCGCCGTCTCCACACCCTCGAGGTGTCCCTTCGGCAGGCACCACTCGAGACGACCCGCGCGGTTGCGTCGCGCGATCACCGCGCAGAGGGCGACGCCGTCGACCACGTTGACCACCAGACCGCCCGCGGAGGTCTCGTCCACCACCGGAAGTCCGGCGCTCGCTCGCAGCGCCCGGACGGGCGGCGGTGCCGGCCGACCGGGCGCGCGGGGCGCCGGCGACGGTGAGGACATGCCCACCACCTTAGGTCAGCGGACGTGGGAACCTGGGGACCATGCAGGCTCCTCCGTCGACCGGCGCCACCCCGGCGTCGCTCATGCGCACCGCGTTGTCCGTGCTCGCCACCATCGCCTCCGAGACCGATCCGCTCGGGGAGATGTTCGCCTCGGCGGGCCACGAGCTGGCCCTCGTCGGCGGCCCCGTGCGGGACGCGTTCCTCGGCCGGCGCAGCGCCGACCTCGACTTCGCCACGAGCGCGACGCCGGACCAGACCGAGGCGATCCTCACCGCGTGGGGGGACGCGACCTGGGACGTGGGACGCGAGTTCGGGACGATCGCGGCACGACGCGGCGACGTCGTCGTCGAGATCACGACCTACCGCACCGAGGAGTACCGGCCGGGGTCGCGCAAGCCCGCCGTCGTCTTCGGGGACACGCTCGAGGGCGACCTGTCGCGACGCGACTTCCGCGTCAACGCGATGGCGGTCCGCCTGCCCGACCTGACCTTCGTCGACCCGTTCGACGGCCTGACCGACCTCGCCGACGGCGTGCTCAACACCCCCGCCTCGCCGCAGCAGTCCTTCGACGACGACCCCCTGCGCATCCTGCGCGCGGCCCGCTTCTCCGCCCAGCTCGGGCTCGACGTCGACCCCGGCGTGATGACGGCGATGACGGAGTACGCGCCGCGGCTGGAGATCGTCTCGGCCGAACGCGTGCAGGCCGAGCTGGTCAAGACGCTCCTCGCGGCGTCGCCCCGCCGCGGGATCGAGCTGCTGGTGGAGACCGGGGTGCTCGACGTCGTTCTGCCCGAGGTCCCCGCGATGCGGCTCGAGATCGACGAGCACCACCGCCACAAAGACGTCTACACGCACTCCCTCACGGTGCTGGACCAGGCGATCGCTCTGGAGACCGGGCCCGACGGCGCGGTCCCCGGCCCCGACCTCGTGCTGCGCCTCGCGGCGCTGCTGCACGACATCGGCAAGCCCGACACGCGGCGCAACGAGCCGGGCGGCCGGGTGTCCTTCCACCACCACGAGATCGTCGGTGCGAAGCTCGCCCGCAAGCGGCTCAAGGCGCTGAAGTTCGACAAGGCCACGACCGAGGCGGTGTGCGACCTCATCGCGCTGCACCTGCGCTTCCACGGCTACGGCGAGAGCGGGTGGACCGACTCCGCCGTGCGCCGCTACGTCACGGACGCCGGCCCGCTGCTCGAGCGGCTGCACCGCCTCACGCGCGCCGACTGCACCACGCGCAACCGCAAGAAGGCGGAGCGGCTGTCGCACGCCTACGACGACCTGGAGAACCGGATCGCCGCGCTGCGCGAGCAGGAGTCGCTCGCGGCGCTGCGTCCGGCGCTCGACGGCGCGGCCATCATGCGGATCCTCGACCTGACGCCGGGGCCGCAGGTGGGCACGGCGTACAAGTGGCTGATGGAGCTGCGGCTCGACGAGGGCGTGCTGAGCCCCGAGGACGCCGAGGCGCGGCTGCGCGCGTGGTGGGCGGAGCAGCCGGGCGATTGAGGCCGCAGGCCGGGCGGGTCAGTCGAACGTGACGCGACCGGCACGACCGCCGAGGAAGGTCGCCAGGGCGTGGCCCTCCTCGCGCACCGCCGCCCGCTCTCCCCGCGTGAGGCGGCGCAGCGGCGTCACCTCGACCGTCACCGGGTCCTCGGTCAGGCCGCCGAGCGGTGCCGTCCACGTCGCCGTGGCGCGTCCCGCGACCAGCACGTACCTGGCGCCACCCACGCTCAGCGGCTTGTGTTCGTCGTCGATGACGCGGCTGCGGTCGTGGTACCCGAGCACCGCGTTGTCGAACGCCGGCAGGAACCGCACGGGCAGATCGGCCGCCCGGTTCGGGAGCGAGGGGTCGAGCACCTCGCGGCCGCCGACGTCGAGCAGCACCCGACCCCGCTCGTCGCGGTAGCGCTGCACCCGGTCGCCGAGCGCCGCCACCGCCTCGGGGAAGCCGCTGGCTCCCGACCAGGCCCGCACGTCCGCCGTCGCCGCCGGCCCGTACGCGGCCAGGTAGCGCAGCACGACGCCGGAGCGCTCGGCGAGCGCGTCCGTCTCGCCGAGAGCGAGGGGCTCCTCACCCCACCAGGCCCCGTAGGTCGTGTACGCGGCCGGACCGCGCCGACCCCACGTACCGCGCGGCGGCACCTGAACCAGCGGCACGACGCCGATCGCCGCGTCCCCGAGGCTGCGCGGCGGGGCAGGGGCGAACGGCTCGGCGATCTCGCGCCCGAGGTCGGCGAGCTGCCGCGGAGCGGCGTCCAGAGGCGGTCGAGCGAGCCGCTCCAGCACGTCGAGGTCGACGGGGATCGTCACGCCGTCGGCGCCACGCACCTGGCGCACGATGTCGGCGGTCCGGCGCCGCAGCATCTCGTCGTGGATCGCGCGCAGCGCGAGCGCGTCGGCCCGCGTGTGCAGGTGCACCGTGCGGCGCATCGTGTGAGTGCGCGCGACGCGCCGCTCGTCCATCGCGGCAGTGAGATCCGCCGTCGCGAATCCGCCCAGCCGGGACCACAGCCCGACGAACGCCTCGTACGGCTCCTGCGCCTGCAGACCGAGCAGGTGGGTGGCGATGGTCTCGACGTCGCCGGTCGTCCTGGCGGCGAGGTGCTGGCGCTGCGCCGTCGCGGCTGTGAGGGTCTCGTCGTCGAGCAGCGGCAGATCGGCGTTGCGCACGTGGTCAGGGTACTGAGCGCGCCCCGCGGCACCGTTCGAATCGTTTCGATAGGGTGCGGCCATGACACGCACCCGGGCCCAGGCCGCCACGAGCCTGATCCCGTTCGTCCTGGTCTGCCTCCAGCTCCAGATCCCAACGGTCGCCCTCGGACCCGTGCTGCTGACCGTCCAGCAGGAGACCGGACTCGACGGCGTCGCGGCCGGCGCGCTCACGAGCATCCCGGTGCTGTGCTTCGCCATCCTCACGCCGGTCGCCTCGCGGATCGTCGGGGCGATCGGCGTGACGCGGGCGCTGACGGCGGCGTCGCTCGCTGTCGGGCTCGGCGTCGTCCTCCGCTCCCTGGGGCCGGTTCCCACCCTGTTCGCCGGGTCGGTGCTGCTGGGTTCCGCGGTCGCCGTCGTGAACATCGCGATCCCGACGCTCGTCACGCGTCGCTACCGCCACCGGGCGCTGCTCATGAACGGGATCCAGACCGCGTCGACCAACATCGGCTCGGCCCTGTCGGCCGCGGTCTCGGCGCCGCTCGTGGCGCTGCTCGGCTGGCAGCTCGGGCTGGCGATCTGGTCGGCGACGTCGTTCCTCGCCGCGGTCGTGTGGTGGGTCAGCACGCGCGGCGAGCGCGTGGCGGCCGCCGCGGCCGTCGTCGTGACGGCGGCCGAGGAGGTGGCCGGGGACGTGGTGCACGACGGCGTCGACGGCGTGGTGCGCGACGGCGTGGGTCGCGGCGGCCGCACGACCGCCTCCGGGCCCAGCGCGCTGCGGCTGCCGATCGCGTGGGTGCTCGGCCTCACGTTCGCGATGCACGGCATGTGCTACTTCGCGATGTCGTCCTGGCTGCCGACGCTGCTGCAGGAGCGCTCGGGCCTGACGGCCGACGCCGCGGGGGTGTGCGTCAGCGTCTTCATGGCGCTGGGCATCGCCGGCCCGCTGCTGCTGCCGGTGGCGATGCGGGTGCGCGGCGTCTCACTCGCGCTGCTGATGACGGTGCTGACCGCGGGCTGGCTGGTCTGCATGGTGCTGCTGCTCACGGCACCCGACCTGTGGCTCGCGGCGCTGCTGGTGGGCGGGCTCGCGCAAGGCGCGACGTTCACCATGATCGTCACGTTCGGCGTGCACGTGGCACGGGACGAGCACCACTCGCGCGGCATCCAGACCGTGCTGCAGACGGTCGGCTTCGCCGGCGCGGCGCTCGGCCCGGTGCTCATCGGCGGGGTGCGCGACACCACGGGGAGCTGGACGACGGCGCTCGCGGTGCTGGTCGGCGTCGCGACGGCGCTGGTGGCCCTCGGCCTGACGGCCTCCGCACTGCTGCGGGCGCACGACCGCGCGCTGCCCGTCGCCGAGCACGCGTGACACTGCTCGAACGGGCCTATACGGCACACTCACACGTTCTCGACGGAGGACTCCGACGACGAAAACGCGCTGGGCTGCTCTATCCGGCGGATAGAGCAGCCCAGCGCGTGGTCAGCGGGTGGGTCAGCGCTCGACGTCGCCGCGGATGAAGGCCTCGAGCTGCTCGCGGGCGTGCTGGTCCTCGAGCTGCTCCGGCGGGGACTTCATGAAGTACGCCGACGCGGAGGTGATCGGGCCACCCACGCCACGGTCCTTGGCGATCTTCGCCGCGCGGACGGCGTCGATGATCACGCCGGCCGAGTTGGGCGAGTCCCAGACCTCGAGCTTGTACTCCATGTTGATGGGGGCGTCGCCGAACGCGCGACCCTCCATGCGGACGTAGGCCCACTTGCGGTCGTCGAGCCACGCGACGTAGTCCGACGGGCCGATGTGGACGTTGCGGTCCTCGGTCTTGCCGGCGAAGGCGGCGTCGGTCAGGTTCGACGTGACGGCCTGCGTCTTGGAGATCTTCTTCGACTCGAGGCGCTCGCGCTCGAGCATGTTCTTGAAGTCCATGTTGCCGCCGACGTTCAGCTGGTACGTACGGTCCAGGACGACGCCGCGGTCCTCGAACAGGCGGGCCAGCACGCGGTGCGTGATGGTGGCGCCGACCTGCGACTTGATGTCGTCGCCGACGATCGGCACACCGGCGGCCGTGAACTTGTCGGCCCACTCGGGCGTGCCGGCGATGAAGACGGGCAGCGCGTTGACGAACGCCACCCCGGCGTCGATCGCGGCCTGCGCGTAGAACTTCGCGGCCTCCTCCGAGCCCACGGGGAGGTAGCAGACGAGCACGTCGGCGCCGGTCTCCTTGAGGACGGCGACGACGTCGACGGCCTCGTCGGCGGACTCCTCGATGGTCTCGCGGTAGTACTTGCCGAGGCCGTCCAGGGTCGGGCCCTTCTGGACCTGCACGCCGGTGGGCGGCACGTCGGCGATCTTGATCGTGTTGTTCTCGCTCGCGTTGATGGCGGCGGACAGGTCCTGACCGACCTTCTTGGCGTCGACGTCGAACGCCGCGACGAAGTCGAGGTCACCCACGTGGTACTCACCGAACTGCACGTGCATGAGGCCGGGCACCTTGGTGGTGGGGTC
This sequence comes from Serinibacter arcticus, assembly GCF_003121705.1. Taxonomy (NCBI): domain Bacteria; kingdom Bacillati; phylum Actinomycetota; class Actinomycetes; order Micrococcales; family Beutenbergiaceae; genus Serinibacter; species Serinibacter arcticus. The sequence goes on along the minus strand of NZ_PYHR01000002.1, from coordinate 2,460,405 downwards.
GGCGTCCTTGTAGTACTCGACGCCCTGCACGAGCGAGCTCGCGCAGTTGCCGACGCCCGCGATGGCAACGCGGATGGAACTCATGGGTACTCCTTCTTGGGGGGTGGACCGGCCTGAATGACTCATGCCGGCGGCTCCGCCTCGGCCGGGGCCGAGCGGTGGTCGTGGTGGGGGTGGCGGCTGCTCGCTCGGTGGCGATGAGGCCCTCGAGCCAGCCGATCTCCTTGTCGAGGATCTCCAGGCCGTGGCGCTGGAGCTCGGCGGTGTAGGCGTCGCGGCGCTCGCGGTTGCGGGCGGCGGCGAGGCGGGAGGCCTCGCGGCTCTCGAGCACGCGCGTGCGCCGACCCTCGAGGATGCGCAGGCGCGTCGTCGGGTCGGTGTCGGCGAACATCGAGAACCGGACGTCGAACACGTCGTCGTCCCAGGCGGCCGGGTCGGCCGCGGTGAGGGTCTCGGCCAGGTGCTCCTTGCCCGCCGCCGTCAGCTCGTAGCTCACGCGCGAGCGCTTGCTGGCGAGCGCGTGCGGCAGCGAGGCGGTGTGGGCGGTCGTGATCCACCCGCATCCCTCGAGCCCGCGCAGCCGGGGGTAGAGCGACCCGAAGGACAGCGAGCGGAACATGCCTAGCGTGGCCGAGAGCTGCTTGCGCAGCTCGTAGCCGTGCAGGGGTCCGCTCGCCAGCCGCCCGAGGATCGCGAGGTCGAGCACGTCGCTGCGCTTGCGCATGGCGGCTGTCTCCTCACGGATCGGGGGGTCGGGTCGATCGATGCATCGCGTGGAGCGAACGAATCGATGTATCGAATTGATACATCGCATGTGCGGTGAAGTCAACGACCGCGCATCGACGGGCGGCTCGTGGTGACCCGGCTCACACGGGGCGAGCGGCATCGTCGCGGGCGTTCGAAGGTCCTGGTGGACCGGCGCGGAGGAGATGTGCCGATGTCGTGAACCGGCTCGCGACGGCGGCGGTCGGCTCGGGGACGGTGGCCATACTGGACCGTCCGCAGTCCCGGGAGACGCCCTGTCCCAGGCGGGCACCGCAGCTAGGAGGCGACCTTCGTGGCAGCCAGCAAGACCCCCAAGCCCGCCCCCGGCAGGAAGCCTGCCTCGTCGGGGCGCCCGTCGTCGTCCCGGCCGAAGGCCTCCTCCGCGAAGGGGAGGCGCAAGCCCGCCCGCAAGAAGGGCTGGAACTACCCGCGGGCCGGGCTCGGCCCGGTGCGTCGGTGGCTGCCGAGCTGGCGCGTGCTGCTCGGGACCCTGGTGACGGGGCTCGGGCTGGTCGTCGGCGGACTCGCCGTGGCGTACGCGATGACGGACGTGCCGGCGCCCGACGAGCTGGCGGTGGCCGAGGGCTCGACCATCTACTTCTCCGACGGGACCACGCCGATCGGCGAGATCGCGGAGGTCGACCGCACCATCGTCGACACCACCACGCTGCCGGCCCACGTGGGCGAGGCCGTCGTCGCCTCCGAGGACCGTCGCTTCTACTCCAACTCCGGCATCGATCCCGTGGGAATCGTCCGGGCGCTCTGGAACAACCTGCGCGGCGGCGACCGCCAGGGCGCGTCCACGCTGACGCAGCAGTACGTCGAGAACTACTACCTCGGCCGGACCACGGACTACGTGGGCAAGTTCAAGGAGGCGATCCTCGCCGTCAAGGTCGAGCAGGAGCTGGACAAGTCCCAGATCCTCGACGCCTACATGAACACCATCTACTACGGTCGCGGCGCCTACGGCATCGAGGCCGCGGCGCAGGCGTACTTCGGCAAGGGCGCGGCCGAGCTGTCCCTCTCCGAGTCCGCGATGCTCGCCGGGGTCATCCCCGCGCCGAGCGCGTGGGACCCCGCCGTCGCGCCCGAGCAGGCGGAGGCGCGCTGGGCCCGCACGCTCGACTTCATGGCGGCCGACGGCTGGATCACCGCGGACGAGCGGGCGGCGCAGACGTTCCCGGCCGTCGTCGAGCGGACCGGCTCCGACACGTACGCCGGCACGAACGGGTACCTGCTCCAGATGGCTGTCGCCGAGCTCACCGTCGGCGAGGAGGCGCCGTTCACCGAGGACCAGCTCAACCGTCGCGGCCTCGAGGTCGTCACGACCTTCGACGCCGGGATGCAGGCGGCCGCCGTCGACACCGTCGAGAACGACCTGCCCGAGGGCGCTGCAGAGGGGCTGCGGGCGACGCTGGTCTCGATCGACCCGGCCACCGGTGGCGTCCGCGCGCTGTACGGCGGTCGCGACTACCTCACGGAGTCGCTCAACCGCGCGACGCAGGCCGTCTACCAGGGCGGCTCGACGTTCAAGCCGTTCGCGCTCGTGGCTGCGCTCGAGGCCGGGATCCCGCTGGACGAGAAGTACGAGAGCTACACCGGGATGGACGTCGACGGGTACGTCGTCAACAACTACGACCGGCGCAACCGCGGCTGGATCGACCTCGTCGACGCGACCGCCGACTCGGTGAACTCGACGTACGTGCAGCTGAACCGGGACGCCAACGCCGAGGGCGCTGAACCCGGCCAGACGCTGGTCGACACGGCGGTCCGCCTCGGGCTGCCCGCCGACACCACCGGGCTCGTGCCCGTGCTGTCCAACGTGCTCGGCAACGCCTCGCCGCACGCCATCGACATGGCCACCGTGTTCGCCACGTTCGCCGCCCAGGGCGAGAAGCACCCCACCCACGTCATCGACCGCGTGCTCGAGGACGGCACGATCGTCCACCAGGGCCCGACGGCGGGGGAGCGCGTCATCTCGGAGGACGTCGCCGCCGACGCCACCTACGCCATGACCCAGGTGGTCGAGCGCGGCAGCGGCGAGACGGCCAGCGAGCTCGGACGTCCGGCGGCCGGCAAGACCGGTTCCTCCAACGACTACAAGGGCGTCTCGTTCGCCGGGTACGTGCCGCAGCTGGCGACCGTCGTCGCGATGTACCAGACCGGGCCCGACGGCAACGAGGAGCCGATCACGCCGTTCGGCGGCTACGGCGTCGTCGCGGGCGGCACGGTCCCGACGGACCTGTGGACCAGCTACATGGAGAAGGTGACGCAGGGCTGGGAGATCCTGGACTTCCCGGAGCGCAGCGCCCCGGTCGAGCCGACGCGCGAGCCGACGCCGACCCCGACCGAGCCCGAGCTCGTGGAGCTGCCGGCGGTCGCCGGACTCGACGAGGGCGCCGCGCGGGCGGCGCTCGAGGCCGCGGGGTTCACCGTCGCGACGGTGACCGAGGCCTCGGACCAGCCGGCCGGCGTCGTGCTCCGCAGCGACCCGGGTGCGGGCCGGGCCGCCGAGGGTTCGACCGTGACCCTCGTGGTCTCGAGCGGACCGGCGCCCGAGCCCGAGCCGGAGCCGACCGAGGAGCCCGAGCCGGAGCCGGAACCGACCGAGACGCCGACGCCTGAGCCCACCCCGACGCCGGAGCCGACCCCGACTCCCACGCCCACCCAGGCACCCACGCCGGGCCCGACGCCGGTGCCCACGCCGGCGCCGTCGCCCACCAGCTGAGGCTGGTAGGCTCGGACCTCCGCGTGTCTTCCGCCCCATCCTGGGGCTGCTGACGCGCGGAACGTACGCAACACCCTCCTGTCACGGAGAGTCCGTGACCGCCCAGACCAGAGGAGGTGGGTATCTACATGCGTCAGTACGAGTTGATGTTGATCCTCGACCCTGAGGTCGACGAGCGCACCGTCGCTCCGTCGCTCGACAAGTTCCTTTCCGTGATCACGACCGGTGGTGGCTCCATCGACAAGGTCGACATCTGGGGCAAGCGCCGCCTGGCGTTCGAGATCTCCAAGAAGGCCGAGGGCATCTACGCGGTCGTCAACATGACGGCCACGCCCGCGCTCGCTCAGGAGCTCGACCGCCAGCTCGGCCTCAACGAGGCCATCCTGCGCACCAAGCTGCTGCGTCCCGACGCTCACTGAGCCTCACCACCGCAACGCCTCTCAGATCCACGAATCTCGGCACTACAGGAGCATCCATGGCAGGCGAGACCGTCATCACCGTGATCGGCAACCTCACGGCTGACCCCGAGCTGCGCTTCACGCCCAGCGGCGCGGCAGTCGCGAACTTCACCGTCGCGTCCACGCCCCGCACGTTCGACCGTCAGAGCAACGAGTGGAAGGACGGCGACACGCTGTTCATGCGCTGCTCGATCTGGCGCGAGGCTGCGGAGAACGTGGCGGAGTCCCTCACCAAGGGAAACCGCGTGGTCGTGACGGGTCGCCTCGTCCAGCGCTCCTACGAGACCCGTGAGGGCGAGAAGCGCACCGTCGTCGAGCTGCAGGTCGACGAGGTCGGCCCCTCGCTCCGCTACGCCACGGCCAAGGTCACGCGCTCGCAGCGCGGTGGCGGCGGCGGCGGCGGCGGCTTCAGCGGTGGCGGCGGAGGCGGCGGCGGCTTCAACGCCGGCGGCGGTGGCGGTGGCGGCTTCGAGCAGTCGGGAGGCTCCCGGGGCGGTTCGAGCGCGAGCTCGAGCAACGACGACCCGTGGGCCTCGGGGGGCGCGAGCTCCTACCCGGACGAGCCCCCGTTCTAGACATCACCGGTCGACGGCCCCGACGGGCCGGACCGATCACTGAAGGAGAAAGCCCATGGCGAAGCCCGTACTTCGCAAGCCCAAGAAGAAGGTCAGCCCGCTCAAGAGCGTCAAGCTCGACGGCGCGGTCGACTACAAGGACACCGTTCTGCTGCGCAAGTTCATCTCGGACCGCGGCAAGATCCGCGCCCGTCGCGTGACCGGTGTCTCCGTGCAGGACCAGCGCAAGATCGCGCGCGCCGTGAAGAACGCTCGCGAGATGGCTCTGCTCCCCTACTCGAGCTCTGCTCGCTGAGAAGGGCGCACACATCATGGCGAAGCTGATTCTCACGCACGAGGTCACCGGTCTCGGTGCCCCCGGCGACATCGTCGAGGTCAAGGACGGGTACGCCCGCAACTACCTCGTTCCCCGCGGTCTGGCCACCGGCTGGAGCAAGGGTGCCGCGAAGGAGATCGAGGCCATCCGTGCCGCACGCGCCAAGCGTGCCCACGCGACGGTCGAGAGCGCTGCTGCGGTTCGCGACTCGCTCGAGTCCAAGCGCTTCACGGTCGCTGCGCGCTCCGGCGCCGGCGGCCGCCTCTTCGGCACGGTGACGACCAAGGACATCGCCGAGGCCGTCGTGGCAGCCGGCGGCCCGCAGGTCGACCGCCGCAAGATCGAGGCGAAGGGTCACATCAAGACGCTGGGCACGCACCAGGTCGTCGTGCACCTGCACGACGAGGTCGCCGCCAAGGTGACCGTGGAGGTCGTCGCCGCCGACGCGTGAGCGCTCGGTGACGACAGCCCTGCTGTCTGACTGACGGAACGGCCCGGCTCCCCTGGGGAGCCGGGCCGTTCTGCTTGTCCGGCTCCGCCGAGCACGCGCCTGACTGCTGTGTACGAGTGATACGGCAGCGTGGCACGTGGTCGACCGGCCACTCTCTGCCGAGCACGTGGGTGGCTGCTGTTTCCGAGTGGAACAGCAGCGTGGGGCGTTCTCGACGGAGGCGTGCTGGCGCGCCCGACTGTCCCCAGGCGCAGGCGACGTCTCTGCGGAGGGTGGTTGTCCACAGGGGGTCGCAGGGACGAGGACGACCACGGCAACCTCGCCATGGGTCGTCACCTCGAATCGCCGCCAGACGGACTGCTGCTCCTGGCTCGGGCGCAGCACGGTCTGGTGACGGTCGGTCAGTGTCAGCAGGAAGGCATGGACTTCCGTGCTCGACAGCGGCGGCTGGCGGCCGGCGTCTGGAACGAGGCGATGCTCGGGATCTACGACCTCGAGCCCGGCGCCGACCGGACCATCGCGGAGATCGAGCGTCGTCGTGTCGAGCTGGCTCTGCTGGCCGCGGGTGAGGGCGCCGTCGCCGTCGGCCTTGCGGCGCTCCAGCTCCACGGGTGTTGGGCGCTCCCTCGGACCTGGAAGGCGCGCGCCGTGCGCGCGAGTCGGCGGCAGGGTCGTGGCGGGGCCCAGAACGTCGACTTCACGATGACGACGGCGGACGGTCGCCGCGCGGCGACGGTCGCGTGGGCGATCGTCCAGGCCGTGCCGCACATCGATCGGCTGCACCTCGTCGCCGTCCTCGACTGGGCCTTGAACCAGGGACACATCCGATCGGTGGACGACGTGCTCAGGATGGGCGCCGGCCACCGGTGGATCCGCAAGGTCCGTGCGTGGGGCGTCCTGGCTGACGGGCGGGCGGAGTCGTTCCTCGAGACGTGGGCTCGACTGCAGTGCGTCGATGCTGGTGTCCCGCCGACCGCGCTCCAGCTCGAGATCCGTGACGCCGCAGGAGTCGTCAGGGCGCGGGGCGACCTCGCGTGGCTCCTGCGCAACGGGCGGTGGATCGTGGTCGAGATCGACGGAGCCTCCATCCACGACAAGCCCGAGTCGATCCGCCGCGACCGACGACGTCAGAACTGGATGGTGGGAGGCGGCGACGTCACCGTGCTCCGTTACGACGCCACCGACCTTCGCGACGGCGTGCTCCCGGCTGAGGTCCAGCGCTACCGCGACCGCCTCGAGCGCAGCGCCGAGATCGCCTCGTAACCCGCGACCCGGCGACCCGCGACCCGGCGATCACGCGCGCGACTGCTGTATCGGCGCGATTGAGCACCGCGACACGTGCTCGACGCCGAGGTCCGTCGCCCAGCACGCGTGCGGCTGCCGTATCGCGTGGATACGGCAGCCGGACGCGTTGTCGGCGGGGGGTCTCAGTCGGCGGCGAGGGCCGCCACCGGCGGGATCTTGACCGCACCGCGGGCCGGCAGGACGGACGCGAGCACGCCCGCCAGCACCGCGACCACGAGCACCGCGAGCACCGACGTCCACGGCACCGTGATGCTGGCGATCGTCATACCGGTGGTCTCGCCGAGCATCAGCAGGCCGCCGATCCAGCCGTAGATCAGCCCGAGGACCAGACCGACCAGCGCCCCGACGGCGGCCAGCAGCACACCCTCCACCGCGAGCGTCGAGCGGAGCTGACCCCGCGTCAGGCCCAGGGCCCGCAGCAGCGCGTTCTCGCGGCGACGCTCCACGACCGACAGCGACAGCGTGTTCGCCACGCCGATCAGCGCGATCACGACGGCGACCCCGAGCAGTCCGACCACCACCGCCAGCAGCGTGTCGAGCACCTGGGTGAACCCGGCCTTCTCGATGGCGCCGCCGGAGACCAGCGGGGCGGTGTCGGCGGTGCCCGACGTCGTGCTGCTCACGGCGTCGCGGATCCCGGCGGCGACGTCGGTCGGGTCGGCGCCGTCGGCGATCGCGACCCAGAGCGACTGCATCGGCGAGGTGAGGTCGAGCGACGCGGCCTGGTCCGCCGTCACGAGCATCGTGAAGTCGGGCAGGCCCTCGACCAGGACCGCATCGATCTCGGTGTCACCGACGGTGACCGGGCCGTCCTGCCCGATCAGGTAGCCGTCGGCGAGCACGGTCCCGGGATCCCAGGACTCGGGCGCCGTGGAGAGCACCTGCCCCAGGGTGGCGGGATCCGCCACGAGGACGGTGGCCGAGGAGGTGAAGCTCGCCGTCGCGACGTCTGCGGTCCCGCCCTCGAACAGGACGGTGGACTCGACGCCGTCGACGTCGCGGACGGCCTCGACGGTGGTCGGCGACACGGTGGTCCCCGTCACCGCGACGTCGATCGCGAACTGGGCGTCCAGCTCGCCCTCCAGCTGGGTCCGGGCCATCGAGGCACCCGTGGACATCATGGTGACGAGGGCGACGCCGACGAGCAGCGCCGTCGCCGTCGAGGTGGTGCGGCGCGGGTTGCGCACCGAGTTCGTGGCCGCGAGCTGGCGCGGCACACCACCGAGGCGGGCGACGCCGCGGCCGAGGACGCGGGAGACGGCCGGCACGATCGTGATCGCGGCCATGACGACACCGATGATCGAGACGAGGCCGCCGAGGACACCGGCCGCCAGTGCGAGCTCGAAGTTGCCGGGCGTCCCGGACATCGCCAGGGCGCCCGCCATGACGGCGAACCCACCGCCGGTGAGGATCCAGCCGATGATCGGGCGCAGCTTCGTGCTGCGGGCGCTGACGACGGAGTCGACCGGGCGCATCGCCGCGAGCGGTGCGACCGAGGTCGCGAGCCGGGCCGCGCCGCTCGCCGCCACGACCGTGACGACGACGCCGGCCAGCAGCGGCACGAGGACGGTGGCGAGGTCGACCGGGACGGTGGTCGGCGTCGGGACGCCCTCGACGCGCTGGTTGATGATCGACAGCGCGGCCTGGCCGATGCCGAGTCCGAGCGCGATGCCGGCGACCGACGAGACGACGCCGAGCACGAGCGCCTCGAGCCGCACGGAGCGCTTGACCTGCCTCTGCGTCGCACCGACGCAGCGCAGCAGGGCGAGCGTGCGGGTGCGCTGGGCGACGAGCACGGTGAAGGTGTTGGCGATGACGATGCCGGCGACGGCCATGGCCACGGCGGCGAACGCCAAGATGAGCGCCCGGAAGATCTGGATCCCGCCGGTGAAGCTGGCGGCGACGTCGCGGGCGTACTCCTCGCCCGACATCACTGTGACCCCTTCCGGGACCGCCTGCGTGACGGCGTCGGACACCGCGCTGACGTCGGCGCCGTCGTCCACCGCGAGCGTCAGCAGCGAGAAGGTGGTGCTGCCGTCGTCGAGGCTCCAGGCGGTGATGTCCTCCTCGGAGGCGAGGGCGGACGGCATGCCGAACCCGAGGCCGGTGCCGTCGGCGAGGAGACCGACCACGGTCGACTCCTGGGTCCTGCGGGTGGAGGAGCTGCCGTCGTCGGCCCAGACCTGCGACACCACGGTGACCTCGCCCCCGAGCCCGACGGCGAGGCGCTCGGCCGTCGCGGCCGGCAGGGCGATCTCGCCGGCAGCCGCGGGCACCCGTCCGTCCTCGAGGGTCGTGTTCCCCAGGCGCGGATCGTCGGCCGGGGGGTTGAGCATCAGCAGCTCGGTGCCCGACCCGGTGGTGACCTCCCGGAAGACGTTCCGGAACGTGTAGACCTCGGTGACGCCGTCGAGCTCGGACAGCTCGGCGACGTCGTCGTCCGTCAGGGAGTAGGAGGAGTCGGTGACGACGACGTCGGGGTCACCGATCGACGCGCTGGCCGCGGCCAGCGCGGTGTCCTCGATGGCGTTGGTGGTGACGAACGTCGCCGTGATGAAGCCGGTGCCGAGCGCGATCGCGATCCCGACGGCGATGAGCTTCCCGACGTTGCGGTGCATCTGCGCCCAGGTGAGGCGCCACATCAGCGGGCCTCGATGCCGTGCGACGGGGTGGAGGCGGGGTTCGCGAGCGAGACCGTGCGGAGGCGGTCGAGCTCGGCCTGCACGACGTCGGGCGTCGGGTTCGCGACGTCACCGGCGATCCGGCCGTCGGCGACCAGGACGGCGCGGTCGGCGTAGGCGGCGGCCTGCGCGTCGTGGGTGACCATGACGACGGTCTGGCCGAACTCACGGACGGAGGTGCGCAGGAACTCGAGCACCTCGGCGCCGCTGCGGGAGTCGAGGTTGCCCGTGGGCTCGTCGGCGAAGATCACGTCGGGGCGGGTGAGGAGGGCGCGCGCGATCGCGACGCGCTGCTGCTGGCCGCCGGAGAGCTCGCTCGGGCGGTGCGTCAGACGCGGCTTCAGGCCGAGCGTGGTGACGAGGAGGTCGAACCACTCGCGGATCTCGGGGGTCACCTTCGTGCCGGCGAGCTCGAGCGGGAGCAGGATGTTCTGCTCGGCCGTGAACATCGGCAGCAGGTTGAAGGACTGGAAGACGAAGCCGACGCGCTTGCGACGCAGCTCGGTCAGGGCGTCGTCGCCGAGCGAGGTCAGCTCGGTGTCGCCGAGGTAGACCTGGCCGGCGCTCGCGGAGTCGAGGCCCGCGAGGAGGTGGAGCAGCGTGGACTTGCCGGACCCGGAGGCGCCCATGATCGCGGTGAAGTGGCCGCGGGCGAACGCGACGTCGACGCCGTCGAGCGCGTGCACCTGGGCGTCGCCCTTGCCGTAGGTCTTGCGGAGGCCGACGCCGCGGACGGCGGCCGCGGCGGTGGGGAGGGGCGTGCCGGCGTCGGCGGGCGGCGCGGTGGTCAGGGACGTGGGGGCAGGAGGCGTCTGGCTCATGCCTTCGACGCTAGGTGCGCGGTAGTGGGGGGCGGATCGACCCGCGGTCTCGACGTCGTCTCCCCCCGCGGGTGGACTCAGCGGGCGCCGAGGACCATCCATCGGTCCCCTCGGGAGCGCAGATAGGTGGCCAGCCCGCGCGCGAGCATGAAGGCGACGGCGAACGCGACCCACAGCCAGACCAGCGCCTCGGACTCGTGACCGACACCGCGCGGGGCCAGCTGCCGGACGGCGAGCACGAACGGCAGGTAGGCCACGAGGCTGACGACTCCGGCCCACGCGAGGAAGCGGCCGTCGCCCGCCCCGATGAGGACGCCGTCGAGCACGAAGACCACCCCGGCCAGGGGCATGGCGATGGCGATCACGACGACGCCGGCCGTCGCCGCCGCGCGGACGTCCGCCGCGGGGGTGAAGACTGCCGAGAGGGGCACGGCGAGCGCGGCGAGCAGCAGGCCGAGCACGGCGCCCGCGCCGGCGCCCCACAACAGGGTGCGTCTCAGGACCGCGCGAGCCTGATCTGCGTCGGCGGCCCCGAGGGCGCGGCCGACCAGGGCCTGGGCCGCGATCGCCAGCGCGTCCAGGGCGAAGGCGGCGAACCCCCACAGCGAGTTGACGATCTGGTGGGCGGCCAGGGGAACGTCGCCGAGCGTGGCGGCGGTCGCGACGGTGACGAGGATCGCGGCGCGGAGGGTGAGCGTCCGCAGGAACAGGGGAGCGCCGTCGCGCATCCCCTGCGTGAGGCCGCCGAGGGACGGGCTCAGGCCGACGCCTCGCTCACGGGCGCCCGTCGTGACGCGCCAGGCGAGGACGGCACCCATCGCGAGCTGGACCAGCGCGGTGCCGGCGCCGGAGCCGCCGATGCCCCAGCCGAAGCCGTAGATGAAGAGGAAGTTCAGCCCGGCGTTCGCAACGGCCCCGACGCCGGCGACCAGCAGGGGGGTGCGGGTGTCGAGCATCCCGCGCAGCACCCCGGTGGCGGCGAGGACGACGAGCATCCCCGGCAGTCCGGGCAGGCTCGTACGCAGGTAGGTGACCCCGTGGGCGAGCACCTCCCCCTCTCCGCCGAGGGCGCCGATGGCCCAGGGCGCGAGCGCGATACCGATCCCGGCGACGACGATCCCGACGGCGAGCGCGAGCCACATGCCGTCGATCCCCGACCTGATGGCCTGCTCCGGCCGGCCGGCCCCGAGGAGCCTGCCGACGCTCGCCGTCGTCGCGTAGGCGAGGAAGACGAAGAGGCCGACGGCGGTCACGAGCAGGGTCGAGGCGAGGGTGAGTCCCGCGAGATGGGCGGTGCCGAGGTGGCCGACGAGCGCGGAGTCGACGAGCACGAAGACCGGCTCGGCGACGAGCGCTCCGAGCGCGGGCACAGCGAGGGCGAGGATCCTCCGGTCGAGCTCGCGTCGCATGGTCGTGGTCACGCGCTCAGGGTGGCACGGGGGTGCGACACGGCGCCTCGGCGTGTCGCCGCAGCGACTTCGACGGGTCGACTGCTGCGTGGTTACCCCACAGGCAGAACCGTTGCAATCTCGCTGATTGTGAACGTTGGTCCACAGGTTATCCACACCTGTGGGGATGACGGCGGAGTGTCGTCCACATGTGCACCCCGGGGTTGTCCCCAGGTCGTCCACAGGGTTTCCACAGCCCGCCGAGATGACCCCTCCTGTCAACTCGAGAAGCGGTCGTCCCGCTGCGGTACGCGCGTGGCTGGGGACGTACGGTGGGGCGCCGGACGAGGTCCGCCGAGCTGTTCCGCGCCGTCGAGCGCCGGGAGCGCGGCGGTCGCCGGGGCCCGACGACGTCGATGTCGGTGCCCGGGTGTGCACTCGGGTTCTGGCACGAGGGAGAGGACCACGGGTGACCACGACTGACGACGTCGACATGCGGACGATGAGCGCGCTCAACGATCGGACGCCGCCGCAGGACGAGCGGGCCGAGCAGAGCGTGCTGGGCGGCATGATGCTCAGCAAGGACGCGGTCGCGGACGTGATCGAGGTCATCCGGTCCCAGGACTTCTACCGTCCCGCGCACGAGATGGTCTACGAGGCCGTCGTCGACCTGTACGGGCGGGGCCAGCCGACCGACGTCGTCGCGGTGGCGGACGAGCTCAACAAGCGCGGCGAGCTGGGTCGGGTCGGTGGCCACGGCTACCTGCACACGCTCATCTCGTCGGTGCCGACGGCCGCCAACGCCGGCTACTACGCGGGGATCGTGCGCGAGCGCGCGGTGCTCCGCAAGCTCGTCGAGGCCGGCACGCGCATCGTCCAGCTCGGCTACGCGCAGGACGGCGGCGACGTCGAGGACCTCGTCAACTCGGCGCAGAGCGAGATCTACGCGGTCTCCGAACGGCGCACGAGCGAGGACTACAAGCCGATCCGCGACATCATCGACGGCACGGTCGAGGAGATCGAGCACGCCGTCTCCCGCGACGGCAACCTGGTGGGCGTGCCGACCGGCTTCGCCGAGTTCGACAAGCTCACCAACGGCCTTCACCCGGGCCAGATGATCGTCGTCGCCGCGCGCCCCGCGATGGGCAAGTCGACGATGGCGCTCGACATCGTGCGGTCGGCCGCCATCAAGCACGGTCAGACCGCCGCCGTCTTCTCCCTGGAGATGAGCGCGAGCGAGATCGTCATGCGCATGATCGCGGCCGAGGCCGCCGTGCCGCTGCAGAAGCTGCGCCAGGGCCCGATGGACGACCGCGACTGGCAGAAGATCGCCTCCACGGTGAGCGCGATCTCCGACGCTCCCGTGTTCATCGACGACTCCCCGAACATGTCGCTGATGGAGATCAGGGCCAAGTGCCGCCGGCTCAAGCAGCGTCACAACCTCAAGCTCGTGGTGATCGACTACCTCCAGCTGATGAGCTCGGGCAAGCGCGTCGAGTCGCGTCAGCAGGAGGTCTCGGAGTTCTCGCGTGCGATCAAGCTGCTCGCCAAGGAGCTCGAGGTGCCGGTCATCGCGGTGTCGCAGCTGAACCGTGGCGCCGAGCAGCGCACGGACAAGCGGCCGCAGGTCTCCGACCTTCGCGAGTCGGGCTCGATCGAGCAGGACGCGGACATGGTCATCCTGCTCCACCGCGACGAGGCCTACGACCGGGAGACGCCCCGCAAGGGCGAGGCCGACTTCATCGTGGCCAAGCACCGCAACGGCCCGACCGACACGATCGTCGTGGCCTTTCAGGGTCACTACGCGCGCTTCGTGGACATGGCGCCGGAGACCGGGGGCGGCGGGGCCTGGTAGTCCCGGGTCGGACGTCGCGGTGCTCGCTGCCGCCGACCAACGTGTGGCACCGGGCGCCCGTCCCTCACGACGGTCGAGGGCGTGCCGCTCCGTCCCGTCCCTGAGATCTGCTCCTGGTCACGCGACATCGACCCGGCCGAACCTGGAAGCGGTCGACGTACTCTCGATGAGGTGAGCGCCGCACAGTCACTGCAGATCGTCCTCCAGGGCGCCTTCGCCCGAGAGCTCCCCGAGATGGCCGTCCCGTGGCGGGCCGAGGACGCGCCCGACCCGCGGCTGCTGGTGCTCGACGACGCGCTGGCCGCCGAGCTCGGCCTCGACCCGGCCTGGCTCCGGAGCCCCGAGGGCGTCGGGCTCCTGACCGGCACCGTCGTCCCCGACGGCGCCACTCCCGTGGCGCAGGCCTACGCCGGGCACCAGTTCGGCGGCTACTCCCCACGACTCGGTGACGGCCGTGCGCTGCTGCTCGGTGAGCTGATCGACGTCGACGGCGAGCGGCGCGACCTGCACCTCAAGGGCTCGGGCCGCACGCCGTTCGCCCGGAACGGGGACGGACTCGCCGCCGTCGGGCCGATGCTGCGCGAGGTGATCGTCAGCCGGGCGATGCACGCGCTGGGCATCCCGACCACCCGCTCCCTCGCGGTCGTCGCGACGGGCCGACCGGTGCGGCGCGAGACGATCCTGCCCGGAGCCGTCCTCGCCCGGGTGGCGAGCAGCCATCTGAGGGTGGGCAGCTTCCAGTACGCGCGCGCCACCGGGGACGTCGACCTGGTCCGCCGTCTCGCCGACCACGCGATCAGCCGCCACCATCCGGACGTCGCCGGCGAGCCGAACCCGTACGTGGCGCTGCTGGAACGGGTGATCGACGCCCAGGCCTCGCTCGTCGCGCGGTGGATGCTCGTGGGCTTCGTGCACGGGGTGATGAACACGGACAACATGACGATCTCGGGCGAGACGATCGACTACGGGCCGTGCGCGTTCATGGAGGCCTTCGACCCGTCGACCGTGTACAGCTCCATCGACGAGGGCGGGCGCTACGCGTACGGCAACCAGCCGGTCGTCGCGGAGTGGAACCTCGCTCGGCTCGCCGAGGCGCTTCTCCCCCTTCTCCACGACGACCAGGAGCAGGCGGTCGAGATCGCCATGGCGGCGCTCGGCGCCTTCCGCCCGCGCTACGCCGCCGCCTGGTCGGCCGGCATGCGGGCCAAGCTCGGACTGGGCGACGCCGTCGACGACGTCGCGCTCGCGCCGCTCGCCGAGGATCTGCTGGCGCAGATGCAGGCCGGCCGTGCCGACCACACGGTCTTCTTCCGTGCCCTCGGGGCTGCGGCGCGGGGCGACGACGCGGCCGCCCGCGGCATGGTCGTGGACGCGGCGGCCTTCGACAGGTGGGTGGAGCGCTGGCGCGCCCTGACGCCCGACGCGGATCTGATGGACCGGGTCAATCCCGTCTACGTCCCCCGGAACCACCTGGTCGAGGAGTCGCTCGCGGCCGCCGTCGACGGCGACCTCGAACCGCTCCGACGCCTCCTCGACGTCGTTGCGGCGCCGTACGACGAGCGGCCCGGTCTCGAGCGCTACGCGGCGCCGGCTCCGGCGGACTTCGGCGCCTACACCACGTTCTGCGGGACCTGAAAGGTCTCGAGCGCGGGCCGGACCGGGCTGGGCCGGGCCGGGCCGCGCCGGGCCGGCAGCCGACCGCCGTGCGCGTGGGCTCGACTCGGTACGGTCGAGGGGTGGACCGACGCAGCGCGCTCACCCTTCTGGCGGCCGCCGGCGTCCTCGGAACGGCGGGCCTGGCGTCGTGCGCGTCGCCGAGGCCGGCCGAGGAGGAGGGCGTGGCCGCGCCGACGAGGATCACCTACGGCGACGACCCGTCCCAGTACGCCGAGCTCACCCGGCCCGTCGGGGACTCCAAGGGTGTGGTCGTGGTCATCCACGGCGGCTTCTGGCAGGCGCAGTACGAGGCCTCGCTCGGGCAGCCGCTGGCGGCGTCGCTCGCCGTGAACGGCTGGACGGCCTGGAACCTGGAGTACCGGCGCGTCGGCAACGGGGGCGGCTACCCGGCCACGTTCGACGACGTTGCCGCCGGCATCGACGCCCTCGCCGACGTGCAGGGCCTCGACCTTCGCACCGTGGTGACGCTCGGCCACTCCGCCGGCGGCCACCTGGCCGTGTGGGCGGCGGGCCGACCGGCGCTGACGGGGACGAGCTGGGCCGATCCCGCCGTGCGCGTCACCGCGGCCGTCTCGCAGGCCGGCCTGCTGGACCTCGCCACCGCCGACGCGTCGAACCTCGGCGGCGGCGCGGTGCGCTCGCTCCTGGGTGAGCCGTCCGGCCCTCGCGACGACCGGGACGCCCTGGCCGACCCGACCGCCCGCCTGCCGCTCGCCGTCCCCGTGCGCTGCATCCACGGGCGTGGCGACGCCATCGTCCCGCTCAGCCAGAGCAGCGACTACGTGGCGCTCGCGACCGCGGCCGGCGCCGACGCCACCCTGACGGAGGTCGACGGCGACCACTTCGTGGTCATCGACCCGGCGAGCGAGGCGTGGGCGCTCACGCTCGAGCTGCTGGACGCGCTGGCGTAGGGATCGACGCCCCCCGGGGTTCTCCCAGGCAACGCCGTTAGAGTTCAACCCGACCTCCCGGCATCCCGGGAGCACCGCGTTGCGCGAGGAGGATCAGATGACGACGGCGGAGCGCGCCACCCCCGACACGGCCGCCGGCCTCGAGCCCGCCTCGGCCCCGGAGTCGGGCGCGACCCCGCGCCGGTTCGCGATCGCCGTGCTGGTGCTGGGGAGCATCGGGCTCGTCGCGTCGTTCGCGCTGATGCTCGAGCGGCTGGCGGTCCTGGCTGACGACTCCTACGTGCCGAGCTGCTCGTTCAACGCCCTCGTCTCCTGCACCGAGGCGATGAGCTCGCCGCAGGGTGCGCTGTTCGGGTTCCCCAACCCGCTCCTCGGGGTCCTGGGTTTCCCCGTCGTGATCGCCACCGGTGCGGCGCTGCTCGCCGGGGCCCGAATGGCCCGCTGGTACTGGGTGGGGCTGCAGGTGGGAGTGACCCTCGCCCTGGTGTTCATCCACTTCCTGATCTTCACGAGCCTCTACCGGCTCGGCGCGCTGTGCCCCTACTGCATGGTCGTGTGGGCCGTGACGATCCCGCTGTTCGTGATGGTCACGCAGCGCAACCTGCGCCTCCTGCCGAGTGACGCGTCGTCGGGCGCCGCGCGCGCCGGTCGGTGGTTGCAGGCCTACCAGGCGCCCGTCCTCGCCGCGTGGTTCCTGGTGATCGGCGCCCTGGCCGTGGTTCAGCTCTGGGACGCCATCTTCGCGCTGTTCGCCTGACGCGCCGGCCGCCCGCGGTCAAGCCGGGGTGACGACCGTCCGCATGACCACCTCGACCCCGCCGTCGACCTGGCTCCGCGTCAGCGAGCAGGTGATCGCGCCGATCTCGGCGAGGTCGCGCACGTGGGTGCCGCCGCAGGGGATGTCGGTCCGCCCGTCGTCGAGCTCGCACACCCACGTCCGGCGGGCGGACAACGCGGAGTCGGAACGCTCGACGCTGACCGCACCTCCGCCGTCGAGCCACTGCGCGAGCCTCGCGTTCACGGCGTCGGCGACCGCCGCGAGGTCGGCGAGGCCGTCGGGGGAGAAGCCCTTGCGCCGCAGCGACTTCCCGATCCGGTAGGTGTCGATCGACCCGAGCGGCTCGATGCGGGAACGCTGGATGGCGAGCGCGTCGAAGGCGGGATTGCCGAGCGCGTCGACCGGCGGCTCCTTGGTCCAGGCGGGTGCGAGCGCGGCGTCGAGCGCCAGCGCCGCGAGGTGGCACGCGGTGTGCCCGGCGGACAGCTCGCGGCGAAGGTCGGGGTCGACATCGATCCGTGCCTCCTCACCGACCGTCGGAACGTCGCCCTCGAGGATGTGGGCGACGACGAACACCCAGCCGTCGGTCCCGGTGCGGACGGGCAGGTCCGCGCCGAGGAGCAGTCGCCCGTCGGCGATGCCGCCCGTCACGGCCTCCACGACGGCCTGCGTCCCGGTCGACGGCGTCGTGAGCGTGCCGCGATCGGCGGGCTGGTCCGGCCAGGCGGTGTCGACGGGATGGAACGCCGTCGTGTCCAGCAGGACGGCGGACCGTCCGCCGGGAAGGGCCTCGACGTGCAGCACGGTCCCGGCCGACGTCGTCGCGCCATCGGGGTAGGTCACGGTCGTGTCGGTCGTGGGCAGGGTCATCGTCGGGCCATCTCCTCGGATCACGTCGCGGAGACGTGGTGCGCGCCGGTTCGCGCCCGGTCATTCTGCACGCCGGCCCGGGCCGGCCCGCGCCGCTCGGCCCGAGCTGGCGGCCGGTCGGGACTCAGCCGGTCCGCGACGCCCGCGTGGTCAGGGCGACGGCTGTGCTGATCGCGACGACGCCGACCACCTCTCCCCACGTCGGGAGCTGCTGCAGGGAGATGAAGCCGACGAGCGTCGCGGTGGCGGGGAGCAGCGCGTTGAGCAGTGCGAACGCGCTGGTCGACAGGCGCCGCATCGCGATCTGGTCCAGGGCGTAGGGGACGACGCTCGAGAGCACCGCGACCACGAGCACCAGGCCGACGCGCCCCCAACCGTCCGCCAACCCGCGCGCATCCGGCAGGCCGACGACGGCGTAGGCGAGCGCCGCCGTCGTCATCGCGATGGCGAGCGACGCCAGGCCGATCCGGATCGGGCCGACGCCGCGGAGACCACCGGTGGGCGCGGCCCCGGCGCTCGCGGCTCCGCCCGGCGCCCCCGCGTGCGCGCTCACCGCGCGCGCCGAGATCCGCCGTCCGAGGACGATGTAGCCGGCCCAGGCGGCCCCGGCCCCGAGGGCGGCGAGGATCCCGGTCGGGCTCGACGTCGCGGTGCCCCACTCCACCTCGCCGAGGCTGATGGTGGTCACCCCGCCCGCCGCGAGCAGCGCCGCGGCGATCCGGCGGCGCGACCACCCGCTGCGGTCGCTGGCGACGGCGACGGCGACCGGCCCGGTGAACTCGATCGCGACCGCCGCGCCGAGCGGGAGGTGGTCGATCGCCACGTAGAACAGCAGGTTCATGGCACCCAGCACCAGCCCGAACAGGGCGGCGGCGCCGAGGGTGCGGCGCGTCCAGGCCAGCTGCCACGGCCGCGTCAGCGCGAGCAGCACGACCGCAGCCACGGCCAGCCGCGACCACCCGACGGCGAGGGGACTGGAGACGGCGAAGAGCGCGACGGCGAGCGCCGCGCCGTAGTACATCGAGATGCCGGACGTCAGGAAGAGCGCCGGCGCCGGCACCCGCTCGACCCCGGCGGGGGAGTCGCTCATCTGGAGGTCACGCGGTCGCCGGCACGGCTCCCCGCAGGGACGGCAGCGCGGCCAGCGCCTCCATCACGAACCTGGTGTAGCGCCCGGGCATCTCGACGTGGATGTCGTGGCCCGCGCGCGCGAAGACCTGATGACCCACCCACGTCCGGGCGGCGAGGTAGCGCCGCTCGTCGAAGCGCAGCACGTCCCACCGGCCGCTGACCAGCCACATCGGGACGGTGAGGCGGCGCAGGTCCGGCAGCGGGGAGTAGGCGGCCATCGAGGTGAGCATGTCGGTCACCACGTTCCAGGTCCCGCCGCCGAGCCGGAGCGCCCGGGTGATGTGGTGCGACGCGTGCCGGTACGTCGCCATCACCCACGGTCGCAGCTGCGTGGCGCAGCCCGAGAGCACGAGCCCGGCGATCCGGTCCTCGTGGCCGCCGGCGTAGGCCAGTGCGGCGTACCCGCCGAGCGAGTGGCCCACGAGGACGGGCGGGGCAGGGGAGGCGGCGACGGCGTCGCGGATCGCCGCGATCGCGCCGTCGAGGCTGAAGGTCTCGTCCGAGCGCTCACCGTGGCCCGGGAGGTCGACGGCGCTCGCAACGATCCCGCGGCGTCCCAGCGCGGCGACCTGGCGGTCCCAGACGCTCGCCGAGCTCCGCGTCCCGTGGATGAAGATCACGGGCGGTGCGCTGTCACCGGGGGCGAGAGCGGCGACGTCGAGCGTCGGCTCGAGGGCGGGGAGGATGCTGACCACGGGGACCTTCCAGGACTGCTGCCGCGATCCGGACGCCGCGTCCCTCCACGGTAGGCCCGCGGGCGCGGGAGAGCGAGGGGCGTGGACCGACGTGCACGACACCCGCACATCGCGCGCGCTGGGGCTACGGTCGACCGATGACCGAGCGCCCGTTCGTCCCCGGCGACCTCGACCCGCCCACCACGCTCGTCACCGAGCAGTTCCGCCTCGAACCCCTCGGCCCGCAGCACAACGTGGCGGACCTCGCCGCGTGGACGTCGAGCATCGAGCACATCCGCGCGACGCCGGGATACCCGGACGGCTCCTGGCCACCGCTGGAGGGCATGACGCCGGAGCGGAACCTCGCGGACCTCACCCGTCACGCGGCGGACTTCGCGGCACGCAGGGGCTTCACCTTCACGGTCCTCGAGCCGGGGACCGACGACGTCGTCGGCTGCGTCTACCTCTACCCGCCCGAGCGCGACGGCACGGACGTCTCCGTCCAGTCGTGGGTGCGGGCCGACCGGGCCGAGCTCGACGGACCGCTCGCGGACGCCGTCGCCTCCTGGATCCACCACGACTGGCCCTGGAGCCGGCCGGACCGCTACGGCCGCTGACAGCGCTGCCGTGCGGCTCGGTGCGGAGGACGGCGTTCCGCCGACCCGTGTCAGGGCTTGAAGAGCTCGATCTCGTCGGGTGCGAACCAGTTCTGGATGATGCCGATGCGCACCAGGTGCTTGCCCATCGACTCGTCCCACGCGACGACGGTGCCGACGCCGCCGGTCATCGTGTTGCCCGGGCTGGTGAGGATCTGGACGGTGTCGCCGATCGAGAAGGTCATGGCTGCTCCCTGATGAGTGTCGCCCGGAGGTCGGGCGAGGAGTCCAGCCAACCGGATCCGGCCCCCACCGGGCAGTGCGTGCTGTCACCACGACACATGACGGATGTCACGACGTCGTAGCGCCGCCCCACCCGCTCTCGGCCGCGAACGTGAGCACGTCCTGGAGGATCGGACCCGCCGTCGCGGTCCCGTAGTCGCCGACCTCGACAAGGACGGCGACCGCCAGGTCACCCTGGAACGCGATCATCCAGGCGTGGGTCTGGGGCGGGTCCTGCGAGCCGAACTGCGCCGTGCCCGACTTCGCCCCGACCGGCTCGCCGGGGACCGCCTGCAGGAACGTCGAGGAACCGCGCTCGACGACGCCGTACATCAGCCCCTGCAGCGTCTGCGCCTCCTCGGGAGTGAGCGCGACGGCGGGCGGCACCGGCTGCGGCGCGGCGCCGTCGTCCGTGGCGTCCGCGGCGTCGGCGTCGGCGGCCACCTCGACGAGCGTCGGCGTCACGGTGCGCCCGGCAGCGACCGACGCGGCGACGCCCGCCATCGCGAGCGGCGACGCGAGGACGTCGCCCTGACCGATGAGGTCGGCGGCGTGCGTGGTGCCGCTCGCGTCGGTCGGGACGGTCCCGGAGAAGTAGGGGAAGGGCCACGCCGCGCCGTCGGGCATCGCGGACCCGAGCCCGAGGCTGGCGGCCGCCTCGGAGAGGTCGGCCGAGCTCAGCCCCGCGTGCTGGGCGATCAGCGCGGTGTTGCACGACTGCGCGATCGCCTCCGCGAGCGTGATCGTCCCGACGGACCCCTCCGGGTAGCCGGGGAAGTTGCGGAACTCGCGCCCGTCGACGGCCACGGTCGGTGTGCACTCGACCGGCGAGTCCGGGGTGAGGCCCGCGCGGAGGAGGGCGAGCGCCGTCGCGACCTTGAACGTGGAGCCAGGCGCGTACTGGCCGACCGTCGCGGTGCTCAGGCCGGCGCTGCCCGGCCCGCTCGCGGCCGCGAGCACGTTCCCGGTGGACGCCTCGAGCGCGACGACGGCGCTCGCGGACTCGACCTGCGACAGCCGTGTCTCGGCGTAGTCCTGCAGGGCCGTGTCCAGCGTCAGGGCCAGGTCGGTGCCGCGGACGGCCTCGCTCTCGTACAGGACCGCGTCGCCGGCGGGGCCGCCCGTGAGCAGCACGCGGGTGGCGGGGGTGCCCCGGAGCTGCTCGTCGTAGAGACGCTGCAGCCCGGACGTGCCGACCGTGTCGCCGGCCTCGATCCGACCCTCCGACTCCTCCACGATCTCGGCGGTGGCCTCGCCGACGTTGCCGAGGATCGGCCGGGCGAAGGTCGCGGTCGGGGCCAGCGGGATCGAGTCCTCCTGGACGAGGACCCCCTCGGTCGTCCGCAGGGCCTGAACGCCGTAGCGCTCGGCGTCGGTCTGGCGGATGGTGATCGCGACGGCGTAGGCCGCGGGCCCGGCGTTCAGGACGCGCTGGACGAATCCGGCCTGGTCGTCGAGGGCGAGCGCGGCGGCGAGGGCCTCGGCGGCGGGCTGCCAGCGGTCCTCGGTCAGGTTGGCCTTGTCGATCCCGATCCGGAAGACGTCGCGATCGACCACGAGCGGCTGCCCCCGCGGCCCGTCACGTCGGCGCGCTCGGCCGGGGTGCGGTCGATCGTCACGACGGTGTCGGCGGTGGCCCCGGGGTGGACGACGGTCGGGCTCCAGTCGACCGACCAGGCGGCGTCGGTGTCGGTGCCCTCGGCCAGGGTGAGGGTCGTCGTCGTCCGGAACGTGAGCGGCTCCGCACCCTCGTCCAGCTCGATCGACCAGTCCAGCGCGGCGATCCGCCGCTCGGGGGCGTCGGCGTCGTCGCTCTCGACCTCCGTCAGTGAGGCCACCGTGACGGTGCGCGGCAGCTCGGCCACGGCGCCGAGGATCGAGGTGAGCTGCGCGGCGGCGAGGTCGGGGTCGGCGACGGGTGCGCCGTCGAACGTCCCGTCGACGAGATCCGCGGCGAACGCGTCGGCCACCGGCTCCGGCTCGGGGTCGGGCTCGGGGGTGCACCCGACCAGGCCGATCGTCAGAGCCAGGGCGAGGGCAGGGGTGAGCGCGGGCGTGAGCGCGGGAGCGAACCGACGGTGGGACCTCATCCCGCCATCGTAGGAAGGACCTCCGACGTCGGCCCGGTGGCCGGGTGCCGACGGGGGAGTCTTCACCCGATCGGCACACGACGGGGGACGGGTGGGCGCGAGGTCACCACCGCGACGCTCGACTACCCTCGGAGCCATGCGTCTGCGCCCCGTCCTCGCCCTCGTCGGCCTGTCCGTCCTCGCCCTGTCCGGCTGCGCCGGCGACGCCGACACCGGCACCACCCCGAGCCCCACGGAGTCGAGCTCCACGGCCGCCGCCTCGGGCGCCTGCACCTACGCCCCCGGTGCCGCGCCGGCGAAGCCCGTCGACGCGCCGCCGGCCGAGCCGACGGCGACGGGCGATGTCCCGGTGACCATCGCCACCAGTGCCGGCGACATCGGGATCACGCTCGACGCCGACGGCACCCCGTGCACGGTGGGCAGCTTCCTCTCGCTCGCCGACCAGGGCTACTTCGACGACACCGAGTGCCACCGCCTGACGACCGAGGGCATCTTCGTGCTGCAGTGCGGCGACCCGTCCGCCTCCGGCCGCGGCGGGCCCGGCTACAGCTTCCCCGACGAGCTCGACGGCACCGAGACCTACCCCGCCGGGACGCTCGCGATGGCGAACGCCGGCCCGAACACCAACGGGTCCCAGTTCTTCCTCGTCTACGAGGACACGCAGCTCCCGCCGTCGTACACGGTGTTCGGCCAGATGGACGAGGCCGGCCTGGCCGTCGTCCAGGAGATCGCGGCAAAGGGCGCCACGGGCGGCGCCCCCGACGGCGCTCCCGCCGAGACGGTCACGATCTCGGGCGTCACGCAGGGCTGACGCCGTCAGGCGTGGCGGACGCAGCGCGACGCCGTCGGCCGCGCCTCGAGCCGCTCGTCCCCGATCGGCTCGCCGCAGGTCTCGCACACGCCGTAGGTCCCGGCCTCCACCCGGACGAGCGCGGCGTCGATCTCCCCGAGCCGGCCCCGCGCCTGGGTGAGGAGCGCGCTCAGCTGCTCCCGCTCGAAGGCGATGGTCGCGCCCTCGGGGTCGTGCTCGTCGTCGACGTTGGAGTCGAGCGCGGCGGCCACGACGTCGTCGCGGCTGGTCCCCAGCCCGGCCACGCGCCGCAGCGTCTCCTCGCGGAGGGCGAGCAGGCGGTCCCGTGCGACGTCGTCGTCCATCCCCGCAGTGGATCACGACGGCGGAGCCCGGGCCAGGACCGACGCCGGCGGTCCGGGGTCGGTTGTGCCTCGACGTCGCGCGGGGCGATCGGCCGCGCCGGAACAGCCGCCGCAGCCAGGCCGTGAACCGCTCGGTGTGACGCGTCAGCTCGACGTCCGTCGACCTCCGGCTACGGCGTCACGCTCCACTCGCCGTTGGTCTTGATGCCGACCACCGCGGGAAGCTCGACGTCGACGGTGGTGGTCTCCTCGATCTCGGAACTCGCGCCGGCGATGGTCCCCGCGCCCGTCAGCGTGTAGGAGTTCGCCCTGCACGTCTCGCCGTCGACCGGACGGCAGTGGAAGGCGAAGCCGGTCGTGCCGCCCCCGAGCACGAGGACCGAGTGACCGGTGCCGCTGGTGGGGCCTTCCGTCAGGGGCAGGTCGTCGAGCGCGAAGAGCTCGAGCGTCCACGGGCCCGTGGCCTCGACGTACACCTGGTCGCCGACTGTGCTGAGGAAGTCCACCAGCATCGTGCCGCTCCAGGGTCCGGTCCCCGCTCCGAACGCGTCACCGACCAGCCGGTCCGGCCCGTTGAGCGAGACCGGACCGGTGCACCCGGAGCAGTCCAGCGTCGCGACGATCCGCACGAGCGCGCGGCCGAACGACACCGTGGCCGGCCCGTCGCCCTGGACCGTGACCGGGGCGCCGGCGGCCACCACGCCGGCGTCGAGCTGCGCGGCGGGGGCGACGGCGAACTCGGGCTCCGGCGTCGCCGTCGTCGAGGACTCCTCGGCGGACGGCGACGGCGGGGCGCTCGTCTCCGTCGTCTCGCTCGGCTCCGGCGTCGCGCTCGGACTGGCGCTGGGGCTCGCGGACGACGACGACGGCGCCCCGGAGGCGTCGGGGTCCTCGCCCGACGACGAGCACGCGGTCAGCGCCAGCGCACCGGCGAGCAGCACGGGCACGACGAGGGCGCGACGGCGGGGAGAGGTGATCACGGGATCGACCGTGCGCCGTCGCACCCTGCCAGCGCAAGTCCTCGGATGTGCCGAGGCGCCCCGCCGACGGTCAGCGCGCCCGCAGGGCCGACCGGATCAGGGGCACCTGCAGCGGCAGCCTCGCGAGCGAGACGGCGAAGGCCGCGATCGAGCCGGCGTCCTGCCGCTTCCGGGCGCGGCGGCCCAGGTCGAGGCTCATCTGGGCGTTGGCGGGCCACACCGCCAGGAGCAGCGCGGCGCTCGCGACCCCGGCCGCGCGCCGCGTCGTCGGCACCACGAGTCCCGCGGCGCACATGAGCTCCGCGACGCCGGAGGCGATCACGAGCGGGCGCGCCCACGCCTGGAGGGGCGTCGGCACGATGCGCTCGAAGCCCTCGGGGCGCACCAGGTGGACGACGCCCGAGACGGCGAAGGGTGCCGCCACGATCCAGGGGAGGTGCGGCTCGGACCCGGTGCCGACGTCGCCCATCAGGCGAACCGCACCCAGTTCGCCCCGTTACCGGTCTCGGCCTGCTGGAGCAGGGTCAGCCGGTCGCCGTCGACGGCGTGGAGCGAGACGGTCGTCGACCGCTCGCCCGCGGCCACCAGGTAGGCGCCGTCGGGGCTGACGGCGAAGCCGCGCGGCTGGGGCTCCGTCGTCGTGAAGCTCGCGGGCGCGGTCAGCGACCCGTCCTGCGCCACGGCGACCGCGCCGAGCGTGCTCGCGGCGCGCTCGGACGCCCACAGGTGGCGCTCGCCCGCGCCCCAGTGCAGGTCGGCGGACCAGATGACGTGGTTCGTCTTCGGGTCGAGGCCCAGCTTGCTCGGGCCGAGCCCGGCGGCGGGGTCGGCCGTGATCGCCGCTCCGCGCAGCTCGAGCGTGCCGGTCTCCGTGTCGCGCGCGAGGTGGAGCACCTCGGCGGTGAACTCGGTCAGGACGTAGACGGCGTCGCCGGACGCGTTGATCACGAGGTGGCGCGGACCGCTGTCCTTCGGGGCCGCGACCGTCTCGGGTGTCAGCGGGGCCAGCGAGCCGTCCGACCCGAGCGCGTACTGGGCCACGAGGTCGGCGCCGAGCGAGACGAAGTAGGCGAACGCGCCGTCGTGGCTGGGGAGCACGGAGTGCAGGTTGGGGAACTCGATCCGGGAGACGGGCGCGCCGACCTCGCCGTCGAGGACGGGGGCGGTGATGCCGTAGCCGCCGCCGTACGAGGCGGCCAGGAGGACGGTGCCGTCGGCCGTCAGGGCGAGGTAGTTGAGGCTGCCGCCGTCGAGGTCGCGGTGGGAGCGGGGGGTCAGCGTGCCGGTCGCCCGGTCGATCGCGAGCGTGAGGATGCCGGCGGGTTCGCCGTCGGCGGCGCGCTTGACGCCGGCGTGCACGAGGTCGCGGTCGGTGTCGATGACGAACGCGGAGCAGCCGGTCACCCCCTCCGTGACGGTGAGCCGTTCGAGGCGGTCGTCGGCGAGGCGGAACGTGCTGAGGGTGCCGTCCGCGGCGTTGGCGACGATGACGAGGGGGGCGGCGGGGGTGCTGGGCTCGGTCATCCTTCGATGGTAGGCGGGTGAGCTGTCGGGGGTGCCTCCTACGATCGGAGGGTGGAACCCCTCGACACCCGTGCCCTCGCCCGCGCCCACGCCGACGACCTCGTCGATCTCGTCGCGGCCTCGCCCTCGAGCCTGCACGCCGCCGAGGAGGTCGCGACGCGGCTCGGGGCGGCGGGCTTCGTCCGGCTGTCCGAGACCGATCCGTGGCACCTGGACGCCGGCGGGCGCTACCTCGTGGTGCGCGACGGCGCGGTGCTGGCCTGGATCGTGCCGCCACGCGCCACGGGGACCACCGGGTTCCACATCCTCGGCGCGCACAGCGACTCGCCCGGCTTCCGGCTCAAGCCGCACCCGACCACCGGGTCGCGCGGCTGGTTGCAGGCGGGCGTGGAGGTCTACGGCGGACCGCTGCTGAACTCCTGGCTGGACCGCGAGCTGCTCCTGGCGGGCCGTCTCGTGACGGCCGACGGCGCCACCCGCCTCGTCGCGACGCCGCCGCTCCTGCGGCTTCCCCAGCTCGCGATCCACCTCGACCGCGCCGCCAACGACGGGCTCGCGCTCGACAAGCAGGTGCACACCCAGCCGGTGTGGGGCGTCGGCGACGCGGTGAGCGCCGACCTGCTCGGCGAGGTCGCGAGCCACGCCGGCCTGGCGGCGGAGGAGATCCGCGGCTACGACCTGGTGCTGGCCGACTCGGCCCGCGGCGTGGTGTTCGGCAAGGATGACGCGTTCCTCGCCGTCGGGCGCCTGGACGATCTCGCCTCGGTGCACGCGGGTCTGCGCGCGCTGGAGGCGCTCGCGGGGACGAGCGACGTCGTCGGGGACCTCGACGCCGGGGCCGACCTCGTGCACATCCCCGTGCTGGCCGTGTTCGACCACGAGGAGGTCGGGTCGGCCAGCCGGAGCGGTGCCGACGGACCGTTCCTGGCCGACGTGCTGGCGCGGGTGGGGACGCTGCTCGGCGCGACGTCCGAGGACCACCGGCGGGCGCTCGCGGACTCGTGGCTGGTCTCCAGCGACGTCGGGCACTCCGTGCACCCGAACTACCCGGGGCGCCACGACCCCGTGGTGCAGCCGGTGCTCGGTTCGGGCCCGATCCTCAAGATCAACGCCAACCAGCGCTACGCGACCGACGGCGTGGGCGAGGCCGCGTGGCGCGGCTGGTGCGACCGGGCCGGGGTGCGGACGCAGGAGTTCGTCTCGCACAACAGCGTCCCGTGCGGGTCGACCATCGGCCCGATCACCGCGACCCGGCTCGGGATCCGGACGGTCGACGTCGGGATCCCCATCCTGTCGATGCACTCGGCCCGCGAGCTGGCCGGGACGAGCGACCTGCTCGACCTCCGCCGCGTCGCCGAGGCGTTCTGGCGGTCGTAGGTCAGGGCTAGCCTCGTTCCCACCGACGATCGAGAGGGACGGGCCATGGCCACGAACGAGGGTTTCAGCGCCGACGAGCGCGCCGCGATGAAGCAGCGCGCCGAGGAGCTGCGGTCGATGAAGGGCGTCAAGGGCGCCGCGAAGAAGCAGAAGGAGGCGGAGGCCTGCCTCGCGGCCATCGAGGCGTTGAGCGGCGCCGATCGCGTGATCGCGGAGCGCTTCCACGTCGTCGTGACGGAGGAGGCCCCGCATCTGGAGTGGAAGACCTGGTACGGGTTCCCGTCCTACGCGCGCGACGGGAAGGTCGTCACGTTCGTGCAGCCCGCCTCGAAATTCGGCACCCGCTACACGAGCATCGGGTTCAACGAGGACGCGGCGCTCGACGACGGTCCGATCTGGGCGACGTCGTTCGCCGTCCTGGAGTGGACCGACGCGGTCGAGAAGCAGCTGCGACCGCTCGTGCACAAGGCGGCCGGCGAGCCCGACGGCGACTGACGCCGGCGGGCGGACGCCTCGCCGTCGGGCGCGGCCTCGCTCTCTGCGGACGGCCCTCGCTCTCTGCGGACGGCCGAGGCCGTCCGCAGAGCCACAACGCTGTGACCTGCGGTGACGGGGCAGGGCGCACGACGGGGAGGCGTTCCGTCCGCAGAGAGCGAGGGCCGTCCGCAGTCAGCGAGGCCGCGGACCTGCCGTCAGCCGAAGGTGACCCCGGTCAACCGCTCCGACTCGACCCACATCCGCATCGCGTCCTCGGTGCGCATCGGCTTCCAGAGCTTGGTCTCGCCGGGAGGACCCCCGACGTTGCCGATCCACTGCGGGCCGTAGAACGCGCCGGGCTTCGCCTCGGGGGAGGTGGCCGCCATCAGGGCCGGCAGCTTGGCACTGTCGACCGTGCCCGCGAGGATCCCGTGGTCCGACAGCCACTGGATCAGACCGCGCCCCCCGGCCGCCTCCGACCGTCCGAGCTCGGGTCGGGCGGCGAGCAGGCTCGTCGGCGCGACCCCGGGGTGGGAGAGGTTGCTCGTGATTCCCCAGCCACCGGACTCGCTGCGGCGGTTCAGCTCGAGGGCGAAGAGGGCGACGGCGATCTTCGACTGCCGGTAGGCGGCCATCCCGTCGTACTTCCGCTCCCAGTTGAGGTCGTCCCAGTTGATCCGGCCGCTGCGCGCGGCGACGCTCGACTGCGACGTGACGCGCGCCCTCCCCGCCCTGAGCAGCGGGAGCAGGTGGGCGTTGAGGGCGAAGTGGCCCAGGTGGTTGGTGCCCATCTGGAGCTCGAACCCGTCGGCGGTGGCCTGACGGTCGGGCGGCGTCATGACGCCGGCGTTGTTGATGACGAGGTGGATCGGCTTCCCCTCGGCGCGCAGCTTCTCGCCGAGGGCGGCTGCGGACTCGAGCGAGGACAGGTCCAGCTGCTCGAGCGTGACCTTCGCGCCCGGGACCTCGGAGCGGATCTTCTCGACCGCCGCCTCACCCTTGCGCGGGTTGCGGACCGGCATGACGACGTCGGCGCCGGCCGCCGCGAGGCGGCTCGCCATGCCGAGCCCCATGCCGTCGCTCGCGCCGGTGACGAGGGCGCGCCTGCCGGTGAGGTCGGGGATGGTGATGTCGAACGAGCGGGGCACGGTTCCTCCTGGATCGTGGGGTGAGGCACCGGTGTGCCGTCTGCTGACCAGCCTGCGGCAGGTGCCGCACCTTATCCACGGCCTGACGATCCGTGGCTACGGGGACGGGAGGCGGGGCAGGATGCAGCCATGATCGATCGAGCAGGACTGGCCGACTTCCTCCGCGGCCGCCGCGAGGCGCTGCAGCCGGAGGACGTCGGGCTGCCGCGCGGGCAGCGTCGTCGCACCAGCGGGCTGCGCCGCGAGGAGGTCGCGGCGTTGTGCCACATGTCGGTCGACTACTACTCGCGCCTCGAGCGCGAGCGGGGCCCGCAGCCGTCGGAGCAGATGGTCGCCGCGATCGCCCAGGGCCTGCACCTCGACCGGGACGAGCGCGACCACCTCTTCCACCTCGCCGGCCACCGGGCGCCGGCCCGGGGCGCGGGCGGCGACCACATCAGCCCCGGCGTCCTGCGCATCCTCGACCGGCTGACCGACACCCCCGCCGAGGTGGTCACCGAGCTCGGCGAGACGCTCCGGCAGACGCCGCTCGGCGTCGCCCTCTTCGGCGACCTGGCCCACCGCCAGGGCCTGGCGCGCAGCATCGGCTACCGGTGGTTCACCGACCCCGCTGCCCGCACGATGCAGCTGCCGGAGGACCACGAGTTCTACTCGCGGATGTACACCGCCGGGCTGCGAGGGGTGCTCGCGCAACGCGGTCCCGGATCGCGGGCCGCGCGCTACGTCGACGATCTCCTGGCGCGCAGCGCGGAGTTCCGCGAGCTGTGGGCGCTCCACGAGGTCGGCATCCGGCCCAGGGAGATCAAGCGCTACGTCCACCCGACGGTCGGACGCCTCGACCTCACCTGCCAGGTC
This sequence comes from Serinibacter arcticus, assembly GCF_003121705.1. Lineage (NCBI taxonomy): Bacteria > Bacillati > Actinomycetota > Actinomycetes > Micrococcales > Beutenbergiaceae > Serinibacter > Serinibacter arcticus. Next base: position 2,430,537 of record NZ_PYHR01000002.1, on the reverse strand, counting down.
CTCCACGATCCCGAGCAGGCGCACGCGCTGCTGGTCTACACCGCCCCGCCCGGGAGCGAGAGCTACGAGAAGCTGCAGCTGCTCGCCGTCGTCGGCGAGATGTCGGAGGTCCGGTCGTGAGCCTGGTCTGGCACTACACGGATGCCTACGGACTGCTGGCCATCCTGCGCGGGCACGTGTTGTGGGCGACGTCGTCCCGCTTCCTCAACGACGCGAGCGAGGTGAGCCTCGGCCGCGACCTCCTCGTCGCCGAGCTCGAGCGCCGCCGCGACCAGGACCCGACCTACCGCCTCCTGCACGAGCTCATCACGGCCGAGGTGGACACCGCCTCGCCGTCGCCCGCCGAGTTCTTCGTGCTCAGCGCCGCGCAGGACTGGGACCTGCTGGCGATGTGGCGCAGCTACGGCGGTCGGGGGGAGTCCTACGCGATCGGCCTGGACCGCTCGGCCCCGCTCGCGGCGCTCGTCGACGACACCGGCACGGGCCTCCCCACCGTCCCGGGCCCGTTGCCGCAGGTGCGGCAGCGTCCGTGGTCGCCCGTGCGCTACGGACCCGCCGAGCAGCAGGAGGTCGTCGACGCCGTCTTCGCCCGCCTCGACGCCGGGATCGCGCGGCTGGCGGCGGCGCGGGAGACGGGGCTCGCACGGTCGGCGGGGGCGAGCGCCGTCGATGGAGCGAGCGCCGCCGGGGTGCCGCCGCAGGTCGTGGCCGAGATGATGGCGTTCCTCGACGACGTCGAGCAGGCGATGCTGCTGAGCAAGCACGGCGGATTCGTCGACGAGCGCGAGATCAGGCACTCCACCGTCGTCTTCCGGGGGAACCCTGCCGGGTCGCCGTTGACGGCGTTCGGTGCGAGCGACGATCCCGCCACCTCGACGCTCCCGCCCGGACTGATCCAGTTCCGGGCGACGCCGTACGGACTCGCGCCCTACGTGCGCCTCACCGGTGCACCCGACGGCGCCGCCGTCGCCCTGGCCCCGTCACCGCTGCCGATCCGGGCGCTGGCCGTCTCGCCGTCGGGCAATGCGGGCGCGTCCGCCGAGACGCTGCGCGAGCTCCTCGTCAGCCTCGGCTACCCGGCGCTGCCCGTGCACGTGTCCTCGATCCCGTTCCGGGAGTAGGGCCCGCTCACTCGTCCGCGGGCTCGTTCTTGCTGCGGAGCACCAGGAGCGGGTCGGGCTTGCCGAGGACCGCCGCGTCCTTGCCCTCGTAGTCGAACTGGTTGAGGAAGAACCGCATCGCGTTCAGGCGGGCGCGCTTCTTGTCGTTGGACCTGATCACGGTCCAGCGGGCGTGCCGCTTGTCGGTCCGGCGGAACATCTCCTCCTTGGCCGCGGTGTAGTCGTCCCAGCGGTCGAGCGAGGCGAGATCCATCGGAGAGAGCTTCCACTGCCGGACCGGGTCGAGCTGCCGGATCGCGAACCGGGTCCGCTGCTCGGTGCGGGACACGGAGAACCAGAGCTTGGTCACGTGGATGCCGGACTCCACCAGAGCCTTCTCGAACCACGGCGCCTGCGACATGAAGGTCTGGTACTCCTCGTCCGTGGCGAAGCCCATCACGCGCTCGACGCCCGCCCGGTTGTACCAGGAGCGGTCGAACATCACGATCTCGCCGGCGGTGGGCAGATGCTTCACGTAGCGCTGGAAGTACCACTGCCCCATCTCGCGGTCGCTCGGCTTCGCGAGGGCGACGACGCGCGCGGTGCGCGGGTTCAGGTGCTCGGTGAAGCGCTTGATCGTGCCGCCCTTGCCCGCCGCGTCACGTCCCTCGAACAGGATGATCGCCCGCTTGCCGTTGTCCTCGAGCCAGTACTGGAACTTCAGCAGCTCCACCTGGAGGTCGTACTTCTGCACCTCGTACTCCTCGCGGCTGAGGAGCTCCTCGTAGGGGTAGCCCTCCTTCCACGACCAGACCGGGTTGCCCTCCGGATCGATGAGGTCGGGGTCGGGGGTGTGGCCGTCGCGGACCGTGTAGCCCGTGTCCCGCAGGTACTCGATGTACTCGCGCAGGTCGCTCGGGGGGTTCGAGGGGCTCATGGTTCTCCTGGCTGGGCGTGCCGTTCGAGGCCGCTGGGCGGCGGACGACGGCGGAGGGGGCGGTCCTGCCTCCATCGTCCGGCCGCGGCGGTCGACGCCGCAACCGCCCGGCCAGGTGTTCACCGGGCGGCCACCTGCGCGTCGCCGTCGGGCGCCGGCGCGTCACGCCGTCCCTCGGGAGGGTCAGCCCACCTCGACCGGGACGAGGCGGCCCGTCAGGTCGACGTCGTCGGCCTCGTACCAGGGCGAGAGGAGGTCGGTGATGCGGGCGCGGGTCTCGTCGTCGGCGAGGACGACCTCGACGCCGAACCGGCCGCCGACCGTGTCGGCGCCCCAGCTGAGCAGGCCGAGCTCGCCCGGGTCGTCGTTCAGGGCGGCCGAGGCCTCCTGGGACTCGGCGTTCGACGGGAGGTCGCGCGCGGCGACGCAGAGGAAGCCCTGCCAGACCTCGCGCAGTGCGGAGTGGGCGGCGTCGACGTCGGAACTTTCCGTCAGGAGCACGTTGAACTCGCTGTACCCGTCGGACACGAAGAGCTCGACGTAGCCGGGCAGGGCGGCCGAGCGCTCCTGCAGCTGCCCGACCGCCGACGCTCCCTCGGCGTCGAGCGCCGGGCCGTCGGGGCCGGCTTCGGTCGGGTACCCGCCCTCGCGTCCGCCCCGGAACGGGTCCTCGCACAGCGCCTCGGGTGAGGTCCAGGAGCTCGTGGGCGGGATGACCCCCGCGGGCGGGTCGGTCCGGACGGGCTCGGTGAGGCTGAAGGCCTCGCCGTCGTACGTCCCGACGACCCAGCCCGAGCCCCACGTCACACCGCTGGCGGTCTCCGCGTCGGCGACGTCGGCCCAGTCGAGCCCGAGGATCACCGGTCCGCCGCACTGGGGCGGGTAGGACTCGTTGACGCCGCCGAGGCAGAGCCGCGGCCCGCCGTCGCCCTTCTCCAGGAGCGTGGCGAAGGCGGCGTACTGCTGGGCGTCGTCCGAGGAGCTCGCGTCGGGAGCGGTGTCGGCGGGGGACGTGCCCGGTGCGCCGCACGCCGCGAGTGTCAGGCCGAGGGCGGCGACGACGGCGACGCCGGTCGCCCCCGACCGTCCGCGCGGTGTGGTCGTGGGCATCGGAGACCTCCGTCGTCGGCGGGCCCGTGGGTGGTGCCCCTGTGACGAGTGTGTCGCCTGCCGGTCAGATCTTGCGCGGACCCCGTCGAGTCGCCTGGCGCGACGGTCCGGGGCACAGCTCAGCGGCCCGCGCCCCGGTTGCGTGGATGCTGCCGCGCCTCGCGCTCGTTGCCGCGCCTGTAGTTCCCGGTGAGCCGGGCCATCAGTCCCTGGAGATCGGCGTCGTCGTCGACCTCGTCCAGGAACTCGCTCGCCCTCGCGCCGCGCAGCACGGTCGCGCGGCGACCGTGGTGGGAGATCACGACGGTCTCGCCGACCACCTCGTACGTGAAGCCGTTCGCCTGCGCCATGCGGGCATCCTCCCGCGGCCCGGGGCCGGCGGTCACGGGATTTGCCGGGCCCGGGCCGGGCCCGGGGCCGGGAGGCGGTGCGTCGGCGGACGTTGTGCGCACGGATGGTCGCTTCAGGGGCGGTGAAGCGGCCACCGGTGCGCGCAACGGCGGGGCCGGAGGGGCCTGAGGCGCCGGAGGGGCCGGAGGGGCCGCCTAGCCTGGAGGGCATGACACTGCTGCTCATCCGCCACGGTCAGATCGAGGCCAACACCCGCCACGAGCTCGAGACCCGGATCCCGGGCCCGGAGCTGACGGCGCTCGGGGAGGAGCAGGCGGCGGCGCTGCCGTCGCTGCTCGCGGACGTGCCGATCGTCGCGATCCACGCCTCGGTGATGCAGCGGACGCAGCTGACGGCGGCGCCCCTGGCCGAGGACCGGTCGCTGGACGTCGTCGTCACACCCGGGCTCGAGGAGATCGACGCCGGGGACCTGACGATGCGGTCGGATGACGTCTCCGTCGACACCTACCTCTCCACCGCCCTCGGGTGGGCTGCCGGCGAGCTCGACCGCGCCATGCCGGGCGGCCCGAACGGACACGCGTTCTTCGAGCGCTACGACGCGGCGGTCGAGGCGGTCGTCGCCGCGGCCTCGGACGCCGGAGGTGCCGATGGCGGGGGTTCCGGCGTCGCCGTCGCCTTCAGCCACGGGGCCGCCATCCGCACGTGGGTGGCCGGTCGCGCCGTCAACGCCGCGGGTTCCGACGCCCTGGCACGGGCGCTCGGCAACACCGGGGTCGTCGAGCTGGAGCTGGTCGACGGCGAGTGGCACCTCGTGGCGTGGGAGGGCACCCCGTGGACCGAGCTCGTCGCCCCCGACCGCGAGGCCGATCCGACCGAGCCGGACCGCCCCGCGCGCTGAGCGTCAGTCGGCGCCACCCGCCCCCCGCCCCGCTCGATCGCCTCGAGGTCGCGGACGGCGTAGCGGTGGTGCTCCCACTCCTCCTCGAGGATCGTGTGCAGGCACGAGCGCACGGTCTCGCTGTGCTCGGGCGCCCAGGGGTTCGTGCGCTGCTCGTCGAGCTGGGCCGGGGTGATCGAGGCGAGCAGGTCGCGCACCATCGCGACCCGCTCCGCACGGACGGCGAGGACCTCGTCCCAGGTCGGTGCCTCCGTGCGGAAGATCGACGGGTCGCCGCCGTCGGCGGCGTACGAGGCGTCGGGCTGACCGATCGGGTGGTACGGCGCATCGAGGCGGAGGACGGCGCGACCCAGCCACGTGTCCGTGGCCATGACCAGGTGCCGCAGCGTCTGCGCCACGGTCCACTCGCCGTCGACCGAGACGTCGACGCCGCCCGGCGGGAGCGCCTCCGCCCGCGCGACCGTGCGCTCCCAGGTCTCCTCGAGCCGCGCCCACGCCGAGCGCAGCCCGGCCGGGTCGCTCGCGCGACGCTCGGAGCGGCCGGGGAAGCGACGGTCCAGCTCGGCGTCGACCAGCGGGACGACGTCGACGCCGTTCACCAGCAGCCGACCGCCCTCCTCCAGGAGCCACGGCGAGTCGATCTCCGCGCCGGCGACGTCGGCGCCGCGGAGCACGGCGCCGCGCAGATCGGCCCCTCGGAGGTCGGCGCCACGCAGATCGACCGGCGCCCCGGAGGCCGCCGGGCCGTCGTCGCCACCACCGCCGTCATCATCACCGCCGTCGAGCCGCTCCCCGAGCTCCACGATCAGCCCCTCGGGGCCGCGGACGTAGCAGACCAGCCACACGTCCTCGTAGTTCACGACCTCGGCGACGGTCTCGAACCCCGCGGCGCGGACGCGCCCGAGCACGGCCGTCAGATCGTCGACGCGGTAGGCGAGGTGGCGCAGGCCGAGCACGTGCGACGCCGCGTCCGGCCCGCGCGGCGGGGAGGTGGGGGCGTGGAACTGCGAGAGCTCGATCGCCCCCGAGCCGTCCGGCGCGGTGAGGAAGCACATCTCCACCTGCGTGCCCGTGAGGCCGTTGACGCGGTCGGCCCACTCACCCCCGACGCGGGCGGTCTCCCCCCGCTCGAACCCGAGCAGGGTGAAGAAGGTGGCGGCGGCGTCGAGATCCTCGACGATCACCCCGACGTGCTCGAAGCTGCGGACTCCCATGACGGGAGGGTAGGCCGGGCCTGGTGACATCGACCAGGGCGTGCGGCGCGCCGGGGCCGACGCGGGAACGCGTCTCAGCGCGAGCGGAACTCGCTGGTGAGCGGGCAGCTGAACGGGTCACGCGCCTGCAGGCCGACCTTGTCCAGGTGCCGGATGACGATGCGGTAGGACTCCAGCAGCGTCGCCTCGGTGTACGGCACGAGCTTCTCCTCGCAGAACGCCTTCACCATGGGCTGCACGAGACGCAGGTGCGGGCTCGGCATCGAGGGGAACAGGTGGTGCTCGACCTGGAAGTTGAGCCCGCCCATGTACAGGTCGATGTGGCGGCCGCCGGTGATGTTGCGGCTCATCAGCACCTGGCGGCGAAGGAAGTCGATCTTCGAGTCGGCGGGGACGATCGGCATGCCCTTGTGGTTCGGCGCGAAGACCGCGCCCATGTACAGGCCGAAGAGCGCGACCTGGACGCCGATGAAGGCGAACGCCATCCCGAGCGGGAGGAACCAGAAGACGAGGGCGAGGTAGCCCACCAGCCGGACCAGCACGAGCGGGATCTCGGTCGAGCGGTGCTTGACCGGCTCCTTGCCGAAGATGGTCTTGAGGCCGGAGACGTGCAGGTTGAGGCCCTCGAGCAGCAGCAGCGGGAAGAACAGCGACCCCTGCCGCGCGCGGAGGCGCTCCCCGAGCCGCGTCCGGGGCTTGCCACCGCTCTCGAGGTGGAAGACGAGGGCGCCCGTCTTGATGTCGGGATCGGCGCCGACCTGGTTCGGCTTCGCGTGGTGGCGGCTGTGCTTGTGCTGCCACCAGCCGTAGCTCATCCCCGCGTAGAGGTTGGCGATCACCAGGCTCGCGGCGTCGTTCCACCGACCGGAGTCGAAGATCTGACGGTGCGCGGCGTCGTGGCCCAGGAACATGAACTGACCCAGCACGACGGCCAGGAGGGCCGCGACGGCGAGCTGCCACCACGACTCGCCGACCCACCACGCCAGGGCGGCGACGCCGGCGAGGGCGACGTTGAGGACGGCGAACCGCGTCCAGTAGTAGCCGTGACGCCGGCGCATCAGCCCCGCCTCGCGGACCGCCTTGGCGAGCTCCGTGAAGTCGCTGACCTGGCGCCTGGCCTCCCCCCGAGGGGTCGACGGCGCAGTGATCGTGCTCGGTCCGGGCACCGCTGAGCTGGTCGTCACGTGCTGAGGTTATCCAGGTTCCGGCGGATTGGGGGAAGACTCCGGTGCTCGAACGGTGAGGAAGTCGAGTCGATCCGCTCCCACGGGGTCGGCCTACGGTGGGAGGGCACGCCCCGACACGCACGTCGACAGCTGGAGAGACCACGACATGAGCGCCCTCACCGACCACTTCACCCTCGCGAACGGACTCGAGATCCCCAGCCTCGGGTTCGGCACGTGGCAGATCCCCGACGGCGACGACGCCTACGACGCCGTGACCACCGCCCTCGCCGCCGGCTACCGCCACATCGACACCGCCCGCGGCTACGGGAACGAGGCCTCGGTCGCGCGCGCGATCGCCGACAGCGACGTGCCGCGGTCGGACGTCTTCGTCACGACGAAGCTCCCCGCCGAGATCAAGACCTACCAGGGCGCCGTCGACAGCCTCGCGGAGAGCCTCGAGCTCCTGGGCGACGACCACGTCGACCTCTACCTCATCCACGCCCCGTGGCCGTGGGACGACATCGGCTCCGATCACTCCGCCGGGAACGCCGAGGCGTGGCGGGCCCTGGAGGACGCGCTCGAGGACGGCCGGGCCCGCTCGATCGGCGTCTCGAACTTCTCCGTGTCCGACCTCGAGAAGCTCGCCGCCGGTGCGCGCCACCGCCCGCACGTCAACCAGATCCGGTACTTCGTGGGGCACACGCAGGACGATGTCGTGGCCTACTGCCGGGCGAACGGGATCCTCGTGGAGGGCTACTCGCCGCTCGCCACGGGCGCCATCCTGGAGGACGCCGACGTCGATGCCGTGGCCCAGCGCTACGGGCGGTCGGTCGCGCAGCTCTGCCTGCGCTACCTGCTGCAGAAGGACGTGCTGCCGCTGCCGAAGTCGACCACCCCGTCGCGCATCGCCGAGAACGCGGACCTCGACTTCACGATCTCCGACACCGACCTCGCGCTGCTGGACGCCCTGGAGGATCCGACGGCGTAGCAACGCCGAGGGCGCCGAGCCGCGCGACGACGTCGCGCACCTCGGCGCCCTCGGCGCAGCGGGTGGGGCTCAGCGGACGGGCGCGGGCTCCGGGTCCGCGACCTCGCCGCCGGCCGACGGCAGCGGGTGGCTGCGCTCGAGCGCGGCACCCTCGACGTCGACGTTCGGGACGATGCGGTCGAGCCAGCGCGGCAGCCACCAGGCCTTCTCGCCGAACAGGTGCATGAGCGCCGGCACGATGAGCATGCGGACGACGAAGGCGTCGAACAGCACGCCGATCGCGAGGCCGAAGCCGAGCGGCCGGACCATCGCCAGGTGGGAGAAGACGAACCCGCCGAAGACCGAGACCATGATGATCGCGGCGGCCGTCACGACGGCGCGACCGCTGCGGCGACCGGCCACCACGGCGGCCCGGGCGGGCATGCCGTGCACGTACGCCTCGCGCATGCCCGAGACCAGGAAGAGCTGGTAGTCCATCGCGAGCCCGAACAGCACGCCCATGATGATGATCGGGGCGAAGCTCAGCACCGGACCGGGCGTCTCGACGCCGAACAGGGCGCCGAGCCAGCCCCACTGGTAGACCGCGACGATCGCACCGAAGGCCGCGACCAGCGACAGCACGTAGCCGGCCGTCGCGATGAGCGGCACCAGCAGCGATCGGAAGACGACGATCAGGATGATCAGCGAGAGTCCGACGACGACGAGCAGGTAGATCGGCAGGGCGTCGGCGAGCTTGTCCGAGATGTCGATGTTTCCGCTGGCCGCCCCGGCGACGCCGAGCTCGACGTCGCCGTCGAGCGGGGAGGCGGCCCGCAGGTCGTGGACGAGCTGCTCGGTCGCCTCGCTGGCGGGGCCGTCCGTGGGCACGACCTGGAACAGCAGGAAGGTGCCGTCCTCCGACGCCCCGGCGGGGGCGACGGCGGAGATGCCGTCCTGCGCGAGCAGGGTGTCGGCGAGGTCGGCCTGGGCGATGGTCAGCATCTCGGCCGGCACCGCCTCGGGGAGCGACGCGGTCACGACGATCGGGCCGTTCTGACCGGCGCCGAACTTCTCGGCGACGGTGGAGTAGGAGCGGTACTGCGTCGTGTCCTGGGCCTCGGTCGAGCCGTCGGGCAGGCCGAGGCGCATGTCGAGCGCCGGGATCGCGACGACGAGGAGCGCGAGCACGCCGACGACGCCGCCGATGACCGCGCGACCGGTGCGCATCGGGGTGGGCGTGGCGTCGGTGTGGTGGTCCTGACCGACGGTCGCGCGGGCGCGGCGGGCGAGGACCTTCGGGCCGAGCAGGCCGAGCAGCGCCGGCGTGAGGCTGACCGAGACGAGGACGGCCACGAGGACGCAGACCGCGCCGACCGTGCCCATGACGCCGAGGAAGCCGATGCCGGTGACGTTGAGCGCCAGCAGCGCGATGACCACGGTGGAGCCGGCGAAGACGACGGCGTTGCCCGCGGTGCCGTTCGCCAGGCCGATGGACTCGCGCACGTCCATGCCGGACAGGAGCTGGCGGCGGTGGCGGTTGATGATGAACAGGGAGTAGTCGATGCCGACGGCGAGCCCGAGCATCACGCCCAGCACCGGGGTCACGGACGACATCTCGACGGCGCCGGAGAAGGCCATCGCGCCGGCGACGCCGACGCCGACCCCGACGATCGAGGAGATCAGCGGCGTGAGGGCGGGCACGAGCGAGCGGAACATGACGACGAGGACGATCAGCGCCACCAGGACGCCGATGATCTCGCCCGGTCCCACCAGGCCGTCGACCGACTGCGTGAGCTCGGCGGAGTAGTCCACGGTGACGCCGTCGATCGCGTTGGCGTCGAGCTCGGTGGTGACCGACTCCTTCACCTCGGTCGACAGGTCGAACGTGCTCGCCTCGAAGACGACGGTCCCGAGAGCGGTCGTGCCGTCCTCGGAGAGGGTGCGCAGGTTCGCGGCCGCGGCCAGGAGGCGCTCGCCGGCGTCGATCTGGGCGCCGCCGGCGGCAGCCTGCTGGTCGGCGGGGAGCTGGTCGATCATGGCGCGCCCGGCGGCGAGCTCCTCGGCCTGCGCGGCACGCATGACCTCGGTGGCGAACGGGTCGACGACGTCGCCGACGCCGTCCAGCTCTCGCACGCCGTCGAGGGCGGCGGTGATCTCCGCCTGCTGCTCGGCGGTGAGGGCGCCGTCGTCGGCGGAGAAGACGACCGTGCCGGTGGCGCCGCCGGCGCCGCCCAGCTCGTCCGCGATCTCGTCGGTGACCCGGGAGGTCTCGGTGCCGGGGATGCTGAAGGTGGTGGCGAGCGTGCCGCCGAAGGCGAGGAAGGAGCCGCCGGCGACGGCGAGCACGGCGACCCAGCCGAGCAGGACCTGCCAGGCCCGCCGCGAGGCGAAGATTCCGAGTCGGTACAGGAGACGTGCCACGAGGCGCCTTTCATCGGGATGCGGTCGACAGGCGCGTCACTGGGCCCGGCGACCACCTTAATCGACAAGTGTCGGAATAGCGACAGTTGTGGCATAAGTCCTGCGTCACGGCTCCGGGCCTGCAAGGATGCGGGGGTGGACCCCCGAATCGCCCGTACGCGGCGCAGCCTCCAGCGGGCGATGCTCGCCCTGGCGAGCGAGCGCGACCTGGAGGACTTCACGGTCGCCGACATCGTCGAGCGGGCCGAGGTCAACCGCAGCAGCTTCTACCAGCACTACTCCGACAAGGACACGCTGCTGGCCGACGCGATCGACCACGCGATGCAGGAGGACGGCGCCGACCTCCCGCCGCTGCTCGACCTGGTCGACGACAGCCCGCCCTCGGCGCTGGTGGTCTACCTCCAGCACTTCGAGGCCTACGCCGCCGTCTACGCGCGGGTGTTCGGCGAGCGAGGCTCGCCGGTCGCCGTCGCGCGGCTGCAGGGTCGCGTGCGGGAGATCGCGCGCGACGCGATCGAGCACTCGGGCACGACGGCGTTCGGCGGGATGCCGGTGGACGTCGCGGCCGCCGGGGTGGCCGGATCGGTGACCGGCGTGCTCGGGGCGTGGATCGCGCTGGAGCCGCGGCCGACGGTCGGGACGGCGGCTGCCTGGATCTGGCAGGTGCTGGTCGGACCGGGGGAGCTCGGGCTCGGGGGGGCCGAATCGGAGGGCACATGTGGCGAGAAGGAACGGAAGTCCGCGTCGGGCTCCCCATAGTTTTCTTGACCGCCGACAAAAGGCGAGTACCGTGGTGGGATGCTCAATGTCGAGTCCATCACATCAGCGACCCCTCCAGCCCCGACCGGTCCGCGCCCGCCGTCCCGACGCACGGGGGTGTGGTTCGTCGGAGCCCGCGGCTCCGTCGCCGCCACCGCGACCGTCGGTCTGCTCGCCCTCCAGCGAGGCATCGTCCCGCCGACCGGGATGGTCACCGAGCTCCCTGAGCTCGAGGGCGCAGGCCTCGCCCCCCTGGGCTCGCTGCTCGTCGGGGGCCACGACGTCGCCGAGCACACCGTGGCCGAGCAGGCGAGCGCGCTCGCGCGGACCGGAGTCCTGCCGCACGGCCTCGTCGAGCTGCTCGCCGACGACCTCGCCGAGGTCGACGCCCGCATCCGGCCCGGCGCGGGCCGCGACCTCCCGCAGCGGCGGGCCGCCGACCAGCTCGTGGCCGACCTGGCCGCGTTCCGCCAGGAGCACGACCTCGAGCGCGTCGTCGTGGTCGACGTCTCCAGCACGGAGCCGCCCACGCCGCCGTCCGCCGCGCTCGAGGACCTCGAGGAGCTCGAGCGTCAGCTCGACGCCGGCCTCTCCCCGCTGCCGGTCAGCTCGCTCTACGCCTACGCCGCGTTCCGCGCCGGCTGCCCGCTCGCCGCCTTCACCCCGAGCAGCGGTCCGGCGTGCGGCGCCCTCGAGGCGTTGGCGCGCGAGGTCGGCACACCGTGGGCCGGCAGGGACGGCAAGACGGGCGAGACCCTCGTGAAGTCGGCGCTCGCCCCGATGTTCGGTCGCCGCGCCCTCAAGGTGAACTCGTGGACCGCGATGAACATCCTCGGCGGCGGGGACGGCCGGACGCTCGCCGATCCGGAGACGGCCCTCAGCAAGACCACGACCAAGGGGCTGACCGTCTCCAAGATCCTGGGCTACCCGGTGGAGGGGCCCGTGCGCATCGACTACGTCGCGGACCAGGGCGACTGGAAGACTGCCTGGGACCACGTGTCCTTCGAGGGCTTCCTCGGGACCCGGATGACGATGCAGTTCACGTGGCAGGGCGCCGACTCCGTCCTCGCGGCCCCGCTCGTGCTCGACCTCGCGCGCCTGCTGGCCCGGGCGCACGACGCGGGCGAGCGCGGCCCGCTCCCGGCGCTCGGCTTCTTCTTCAAGGAGCCGATCGCGGCCGACACCCACGCCCTCGACGAGCAGTGGCACGCGCTCACCGCCTGGGTGGCGGCGCTGCCGGCCCCGGTCGCAGCTGCGGGCCAGGCCCAGGCCCCGGCACAGGCGCCGCGGACCACGGCGTGACTCCGCGCCGACCCACGGCGGCGGACCTCGTCGAGCTCGTCCGGCTGCCCGCCGTCCTCTCGGTCCCCGGTGACGCCCTCGCCGGTGCCGCGGCGTCGGGCTGGCCGGCCGGTCGCCGGACGGCCGTCGCGCCGGCCGCCGCGTCCTGCCTCTACCTCGCCGGGATGGCGCTGAACGACTACTCCGACCGCGAGCTCGACGCGCACGAGCGCCCGGAGCGCCCGATCCCGTCCGGACGCGTCACCCCCGGCACCGCGCTCGCGCTCGCGGGCGGCCTGACGGGGGCGGGGCTGCTGCTCGCCACCGGTCTCGGCCGCCGGGGGTTCGGCGTCGCGGCCGCGCTGGCGGCGACCGTGTGGACGTACGACCTCGTGGCGAAGCCGACCCCGCTCGGCCCGGCCGTGATGGGCCTCGCCCGCGGCCTCGACGTGATGCTCGGGGCGTGCGGCGACCGCGCGGCCGTCCCGACGGCGCTCGCGACCGGGGCCCACACGGTCGCCGTGACCGCGCTCGCCCGCGGCGAGGTGCACGGCTCGAGCCCGGTCGTCGCGTGGTCGGCGGTGGCGACGACGGCGGGGGTGGCCGGTGCGACCGTCGCCGGTTCGCTCGTCGGGGACCACCGACCCTCCTGGCCGGACCGTGCGGTGACAGCCGGGTTCGCCGCCCTGTACGGCGTCACCGTGGGGCGTGCCCAGGTGGCCGCGGCGGCCTCGCCCGACGCGGTCACGGTCCGCAGCGCCACCCGCACCGGGATCGGCGGCCTCCTGCCGCTGCAGGCCGCGCAGCTCGCGGCGGCCGCGGCCCCCGCGGTCGGCCTCGTGCTCGTGGCGGCGGCCCCGCTCCTGCGCAGCCTCGCCCGCCGGGTGGCGACGACGTGATCCCCGCCTACGGCACCAACGGTCTGACGGACCACCGGCTCGACGACGCGCTGCGCCTGCTCGCGGACCTCGGCTACGGCGGGGTGGCGCTCACGCTCGACCACGCCCACCTCGACCCGTTCGCGCCCGACGTCGCCGCCCGGGTGCGCCACGTCGCGGGGGCGCTGGAGGCGGCCGGCCTCGCCGTCGTCATCGAGACGGGGGCCCGCTACCTGCTCGACCCCCGCCACAAGCACCACCCCACCCTGGTCTCCGACACGGGCCGCGAGCGGCGCACGGACCTGCTGCTGCGCGCCGTCGACATCGCGGTGGACCTCGGGTCCCCCGTGGTGCACCTGTGGTCGGGGATCCTTCCCGACGGGGTGTCCGACGCCGTGGCGTGGGACCGCGTGCTCACCACCCTGGACCCGGTGATCGACGCCGCGGAACGCGCGGGCGTCACGCTCGCCGTCGAGCCCGAGCCGGGCATGTTCCTGGAGCGGGCGGCCGACGTCGACGAGCTCCTCCGGCGCGCCGGCCGCCCGGAGCGGCTCCGGATGACGCTCGATCTCGGTCACCTGACGTGCAACGAGGAGGACCCGGTCGCCGTCGTGCGCACCCACGGGGCCCGGGTGGTCCACGTGCAGGTGGACGACATGCGGCCCGGGGTGCACGAGCACCTCGAGCTGGGCGACGGCGACGTCGACCTGCCCCCGCTGCTGCGCGCGCTCGCCGACGCGGGCTACGACGGGCTGCTGAGCGTCGAGCTCGCCAGGCACAACCACGCCGCGCCCCGGGTCGCCACCAGCTCCCTCGCCGCCCTCCGCCTGGCCGCCGGCCGGGCCGGGGTGGCGCTCGGAGGCCCGCGCGAGGCTGGAACGACGACGACGTCGAGGAGGACGGACGCATGACCACCACGACCACCCTGAACACCGAGCGACTGACCGAGCAGCGCGCGCGGGTGCGGACGGATCCGGGCGTGCTCCCGGTGCTGTTCGCGGCCGCGGCGCGCACGCTGGGCCGCGGTCCGGGCCCGACGACCGGCGAGGAGGATCCCGACGGACTGCTGCACGCCCGGCTGGAGGACCTCGGGCGCCGCGAGCTGCTGCTCGCCTGGCGACCCGTCGCCGGCTCGCCGGAGCAGGCCGTCGAGGTCCTGGCGGACCTGTACCACCACGGCGACAGCGACGAGCGCCGCGCCGTGCTGCGCGCGCTGCCCGACCTCGATCTCGGAGCGGCCGCCCTCGACCTGGTGCGCGACGCGCTCCGCACGAACGACACGCGGCTGGTCGCGGCCGCCGTCGGCCCGTACGGCGGGGCCCACCTGCCCGAGCCGGAGTGGCGCCACGCGGTGCTGAAGTGCCTGTTCGTCGGGGTCCCGCTCGCCGCCGTCGACGGTCTCGACGAGCGGACCGACCCCGAGCTCGTCCGGATGGCGGCGGGCCTGGCCGCCGAGCGCGAGGCCGCCGGCCGCGTCGTCTCCGAGGACACCCGCCGCCTCCTGTCCGCCCCCACCACCTCCGGGTCCATCCCCTCCGAGAAGGAGTGATCGTGCGCATCTTCGATCCCCACATCCACATGACCTCGCGCACCACCGACGACTACCGCGCCATGTACGACGCCGGGGTCCGGGCCGTCACCGAGCCCGCGTTCTGGCTGGGCCAGCCGCGCACGTCCGTCGACTCGTTCCTGGACTACTTCGACGGCCTGCTCGGCTGGGAGCGGTTCCGGGCCTCCCGGTTCGGGATCGCCCACCACGCGACGATCGGCCTGAACCCCAAGGAGGCCAACGACCCGCGCTGCATCGGCGTGCTCGAGAAGCTCCCGCGGTACCTCGCCAAGGACGGCGTGGTCGCCGTCGGCGAGACGGGGTTCGACTCCATGACGCCGGAGGAGGAGCACGCGTTCGTGCGCCAGCTGGAGCTGGCGGGCGAGCACGAGCTCCCCGTGCTCGTGCACACGCCGCACCGCGACAAGGAGGCGGGCACGCTGCGCACGCTCGAGATCGTGGCGCAGTCGGGGCTCGCCCCGGCCGACGTCGTCGTGGACCACCTCAACGAGCGGACGGTCGACGTCGTGCTCGACTCGGGCGCCTGGGCGGGCTTCTCGATCTACCCGGACACGAAGATGTCCCCGGACCGGATGGTGTCGATCCTGCAGCGCGTGGGTCTCGACCGGATCCTGGTCAACTCGGCCGCCGACTGGGGGCACAGCGACCCGCTGACCACGCACCACACAGGCACGGCGATGCTCGCGGCCGGGTTCACCGACGACGACGTCGACCGCGTCCTGTGGCGCAACCCGGTGGAGTTCTACGGCCGCAGCGGGCGGCTGGTGCTCCAGGAGCCGGGGTCCGACGCCGCCCCGGCGACCGAGTTCGCCGGCAACTCCCTGGCGCGCGGGGAGGCGATCGGCTGATGCGGCTGCAGCACCCCTCCGGCCGGACCGTCCACCTCGGCTACTGCACCAACGTCCACGCCGCGCACGACGTCGACGGCATCGTCACCCAGCTCGCGACCTACGCGCGGCCCGTGCGCGAGCGGCTCGGGACGTCGTCGCTGAGCGTCGGCACGTGGCTGTCGGCCGATGCGGTCCACACGCTGCGGCACGACGCCGGGGCCCTGGCGCGCCTGCGCGACGGGCTGCGCGAGGCCGGGGGCGAGGTCGTCACCGTCAACGCTTTCCCCTACGGCGCGTTCCAGGCGCCCGTGGTCAAGCACGCCGTCTACCACCCGGACTGGACCACCACCGAGCGGCTCACCTACACGGCCGACGCCGCCTGGGTGCTCGCGCGGCTGCTTCCCGACGACGTGGCGCGCGGCTCGATCTCGACCCTCCCGCTCGCGTGGCGCGAGCCGTGGGACGCGGCCGGGTCCGCCGTCGCGCGGGACAACCTCGCCCGGCTGACCGACGAGCTCGCGGCGATCGAGCGCGAGACCGGCCGCAGCATCCAGGTCGGGCTCGAGCCCGAGCCCGGCTGCGTCGTGGAGACCGTGGAGCAGGCGGTCGTCGCGCTCGACGGGCTCGACACCTCCCGGCTCGGCGTCTGCCTCGACCTGTGCCACCTGGCGACGGGGTTCGGCACGGCGTCGGACGCCGTCGACCGGCTCGCCGCCGCCGGTGTCCCGATCGTCAAGGCGCAGGTGTCCGCGGCGCTGCACGTCGAGGACCCGGCCGACGACGAGTCCCGCGCGGCGCTGGCGGAGTTCGCCGAGGACCGGTTCCTGCACCAGGTCCGGGTCCCCGCGGGCTCCGGGGTGAGCGACCCCGCCGAGGACGGCTGGGACGACCTGCCGGACGCGCTGGGATCGGCGAGCGGCGCGACGGCCGCCGCGACCGGCGCCGCGACCGACCCGTGGCGCGTCCACTTCCACGTGCCGCTGCACGCCGAGGCCCAGGCCCCCGGCCTGCGGAGCACCACCGCCGAGCTGCGCGACTCGTTGGACGTGCTGCTCGGCGGCCCCGCGCCGCTGGTCGACCACCTCGAGGTCGAGAGCTACACCTGGGGCGTGCTGCCGGCGGCCCAGCGCCCGACGACCGACGCCGCGCTCGTGGCCGGCATCGCCGCGGAGCTCGCCTGGGCCTCCGACCACCTCGCCACCCTCGGCCTGACCCCGGAGCTCGCATGACCAAGATCCTCGTCCTCGACGTGGTCGGCCTGACGCCGAGCGCGCTGCAGCACATGCCGCACCTGCGCGCGGTCGGCGCGGCCGGCTTCCAGGCGGAGCTCGGCACCGTGCTCCCGGCCGTCACGTGCTCGGTGCAGTCGACCTTCCTCACCGGCACGCTCCCCTCCGAGCACGGCGCCGTCGGCAACGGCTGGTTCTTCCGCGACCTCGGCGAGGTGCTGCTGTGGCGGCAGCACCACCGGCTCGTGGCGGGGGAGAAGGTGTGGGAGACGATCCGGCGCTCGCGGCCGGACTACCGCGTCGCCAACGTCTGCTGGTGGTACGCGATGGGCTCGACGGCGGACTCGACCGTCACGCCGCGGCCCGTCTACCACGCGGACGGCCGCAAGGACCCCGACTTCTGGTCGTGGCCGCCCGAGCTCCACGACGAGCTCGAGAGCGAGAACGGGCCGTTCCCGCTCTTCACCTACTGGGGGCCGACGGCGAGCATCGCCTCCTCGCGCTGGATCATCGCCGCGACGCGGCGGATGCTGCCCACGCACGACCTCACGCTCTCCTACGTGCCGCACCTGGACTACGACCACCAGCGCTACGGGCCCGAGAGCCCGCAGGGCGTGCGCGCCGCCAAGGAGCTCGACGCCGAGCTGGCCCCGCTGCTCGACGACGCCCGCGCGCTCGGCGTGCGCGTCGTCGTCCTGAGCGAGTACGGCATCACCCCCGTGGACCAGCCGGTGGACATCAACCGGGCGCTGCGCCGCGCGGGGCTGCTGCACGTCCACCACAACGCGACCGGGGAGCTGCTGGACCCGTGGACCTCGCGGGCGTTCGCCGTCGCCGACCACCAGGTGGCGCACGTCTACGTGCACGACCCCGACGACCTGCCCGAGGTGGCGGCGCTGCTGCGCGACCTGCCGGGGGTCGAGCAGGTGCTCGACGCCGCCGGGAAGGCGGCGGCGGGTCTGGACCACGACCGGGCGGGCGACCTCGTCGTCGTGAGCGAGCCGCAGGCCTGGTTCACCTACTACTACTGGCTCGACGACGATCGCGCGCCCGACTTCGCGCGCGCCGTCGAGATCCACAAGAAGCCGGGCTACGACCCGGCCGAGCTGTTCTTCGACCCGGACGACCGCTGGGTGAAGGCGCGGGCGGCCTCCACGCTGATCCGCAAGAAGGCGGGGCTGCGGTACTCGATGCAGGTCGTCCCGCTCGACCCGTCTCCGGTGCGCGGGAGCCACGGCCGACTGCCGGAGGACCCCCGCCACGCGCCGGTGCTGCTGTGCGACGACGCGGCGTTCGCGCGCGATCGCGTCGAGGCCGTGCAGGTGCGTGACCTGCTGCTCGAGCTCGCGGGGGTGGAGCCGCGCTAGCGAGCCCGGCGGTCGCGGGCGGCCGACGCCTCAGGCCGCGAGGGCGTCCACGGCCGCGATCGAGAGCATCTCGTCGATGGCGAGCATGCTGGCTCCGAGGATGCCGGCCGCGCCACCGGTCCGCGCCGTGACGATCCGCAGGTGCTGCGTGGCCAGCGGGAGCGACCGCTGGTAGACGACCTCCCGGATCCCGGCGATGAGGTGGTCCCCGGACTCGGCGAGCACGCCGCCGACGACGATCAGCGACGGGTTGACCATGCTGACGCAGCTGGCGAGCACGGTCCCGATGAGGCGTCCGGCGGAGCGGACGGCGTGCCGCGCGGGCAGGTTCCCTGCGCGCGCGAGGGCCGCGACGTCGGCGCTAACGGTGGCGTCGACGCCCTGCTCCCGCAGCTCGGCAGCGAGGGCGCCCCCACCGGCGACCGCCTCGAGGCAACCGACGTTGCCGCAGCGGCAGGGGGTGGTGAGCCCGTCGCTCGGGCTGATGTGGCCGATGTCGCCGGCGGCGCCCTGGGCGCCCCGCCGCAGGTCGCCGTCGAGGATGAGCCCGGCGCCGATGCCGGTGGCGACCTTGACGAAGAGCAGGTTCTCGACCTCGGGCCACGCGTGGCGGTGCTCGCCGAGGGCCATGAGGTTGACGTCGTTGTCGACGAACGCGGGCACGCCCAGGAGGTCGGTGAGGATGTCGGGGACCGCCGCACCGTCCCAGCCGGGCATGATCGGCGGGTTGATGGGGTGACCGGTCGACTGCTCGACCGGGCCGGGGAGTCCGGCCCCGACGCACAGCAGGTCCTCGGGGGCGCGGCCGGCCTCGACCAGGAGACGCCGGCCGGCGTCGGCGGCCCACGACAGGACGACGTCCGGACCGGCGGCGATGTCGATCGCGTCGTCGCTGCTGGCCAGCACCTTGCCCGCGAGATCGGTGAGGCCGAGCCGGCCGTGCGTGGCGCCGAGGTCGATGGCCAGCACGACGCGGGAGGTCGGGTTGAACGCGAACGACGTGGAGGGTCGGCCGCCCGTCGAGCTCGCCTCGGGCACGGGCGCGATCAGCTCGCTCGCCAGGAGGGCGTCCAGCCGGGAGGTGATCGTCGAACGGGCGTGACCGGTGAGGGTGGCCAGCTCGGTCCGGGTCCGTGACCGACCGTCACGGAAGATCTGGAACAGCTCGCCGGTGCCGGCCGATCGCGCGATCGTGCGCGGCCTCACGGTGTCCGTCGTCATCCGTCTACCTCTCCTCGGGAGCCTTCCCTGGATCCCCTCCCGTGGCGTCGATCGACGGGAGAGCCGCAGACTCACGGCTCCGGGCCGGGGTTCTGCGCGGGCCCCTGGCGCCGCGGTGATGCCCGTGACTCTAGGGACCGTGCCGCACGTCGTCCAACTTGTCGGCGTGCCGCACATCCGTGACACGAATGTTACCCACTTACGTTGACACTCGGCGGAAGGTGTCGTTAGTGTCGCCGTATGGTCACAGAGGACCCGCCAGCGGAGCTGCTGGAGATGAACGCAATCGTCAAGGAGTTCCCCGGAGTTCGGGCTCTCGACGGTGTCGATCTGCACGTCGTGCCCGGTGAGGTCCACTGCCTCCTCGGTCAGAACGGTGCGGGCAAGTCGACGCTGATCAAGGTGCTCGCCGGAGCTCATCAGCCGACCGCGGGCGAGATCCGCTGGAAGGGCGAGGTCGTCAAGCTGACCTCGACGGCGGCCGCCCTCAAGATGGGCATCGCCACGATCTTCCAGGAGCTCGACGTCGTCGACGGCCTGACAGTGACGGAGAACATCTTCCTGGGCAACGAGCTCGCCACCGGTGGCGTGCTCAAGCGCGGTGAGGCCAACCGTCGCGCCAAGGAGCTGCTCGGGCGGCTCGGCCACTCCGAGATCCGCCCGGGTCGTCTCGTCGGCTCGCTCTCCGCGGCCGGCAAGCAGGTCGTCCAGATGGCCCGCGCGCTCTCTCACGACGCGCAGCTGATGATCATGGACGAGCCGTCCGCGGTCCTGGACCAGGAGGAGGTGAACCAGCTCTTCCGTGTCGTCAACACCCTGCGCGACCACGGGGTGGCCATCGTCTACATCTCCCACCGCCTCGAGGAGATCCGGCAGATCGGTGACCGCATCACCGTCATCAAGGACGGGCGCACCGTCGCCACCTCCCTCCCCGTCTCCGAGACACCGACGGCGAAGCTCATCTCCCTGATGACCGGTCGCGACGTCGTGACGAACTTCGGCGGCGACGCCGTCGGGCCCCAGTCCGAGACGCCCGTGCTCGAGGTCGAGGACCTCGCGCTGGAGGGGACGTTCGAGCCCGTGAGCTTCTCGGTCCGACCCGGCGAGGTCGTGGGCATGGCCGGACTCGTCGGCGCCGGACGCTCCGAGATCCTCGAGACCCTCTACGGCGCACGCCGCGCCACCGCGGGATCGGTCCGCGTCAACGGCACGACGCTGCGCCGCGGTTCGGTCACCGACGCGGTGCGCCGCGGCATCGGGCTGGCGCCCGAGGAGCGCAAGAGCCAGGGGCTCCTGCTCGACGAGCCGATCTACCGCAACATCACCCTCTCGACCTTCGCCCGGTTCGCCCGGTTCGGCCTGCTCGACGAGCGCGCCGAGCGCAAGGCCGCCAAGGAGCAGGCGGTCGCGCTCCACCTGGCGCCCCCGAACGTCGAGCGCAACATCCGCACCCTCTCCGGCGGCAACCAGCAGAAGGCGATGCTCGCCCGCTGGCTCGTGCACGGCTGCGACGTGCTGCTGCTGGACGAGCCGACGCGTGGCGTCGACGTCGGGGCACGCGCCGAGATCTACCAGCTGATCCGAGAGCTCACCCGGCGCGGGACCGCGGTCGTGCTCGTCTCCAGCGAGATCGAGGAAGTCCTCGGCCTCGCGGACCGCGTGCTGGTCGTCGCCGACGGCCGCGTGGTCCACACCGGTCCCGCATCCGAGATCGACGAGCACACCGTGCTCGACCTCGTCATGGAAGGAGCACACGCGTGAGCGACAGCTCGGCTACAACGACCACGACCGACGGCGACCAGGCCCCGGTCGAGCAGACCGAGGGGCAGGCCACCCCGTCCAGGAAGCCGAAGCTGGGCGGAGGGCTGGGCCTCGGTCAGACCCTCGGTCTGGTCCTGGCGCTGGTCCTGCTCCTGGTGATCGGCACCGTCACCGCGGGTGACCGGTTCCTCAGCGTCCCCAACATGCTGGTCATCCTCCAGCAGGCCGCCGTCATCGGCGTGATCAGCGTCGGCATGACCTTCGTCATCACCGCGGGCGGCATCGACCTCTCGGTCGGGTCCGTCATGGGGCTCGCCACCGTGTGGGCCACCACGTGGGCCACGCAGAACATGGCCGGCCAGTTCGGCTGGATCGTGATGGTCCTGACCGCGGTCGCCGTCGGTGTCGCCGCCGGTCTCGTGAACGGGTTGCTCGTCGCCTACGGGCGGGTGGTGGCGTTCATCGCGACGCTCGCCATGCTGGTGGCCGCACGAGGCCTGGCGGAGATCATCTCGGGCCGCCAGACGCAGCTCGTCCGCGACTCCGGGTTCACCACCACGTTCAGCGGTGACCTCCTCGGAGTCCCGAAGATCGTCTGGATGTTCGCGCTCGTCGCGGCCGCCGGCTGGTTCGTGCTGACGCGCACCACGTTCGGCCGCCGCACGGTCGCCGTCGGTGGCAACCCCGAGGCCGCCCGCCTCGCGGGCATCAACGTCAAGCGCCACACCATGTGGGTCTTCGCGGTCGCGGGCCTGTGCGCCGGCATCGCCGCGGTGATGATGCTGTCCCGCGTCAACTCCGGCTCCTCGAGCAACGGCTACCTGTACGAGCTCGACGCGATCGCCGCCGTCGTCATCGGCGGCACGCTGCTGGCCGGTGGGCGCGGCACGATCGTCGGCACCGTGCTGGGTGTGCTGGTCTTCCAGATCCTCACCAACGTCTTCACGCAGAACAACCTCGACTCCTCGGTCCAGGCGCTGGCCAAGGGCGCGATCATCGTCATCGCCGTCCTCCTGCAGCAGCGCTTCGCGACCGTCCAGCGAAGGTAGCGACGCTCCGGCGTCGCCCTCACCCGATCGGCCCCACCGCCGATCAGCACCACCGTCCGCCCACCCTCAGCTCCACCCGCTCGACCCGCTCCACCCTGGTGGCGCCTGCCACACACCCGTTGCATTCAAGGAGGAACGCATGTCTCGCACCACCACCCCCCGCCGTCGTTGGACGGCCGTCGGAGCCCTTGCCGCCACGGCCCTGGTCCTGACCGCCTGCACCGGCAACGAGCCCCCCGCCCCGAGACCGAGCCCGCCGCCACCGGCGGTGAGTCCGCCCCCGCCGCCGGCGGCGGCGCCAACGACGAGGTCGGCGAGACCGTCACGATCGGCTTCTCCGGCCCCGCCGCCGGTCACGGCTGGATCGGCGCGATCACCCGCGGCGCGCAGGCCGAGGCCGACCGCTACGAGGACGTCGAGTTCCGCCTGTCCGAGGGCACCGACGACGTGAACGCCCAGATCGCCCAGATCGAGCAGTTCATCAACGACGACGTCGACGCCATCGTGGTGCTGCCCTTCGACGGCGCCGCTCTGACGGCCGTCGCCACCCGAGCCATGGAGGCCGGCATCCCGGTCGTC
This sequence comes from Serinibacter arcticus, assembly GCF_003121705.1. Classification (NCBI taxonomy): domain Bacteria; kingdom Bacillati; phylum Actinomycetota; class Actinomycetes; order Micrococcales; family Beutenbergiaceae; genus Serinibacter; species Serinibacter arcticus. Next base: position 2,407,849 of record NZ_PYHR01000002.1, on the reverse strand, counting down.
AACGTCGACCGCGAGTTCTCCAGCCCGTTCGCCGCCCGCACCACGGTGCTCGGCGACAACTACGGCATGGGCGTCTCGGCCGGGCAGTACATCTGCGAGCAGCTCGAGGGTCAGTCCGACGCCGTCGTGGCCGAGATCGCCGGCATCGACTCCCTGCCGCTGACGCAGGACCGCAGCGCCGGCTTCGCCGAGGCGCTGGGCGACTGCGGCCTCGAGGTCTCCAACCGCGTCGCCGCCGACTTCACCGTCCAGGGCGGCGAGTCCGCCACCGCCGGCCTGCTGCAGGCCGCGCCGCAGATCGACGCGATCTGGAACCACGACGACGACCAGGGCGTCGGGGTCCTCGCGGCCATCGAGAACGCCGGACGCAGCGAGTTCTTCATGGTCGGCGGCGCCGGCTCGGCGAACATGATGCGCGAGATCCAGTCGGGCGACTCGGTCGTCCAGGCCACGGTCGTCTACCCGTCCACTCAGGCCGCCGACGGCGTCCGTCTGGCCCGCCTCCTGGCGCAGCAGAAGGGCATGAGCGACCTCGTCCAGTTCGAGGTCCCGCGCGAGATCCAGCTGTTCGCCCCGGTCGTGACCCAGGACAACGTCGAGCAGTACCTGCCCATGGCGTTCGAGTCCTGATCCAGCACGGCACGTAGCGGTCGCGGTCACGGGGCCCCGAGCCACGCTCGGGGCCCCGTGGCCCACCAACCGGGAAGGACATCGAGCATGACCATCACCAGCAAGCCCGAGCTCGGCATCGCGCTCATCGGCCACGCGTTCATGGGGGCCACCCACTCGCACGCCTGGCGCACCGCGCCACGCGCCTTCGACCTTCCGCTCGAACCTCGGATGACCGTCGTCTGCGGTCGTGACGGCGAGGCCACGGCCGCGGCGGCCGAGCGACTGGGGTGGGAGGAGTCCTCCACCGACTGGCGCGAGGTCCTCACCCGCGACGACATCGACGTGGTCGACATCTGCACCCCCGGCCACACGCACGCCGAGATCGCCGTCGCCGCACTCGAGGCGGGCAAGCACGTGCTGTGCGAGAAGCCGCTGGCCAACAGCATCGCCGAGGCCGAGCAGATGACGCTGGCGGCCGAGCTCGCCGCGAGCCGCGGCGTTCGCGCGATGGTCGGCTTCACCTATCGCCGGGTGCCCGCGATCCAGCTCGCGCGGCAGCTCGTGGCGGAGGGCCGGATCGGCGAGATCCGGCACGTCCGCGCGCAGTACCTCCAGGACTGGCTCCTGGACCCCGAGGCGCCGCTGTCCTGGCGCCTGGACAAGAAGCTCGCCGGCTCCGGCGCCCTCGGAGACATCGGCTCGCACATCGTCGACCTCGTCCAGTTCATCACCGGCGAGCACCTCGAGACCGTCACCGGTGCGCTGCGCACCTTCGTCACCGAGCGGCCCGTGCAGGCCGCCTCGGGCGGCTTCACCGGTCGGGCCGGCACCGAGCGCGGCCCCGTCACGGTCGACGACGCCGCGGTGTTCCTGGCCGAGCTCTCCGGCGGTGGCCTCGGAACCTTCGAGGCGACCCGGTTCGCGACCGGTCGCAAGAACGCCATCCGCCTGGAGATCAACGGCTCACGCGGGGCGCTGAGCTTCGACTTCGAGGACATGAACGTGCTGAACGTGCTGGACACCGGCGACGACCCGCACGTGCAGGGGTTCCGCCGCGTCGTGGTGACCGAGCCCGAGCACCCCTACCTCACGGCCTGGTGGCCGCCGGGGCACGGCCTCGGCTACGACCACGGCTTCGTCAACCAGGCGGCCGACCTCGTCGGCGCCATCGCGTCGGGCCAGGACCCGACGCCGAGCTTCGCCGACGCCCTCGGCATCCAGCGGGTGCTCGACGCCGTCGAGCGCAGCTCGCAGGACCGGCGCTCGTGGGTCTCCGTGCCCGGGGCCCGGTTCGCGGCTCCCGCCCACGTGCCGGCCTGACACGACCCTGACACGACCCCGTCGCACAGGGACGTGCGGCACCCCGGCGCGCCACCCACGGCTCGCCGGCAACCGAGAGGACTGATGATGGCTCGACCGATCACGCTGTTCACCGGCCAGTGGGCCGACCTCCCCTTCGAGGAGGTGGCGCGCCTCGCGGGGGAGTGGGGCTTCGACGGTCTCGAGCTGGCCGCCTGGGGCGACCACCTCGACGTCTGGCGCGCGGCCGAGGACGACGACTACGTCGCCGACCGGCTCGCGATCCTGGAGCGCAACGGCCTGAAGGTGTGGACCGTGGCCAACCACCTCAAGGGCCAGGCCGTCTGCGACGACCCGATCGACGCGCGGCACCGCGACATCCTGCCCGACCGGATCTGGGGCGACGGCGAGCCCGAGGGCGTGCGTCAGCGCGCCGCCGAGGAGCTCAAGATGACGGCGCGCGCGGCCGCCCGCCTCGGCGCGACGACCGTGACCGGGTTCACGGGGTCCGCGATCTGGAAGTACGTCGCGATGTTCCCGCCGGTGCGTGAGGAGCTCGTGGAGGCCGGCTACCAGGACTTCGCCGACCGGTGGAACCCGATCATGGACGTGTTCGAGGAGGTGGGCGTGCGCTTCGCGCTCGAGGTCCACCCCTCGGAGATCGCCTACGACTACTGGACCACCAAGCGCACGCTCGAGGCGATCGGCCACCGCGAGAGCTTCGGCCTGAACTGGGACCCCTCGCACATGGTGTGGCAGGACCTGGACCCGGTGTCGTTCCTGTGGGACTTCGCCGACCGGATCTACCACGTCCACTGCAAGGACACGAAGAAGCGGATGACCAACGGCCGCAACGGCCGGCTCTCCTCCCACCTCGCCTGGGCCGATCCGCGTCGCGGGTGGGACTTCATCTCCACGGGCCGCGGCGACGTCCCGTGGGAGGACGCGTTCCGGATGCTCAACACCATCGGCTACACGGGCCCGCTGTCCGTGGAGTGGGAGGACGCCGGGATGGACCGTCTCGTCGGCGCGCCGCAGGCCCTGGAGTTCGTCCGCCGCTCGGCGTTCGAGCCCTCGGACGCCGCGTTCGACGCAGCCTTCTCGACCCGCTGACCGGGTCGGGAGTCGAGCAGGGGGCACTGGCAGGGGCACGCGAGAAAGGAGCATCGAGACACGTCAGACACGCCTCTTGAACGGCCCGACCGCGAGGACGGGCCGCGAGCACACCCCCTCGATGACGAAGGAAGTGCACCTGTGAGACGCACACCCCTGCGGGCAGCGGTCGTCGCTGCCGCAGCGGGAGCCCTGATGCTCCCGCCCACCGCGTACGCCGCCCCCGTCGGCGCCGACGCACCCCCCGTTGCGGTCCAGGAGGACCAGCCGGCCGACGAGCCCGTCGACCCGGCCCTGGACTGGAGCAACTACGAGCGTGTCCTGCTGACCCAGGACACCGGTGAGCCCATCGGGCTCGCCGTCATGCCGGACCTGACCGTGCTGCACACGGCGCGCAGCGGCGAGATCCGCCACACCGATCCCGAGACGGGGATCACCGAGGTCGTCAACACGATCGACGTCTACGCCAACTCCGAGGACGGGCTCCAGAACCTCGTCCTCGACCCGGACTTCGCCGAGAACGGCTGGGTCTACCTCTTCTACGCACCCCGCGTGATGGAGGGCGAGCGCTACCCCGAGACCACACCGGCCGGTTCCTCGCCCACCACCCTGCCCGAGGGTGAGGACGAGTCGTCCTACTGGGACCAGTGGCTCGGCTACAACCAGCTCAGCCGCATCCAGTGGGACGCGGAGGCCGGTGCGCTCGACATGGCCACCGAGCAGAAGATCCTCCAGGTCGAGGTGCAGCGCGGACAGTGCTGCCACGTCGCCGGGGACATCGACTTCGACCTCGACGGCAACCTGCTGCTCGCCACGGGTGACAACACCCCCGCGGGTGCGGTCGGGGCCAACGGCTTCGCTCCGAACAACGACGCCCCCGGCGTCGCCCCCGGCCAGGACGCCCGTCGCGGCGCCGGCAACACCAACGACCTCCGCGGCAAGATCCTGCGCATCACCGTGCAGGAGAACGGCAGCTACACGATCCCCGCGGGCAACCTCTGGGAGCCCGGTGGCGAGTTGACCCGCGACGAGGTGTACGTCCACGGGCTCCGCAACCCGTTCCGGATGGCGGTGGACCCCGAGACCGGCGCACTGTCGTGGGCCGACTACGGGCCGGACTCCGCCGTCGAGAGCCCCGACCGCGGGCCGATGGGCTACGTCGAGTGGCAGTCCACCACCGTTCCGATGAACGGCGGCTGGCCCTTCTGCCACGGGCCCAACTCCGACTACAACAACTGGGACTTCGAGAACTCCGCTCCTCGCGAGTTCTTCCACTGCACCGCCGGCGCGACCAACGACTCGCGCTGGAACACCGGGCTCGTCGAGCAGCCCCCGGCGACCGCGCCGCAGCTGCACTACGGCGACAACCCCGGTGACCAGCCGTGGGACGACCTCGTCACCTTCACCACCCAGAGCGGTCAGGGACCGATGGGCGGGCCGACGTTCCGCTACGACGAGAGCATCGAGAACGAGGGTCAGCTGCCCGAGTACTGGGACGGCAAGACGTTCCTGTACGAGTTCAGCCAGGACTACGTCGCCGCGATCTCCCTCGCGGAGCTCGAGGACGGCACCGTCGACTTCGACGGCGAGGTGACCGACATCGAGAACTTCCTCCCCAACGAGGACCTCGAGACGAACAACCAGGCGCCGTGGTCCGGCCCGATCGACATGGAGATCGGTCCTGACGGCGCGATGTACGTGCTCGACTACGGCAAGGGCTTCTTCCGCCAGAACCCGACGGCGGGCCTGTACCGCGTCGAGTACGCGCCGGAGAACAAGCGCCCCGTCGCGGTCGCCACGGCGACGCCCGACTCGGGCTCCGAGGCACCCCTGACCGTCGAGCTCGACGGCTCGGGCTCCTACGACCCCGAGGGCGAGGACATCACGTACGCGTGGGACCTCGACGCCGACGGTGAGACCGACGCCACCACGCCGACCGTGGAGCACACCTTCGAGGAGCTCGGTCAGTACACGGTCTCCCTGCGCGTCACCGACCCGCAGGGCAAGTCGACCGCCACCACCGTGAACGTCACGGTGGGCAACTCCTCGCCCACCCTGACGCTGGAGTACCCGGCCGACGGCGGGTTCTTCGCCTGGGGCGACAACGTCCCGTTCAAGTACACGGCGACCGACGTCGAGGACGGGCCGACCATCGCCTGCTCCCGTCTGAACTGGACGTTCGGTCTCGGTCACGACACGCACGCCCACCCGCTCGAGCAGCGCGTGAACCTCTGCGAGGGCAACTTCAACACCCCCGCCGAGGCGGTCGAGCACGGTGAGACCGAGAAGCTCTTCGGCGTCATCGTGGCCGGCTACACCGACGCGGGCGCGGGCGACATCCCGCCGGCTCGCACGGAGCTGACCACGCTGCTCAACACCTTCGACAAGGAGGCCGAGCACGCCGACACCTTCGAGGGTGTCGAGGTCGTGGCGGACGACTCCGCGCGCGCGTTCTCCAAGGTCGTCTACGGCGACGGCGGAAGCATCGCCTGGAACACGGTGAACTTCGTCGGCATCGACGGAGCCACGGGTTCCGCCTCCGGCGAGGGCACCGTCGAGCTGCGATGGGGCTCGGCCGACGCCGAGCCGTTCGCGACGGCGGAGGTCTCCTCCCCGGAGTGGGCCGAGTTCACGTTCACCGGCCCCGCCGGTGCCGACCTCGTGTTCCCGACCGGGACGGGTGCGGTGCACGTCACGGCCACGGCCGGTCTCGAGCTGGACGCCATCGACTTCGACGGTGTCGGCGTCGGGGCGATCCACCAGCCCGAGCCGGAGCCCGAGCCGCTCGTGGAGATCCCGGTCGAGCAGGTCTCGATCGGCATGTTCTCCCTGGTGCCGTGGCTGAACGACGAGGGCCTGGAGCCCGTGCTGACGCGTCTGTCGGAGATCGGGTTCGAGAACGTCGAGCCGTTCGGCTCCAACTTCTCGGGCTACTCCGCGCAGGAGTTCCGGGCGCTGACCGACGGTCTGGGCCTCGCGGTCCCGACGTCGCACTACAACGTCGAGGAGGGCACCTTCGACGCGACGCTCGAGTACGTCGCGACGCTGGGGCAGGAGTACGTGGGTTCGGGTGGCTTCGCCGCTCCGGGCATCACCACGTACGAGAGCACGCTCGAGACAGCCGCGACCATGAACCGCCTCGGTGCGCGTTCGGTCGAGGCGGGGGTGGGCAAGTTCTTCGGCCACAACCACGCCGTCGAGTTCACGACCGAGCACACCTACGGCGAGCACGCCGACCAGACCGCCTCCGCGTGGGAGCTGCTCGTCGAGCACACCGACGAGGACCTGGTCACCTTCCAGGTGGACGTGGCCTGGGCCGCGCACGCCGGGGTCGACGTGGTCCAGCTGCTGGAGGAGCACGGAGAGCGCATCGAGCTGCTCCACATCAAGGACGCCACCAACCTCGGTGTCGGCGACCCCACCTTCGTGAACCTGGGTGAGGGCGAGGTCCCGCTGCAGGACATCCTGCGCAAGGCGGAGGAGGTCGGCGTCGAGTACTACACGATCGAGTACGACCGCGCCGCCGATGGCGAGGGCTTCGCATCCGCGGGCTTCGAGTACCTCACCGGCATCCCCGCCGGTGGTGGCACCGACCCCGAGCCGTCCTCGGTGACGGCCAACGTCCTGGGCACCTCGCACGGTGTCCTGGAGCCGCACGCCCACGACGAGGGCGGGCACGCCGGCCACTCCGGCACGGCGAGCGCCGCGGCTGACAACGGGATCACGGGCACGGCCACGATGGTCAAGACGGCCGAGGGCACCACGGTCACCGTGGACGCCGCCGGCCTCGAGCCCGACACCGAGTACCCCTCGCACCTGCACGGCGGCCAGTGCGTCGACATGGGCGGGCACTACCAGAACGACCCGAGCGGCCCCATGGCGCCGCCGAACGAGATCTGGGTGAGCTCGACCGACGACGTGCGCGGTGGCCTCGTCTCCGACGCCGAGGGCAACGCCTCGGGTCAGGGCAGCGCGGACTGGGTCGCCCGTCAGGTTCCCCTGTCGGTGATGATCCACGAGAGCGTCTTCCCGGGCATGCCCGTCTCGTGCGCCGACTTCTCGGCGTACGACGCCCCGGCCACGGTCGTGGTCGACGGCGGGGACGCCGAGGTCGAGTACTCGGTGAACGACGGCGAGTGGGCCACCTACGACGGTCCGTTCGACGTCACCGAGGCGGGCGACTACACGGTCACCTACCGCGAGACGGACGAGAACGACGAGACGACCTCCATCGGTCGCATCGACTTCTCGGTCGTCGAGGGCGGCGACACCGACCCGGAGCTGGTGCAGATCCCGGTCGAGCAGGTCTCGATGGGGATGTTCTCGCTGAACAACTGGGCCAACCAGATCGGTTGGCCGAACGTGATGGAGCGCCTGTCGGCGATCGGCTTCGAGAACATCGAGCCGTTCGGCAGCACGCTGCGTGGGTACGAGGCGCAGGACTTCCGTGACCTCGCCGACTCGCTGGGTCTGTCGATCCCGTCCTCGCACTACAACACCGCGGAGAACACCTTCGACGCGACGCTGGAGTACGTGAGCACGCTGGGTCAGGAGTACGTGGGTTCGGGTGGCTTCGCCGCTCCGGGCATCTCCTCGTACGAGAACACGCTGGCCACGGCGGCGACGATGAACCGTCTGGGTGAGCGTTCCGTCGAGGCGGGGGTGGGCAAGTTCTTCGGCCACAACCACGCCGGTGAGTTCACCACCACCTACGAGCACGAGGGTGAGGTGCAGTCCGCCTGGGAGATCCTGGTGGCCGAGACCGACGCCGAGCACGTGACGTTCCAGGTGGACGTCGCCTGGGCCGCGCACGCGGGTGTGGACG